>CAZWBA010000008.1:0-152383 GCA_964631955.1 uncultured Verrucomicrobiaceae bacterium | reverse complement strand
TCTTCCGGTAGGCAGGCGCAGCTTCCCATGTGACAAAACACCACCCGCCAATTGGTACCAAAGGTGCTTCGCAAGCGCTTCCGTTTTGAGTTTTAAACAAAGAATTATTCGATATCTTGGTAAAAATGAGGCCTGTGTCTAAATAATTATGCGACTGGACTGGTAATATGACTCCGTCATTCAGGAAGAATGATGCAAGGATGAAAAATCTACGGACAGATGCCTAGGATTGGCCAAAATCAGGGATGGAGTGCTTTACCTCGCTGTCAGGGAAGGCGGGGAGGTAAAGATCTTTAACGCCTAGCGCGTTCACTCTTCAGGTAATTCCCCATTCTGTAAATAGTGATGTATAGCTTCTTGGCTGCGGATAAGTGCGCCTCGTCTATTTCTCATTTTGTTGCTTTGCTCGGCGTCAAGTATGCGGGCTTTTACATTGTCATTCCATTGAATGTCAATGATGTTTTGTAATTGTTGTTGCAGTTTTGAATCGTAAATTGGGCAGGTTACTTCGACTCGGAAATCTAAATTTCGAGTCATGAGATCCGCCGACGAAATGAAATAAAGCGGCCTTCCCCTGTTGTTAAAAATAAATACACGCGGATGTTCTAGAAAGCGATCCACGATACTGATGGCTTCGATATTTTCGCTCACATCTTTTATACCGGGCACCAGTGAGCACATGCCACGAACTATTAATCGAATTCGTACGCCCGCCTGACTCGCCTCATATAATTTTGCTATCACTCGCTCGTCGACAAGATTATTGCACTTGATTGTAATGCTGGCGGATTCGCCCTCCTTTGCATTCGCAATTTCGGTATTAATCAGGGCCATTAAACTGCTTCGATTGCTGTGGGGTGATACGAGTAAGTGTTTGAAGCGATGGCGATGGTAGGTGAACTCAATGAAATCAAACACATTGACTACATCGGTTCCGATTTCTTGATCGTAAGTAATCAGGCTGAAATCGGTGTAAACATTGGCTGTTTTCTCGTTAAAGTTGCCGGTGCCGATGTGGGAATAATATCGCAGCACGTTATTTTCGTTGCGCGCAATTAAAATCAATTTGCTGTGAACTTTTAGCCCGGGAATGCCGAATATCACATTGACGCCGCCATCTGTTAAGCGTCGTGCGAGACCAATGTTGGCTTCTTCATCAAAACGTGCCTGCAGTTCAACGATGGCAGTAACTTTCTTATGATTTCTTACTGAGTTGATTAAGGCGTCGACAATGTGCGAATGCTTGGCGACGCGATAGAGAGATATTTTTATGAATTTAACTGCTGGATCTAATGCGGCGGTTTCAAGTAGTTTGACAACGTGATTGAATGAGTTGTAGGGATAGTAAAGTAGCACGTCTTGCGCGCGAAGGCAGCGGAAAATATTTTCGTCTTGATGTAAGGCGGGTACTCGAAGTTCCGGCAAGGATTTGAATTCCAGTGAATTCGAACCGACACGCGGGAAATTCATGAAATCCTTTGAGTTGTGATAGCGCCCGCCGGGGATCGTGCTGTCATATCGCCCGAGATTTAAACGTTTGGTCAGATATTGCAGCAGGTCTTCGGGCATTGCGGTGTCGTAGACGAAACGCACAGGGTCTGCTTTTTTACGACGCTTCAGGCTCGTGGAAACCTTGTCGAGAAGACTTTGTGCAATCCCCTCATCCATCTCCAGCTCCGCATCTCGCGTCAATTTGATCGTAAAGGCTTCGGCTTTTTCGATGGCGAATACTCCGTGAAAAACACGGGGGAGACTGTGTCGGATGATATTTTCAAGCACGATGAAAACAATGCCGCGCTGGCCGTTGCGCGCAGGAATTTCAACGAAGCGATCAAGCCTCTCGGTGGGCACTTCGAGCAGGGCAAAACGAATTTGCTGTTCCGATATTAATTTGATGGCTAAATAAATTGAGGCATCGGTTAATTCAGGTAGGGGATATTCGTCGCTCAGTAACACGGGTTCGAGCTCTGGCTGAACGACACGATCGAAATATTGCGTAACGAACTTGGCTTGATGTTCATCGAGTTGAGTTTCATTGACTAAATAAATGCGGCTGCGGCGCAATTGCGCAAGGATATCGAGGTAAGTTCGATCGAAACGGCGTTGTAGTTCGATAACTTTTTGCTGGATTTGTCCGAGCAATTTTTTGTAATGATCCTGCTCGCTGCCGGTGGTAAAACTTGCAAGGCGGCGCACGTCGGCTACCCGGACCCGGAAAAATTCATCGAGGTTGTTGGAGAATATGCCGAGATAGCGTACTCGCTGAATGGCTGGAACTTTTGGGTCCCCGGCTTCCTGCAAAACACGCTCGTTGAAGGAGAGCCAGCTTAGCTCCTTCGGAATATAAGGTAGATTTTTTTTGGCTTTATTGGTTTTGGGCGTCATGGTCGACTCGGGCGGGGGTTATTGATTCAGTCAATACAGTATAAGAACTTTTTTTGACACTTTCGTAACGGTGTCATTTTGCATTTCGAGTTGGAAGGGAATGCGCTTTAATAGCGTTTTGATCAGCAGTTCGCGAGGAGGCAGTTTGGCGCGCACATCCGACGAAATTTACGCAGCACTCGATTTGGGATCGAACAGTTTTCATTTGCTGTTGGCGCGATTCGATGGCCGGCGTTTGTTGGTGGTGGACCGTTATAAAGACATGGTTCGTCTTGCGGCCGGACTGCAGGATGATGGCAATCTCAGCGATGAAGTGATGCGGCGCGCATTGGAGGCGCTGAGCAAAATGGCGGAGCGGTTGCGCCCTCTGCCCAAAAATTATGTCCGTGTGGTGGGGACAAATACATTGCGCGCGGCGCGGAATCGCGATGCTTTTCTTGTCCGGGCGGAGAAAGTTCTCGGCGCGCCGATCAATATCATCAGCGGTTTGGAGGAGGCCCGGCTGATTTATCTCGGCGTTGCCAAAGACTTTACGCCCGAGGACAAGACGCGTCTGGTCGTCGATATCGGCGGTGGCTCGACCGAGCTGGTGCTGGGCCGCAACAAACCGGTAAAACTCGAAAGCCTGTATATGGGCTGTGTATCTTTCATGCGCCAATTCTTTCCCGAAGGGCGGGTGACGCGTCGCGCATATGAGAAGGCGCTATTAGCTGCGCGCAGTGAAGTACAGGGCCTGGCGAGCGAATACGATGCCAGCAATTGGGATCAGGCGGTCGGGTCATCCGGCACCATCCGGTCGGTCGAGCGGGTGCTCGATGGCATGGGCCTGAACCGCAATCATGTCATTACAGCCGATGGGCTGGACACCCTGGCGCGTGAGGTGATCGCCGCAAGAAACTCCGACGCTCTGGAGCTACCCGGTCTGGATGAGGATCGTCGCCCGGTATTTGCCGGCGGACTGGCTGTGTTGCACGGTATATTCGAAGAGCTGCAAATCGCGGAGATGCATGTCTCGATGTATGCAATTCGCGAAGGGATCATTTACGATCTGGCCGGCCGGCTGCACCACCGCGACAAGCGTGTGGAGACGATCGAGCGGATGATGGAGCAATACCGCGTCGACCGGCCTCAGGCACGTCGAGTTGCGAAGCTGGCGATGATGCTTCTGGGGCAGGTCGAGCAGCAGATCGAAACCGAAACCGGGCAGGCCAAGAAGCTGTTGCAGTGGGCGATCGACCTGCATGAGATCGGTCTCAGTATTGCTCACTCCGGGTACCATAAGCATGGTGCGTACATCGTCGCTAACAGTGATATGCCAGGGTTTTCGCGTCAGGAGCAGCAGCTTTTGAGCTTCCTCGTGCTCAATCACCGTCGCAAGCTGAAACCCGAGCCCGCCGCGTACGGGTTTGCACCCGACTGGCGTCTTGTCTGCATTTTGCGTTTAGCCTGTCTTTTCCTGCGTCGCCGCGATGGTGCGCTGGTTCCTGCCTCCGGTATCCGGATTGGTTTCGTGGGCGCGCGCTGTCGTCTGGAGTTACCGCCGAAGTGGCTCGATCAGCATCCGCTCACGCGTGAGGATCTGTTGCAGGAGAAACAATTGCTCGCGGCCGTCGGCCTGGAATTATCCGTCACCAGTACCCGTTGATTGATGGCGAATAAAGGGCTTTTTCGTTGACCGTGTCGACCCATCTCTTTATACTTGCCGCCCTTGCTGCGGACTAGGAATTTCGAGGCCGCGCGAATCGAGAACATAGAGGCTCACTGCGCGTGATGACACATAGGCGCGGTGATGAAGTAAAGGCCCCTTCTTAGGGGCTTTTTGTTATGGGTGTCGCGCGTATCGGCGCGGCACTGTTTCAAAGTGGGCCTAGTGCCCATTTTTTATTCGTGAAATTTCTGCTGGAAAATGAACGGACAGTTCAATGTCATGAATGGGTCCGCTGAAGGCTAAAGAAAGGCGATGTCGAAAGAGCAGCAGCTGCAGACGATCCTGGCGCCAACGGTAACGGCGTTGGGCTATGAGCTTTGGGGGCTGGAGTTTTTTACTCATGCTCGTCAAACATTGCTGCGCGTCTTCATCGATCGCCCCGAAGGCATCAATGTCGATGATTGCGCGCTTGTGAGCCGTCAGCTCAGTGCAGTACTGGATGTGGAAGATCCGATCGCGGTCGAGTACACACTCGAAGTTTCATCGCCCGGTATGGATCGTCCGTTATTCACGCTCGAGCAATACGCGCGTTATATCGGCGAAAACGTCAAGATAAGACTGCGTGTTCCTTTCGAGGGGCGTCGCAACTTTGCAGGTCGCCTGCAGGGTGTCGAAGGGGATGAAGTGGTCGTTACCGATGGCGAACATGAGTTTTTGTTGCCGATCGACATGATCGACAAGGCGCATATCGTGCCGCAATTCGATTGATTGCGGCTCTGGATCAGCAACGGATAAATCGAGCGGTAAAGCTCAGATGTCTGCGAAATAGAGTGCGAGGCAGAGAATGAACAAAGAAATTCTACTGGTGGCTGAAGCGGTTTCTAACGAAAAGGGTGTGCCGCGCGGCATCATCTTCGAAGCCATTGAGCAGGCCCTGGCGACCGCGACGAAAAAACGCTATGACGAAGAGGCGGATATTCAGGTCACGATCGATCGCACCACCGGCGATTACACCACCCTGCGTCGCTGGAAAGTGGTGGCTGATGATCAAGTCGCCCTGCTCGGCACTGAATTTACGCTCGAGGAAGCGCACGAGAAAAATACTGAATTAAAAGCCGGCGATATTTACGAAGAGCAGGTCGAAAATGTCGAGTTCGGCCGCATCGCTGCGCAAACGGCGAAGCAGGTGATCGTACAGAAAGTGCGCGAAGCCGAGCGCGCGCAAGTCGTCGATGAGTATCGCGATCGCGTTGGTTCCCTGCTCAACGGTACGGTTAAGAAGGTAACGCGCGACAACATCATTATCGATCTCGGCAGCAATGCCGAAGGTGTAATGCCGCGTGAGGAGCTGGTCGGTCGCGAAGTATTTCGCGTCGGTGATCGCGTCCGTGCGATTCTGCTCGATGTGCGCACCGATGCGCGTGGTCCCCAGCTTTATATGAGCCGTGCCTGCCCGGAAATGCTGGTTGAATTATTCCGTATCGAAGTGCCGGAAATCGCCGAGCAGGTTATCGAAATTCGTGCGGCAGCACGCGACCCGGGTTCGCGCGCAAAAATCGCCGTGAAAACCAACGATGGCCGTATCGATCCGGTCGGTGCATGCGTCGGCATGCGCGGTTCGCGCGTGCAGGCGGTATCGGGTGAGCTCGGCAATGAGCGCGTCGATATCGTGCTGTGGGATGACAATCCTGCGCAACTCGTTATCAATGCGATGGCGCCGGCAGAAGTCGAGTCGATCGTTGTCGATGAAGACACGCACACGATGGATGTCGCGGTGTCCGAAGATAATCTCGCGCAGGCGATTGGTCGCGGCGGTCAGAACGTCCGTCTTGCCAGTGAGCTGACCGAGTGGACCATCAACGTCATGAGCACCGACGACATGGCTGCGAAGCATCAGCAGGAGTCGGGGCAGGTGATTTCGATGTTCATGGGCAGTCTCGATGTCGATGAGGATGTCGCGAGCGTGTTGGTCGAGGAGGGTTTTGCCAGTCTCGAAGAAGTTGCTTACGTGCCGCTAGAGGAGTTGATGGCGATTGAAGGTTTCGATCGCGACATCGCCGAGGAATTGCGCGCGCGCGCGAAGGATGCGCTGCTCACACAGGCGATTGCGAGCGAAGAAAAACTCGGCAATCGCGAACCCGCAGAAGATTTATTAAACATGGAAGGCATGGACCGTCATCTCGCGTTTTTACTTGCGAGCCGCGGCATTGTGACGATGGAAGATCTTGCCGAACAGGCGGTGGAAGATTTGTTGGACATCGAAGGTCTCGACGAGAAGCGCGCAGCAGCGTTGATCATGACGGCGCGCGCGCCCTGGTTTGCGGAGCTCGAACAGAAATAATTTCTGCACAGAATTTCGAGTGAAAGTGAACCAGAGAATAGTGGCGAATCGAACGAGGCTTGGGAGAAGAATTGCATGGCAGAAGTGACTGTTAGTCAGCTGGCAGACGTGGTCGGTACGCCAGTTGATCGCCTGCTGAAACAAATGCAGGAGGCCGGGCTTTCGCACAGCCAGCCGAATCAGCTTGTCTCCGATGAAGACAAGCAAACGTTGCTGACGTTTCTGAAGGGTAGCCACGGCGAAGAGGCCGGCGAGCCGCGCAAAATTACACTGAAACGCAAAACCATCAGCACGTTGAAGACAGGCAGTGGCACAGCGAAGAAAACCGTTAGCGTCGAGGTTCGGAAAAAACGCACCTACGTGAAACGCGATCTTCTCGGTGATTCCGAGGTCGAGGAAGTTACGGCTGAAGCATCGGAATTGCCTGCCAGCGAAGTCGAGCCGGTAGCGGTCGTCGAAGAGGCTGTGAAGGTTGAGGTGATTGCTGCGCCCGAGGCCGCTCCCGTTATTGAGCCGGCCCCCGAGATTAAAGCGGAAATCGCGCCCGAGCAGAAGCTCGAGCCAGCGCCTGTAGCGGCACCGAAAACGACCGTGCCGCGATCCATCGAGCCAGGCACTGTGCCTGAGCCGCGTCCGGAGCTGCATCGCGCCAATATTGATCCGGAAATATTGAGACAGCAGGGCGCAGCGCGGCGCAAGGAAGAGGAGCGTCGCGAACGCGAGCGCCGCGACGCTGCAATCGCAGCGAAGCGCGAGCAGGAACAGCGCGCTGCGGCAGCCGCCTCGCGCGGTCCAGGTACGGCGGCACCGACGACGGATGCCGAGCGCGAAAAAGCGCGCCGCGATGCGGTTAAGCCCGTGGTAGGTGTGCGCAAGCGCGCGGAGGATGAGGTCGAGGACGACAAGCCGAAAAAGAAAGCGCGCAAGGAGCGTGGCAGTGGGACGACGACGACATCATTCGAGCCGCGCAACATTGCGCGCGCACATCTGCATGTCGAGGATTTTGTCGGCGAAGATGATGACGACGGGCAGATGCGCCGTCGCAAGAAACGTTCACTGAAATTGCCGGACGATGCAAAACGTCATGCATTCCAGACGCCAACCGAGAAAATTGTGTACGAAGTTGCGATTCCATCAACGATCACTGTCGGCGAACTCGCTTCGCGTATGGCGGTAAAAGCATCGGATGTCATCAAGGAGCTGTTCAAGCTCGGCGTGATGGCGACGATCAATGACGCGCTCGATCAGGAGACTGCACAAATTGTTGTGGTCGAGTTGGGCCACACGCCGAAACTCGTCAGCGACGATGCACTTGAGGAGGCTCTGATCGAATCGTTAGCCGCTCACGGTGGTATACCGGAGGCGCGTGCGCCTGTGGTTACCGTGATGGGCCACGTCGACCACGGTAAAACGTCGTTGCTCGATTACATTCGCAAAACCAAAGTCGCGAGTGGCGAAGCCGGCGGGATCACGCAGCACATTGGCGCGTATCACGTCGAAACGCCGAAGGGCATCGTCACTTTCCTCGATACGCCAGGCCACGCGGCGTTTACCGCGATGCGTGCTCGCGGTGCGCAGAGTACCGATATCGTTATTCTCGTGGTGGCTGCCGACGATGGCGTGATGCCGCAGACCGAAGAGGCGATCCAGCACGCGCGCGCGGCGAATGTGCCGATCGTGGTGGCGATCAACAAGATCGACAAAAATTCCGCCGATCCCGATCGTGTGAAAAACGAACTGGTGGCGAAGGGTGTCGTGCCCGACGATTGGGGCGGCGATACGCAATTCGTTGCGGTATCGGCTCACACCGGTCAAGGCATAGACGATCTGTTAGATGCGGTATTGCTCCAATCCGATCTGCTTGAACTCACTGCGCCGAAAGATATTCCCGGTAAGGGTATTGTTATCGAGGCGCGTCTCGACAAGGGCCGCGGTCCCGTGGCGACGATTCTCGTGCAGGCCGGTACGCTCAAATCGGGCGATATCGTGCTCGCGGGTCAACAATACGGTCGTGTGCGCGCGATGCTCGACGAAAACGGCAGACCTGTCGATACCGCGGGCCCATCGATTCCCGTCGAAATTCTCGGTCTCGATGGCACGCCCGATGCCGGTGAGCCATTCGTCGTGGTTGAAAGCGAGAAAAAGGCGCGCGAAATTGCCGATTTCCGCCAGCACAAGGACCGCGAACAAAAACTCAAGCGCCAGCACACAGCAAAACTCGACAACATGTTTGCGAATATGGGTGCCGACGAGAAGAAAACGCTCAATGTCGTACTCAAAACCGATGTGCGCGGTTCGCTCGAAGCGTTGCAGGCAGCGCTTGGCGACCTCGGCAACGACGAAGTTGCAGTCACGGTGGTGGGCTCAGGCGTCGGTGGTATCACCGAGACCGATGTGCATCTCGCATTGACGGCGAAAGCGGTGGTATTCGGCTTCAATGTGCGTGCCGATAGCGTCGCGCGCAAAGTGGCGGAAAACGAAAACATCGATATTCGTTATTACAGCGTTATTTACGATCTTATCGACGATGTCAAAGGCGCATTGGTCGGCTTGTTGTCGCCGGAACGCCGCGAAGAAATCGTCGGTATTGCCGAGGTGCGCGATGTATTCCGCTCGCCGAAATTTGGTGCGGTCGCCGGTTGTATGGTTGTCGAAGGCATCATCTATCGCAACAACCCGATTCGGGTATTGCGCGACGATGTAGTGATTTACCAGGGCGAACTCGAATCACTGCGCCGCTTCAAAGATGATGTCGGCGAAGTGCGCAATGGTTTCGAGTGCGGTATCGGGGTAAAGAATTACAACGACGTGAAAGTCGGCGACAAGATCGAAGTTTATCAGGTGAAAGAAGTCGCGCGTACTTTGTAGGTGTTGAGCACCGCGCCGGAAAGTTCTGATTTCGGCGTGGTGTGATCTTGAATCGTTGCGCCTAAAAGGCAGTGTTAGAGGAAGATGGCCAAAGAATTTAAACGCACCAGTCGTGTCGGCGATTTTCTCAAGCAGGAACTCGCTGGGCTGATTCAGCTCGAAGTGCGCGATCCGCGCGTCGGCATGGTCAGCGTGACCGGTGTGGAAGTGAGTCGTGATTTATCGCATGCGACGGTGTATGTCACCGTGCTCGGTAAAGACTCTGCGGATGAGGCTGTGGAATCGATTGCCGCACTGAATCATGCGGCAGGATTTTTGCGCACGCAGATCGCGAAAATCAGCAATGCGCGCACTACACCGAAATTGCGTTTCGTATTTGATGCATCGATCGGTCGCGGTGCGCGCATGAGCAAATTGATAGACGATGCTGTCGCAGCGGACCGTGAACACGCTGAGCATCGCGACGATAGCGACATCCACTAACGAAGCGTTAGTAAAGAAAGCGCAAGAGGAGTCGCAACGTGGCAAGACAACGGCGCGGTCGGCCGATCGACGGCATTTTGATTTTGGACAAGCCGACTGGCATGACCTCGAATGCAGCATTGCAAACGGCAAAACGTTTGTATGCAGCAGCGAAGGCGGGTCATACGGGTAGTCTCGATCCGCTCGCAACCGGGGTGTTACCGTTGTGTTTCGGCGAGGCGACCAAGTTTTCGCAGTATTTGCTGGATGCCGATAAAACCTATCGCAGTACATTCGTATTGGGCGTCACCACTGCGAGCGGCGATAGCGATGGCGAAGTGCTTGAGCACTGCGATGCATCGCAATTGACGCAGGAGCAAGTTGAAGCGGCGCTCGTGCAGTTTCGCGGCGATATCGAACAAGTGCCATCGATGTTTTCAGCCATTAAAAAAGATGGTCAGCCGTTGTACAAGTTGGCGCGGCAAGGCATCGAGGTTGAGCGTACGCCGCGGGCAGTAACGATTTACGAATTGCGCATCGAAGCGTTTCGGCCGGCTCTGAATGAAGAGCGTACAAATGCCGAGGTCGATATCTTCGTCCACTGCAGCAAAGGCACTTACGTGCGTTCCATTGCAGAGGATCTCGGTAAGGTGCTCGGCTGTGGTGCGCATGTGAGCAAATTGCATCGTGTGCAGTCGGGACCGTTCAGTGAAGCCGATAGTGTTTCGCTGGTTACGTTGGAAAGTTTGAAAGCGCACGATGCGCTCGGTGAAATGGATGCATTGTTGCGACCGACCACGTTAGCGTTGGGTGCTCTGCCTAAATTGGTATTGGCCGAAGCCGCTGGATTTTATTTGCGTCAGGGCCAGCCGGTGTTAGTACCGAAAGCGCCCACGGAAGGCTTGGTGCAGCTACAATTGGCGTCCGGCGAATTTATCGGCGTCGGCGAAATTCTGGATGACGGGCGTGTAGCGCCGCGTCGTTTGGTAAACCTGCCGTCTGCGGCATCGAATGGATGAGCAGCGGTATTTGATTCCCAACAGTTCCGGTTTCATTAATGGAGCTCGCGGGCGAACCTGTCTGTAAATATGCGCGGGCAGGCTCGATTAATTCGGCATATTTGTAACGAGGTAATTTGAAATGGCAATGTCCGCTCAGGAAAAGGCACAAGTAATCAAGGATTATCAAACCGCAGAAGGCGACACCGGTTCGCCGGAAGTGCAGGTTGCGCTGCTCACGATCAACATCAACAAATTGCAAGGCCACTTCGGCGAGCACAGCAAAGATCACCATTCGCGTCGCGGTCTGATTCGCATGGTTAACCAGCGCCGCAAATTGCTGGACTATCTCAAAGGCAAAAATGTCGATCGCTACACCAAGCTGATCGAGCGTCTCGGTCTGCGTCGCTAAGTGGTCGCGATACAGGGCCAGTGTTAGGTCGCAAATAACGAGAGTATCAGGGCGCAGAATAAGCTGCGCCTTATTTCATTTTTAAGGGAGGATTTCCGAGTGAATCCGATTACAAAAACATTCCAGTGGGGCGCACAGACGGTGACTCTGGAAACCGGACGCGTTGCGCGTCAGGCCACCGGCGCTGTACTGGTCACCATCGATAAAACCGTGGTGCTGTGTACCGTGGTCGGCGCGAAAAGCGCCAAACCAGGACAAGACTTTTTCCCATTGTCTGTCCACTACCAGGAACGTACCTATGCCGCCGGCCGTATCCCCGGCGGTTTTTTCAAGCGCGAAGGCCGCCCGAGCGAAAAAGAAACGCTCACCTCGCGGTTGATCGATCGTCCGATTCGTCCGCTGTTTCCCGAAGGTTTCCAAAACGAAGTACAGGTGATCTGTACCGTAATGGCAGCTGAGAAGAATCAGGATCCGGATATTGCAGCGCTGATCGGCACCTCCGCCGCGCTCGCTGTGTCGGGCATTCCGTTCAATGGTCCAATCGGCGGCGCACGCGTGGCGTACACCGACGAAACCGGTTACATCCTCAATCCATCTTACGAGCAGCTCAAAACCAGCAAGCTCGATATGGTGGTGGCAGGTACGAAAGAAGCGGTGTTGATGGTTGAATCCGAAGCAGAGGAACTCACCGAGGATCAAATGCTCGGTGCAGTTTTGTTTGCGCACCAAGAATTCCAGGCCGTGATTCAAGTGATCGAACAACTCGCGAAAGAAGCGGGTAAAGCGCGTTGGGACTGGCAACCGCCGGCACCGAATACCGCGTTGATGAAAGCACTTGCGGATGGCTTCAAAGAGCAGCTCGGCGAAGCGTATCGCATCACTGAAAAACAAGTGCGTTACGATCGTGTCGCTGCACTCAAGGACCAGGCAGTTGCGCAACTTGCTGCCGAAGGTTCCGAGTTCGCCGCAGAAGACGTGAAGAATTTATTCAAGGATCTCGAAGCATCGATCGTGCGTCAGCGCATCATCAATCAGGAGCCGCGTATCGATGGTCGCGATAACAAAACTGTGCGTGGTATCAGCGTTGAAATCGGCGTGTTGCCAAAAGTTCACGGTTCGGCCCTGTTCACTCGCGGTGAGACGCAGGCGATCGGTGTGGCAACGCTCGGCACCACGCGCGATGCGCAATTGATCGATGCACTTGAAGGCGAGCGCAAAGATAATTTCATGCTGCACTACAACTTCCCGCCGTATTCGGTTGGCGAAGCGGGGCGCATGAGCAGCCCGGGCCGTCGCGAAATCGGTCATGGCCGTCTCGCTCGTCGCGGTCTCGCTGCGATGCTGCCAAGCGCCGAAGAGTTTCCGTACACGATTCGCGTCGTATCGGAAATCACCGAATCGAACGGTTCGAGCTCAATGGCTTCTGTCTGCGTCGGCAGTTTGGCGATGATGGACGCGGGCGTACCGCTCAAGGCGCCGGTTGCTGGCATCGCGATGGGTCTCGTGAAAGAAGGCGAGCGCTTTGCGGTTCTCACCGATATTCTCGGTGACGAAGATCACCTCGGCGATATGGATTTCAAGGTAGCCGGCACCGCAAACGGTGTGACTGCGCTGCAAATGGATATCAAAATCCAGGGCATCACCGAGCAGATTATGGAAATCGCGTTGCAACAAGCACTCGCTGCGCGTTTGCATATTCTCGGTCAGATGAATCAAGTGATCAGCACTTCGCGCGCAACGTTGTCTGACAACGCGCCGAGCATGATGACTGTGAAAATCGATGCCGAGAAAATTCGCGATCTCATCGGTAAAGGCGGCGCAACGATTCGCGGTATCTGCGAAGAGACACAAGCGCAAATCGATATCGACGATGACGGCACCGTGCGTATTTACGGCGCCGATAAATCCTGCACCGATGCAGCAGTACAACGCGTACTCGGCATTACCGCCGAAGCGGAAGTGGGCAAAATCTACGAAGGCACCGTCGCACGTATCGTCGACTTCGGCGCATTCGTCACGATTCTGCCTGGCAAAGACGGCCTCGTGCACATCTCGCAAATTTCCAACGAGCGTGTGCAGAGCGTCGGCGATTATTTGAAAGAAGGTCAGCAAGTTCGTGTCAAAGTACTCGACGTCGATCAGCGCGGCCGCATCAAGTTGTCGATCAAAGAAGTGGAAGAAGCGGGCGCGGAAGCGACAGCGTAATTCTGTTTCGATGCAATGCCAAAAAGGAGCCGAAGGGCTCCTTTTTCATTTCTTAAAAAATATGTTCGCCAGCTTGTCACAAATGTTGACGTTGCTTCGTCTTTTTGCAAATAGATCTTCACGAGTAAGAGGCCTGGAATCGCATCGGTGTCGGCTTCAGTTTGATTTCCGCCGATGCCGATCAACCGCGCTGGGCTCAGGAGCGTTGATGCAGGCGGATTTCCGTCATTCTCAATGCCAATCCTGAGCGGGGATGCCCCGCTTATCGCCCACTTAAACTCCCTTCAAACGATTAAATCACTGTTGCTACCGGCCGGATTTTGCGAAAATTGGCGCCAACACGCGGCGCTCGACGCCGCTGAGATTCCTCCGGAGTAGCAGCATGTCCAAACAGAAACTCGTGATTTTCGATACCACGTTGCGCGATGGCGAGCAGAGCCCCGGCGCGTCGATGACTAGGGACGAAAAAGTCCGTATCGCCAAGACGCTCGAAAAGCTGCGCGTCGATGTCATCGAAGCGGGTTTCGCCATTGCGAGCCCCGGCGATTTCGAAGCGGTGAAAGCCGTTGCCGAAGCGATCAAGGACAGCACCGTGTGCAGCCTGGCGCGAGCCAACGATAAAGATATCGACCGTGCGGCCGAAGCGTTGAAGCCCGCCAATTCGGCGCGTATCCATACCTTCATCGCAACCTCGCCGATTCACATGGAATACAAACTGCGCATGCGGCCCGAACAGGTGCTCGAATGCGCCGTGCTCGCCATCAAGCGCGCACGCAAATATACCGACAATGTCGAGTTCTCCTGCGAAGACGCCTCGCGTTCCAATTTCGATTTTCTCTGCCGCATCATCGAGGCGGTGATCGATGCGGGCGCGACCACGATCAATTTGCCCGATACCGTCGGTTACGGCGAGCCGGGTCAATACGGCAGCAATATCGGTCGCCTGATGCAAACGATTCCAAATGCCGACAAAGCGATTTTCTCGGTCCATTGCCACAACGATTTGGGCCTCGCCGTGGCCAACTCGTTGTCGGCGGTATTGCACGGTGCGCGTCAGGTCGAGTGTACGATCAATGGTCTCGGCGAGCGCGCGGGTAATGCATCGCTCGAAGAAATCGTGATGGCAGTGCGCACACGTGCCGATTTATTTCCCGTCGAAACCAATATCGATACGCTGCACATCGTGCCTGCGTCGCGCCTGGTGTCATCCATCACCGGCTTCCCGGTGCAGCCGAATAAAGCGATTGTCGGTGCGAATGCGTTCGCGCACGAATCGGGTATTCACCAGGACGGCGTGCTTAAACATCGCGAAACCTATGAAATCATGCGCGCCGAAGATGTGGGTTGGAAAGCCAATAAGCTCGTGCTGGGAAAATTGTCGGGCCGCGCGGCGGTGAAAGCGCGTTTGGAAGAACTTGGTATTACATTGGAAAAAGAGGCGCTCGACGAAACCTTCGCGCGCTTTAAAATTCTCGCCGATAAAAAGACCGAAATTTTCGACGAAGATCTGCAGGCGCTGGTGAGCGATGTGGCGGTGCCGGAAGTTACCGCGAAATATCAGCTCGAATCGCTCGAAGCGTTTTCAAAAACCGGCACACGCCCAACCGCGAATCTCACCTTGTTGATCGACGGTAAATCCGAAACGATCAGCGCAGAAGGCGATGGCCCCGTCGACGCATCATTCAATGCCATCGAAAAAATCGCGCAGAGCAATGCGGAGCTCGTGCTGTATTCGGTCAACGCAATTACCAGCGGTTCCGACTCACAGGGCGAGGTGACGGTACGGCTGGATCGCGGCGGTGTGATCGTGAATGGCTCGGGTGCGGATACCGATATTGTCGTCGCGTCTGTGAAGGCGTATCTCGAAGCGCTCAATCTGCTCACCGCCAATGTGGTGCGTGCGCATCCCCAGCTGGAAGGTGTTTAACGACGTGACGTTGTTCGGAAAGAGGCCGATGGCGTGATCGAACCACTGCGCTCGCAATATCTCGCGGCACTCGGCATCGAGAACTATGTGCCGCGTTTTATTCTGCCGGGCGCGAAATTATCCGAGTCCTGCGAATGGCTTGACGCGCCCATCGAAACTGCCAATTCCACCGAAATCGTTAACGAAAGCACCATCGAGCCAGCTCGCGATGGAAAGTCGGCGAGCATTGTGGTGCAGCGCACACCGATTATCGAACCTGCTGCAAGGCGTCCGCTACGCACCAGTGAAAATAGCGAAATCAAAGCGCCGAACGCGCAAAGTGAACGGGTTGCCAATAGCCAGCCAGAACCGCAGTTTGCGCTCAGTATTGTGCTCGCAGCGGGCGGTATTTTATTGATCGATGCCGCACCTGCATCGAACGCAGAGCACGCGGCATTTCAAAAACTCCTCAGCAATATGTTGCCGGCTTTGCGGCCCGCAGCCGCGCAATACGTGCTCGATAGTTTTGTCTGGCCGCTGACACGGCAACCGAAAATTCCGCGCGATGCCGAGGCAGCTAAAGAAACGCTGTCCGCGTATCTCAATAAGCAAATTAAGCAGCGTGCAATCGATGTGGTTTTATTGCTTGGTGAAGCCGCACAGCAATGGTGTATCTTCGAAAGCGAAGTGCGTGTAATTAAATCGAGTAGTTTGCTGGCTTGTGCAAAAGATCCGGCACTCAAACGCCCGCTATGGAATGATATTCGCCACCTGGCGGAGCGCTGAGGCGATGATGAGCGATGCTGCGTAAACTCACGCCTGCTGATGCTTCTGCGATTCATGCAATCGAGCAATTGGCAAATCCGTTTCCGTGGAGTTTGCGGCAGTTTCAGGATAGCTTTGCGATCGGCGATTTTGGCTGGGGCATGGAGCGTGCAGGCTTGTTGATCGGCTTCATTCTGTTTTCGCATGTCATCGATGAAGCAACCTTGCTCAATATCGTCATTCATCCGCAATGGCGGCGTCATGGTTTCGCGCGAGAATTATTAACGTTCGGTTTGAGGGAGATCGAGCTGCGCGGCGCCGCGCGTTGTCTGCTCGAGGTGCGGGTCAGCAATTTTGGTGCAATCGAATTGTATTCATCGCTTGGGTTCGCGGTGGATGGCAAGCGACGCGATTATTATCCTGCGCACGATGGTCGTGAAGATGCACTGTTAATGAGTCGAGCTCTGCCACTGAGAGAGGAAGTCTGAATGCATACCGTAGAAACCGATTGGTGGCTGCTCGATTTGCCGGAAGAGTGGGAAGCCGAGCAGGACGAAGAAACCATCGTTATTTCCGATCCCGACGGCATCGGCGCGCTTGAAATTACTCTGCTCGAAAGCCATGCCGACAATAACGTCGGTCTGCGAGCGCTCGCCGCCGAATGGCTTCCTGTCGATGTGCAGGGCAGGGAGGTGCGCGTCGGCGATTTCAGCGGCTTATATTTTCAGTACGAAGACGAAGGCGACGCTGTGCGTGAGTGGCTGTTGCAAGCCGATAAGCTGAATTTGATCGTGAGCTATGCCTGCGATATCGATGATGCCGGCATGGACGATGAGGTTATCGATGAGATTCTGGAAACGCTGACTTACAAAAAGAATACCGACGAGTAACGAATATTTTTGCCTGCGGTTTTTACGCGGTCTCGTATTCGGCATCGTAAAAAGCGCGAACACGTTTAACGATATTTCCCTGCACATCGAGTGTTTCAAAGAAGTAATCACCGATGCGCACGCCGACGTGTGCATCGGGAAACCCCTCCAGATTTTCGAGCAATAATCCATTCAATGTTTTCGGGCCGTCGATTGGCAGTTTCCAGTCGAGCGTGCGATTGATTTCACGAATGCCCGCGCTGCCTTCGATGACGAAAGAGCCGTCGTTCTGCTCGATGATTTCTTCGGAATCATCGCTCAGGTTGGAAGTGAATTCGCCGACGATTTCTTCAAGAATGTCTTCGAGCGCAATCAGGCCCTGTACCACGCCGTATTCGTCGACCACAATCGCGAGGCGGCGTTTTTGCTTCTGAAAATTAAACAATTGCGTATGCAGCGGCGTGCCTTCGGGGACGAAATAGGGTTCGTCGATTTCCTTCATCAATGCGCGACGGTTCAAGGCGCCACCGCTATCGATAATGCGGCTGACCGAGCGCAGATGCAGCACGCCGATAATATTGTTGATATCCGCCTTGAATACCGGAATGCGGGTGAATTCGCATTCGCTGAGTTGATGGAGCAGTGTTGCATCATCGTCGTCGAGATCAAGCCCGATCACCTCGCCGCGCGGAACCATGATGTCATCGATCGACATCTGTTCGAGGTCGAGAATATTGAGCAGCATGCCCTGATGCCGTTGCGGAATGATTTCTCCAGCATCGTTGACGATGGTGCGCAGTTCGTCCTGGCTGAGCGGCTCTTCCTCGCGCTTGGCGAGGTCGATGCCAATCAGCCGGAGCATGCGGTTGGTAATGGAGTTCACGAACCACACGGCGGGATAGGTCCAGCGCAGCAGTGGCTTCAAGACATGGCTGAACGGGAGTGCGATGTGTTCGGGATAAAGTGCAGCCACGGTTTTCGGTGCGACTTCGGAAAAGATCAACAATGTGACGGCGACTAGAAAAGTGGCAATGGTGACTGCTATTCCGTTATCGCCAAATAGCCGGATCGCAATAATCGTGGCGAGCGCCGAGGCCAGCACGTTTGCAAGTGTATTGCCGATAAGGACGAAGCCGATGAGTCGCTCGGGATGTTCGAGCAATTGCGAGGCGCGCTTCGCCCCTTTATGTCCGCTCGATGCCAGATGCTTCAGTCGATAGCGGTTCAATGCCATCATGCCGGTCTCGGAGCCCGAGAAAAACGCGGAAAGCAGGATAAGTGCGCCGAGCGCGAAAAACAGGAGTCCTAAAGGAACCTCGTTCAAAAATACGATCCTGTGTCAGCTGGGGAGGGCTATCTTGAAGAAAAAAAAGCTGGCGAGCAACCGCGCCGATATCCGGACGGCTCAGCCTGCGCGATGCAGGATCAGCTCGAGAACAAACTTGGTTCCGAAATACGCCAGAACCAGCGTTGCGAAACCGGCGAGGGTCCAGCGCACGGCGGTATGACCGCGCCAGCCGAGTTGCCGGTGCCCCCATAACAAACCGGCAAAAATACACCAGCTGATAATCGAGAATACCGTTTTATGCACGAGGTGTTGTGCGAACAGGTTTTCGACGTAAAGCGCACCGGTCAGGATCGCGATGCTGAGTAAAATCAAACCGGCCCACAGTAGCTCAAACAGCATGGCCTCCATGGTCTGCAATGGCGGCAAAACATTGAGCACGCCAGCGAGATGGCGCTTCTTGAGCGCACGTTCCTGAGCGGCCAGTACCAGCGCCTGCAATGCACACAGCGCCAGCACGCTATAAGCGAGAATCGAAAGAATGATGTGCGTGAAAACACCGGTGCCCAGATTTTGAAAATTCGCACCGGGCGCGTGCAGGAATGAAATCAGAATCGACATGGCGCTGAGCGGAAACAGTAGCGCTAATGCAGTGTCGACAGGGCGGCGCAGGCCATTCAAAACACCGATGACGCTAACAAACCAGAATACGAGCGAAAGCATGCGGAAAAAGCCGAGATCGATGCCCTGGCTGGTATAAATCAATCCCATGCTGCTGATGCCATGCGCCACGGTGGCGAGGGCGCCGAGCGTAAGAAATAAACCGCGAGCGGGCCGGTGTTTCTGATTGAACAAATACAGGCCTTGATACAGCGCTGCGGCGAGATAAAGCACCACGGCGGTGATGCTGGCGACAGCGTGAATCATCGTGCGTTCTGCAAATCCATGATAAAGGCGGAAGGACGGGGTAAAAACGAATCCGGTATACTTCAACAGTTTGCTATCCGAAAGCAAGCGGCTCGTTAAGCGCAGACATAGGTCATGTGTTCGGGCTGCAATATTTTGTGCGTAACTCTGGTGGATCGATTCAATGTTTGAGAATTTAACCGACCGTCTGTCAAAAACGCTGCGCCATATCACTGGGCAGGCGCGCCTTTCCGAAGAGAACGTGCAGGAAGCGACGCGCGAAGTGCGCATGGCCCTGCTCGAAGCCGATGTGGCATTGCCGGTGGTGAAAGACTTCGTCGAGGCAGTAAAAGCGCGCGCGGTGGGACAGGAGGTCAGCAAAAGCCTGAGCCCTGGCCAGATGTTCGTCAAAATCGTTAAGGACGAGCTCGAGCGCGTGATGGGTGAACGCAATGAGAAATTACAGCTGGCTGTACAGCCGCCTGCTGTGGTTTTGATGGCGGGTCTGCAGGGTGCGGGTAAAACCACATCGGCGGCCAAGCTCGCACGTTATTTGAAGGAGAAGGAAAAGAAGTCGGTAATGCTGGTCAGTGCCGACGTTTATCGTCCCGCCGCCATTAAACAGCTCGAAACGTTGGCCTATGAGGTCGGTGCGAAATTTTTCCCGAGCTCGACAGAGCAGAAGCCTGTCGATATCGCGAAGGCGGCGATCGATGCCGCTCGCATCAAGTTTTGCGATGTCGTCATCGTCGATACCGCCGGCCGTCTGCATATCGACGCCGACATGATGGATGAAATCAAGGCGCTGCACGCGGCGGTGAACCCCGCGGAAACCTTGTTCGTCGTCGATGCGATGACAGGTCAGGATGCTGCGAATACTGCGAAGGCATTTAGCGATGCGCTGCCATTGACCGGTGTGATTCTCACGAAAGCGGATGCGGATACACGTGGCGGCGCGGCGCTGTCGGTTCGTCATATCACCGGTAAGCCGATTAAATTTATCGGCGTCGGCGAGAAAACCGTTGCGCTCGATCCGTTCCATCCCGATCGTATCGCGTCGCGTATTCTCGGCATGGGCGATATTTTGTCGCTCATTGAAGAAGCCGAGCAGAAACTCGATAAAACCAAAGCCGAGAAGCTTGCGAAGAAAATCAAGAAAGGCAAGGGTTTCGATCTCGAAGATCTGCGCGATCAATTGCAGCAGATGAAAAATATGGGCGGCATCACCAGCATGCTCGACAAATTGCCGGGCATGGGTAATGTCGCGCAGATGGCGCAGGCCCAGGCCGGAGTAAAGCAATTCGCGCAGATGGAGGCGCTGATCAATTCGATGACGCCGGCCGAGCGTCGCGATCCCGAATTATTGAATGGCTCGCGCAAGCGCCGCATCACCCTGGGTTCGGGGACCGATATTCAGGATCTGAATCGTCTGCTCAAGCAGCACAAGATGATGCAGAAAATGATGAAAAAGGTGACTTCGAAAGGCGGTCTCGCCAGCATGATGCGCGGCATGGGCGGTGCGCTGGGCGGAGGCGGAGGCTTCCCTGGCCGCTGATTGGGCCGGCGCCTCTAGTTCTCGGCGCTTTTCTGCACACTAAAAGTGGGTTTTCCTCATGAAAGAGTGCACTAAAGCGTTTGCAAAGCGGGATCTTTCACTTACAATACCGCGCCTTTCTGGCCGCTCAGCCAGATTTACTGTATTGATTGCGTGTGCGGAGTGATTTCGCGGCGCACAAATTCTGGGAATCACAATGGTAACGATTCGTTTAGCACGCGGCGGCGCCAAAAAGCGTCCTTTCTACCACCTGACGGTCACCGACAGCCGCAGCCCGCGCAGCGGTAACTATCTGGAGCGCATCGGCTTCTTCAATCCGGTCGCGCGCGGCGGTGAAGAGCGTCTGCGCGTTGACTTCGAACGCTTGAATCACTGGGTTGGCCAGGGCGCGCAACTCTCTGATCGCGTCGCGACGCTGGTCAAACAGGCACAGCAACCCGCTTGAGTATGACGATCGCCCCCGCCGATCTTGTGGTGATCGGCCGCTTTACCGGAACGTTTGGTGTCAAGGGGTGGTTGAAGGTTTATTCCTACACGGATCCGTTGGATAACTTTCTCGATTATCACTACTGCCAGATTCAGCGTCACGGCCAGATTGACGGACAGCGAGTGTGGCAGGTAGCTCAAGTCGCCGAGGGCAAAACGCACGGCAAGGGGCTGATAGTGAAGCTGAAAGGGGTCGATGATCCCGAGCAGGCCGCAACGTACGTCGGTTGCGATGTGGCCGTGGTGGCGACACAACTACCGTTGCTGCCCGAAAACGAATATTACTGGCGCCAATTGGAAGGGTTGCAGGTGATTACCGATCATCCGCAGCGCGGCAGGTTGGTGCTGGGGCGAGTCGATCACTTGCTCGAAACCGGCGCTAACGATGTGTTGGTCGTTAAAGGCGATGAGCACAGCATCGATCGCAAAGAGCGCTTGATCCCTTACCTGCCTGAGCAGGTCGTGCTCGAAATCGATCTCGCTGCGCAGACGATGCGAGTTGATTGGGATCCGGATTTTTAACGCAACGAACTGAAAATACCGCGGAGAAGCGCGACACATGCATATCGGTGTGATCACGCTGTTTCCCGAGATGTTCGATGCGGTGATCGACTGCGGTATCACGAGTCGCGCAGTCGATAGCGGATTGTTAAAGGTGGAGTGCTGGAATCCACGCACGTTTACCAGTGATCGTCATCAAACCGTGGATGACCGGCCCTACGGCGGCGGCCCTGGCATGGTGATGAAGATTGAACCGTTGCGCGCAGCGATAACGGCAGCGCGCAAGGAATTGCCGCAGGCGAAGGTGATTTATCTGTCGCCGCAAGGTCGCAAGTTCGATCAGCGCGGTGCGGAAGAATTAGCAGCGCGCGAGCAACTGATTTTGGTCGCGGGGCGTTACGAAGGTATCGATGAGCGCGTGATCGAAACCGAAATCGACGAAGAATGGTCGATCGGCGATTACGTGTTGAGCGGTGGTGAGCTGGCCGCGATGGTAATGATCGACGCGGTGACGCGTTTATTGCCCGGAGCATTGGGCGATGAGCAATCGGCGCAGCAGGATTCGTTTACCGATGGCCTGCTCGATTGCCCGCACTACACACGGCCTGAAGAGTATGAAAATCTTCGTGTGCCGGAGGTATTGCTCAGCGGTAATCACGAGTTGATTCGGCGCTGGCGCCTGAAGCAGGCTCTAGGTCGAACATGGTTGCGACGTCCCGAGCTGCTTGCGCAGCGGGAGCTCGATAAGGAACAGCATCGTTTGCTCGATGAATTTATTGGTGAACAAAAAATTCGCGAGCAAAAAATGAAAATTGATAAGCTGTAAAACTGTTTCTGGTTTTAAGGCTTAAAGTTCTAGATTTGTAATTGAGGAAATAATCATGGCGAACAAAATCATCGCGCAACTGGAAGCCGAGCAGCTCAAGCAGAACGTGCCTGAGTTCAGTCCTGGCGACACCATCATTGTGCAAGTGAAAGTGAAAGAGGGTGATCGCGAGCGTATTCAGGCATTTGAGGGTGTTGTGATCGCCAAGCGCAATCGCGGTTTCAATTCTGCATTTACCGTACGCAAAATTTCCCACGGTGTTGGCGTGGAGCGTACCTTCCAGACGCATAGCCCGCTCATTGATGGTATTCAGCTCGTTCGTCGTGGCGATGTGCGCAAAGCCAAGCTCTATTACCTGCGCGAACTCAGCGGCAAAGCGGCGCGCATCAAGGAAAAGCTCAATTAATCCTGTATGTGATGGCGATAGACGCAGTCGCCGCGCCCGCAGTAAAAAAAGCAGCTTCGGCTGCTTTTTTTATGGGTTTTTGTCGGCTGTTACGCAGAAGCTGGAGGAACCAGCCGAGCGAATCGCGTTCGAATGTCACACTTCCCCGGCAGAATACGCGCGCTGAGCCATACTGTATGGCGCTGTACTCATGATGGCGCGTACTCATGCGAAACATCTGCAAGTCGATAGAGAGAATGACGATGAAAAAACTATTGGCGACGATGCTGGCATCGATCGCGTTGATCGCATTACCCGCCGCCGCTCAGTCGTCCGATAAACAGTCGGTCGATAAAATCGAGGCTGCAATCAGAAAGTCGCTGGAAGTGCGTCCCGACGTCAAGGTCGAATCGATTGCATCGAGTGAAATTCCAGGCTTGTACGCCGTGCAGATAAAAGACGGTCCGATGGTCTACGCATCGCCAGATGGCAAGTATTTCGTGCACGGTGAAATGTACACCGTGGAGAATAAAGCCTATGTGAATTTGAGCGAGCAGCGTGCGTCGGGTTTGCGTGCGAAAGAAATCGCGACGATCAAGGCTAAGGATATGATCATCTTCAAGCCAAAAGGGCCGACCAAGGCTGTGCTCAATGTATTCACCGATATCGATTGCGGCTACTGCAGGAAATTGCACCAGGAGGTGCCGGAGCTCAACGCCCTGGGTATCGAAATTCGCTATATCGCTTATCCGCGGGCGGGGGTCGGTTCGGAGTCCTATCAAAAAATCGTAACGGCATGGTGCGCCAAGGATCGTCAGGGCACGCTGACGCGCTTCAAGAGAGGTGAGAGCGTTCCCATCAATACCTGTGCGGATAATCCCGTGACGGCCCAATTCCAGCTGGGCGAACGGATCGGTGTCACTGGTACGCCAAGCCTGATCACGGCGGGCGGCGAATTGATTCCGGGGTATGTGCCGGCGAAAGAGCTGGCCGAGCGTCTCGGTATTAAATAGGGCAGGGTGATCGACGAGGAATGGTCGATCGGCGACTGCGTGAAAAAGAGGCGGCTGCGGCCGCTTTTTTTCGTTATGGGAAAGCTTGCTCAGCCCTCCGTGGGGGATCGAAGTTTTTGGTTTTAATGTCAGCCTTACTGCAATAAAATCCGCGTTCGTTTTTTCTGCTTTCAAGCATCACTTTTTGATAACCGGTCGGCTCTCAATGAACCCAATCAAGGTAGGCATCTGCGGTCTCGGTACCGTGGGCAGTGGTACTTTCAATGTACTCAAACGCAATAGCCAAGTGATTTCCGCACGCGCGGGCTGCTCGATTGTGGTCGAGCAGATCGGCGCACGTCGTGAAAATCCAGGCAGCCCGACAGGAAGCGTTGCCGTCACCCATGATGTATTCGCAGTTGCCGACAATCCTGATATTCAAATTCTCGTCGAATTGATTGGCGGCACTACCACGGCTCGCGAACTGGTTTTGCGCGCAATCGATAATGGCAAGCATGTTGTCACCGCGAACAAGGCACTCATTGCCCAGTATGGCAACGAAATTTTCGCAGCGGCGCAGGCGCGCGGAGTGAATGTTGCATTCGAAGCGGCGGTTGCCGGCGGTATCCCCGTCATCAAAGCCATCCGCGAAGGCCTGGCAGCGAATCGTATTGAATGGCTCGCGGGCATTATCAACGGCACAAGCAATTTCATTCTCACGGAAATGCGCGAGAAAGGCCGTTCATTCGCCGATGTTTTAAAAGAAGCGCAGGCGCTCGGTTATGCCGAGGCCGATCCGACCTTCGATGTCGAGGGCATCGATGCGTCGCACAAATTGATGATTCTTGCATCGATTGCATTCGGTATTCCGCTGCAATTCAACAAGGTATATACCGAAGGTATTACGCGCATCGCGCCGATCGATGTCGAATACGCCGAGCAACTGGGCTATCGCATTAAAAGTTTGGGTATCGCGCGCCGCACCGAAAAAGGTATCGAATTGCGCGTGCATCCAACGCTGATTCCGGAAAAACGTTTGATCGCGAATGTAAACGGCGTGATGAACGCGGTACTGGTTAAAGGCGATGCGGGTGGCCCGAGCTTATATTACGGCCCGGGTGCGGGCAGTGAGCCGACTGCATCGGCAGTGATTGCCGACATCATCGATGTGGCGCGCACGTTGAATACCGATCCAAAATACCGCGTGCCCTATCTCGCGTTTCAATCGAATGCGCTCGACAGCACACCGGTACTCGGTATCGATGATGTGGTGTCTTCATATTATTTGCGCATCTCCGCACACGACAAACCCGGTGTGTTATCGCGCGTTGCGCAGATTCTGTCGGATCTGGGTATCAGCATCGAAGCATTGATTCAGAAAGAGCCGGCGGTGAATCAGAATCACGTGCCCGTGATTATTCTTACCAATCGCACGCAAGAGCGTTTGATTGCATCGGCCATCGCGCAAATCGAAGCGCTCGATAGCATCGATGGCGAGGTGGTACGTATTCGCGTCGAATCACTCGCCGGTTAAAATTGATGAAAAACTACTGCGTTCATCATTGCTGCGTTGTGGATACAAAAACAATCCTCATTTACTGACGTGTAAACTCCGGTTGTTTTTGTACCCGCGCCTTGCACTGATTTCCCTTGATACGTTTTTCAAGCAATTTTAAATTTCACAAGAGAATTTTATTGATGAAATACATCAGTACCCGCGGTAAAGCACCCGCACTGAATTTTGAAGACGTATTGCTAACGGGCCTCGCACCCGATGGTGGCTTATACGTTCCTGAAACCTTGCCGAAATATTCGCGCGAAGAAATCGCGAGCTGGGCAGGTTTGAGTTATACCGATCTTGCTTTCAAAATCGTGCAGCCATTTGTTGCCGACTGTATTCCCGCTGCGGATTTGAAAAAAATCATCGACGATACCTATGTCGATTTCCGTCATCCCGCCATTGCGCCACTCGTTCAGCTCGATCACAACGACTGGGTGATGGAATTGCATCAGGGCCCGACGCTCGCTTTCAAAGATTTTGCGTTGCAAATGCTGGGTCGTTTGCTCGATTACGTGCTTGAGCGCAATCAGCGCAAAGTCGTGATCATGGGCGCGACATCGGGCGATACCGGTTCTGCGGCGATTCAAGGCTGCAAGCGTTGCAAGAATATCGATATTTTTATTCTGCATCCGCACAATCGCGTGTCCGACGTACAGCGCCGTCAAATGACCACCGTAATTGGCGAAAAAATTCATAACATCGCTATCGCAGGTAATTTCGATGATTGCCAGGCGATGGTGAAAGCGAGTTTCGGAGCGCAGCAATTTTTGCCGAGCGATCGCCAGCTCGTCGCGGTGAATTCGATCAACTGGGCGCGCATCATGGCGCAGATCGTTTATTACTTTTATGCGGCGCTCGCGCTCGGCGGTCCGCATCGTGCAGTTTCATTCTCGGTGCCGACCGGTAATTTCGGCGATATCTATGCGGGCTATCTCGCCAAACAAATGGGCCTGCCGATCGAGCAGCTTGTTATCGCGACGAATGCGAACGATATTTTGCATCGCCTGATCAGCAGTAATCTTTATAGCAAGCATCCACTGCAGCACACGCTGTCACCGAGTATGGATATTGTTATTTCGAGTAACTTCGAGCGTCTGCTGTTCGATTGCTACGATCGCAATGGTGCGGCCATCGACACATTGATGAGCGATTTCAATAAAGGCGATGTGAAGCTCAGCGAATCAGCATTCGCGAAAGCGCGCGGTTTGTTTGATAGTTATGCGGTGGACGACAAAACTACCGTAGCGACGATTGGCGAAGTGTGGAAAAAAACCGAGTATCTGCTCGATCCGCATTCGGCAATTGGTGTGAAAGCGGCGCGCGAATGCCGTCGAGATAAAACCACACCGATGATTACGCTAGCGACTGCACATCCTGCGAAATTCCCTGACGCTGTGAAGCAGGCAGGTTATCCAGACGATGTGCCGTTACCACATCACATGGCGGATTTGTTCGAGCGCGAAGAGCGGATGACAGTGCTGCCGAACGATATCGCCAAAGTACAGCAGTTCATCGCTGCGAATATTAAGGCTTAAATCTTCTCGAATGCTGGGTAGCGAATGTCCGGTTGGTATTTTCGAAACCGCCGGCGACACGATGTCGCCGACGGAGCTTACATGGATGTGCTTGCAGCGTTTTCGAAAATACCAACCGGATGTTCGCGGTAATCTCGGTGGTGGAAGCTCCAATAGATTAGACTGAGCGAGTTTCGCATAAATGCAAAAGCAAATTCGTCGTCGCCCTGTAATATCTCAAGCAACAAATTTTTCTGTTGATACTCATTCGGTTCTCGCGAATATCTACGCTTCGCGCGGTGTATTCGATAGCGAACAGCTCACTCACGAATTGAATCGTTTAAAAACTCCCGATCAATTCAAAGGTCTGTCCGATGCGGCAAAACTAATTGCCGACTGCATCGAGCAAAAGCAATCGATGCTTATCATCGGCGATTTCGATGCGGACGGCGCGACGAGCACGGCACTCGGCGTATTGGCATTGCGGGCGATGGGCGCGGCGCACGTCGATTTCCTGGTGCCGAACCGTTTTGAATACGGTTACGGATTAACACCGGAAATAGTTGCCGTCGCGGCGCAGAAAAACCCCGATTTAATTATCACGGTCGACAACGGAATTTCGAGTTGCGATGGCGTGGCTGCCGCAAATACGCTCGGCATTCGCGTACTCGTTACCGATCACCATCTACCGGGAAAACAAATTCCTGCGGCAGCGTGTATCGTTAACCCCAATCAGCCGGGTTGCGGTTTTCCGAGCAAAAATCTCGCCGGTGTCGGCGTTATTTTTTATGTGCTGAGCGCATTGCGCACGGAATTACGCAATCGAAACTGGTTCGCCAGCCGAAATATTTCCGAGCCCAATCTGGCTGATTTGCTCGATCTCGTTGCACTCGGCACAGTGGCCGATGTGGTTGCGCTCGATCACAACAATCGCGTACTCGTTGCGCAAGGTTTGCGTCGCATTCGCGCAGGGCGCTGCCGTCCCGGTATTAAAGCCTTGCTCGAAGTGGGCAAGCGTTCGCTTGATCGTATTGTCGCGAGCGATCTCGGTTTCGCAGTCGGGCCGCGTTTGAATGCAGCGGGCCGACTCGACGATATGACGCTCGGCATTCAATGTTTGTTGACCGACGATCCCTATCACGCGCGCGAAATTGCACAGCAACTCGACGAGCTCAATCACGATCGTCGCGCGATCGAGTCGACCATGCAACGCGAAGCCCTGCAGGCGCTTGAGCTGTTACATTTTTCCGATGCAAATGCGCTGCCGTGGGGAGTGAGTTTGTATCGCTCCGAATGGCATCAGGGTGTTATCGGTATTCTCGCGTCGCGCATTAAAGATCGTTATCACCGACCGACGATTGCTTTCGCGGATGCGGATGATGGTGTGACGATCAAAGGTTCGGCTCGCTCGATTCCCGGCTTACATATTCGCGATGCGCTCGATGCGGTGGCGACGACATATCCTGGCCTGCTCGATAAATTCGGTGGTCATGCGATGGCTGCAGGTCTGAGTTTGTCGCGCGACAAATTCAAAACGTTCGAGAAAGCATTTGATGCCGTTGTGCGCGAGCACCTCACCGAAGAAGATTTGACTGCGGTGCTGCTCAGCGATGGCGAACTGACGCCGGACTCGTTCTCGCTCGAAGTTGCACAGGTGTTGCGGGATGGCGGGCCGTGGGGGCAGCATTTTCCCGAACCGTTATTCGACGGCGAATTTCAATTGTTACAGCAGCGTCTCGTCGGTGAACGGCATCTGAAAATGGTGCTGGCCCATCCCCATTCGCCGCAGCAAGTTATCGATGCAATTTGCTTCGGTATCGATACGCGTCAGTGGCCGAATACCGAAGTCAAAAATATTCGCGCGGCCTATCGTCTCGATATCAACGAGTGGCGTGGACAGCAGAGCGTGCAATTGCTGGTGGAACATATCGAAGCGATGTAGAGTCCGGCTCGTTCGATCGGCAGCGGTTTTATAGCGGCCTTGCTGTCTTTTCGGGTTGGGCGCCGGCGGCAAATCGGTTAAAATCCCGCCCCTTTAAATCCTGCAGATCCGGTCTCCCAGATGTTAGAAGTCAATCCGTTGCGCAATGCCATCAAAGATTATGCCGACCGCACCGATGTGCTCAGGGGGTATCTTTGACTACGCCAACAAGAAAGAACGTTTAGCGGAGGTCGAGCTCGAACTCGGCGAGCCGAGCGTATGGGATAACCCGCAGCGCGCGCAGGAGCTCGGCAAGGAACGGGCGTCGCTCGAAAGCGTTGTCAAAACCATCGAGAGTATGGACAGCGGTTTGGCCGATGCGAGCGAGTTGCTCGATATGGCCGTTGCCGAAGACGATGAAGACACCGCGAATGCGGTCGCCGCTGATCTGGAAACTCTCGGAAAAAAACTCGCTGATCTCGAATTTCGCCGTATGTTCTCCGGCGAGATGGATGCCAATAACGCCTACCTCGATATTCAATCCGGCTCCGGCGGCACCGAGGCGCAGGATTGGGCCAGCATGTTGCTGCGCATGTATCTGCGCTGGTGCGAAGACAAAGGTTTCAAGGCCGAACTCGTCGAAGTGTCTGACGGTGAAGTCGCAGGCATTAAAGGCGCGACGATTTATGTGCAGGGCGAATACGCATTCGGCTGGCTGCGCACGGAAATCGGCGTACATCGTCTGGTGCGCAAATCGCCGTTCGATTCGGGCAATCGCCGTCACACATCGTTTTCTGCGGTATTCGTCTCGCCCGAAATCGACGACGATATCGAGATCGACATCAATCCTGCGGACGTTCGCACCGATACCTATCGGGCCAGCGGTGCCGGCGGTCAGCACATCAACAAAACCGATTCGGCGGTTCGACTCACGCACATACCGACTAATACCGTCGTGCAGTGTCAGACCGAGCGCTCGCAACATCAGAACCGCGACCGTGCCTGGAAAATGTTGCGCGCGAAGTTGTACGAGCTGGAAATGCAAAAACGTAACGCCGCTGCGCAGGTGATGGAAGATTCGAAATCCGATATCGGCTGGGGCAGTCAGATTCGCTCATACGTGCTCGATGATTCACGCGTAAAAGATCTACGCACCAATGTGCAGACGAGTAATTGCCAGGCCGTACTCGACGGCGCACTCGACCAGTTTATTGTTGCTTCCTTGAAACAGGGTTTATAAACCATGACTGACGAACAGAATTCCACTGCGCCCGACGAAAACAAGCTCATCGCCGAACGCCGCGCGAAGCTGAACGCGATTCGTCAGCAGCGCAACGCATTTCCGAACGCATTCCGTCGCGATAACTACGCTGAAACCTTGCAGAAAGAACTCGGCGATAAATCGAAAGAGGAACTCGAAACGCTGAATCGCAAAGCGAAAATCGCTGGCCGCATCATGGCGATGCGCGGCCCATTTCTCGTACTGCAGGATATGACCGGGCGCATTCAAGCCTATGTCGATAAGAAGCAATTACCCGAAGCGGTCATCAACGAAAGCAAAACCTGGGATATCGGCGATATCATCGGCTGTGAAGGCCCCGTGCATAAATCGGGCAAGGGCGATCTGTACGTCTATCTCGAAAAGGTCGAGCTGCTGACAAAATCGCTGCGTCCGCTGCCCGATAAATATCACGGCCTGCAAGATCAGGAAATTAAATACCGGCAGCGCTATGTCGATCTGATCATGAACGAAGACGCGCGCCGCACCTTCCGCATTCGTTCGCAATTGATCGATGGCATTCGCGATTATCTGACCGATCGCGATTATCTTGAAGTCGAAACGCCGATGATGCAGGCAATACCGGGTGGTGCGAGCGCGAAGCCGTTCGAGACATTCCACAACGCGCTCGACCTTTCGATGTTCCTGCGTATTTCTCCCGAGCTGTATTTGAAACGTCTGGTCGTCGGTGGTTTTGAGCGCGTATTCGAAATCAACCGTAACTTCCGTAACGAAGGTTTATCGACACGCCATAATCCAGAATTCACCATGATCGAGTTTTATCAGGCTTACGCCGATTATCACGATCTCATGGATCTGACCGAAGACATGCTGCGTTATTTGGCGCAACGCATTCTGGGCACCACGCTCATCGACTATCAGGGCAGGCAATTCGATTTCGGCAAACCGTTCGCGCGTCTCTCGGTATTCGATTCGATTCTGCACTACAACCCCGACATCAACGCCGACGAATTGAAAACGATGGCAGGTGCCAAAGCCATCGCCGGGAAATTGGAAATCCAGGTCAAGGACACCTGGGGTCTCGGCAAAATTCAAATCGAGATTTTCGAGGCAACGGTCGAAGAAAAACTCGAGCAGCCGACATTCATCACCAAATATCCAACCGAAGTATCGCCGCTGGCACGCCGCAGTGATGACGATCCATTCGTCACCGATCGTTTCGAGTTCTTCATCGGCGGTCGCGAAATCGCGAACGGCTTCTCCGAGCTGAACGACGCCGAAGATCAGGCCGAGCGTTTTCAGCAACAGGTCAGGGAAAAAGAAGCGGGCGATGATGAAGCGATGTATTACGACGCCGATTACGTCACCGCGCTCGAATACGGTTTGCCGCCGACAGCGGGCGAGGGTATCGGCATCGATCGACTGGTGATGCTATTTACCAATTCGCCATCGATTCGCGATGTGCTGTTGTTCCCGCACATGCGACCGCTGTAGACATCGCTGCAATAAATCGCTGAAACAAAAAAGCCGGCAATTGCCGGCTTTTTTGTTTTCGGAAAGACTTTTCTAACCGATTAAAAGAATCCCGACATCGAATACGCGGTCTTCTTGAACATCAGCTCCTGCGCTTCTTCGAGCTTCAGATTGGCCTTGTTGGCCGTGGTGACAATACGGGTGCGATATTCCTTGCGATCGGTTGCTTCGGAAACCCGCTGTTGACTCGAGCCCGCATCGGATACTTTCGTGTTGATTTTCGTATCTTTACGGACGATGACACCCTCTTTGGCTTTCTCCTGAATCTGAACGTCGCACACCAGCATGTAAGTTACGTCCTTGACCAGGCTGCTGGAGATGAATTCAGCTGCGCCACCGATCACTGCGCCGGCTACTGCGCCGCGATAGGGGTTCGATGAATTTCCCAGACCGCCGGCGACCGCACCTGCGGCAACTGCGCCTCCCATGTAACCCTGGCCGAGAGCGGCTTCTGCGGCTGTCGGGCTGGCTTTTTCCAGATTCAACACGTAAGCCACCATGAGGAATTGGGCCTTATCGGGATCGTCGATGATTTGATAACCGTTATCGTTGAGCTCAGTGAATTGTTCTTTCACGAATTGTTTGAATGCGCGCCGGTCAAACTCCATCACGCCGCTTTTGATATCGAGATAGATGGTGCGTTTTTCTTTGGCGACCGGATCGACAAAGATTGCTGTCGACGTGCGCGACTGGACGTCGAGATCTTTTTTCGACAATGCGACCTGGCTTGCGGCGCAGCCTCCCAGTAATGCGACGAGGCTGAGGATGGCTGCGAATTTTAACGGACGAATCGCTGTCATCATGACGGGCTCCTTCAAATGTGAGTATATGGGTTTGAAATGCAGGTATTTATTATTCTGGCTTACCAGTAACGGCCGTAATAGCGATAGTGATACAGGCAGTCACGATATCCGTAATAGTTGTAGCGATAATAGCGACGATAATAGCTGTCACAGGTATAGCCGGGTTGCCAGTTTTGTGGGGGAGTGGTTTTGGGTTTCAGATCCTTCTTCATCGCATCCTTGATGTAACCGTCGATTTTCGCGACATCCTCGGTCTCGAATTCGCTGTCCATGACTTCCTGGTTCAGCTGCTTCTGCATTTCCGCCATATCGGATTTTGCATCGGCAAGAACAACGGATGGGGAAAATAGAAGAATCAATGCGAGAAAACGAAGCGGGGCGCGCATAGTAAATAATCCGTTCTGTGATGTATTTGTTTGATATGACCCGCGACATCATGTACATCCATACGCGGTGACGGATCATAAACGTGAAATTTTCCCAGTGTCAACAAGGCGCCCCGGGCTGCCAATTGCCCGGAAATGGCTCTGGCACTTATTTGTAGGTATCCCGAAAACGCCTTTGTAAATATCCCGAAAACGGCGAGTTTCGATGACGCCTGCAGGCCGCTTGTCCACACCTCGTCACAGCGCCTTTTATTTCCCCCGTTCTGAACTACTCTTTTTTCTGATCCAGAATGTCGCTGGCCTGATCGATGGCATTCATCAATGGCGATGCAATTCGTCGATCAGGGTTTGAGACCTTTCTTTTTATTCCGGAGCGGCAACGGCGCCGCTGGTCTACAGCGATTTACCGCAGGGATTGGTGCGGTCGAATAATAAATGTGCCTGATCTGCGCAGCTTGCATGAGTTACGCGTCGGGCGGCTGTCGGGGAATAAAAATGAAGAGTGATTCAATGCGGTTATCACAGAGAGAGCGCAACTGGCTGTCCTGGTTTGGCGCAAACGGCAAATTGCGTCTGGGTCGTTCCTGCTTTATCAATCAGTCCATTTATCCCATCGTCGAACAAATTTTCGAGGGCATCGCCACCAGCCGGCGCAACCATATTCAATTATGGGTAAACAGCCAGTGGGGAATATTGAATGCTCTGGCGCAGCAGGCAGCGTCTTCTTCGCTGTCGCAACAGGAGCATCGGCTCGCTGAATGGCGTCAGCGTACGCCGGATTTTTCCGAACTGTTCATTATCGACGAGCAGGGCGCCGTGTTGTCGTCCACGCACGCGCCGCATGTCGGCAAGCGCGATCTCGATGCACGTGCAGTTGCGGCGGGATTGAAAGCGCCTTTTCTGCACGGTCCTTACAGCGATTCACTCACACGGGCACTGGGTCCGACGACGTCGAAATTTCACGATGCGATTACATTGATGTTTTACCAGCCGATTGCGCGCGATGGTCGCACCGTCGGCTGTTTGTGCGGGCGTGTGCCGAATGATGTGCTCAGCGACATTATTCAGCGCGAAGCCGGGCACGTCTATCGCGATTCCGGCGACAATTATTTATTCATGGTGGAATCAAAATTCGATTCGCATATCGCGGCAGGCACTGCGTTATCGCGTTCGCGTTTCGAGGACGATTCATTCACGCTCGGCGACAATTTGCGCGAGGGTGTGCGCACCGCATACGGCATCGTTCGCGTCAAACAACACACCGAACTCGAGTTGCGTTTTACCGATCCGGCAAATCAGGAGTTGCATCCAGGCGTGCGCGAAACGATTCGCTGCGGTGAAAATATTTTCGTGAAATATCCGGGTTATCCCGATTATCGTCACGTGCCGGTGATCGGCAAGGGCACTACGTTCACGGTAACGGGTTCGCCCGATCGCTGGGGCATGATGTGCGAGGCCGATCTCGAAGAGGTTTATCGCCGCCGTCCGCTGCTGTTTCGCGTCCTGAAAAATATTTTATGGACTGCGCTGGGAAGCGCTGCGGCGCTCGGCATTTTACAGGCGACGACGGCATTGATGACGCCTGTATGGTGGCTCGTCGGCATGGGTGCGGCGGGTACGGTCGCCATGGCGCTCAACGCGGTGGAAGCGTGGAGTCTTGGCCGGCGTACCGACGCGATGTCGCGGGTGCTGCTCGGTATTGCCGAGTGTGGCGAATCGCTCGGGCAGCGAATCGATGCGGCGCAGCTGGCGCAGGATGAAGGTGGTGAGCTCGGGCGCTGGATCAATAGTTTCGTCGACAAGATCGACGACACGGTCAGCAGCGTGCTCGCGGTGGCGGAGCGCGTGATGCATTCATCATCGACGCTCGCGCAATTGTCGTCGCAGGTTGCGCAGGGCTCTTATGAGCAGAATGACGCGGCATCGTCGAGCGCGCACGCCGTTACGCAAATGACCGAAAGTATCAATCGCGTTGCCGAGCATGCGAGTGCGACCGAATCGATTGCACGCAATGCGAGTACGTTTTCGCAGGAAGGCAACGAAGTCGTGCGCGAAGCGACGCACGCGATGCAGAAAAGTGCGGAGGCCATCAGCGAATTGTCCGAGCTCATCATTACGCTCGATCGCCGTTCGGATGAAATCAATAAAATTACGCACGCGATTAAAAGCATCGCTGATCAAACCAATCTGCTCGCGCTCAATGCGGCCATTGAGGCCGCGCGTGCTGGCGAACAGGGCCGCGGATTTTCCGTGGTTGCCGATGAGGTGCGCAATCTGGCGCAACGCACATCGAGTTCGGCTAACGACATTACCTCGATGATCGCAACGATTCAGGAAGACACTGCGCGTGCGGTGTCGACAATGGAAACCTGCCGCGCACAAGTCGAGCGTAGCGCGGAACTGGCGGCGCGCGCTGGACAATCGCTCGATCAAATCAATAGCGGTGCCGATGAAACGGTGCGCATGGTCAGCGGTATCGTCGTGGCCGCGCGCGAACAAATGCAGACGGGCGAACAGATTGCCGGGCAGATCGCACGCATCACCGAATCGGCACAGCGTAATAGCAGGCAGGTAAGTGATGCGGCGGGCGCTGCGCAGGGTTTGCAGCAGTTGTCGATCGATTTGCAGAAGGCGGTGAGTAAATTCTCCGCATAGGATTTTTCTGCGTGTGTTAAATCATGTACCCGATAATATTTCCCGGTCATGTAGCATAGGCAGCACATGCGAAATGGCCGGGGTGCAGTGACATGCGTGATCGTCGGGCGTTGTTGATCGTTAACGCAGGCTCATCAAGTCTCAAGTTCAGTATTTTCAATATCAGCGACAGCGGCGAACTCGTCCTGGATTTGCGCGGGCAAATTGAAGGGATCGGCAGTGCCCGCTCGCGTTTAATCGTGCAGGAAGGGGAAGATCGCCACGAGCGATCGCTGAGTGCAAGCGAGGCGGGCTCTCCACAGACGGCGACCGCATCGTTGGCGAAGGCGATAGCAGAGCGTAGCAGCACGACAGAAATTATCGCCGTCGGTCATCGCATCGTGCACGGTGGTTCGCGATACAGCGCGCCGCTGTGTCTGGACGATGAAGTAATCGCTTATCTCGAAACATTTAATCCTCTGGCGCCGCTGCATCAACCGCATAATCTCGCTGTCGTGCGCGCCATGGCGAAGGCATTACCGGGCGTTCCACAAGTCGGATGTTTCGATACGGCATTTCATCAGGAACACGATGTCGTGACCGAATTATTCGCGCTGCCCTACGAGTTATACGAGGCGGGTGTGAGGCGCTATGGTTTTCACGGCCTCTCCTACGAATATATCGCGCATGCACTGCGCAGCATTGCGCCCGCTATCGCGCAGCGTCGCGTTATCGTCGCACATCTCGGCAGCGGCGCCAGTTTGTGCGCGTTGAACGTGGGGCGCAGCATCGATTCGACGATGGGTTTCAGCGCGCTCGACGGTTTGCCGATGGGCACACGCTGCGGCCAGCTCGACCCCGGTGTCATTCTCTATCTGTTGCGCGAACGCAATATGAGTGTCGACGATCTGGAATCGCTGTTTTACAAGAAGTCCGGCCTGCTCGGCATTTCCGGCATTTCATCCGACATGCGCGATCTGCTGGAATCGCACGAGTCCCGAGCCAGACTCGCCGTCGAATATTTCGTGTTTCATGTGGCGCGCGAAATTGCCTCTCTAACGGCGACGCTGGGTGGCATCGATGCGCTGGTATTTACCGCGGGTATCGGTGAGCGATCGGCGGAAATTCGCTCGCTGATCGGCGCCCGTCTGGCATGGCTCGGCATTACGGTGGATGAAGCGGCGAATCGGGCAAACGCTCCCTGTATTTCCGCCTCTGGAGCAGGTATTTCGGTGTGGGTCATTCCGACCAACGAGGAGCTGATGATTGCGCGTCACACACGCGAAGTGCTGAAGCTTTAAAGGGCGAACCAGGTGCGAAAAATTTAAATGGAAAAGGTATTTCTCTAGGGTCCATTAAAATTTTTTGCGACGACATAGACTTCACGAGAACGCGAACGCGACGCCGCGGGTTTGCGAACCACGACTTTCTCGAACGATGTGCGCAATTCTTTCAGAAAATCGTCCGAGCCTTCACCCTGAAAAACCTTCGCCACGAAATTGCCTTTGGGTTTCAATACGCGCCGCGCCATATCGAGCGCGAGTTCGAGCAGATAAATCGACGACGCCTGATCGGCCGAATCGATTCCGCTCAGATTCGGCGCCATATCCGAAATGATTAGATCGGGTTTGCGTTCGCCCAGCAGCGTGAGCAATTGATCGAACACGATTTGTTCGGTGAAATCACCCTGAATGAAATCGACATTTTCGAGCGCATCCATCGGCAGAATGTCGGTGGCGATAACGCGACCATGATCGCCGACGAGACGCCCCGCGATTTGGGACCAGCCGCCGGGCGTCGAGCCCAGATCCATGATCAGCATGCCGGGGCGAATCAGCTTGTCCTTTTCGTTCAGCTCGATGAGTTTGTACGCAGCGCGCGAGCGGTAACCGTCTTTCTGCGCCTGTTTGACGTAGGGGTCGTTGACGTGTTCCTGCATCCAGCGGTGACTGCTTTTGGATCGTGCCATCTTTCTGAAATCCCCTCGATCCCTCTTTTGGAAAAGAGGGAAGGCTCAACGTATAATTCGCGCCCATTCTACCCGCTCATTCCTCTGCCGGGGCTACCGGCCAGGATCTCCGATGATTCGCATCACCGAACTCGCCCTGCCACTCGATCATCCCGCCGACGCCTTGCGCGCTGCCATCGCCGGACGCCTGCAAATTGGCGCCGATGATGTGCTGGCGATTCATATGTTCAAGCGCAGTTACGACGCGCGCAGAAAAAACAGCGCGATCCTGTTCGTCTATATCGTCGATGTCGACGTGCGCGGCGAGGCAGAGGTGTTGCGGCGATTCGCCGGCGATGCGCACATAAAACCTGCACCCGACATGAATTATTATCCGGTTGCGCAAGCGCCTTCCGGGTTTGCGAACGACAAACGCGCACGTCCCGTCGTCATCGGTTTCGGTCCGTGCGGCTTATTCGCGGCGTTAGTGCTGGCGCAGATGGGGTTTCAGCCGCTTGTGCTGGAGCGCGGCAGGGATGTACGTCGGCGCACCAGGGATACATGGGATTTGTGGCGGAAAAAAATCCTCACATCCGAATCGAATGTGCAATTCGGCGAGGGTGGCGCGGGTTTGTTTTCGGATGGAAAGCTCTACAGCCAGATCAAGGATCCGAAATTTTATGGACGTAAAGTCATGCATGAATTCGTGCGTGCCGGCGCGCCTGAAGAAATTCTGTACGTGAGCAAGCCGCATATCGGCACGTTTCGTCTGACTGGCGTGGTGGCTGCGATGCGTGAGGAAATTATCGCGCTCGGTGGCGAAGTCCGTTTTGATAGCCGCGTCACCGATTTATTGATCGAGCCCTCAGATAAGAAAAAGGGGGCGGTCGAAGGTGTCGTGCTGGCGAATGGCGAAACGATTTATTCGCGTCATGTCGTCCTCGCGCTCGGTCATAGCTCGCGCGACACGTTTCGCATGCTGCAAAAGCGCGGTGTCTATATCGAAGCGAAACCGTTTGCGATTGGTTTTCGCATCGAGCATCCGCAGTCTCTCATCGACAGCGCGCGCCTCGGGAAATATGCCGGGCATTCCGAGCTCGGCGCGGCCGATTACAAACTGGTTTATCACGCCACTCGTGGTCACGGAAAGGGCCGCGCTGTTTATAGTTTCTGCATGTGCCCTGGCGGTACGGTCGTCGCGGCGACATCGGAGCCGGAGCGTGTCGTCACCAACGGCATGAGTCAGTATTCGCGCAACGAACGCAATGCGAACGCGGGTATTGTGGTCGGCATCGATCCTGAAAAGGATTTTCCCGGCGATGTGCTGGCCGGCGTGGCATTGCAGGAGAAGCTCGAATCGCACGCATTCGTGCTGGGCGGCAGCGATTACTGTGCGCCTGCGCAACTGGTCGGCGATTTTATTCGCGGCGTGCCCTCGAAAGCTCTCGGCGAAGTCGAGCCTTCGTACAGGCCCGGCGTCCATCTCACCGATCTTGCCAGCGCACTGCCTGCGTATGCCATCGAGGCGATACGCGAAGCATTGCCCGCCTTCGGCAGACAGCTTCACGGATTCGATCGAGACGATGCGGTGCTGACAGGCGTGGAAACGCGCACGTCATCCCCCGTGCGTATCACGCGCGATCACGAAACGCTGCAGAGCCTCAATACGCGGGGTCTGTATCCGGCAGGCGAGGGCGCTGGCTATGCGGGCGGGATTTTATCGGCAGGTGTCGACGGGATAAAAATTGCAGAAGCGGTTGCAAAAAATATTGTGGCCGAATTCGTATCGGTGTGATCGAGCGCAAACGTAAAGCCGTCGGGTTAAAAAAATGAAATGGGATGACGTCAAAAAACTTCACCAGAAAAAATACCGCGATGAATTCGGTCATTTTTTGCTGGAGGGCGAGCATCTGATACTGGAATTGCAGAAGGCGCTCGTCACGAATCCGCGGCTGCGCGAAAGCCTTTTGTATGTCACCGATGCGTATTCGAACTGGCAGAGCCCGCTGAAAACCCGCGTCATCGGCGAACGCCAGCTCGCACAGATTGCGGCCACCAGAACGCCGCAGGGTATCGTTGCGGTGGTGCCCATGCTGGACCTCGCACACGCGCAGCTCCAGACCGCCCAGACCGGTGCGCGCGCAATTTATCTGCATGAAATTCAGGACCCCGGCAATCTCGGTACCGTTTTGCGCACACTCGCATGGTTCGGAAATTTTCGCTGCCTGTTAAGTCCGAACAGTGTCGATCTTTACAACGATAAAGTCGTGCGCGCGAGCATGGGCGCCATCTTTCACGTACCCGTGGAAATCGATGTGCCGCTTGCAACACTGCCCGAACGGTTTTCGCAAATCGCGTGCCTGGATATGCACGGCACAAATATTCAGAGCGCCAATTTTAAAAATTTCGACTGCTATGTATTTGGCAACGAAGCGCGCGGTGTGCCGCGAAGCGGGCTGAAGTCGCTGGAGGAAAACATTTTTGGAATTTCGGGTGCGGCGGCGATCGATTCGTTGAACCTCGCATCGGCCGTCACTATTTGCGCCTACGAACTGACACGTTAGTCCACGGGAGAAATTCATGAATTACGGTGTACTACAGGTGCTCCATCTGCTGGCGGCGATCGCGTTTGCTGGCACCGTTTTTTTTGAGGTGGTCATGCTTGAGGGCGTGCGCCGGCATCTGCCGCACGAGGTGATGCGACAGGTCGAGCAGGCGGTCGGCAATCGGGCGGTGAGAGTGATGCCCTGGGTGCTGCTGACGCTCTATGGCGCAGGAATCGGCCTGGCATGGCAGCACCGGGCATCATTATCGCAGCCGCTGGCCACGAGCTTCGGATCGCTGCTGACACTCAAAATCCTGCTTGCGATCAGCGTGCTGGGGCATTTCGCCGCGGCGATGATCTGGCGTCGGCGGGGCCTCCTGAACGGCCGGCGCTCCCGGCGTCTGCATTTCAGCGTGTTCGGCCATGTGCTGATGATCGTGCTGCTGGCCAAAGCGATGTTTTATCTGCAATGGTAGCCCGCAATTCACCTGCGGGCGTGGGGGCGGCAGTGTTGTCCATGCTGCCGCGGTAAGCATGCCGTGTCAGAAGGTGAAGCCGGGCGCCAGGTGCCGTTTCAGGTAACGGCGACCATTGCGCTGTAAGTCCGGAAAGGGGCCTGTATAGTCCAGGTCGTAGTCCTCATAGATGTTGCGCTCATATCGGGCGCGGAACGTCGCAAAAATTTCGGATACATCCTTGCAGGCGGTTACGGCCCCCTCCTCAAACTCCACCTGCAGCACGATGTCGTAGTCTTGTGGCATGGCACAACCGGTCATTTGAAACAAATCATCTGGTTTATTAGCTCCCAGCAGGACAGCTCCGGTGTAAGACAGCGGAAATGCCAGCTTTCTGTAGATGTCATAGCCATGCCATGAGGGCGACCACGATAAGGTCGCAGATACGAACTCCCCCTCCTTGAAAGTTTCCTCCGCGTGACGATCTTGTTCCGGCGTAACGCCGTTGAATACAGGCATCTTCCATTCGGCATAATCGTAGGCCCAATGGCTTGTCGTATCGCCACGAGAAATTTCCGGGGGAGTGAAAAGGTCGCTCAATGTATTTAGCTTGCGTTCAAGAACACCCCTGCTTTCGCGATGAATACTGTGAGCACCCCACATGAGCGCATCGCGTATCACGCCAAGGGTTGGAGGTCTCTTGTTGGCAATAGTGAGCGTGTCGAGGAAAAGACGATCATCGGAGATACGAAAATCGCACATGTAACCCCGATAGCAGCTTGTTGATATACGCCCGGGCGAGAAGCCGTGTGCTTCGGGATCGAACAACCGTCCTGCAGAAAATTCGGTCAAAACAAATTCTTTTTCCTCTAAAAATACATGATCGGGCTGCTGAAAAGTCATGCGTTCTCTCCGTCAGAATGGGAGTGAGTTTTACCAAATTAGCCCCTGTCTGGCTGCAAAAAAAGATGATTAAATTTTTACGCATATTATTGATTTTTATATAAAAGTTTAAGTTTTCTTGGGCGGTTTTTCCGGCCGGCACCTGTCATGCCAGGAGGGCGTCAATCAGCTTTTTATGTGGCGAATGACGATGATGTTGGCCAGGCATTTCTGGCGGTACTGGGTGGCTACCCGGGCGATTCCCATTGATCGCTTATCTAGAACCCGGCTGAAAGATTGGAGAAATTTCACGTGTTGAAGTTATGAAGAAAGCCACAGCAGTCGCCAGATGCCCGGCAGCCTGTCGTGCGGCCAGCGCTGTAACCATCTAGCCGCAATCTGTCGCAATTGTTCGAGCTTTAAGTTCTGGTGCCCCAGGCTGCTTAAAAAGTCAGCCAGAATCCCGGCGAGTTTCATCGCCTGAGTTCGGCTGTTAGTTTTCAATGAGACGCGCGCAGGATACCGGCAGGGTAGCGACATTAAAGTAAAAAGTACCATTCGAAGTAGTGTGTGAGGGACGGTCGCGGTCATTTTCGTGCCAATTTGTGTGGCACACACAGCGAGTAGACAGAAAAAAGGGCCAAGCGATTGATTCACTTAGCCCTTCATTTTGGATGGTGGAGGCGAGGGGAATTGAACCCCTGTCCGCTAGTTCTCCGCCTTTGGCTCTACATGTTTAGGTTCCGTTAATTAATTTAACTTTTCACAGCCCAACGGGCAGGACGTGAATCGCGATTCCGTAGGGTTTTAACTATCCGGCGCCGGACGAGCCGAATAGCGAGTCAGATGAAATGACAGTTGGTTTCTCTATCTGACGTCAATCACCAACTGTCCGGCGGGCTTAAGCCGCCAGAGCGTACGTTTCGTCGTTTGCGACTATTTGATTGCAGCTTTGGATTTACGTGATTGGCTGCCATCACGACATGCACCTCAGGTTTTGTTACCAACGTCGAATCCAGAACGCCCCCGAATTCGTCTTGCTTCACTCTCTCACCACACCCTCTCGATAAGGCTGATCGGATGCTGCGTTGACACGGGGATGCGGTGGTGTTGCGCCAACCGCATCCCCTTTCTCTCCGCCTGGGAGAGAGTGCATAGGCATACAAGTATGCCTGCGATCACTATGGGTGCTGAGCCCGCTTTTTTCAATCGCTGTCTTAGAGAATGTTTATCTAAATCAACTATCGATAAATTTTTTGTGCATCTAATGACTTGGAAAGTATCCCGCCCGTTGTGGCTTTACGCAAAATCGGTGTGGAAAGCGCGACAAGTTTTGCTTAATTCGTGCGTGCAGCGTGGCGTACGATGCGTTGTTTTTCACGATTCCAGTCGCGTTCTTTTTCCGTTTCGCGTTTATCGTGCAATTGCTTGCCTTTCGCGAGCGCGATTTCTGCCTTGACCAGATGGCCCTTCCAGTACAGAGATAAACAGACGCACGTGTAGCCTTTTTGCTGAACGCCGCCGATCAATTGATTGAGTTGCTTGCGATTGAGCAGCAGTTTGCGTGTGCGCTGGGGGTCAATCACAAAATGCGTTGACGTGGTCTGCAATGGGGTGATGAGGGCGCCGAGCAGCCACGCTTCGCTATTTTTTAGCAGCACGTAGGAGTCGGTGAGCTGGGCCTTGCCTGCGCGCAGGCTCTTCACCTCCCAGCCTTGCAGGGCGATGCCCGCCTCGATTTTTTCCTCGAGGTGGTAATCGAAGCGCGCTTTTTTGTTCTGCGCGATGGTATTGTTTTGCTGAGAGTTTTTAGTCATGGCGGCGCATTATAGAGAGCGGGTTCAGGCTTGAATACGTCGACAGTGCCAGAATTGAGTCATAAGTGCGTACGACACGGCATAAACTAGTGCTCCCTCATTTGGATGCAGGTGTATCGGAAATGCTAATCGACCTGGCCGGAGTGAATCTGTGCGCCTAGCCCGCCAATCGCTGCATGGCGGCTGGACCAGTCAATGGACCTTCATCGCCGCAGCCACCGGCGCAACCATCGGTCTTGGCAGCTTGTGGAAGTTTGCCTACCTGGCCGGAGTCAACGGTGGCGCCGGATTCGTGCTCATGTATCTGTTGTGCATGATACTGGTCGCAACACCGGTGCTCGTCGCCGAAGTGTTGCTCGGTTCGCGCGGCCGGGGCGATCCCGTGCATGCGATGGAAATGGTGTTGCTCGAATCGGCGCTGAGTCGTAACTGGCGATGGGTGGGGTGGCTCAGCGGCATTGCCGCGCTGATCATTCTGTCCTACCTGAGCGTGGTCGGCGGCTGGCTCATGACCTACTGCAACTGGATTTATAGCGGCGATCTTTCCGCAGCGAGTGCACGTCAGATCGGCGAGCAATTCGGCCAGCTGCTCGGCAACGGCTGGCATCAGGCCGGCCTGCAGGCGCTGTTCTTGTTCTTTGCGTGGTTATTCGTTGCGCTTGGCGTGGCGCGCGGACTTGGCGCGTTGTTTACCGTGCTGGCGCCCGCCCTGCTGGTTTTATTGCTGGTCATGGTGCTGACTGCGTTGCGCATGGGCGATATGCCCGCTGCGATCGAATTCATGTTCGCCCCCAATTTCAAACAATGGACGACCGACGGCGCGCTCGCCGCCCTGGGGCAGGCATTTTTCTCGCTCGGCATCGGCATGGGGGCGATGATCAGTTTTGGCGCTTACATGCCGGCGCAACGCTCGCTGTTGCGGACGCTGAGTATCGTGGTGCTGCTGCATGTGGTAGTGGCACTGCTCGCGGGGCTGGCGATTTTTCCGCTGGTATTCGCGCACCGCGTGCAGCCGAGTTATGGACCGGGTCTCATTTTTGTCACGCTGCCGTATATTTTTGGCAACCTGCCGTATGGCTCCGTGATTGGCACGGCGTTTTTTGTCATGGTCCTGCTGGCGGCATTCGGCTCGACGGTGGCCTTGCTTGAGCCGGCTACCGCGTGGCTGGTGCAGCGTACGCGCTGGTCGCGTCCCCGCGCCGCCGCATTATTTGCCGTCATCGGTTGCTTGCTCGGCTTGCTCAGCATCGGCTCGTTCAGCCTGTGGCCGGCGTGGCGGCCCGGCGGCAAGAGCCTGTTTGCCTGGATCGACTGGATCAGCGCCGATGTTCTGTTGCCGCTCTGTGCATTGCTGCTTGCCATTCTGGTCGGCTGGCGCATGCGGCCTGAGTCGATCCGCGATGAAATGCTCACCCATCGACCGCGTTTGTTTTGGCTTTGGCGCGCGACCTTGCGCTATATTGCCCCGCCCGCGATCGCGCTGATTCTAATCATGGGTGTGTACCGCGTATGGACACAGGCGCTGTGATTTTCCTTTGAGCTATCATCGAACCCTCTATTCATTTCGACGAAACCCCCGTTAACGATCACGATTCAACAATGACTACGATTCAACGCAGTGCGTTGGTGCCATATTCCGCGCAGGCCATGTTCGAACTCGTCAACGCGATCGAAACCTACCCGCAATTCATGGATGGTTGTGCGGGCGCGACCATCGTTCATAAAACTAACGATACTATCGAGGCGCGACTCGATCTCGCCAAAGGCGGATTGCGTTACAGTTTCACCACGCGCAATCGGTTGATACCGCCCGAGCGTATCGATATGACGCTGGTCGAGGGGCCATTCAGTAAATTTCATGGAGTGTGGACATTTCATCCTCTCGGCGAGCATGCATGCAAGATTTCGCTGCATCTGGAGTTCGAATTATCGGGTCGTCTGCTCAATTTCGCCGCGCGCAAAATGTTCGACAGCGTCGCCAATCAGATGGTCGATGCGCTCGTCAGACGCGCGCATCAGCTGTACGGCGCGCGGTAACGATTTAGAGAGATGTGATGATATCCATCGAAGTGGTGTATGCGTTGCCTGATCGCCAGTGTCTCATCGAATTGCAGGTGGAAGATGATTGCACTGTGCTGGCCGCCGCGCAGCGTTCAGGTATCGCACAGGCATTCGAAATTGGCGGCGGAATCGATTGGAGCACAGCGGTAATCGGTATTTTCGGCAAGGTGATTGAGCGCCCTGAGCAGGCAAAATTGCGCAATGGCGACCGTATAGAAATTTATCGGCCGCTGATTGCTGATCCCAAAGCAGCACGGCGTCAGCGTGCGCAACACAAACGCTGAGCTCGGGGCTTGCGGGGTTCGTTACGGAGAGTATTTCGCGGCGTTTAATTCGTCTGCGTTGCCGGGCTTGAGGTTCGCGCTGATGCGGGTAAAAAATCGCCGCTCAGGGAAATCAGGATATCGTCTCTGAAAAACACTGAAAGCTGTTCGCGTTTGCGCGAACCGTCGCCCTTGCGCAGGGTATAAACATAATCCCAGCGATCGGGGTGAAAAGGGTCGACCACCAGCGGCGAGCCCATGACATATTTGACCTGATCGCGGGTGAGGCCGGGCTTGAGCTGATCGACCATTTCCTGGGTGATGATATTGCCCTGATCGATATCGATACGATAAACCCACGGAAATTCGAGATTGCTACACGCGCTCAAGAGGACGACGGCGAAAGCAGGAGCGAGAGTGCGAACGATGTGTAATAAATTGAATGGCATCGATGAAACCTGGGATGATCACGGCGGCGGCGTGATAATATCCCAATTGATCTCACAATGGTAAGCCGGATGACGCGTTGCGCGAATTGGACGATGCGCTGCAGACCGGAAAATGACTGATAAATGTAGGGGGCAGGCAATGGGCGGAGAGAATCAGGAACTGAAAAAGGCTGGCCTCAAGGTCACGTTGCCGCGCATCAAAATTCTGCAGTTGCTTGAGCAGGCGGAAACCGATAATCATCACCTCAGTGCTGAAGATGTCTACAAACATTTGCTCGAGCAGGGAGAGGATGTCGGTCTGGCCACGGTTTATCGCGTCCTGACCCAGTTCGAAACAGCCGGTTTGGTGAGTCGCCACAATTTCGAATCCGGTCATTCCGTATTCGAACTCGCAAAATCTCAGCATCATGATCATATGGTCAATCTCGATACGGGCGAAGTCATCGAATTTATTGACGAAATGATCGAAAAACGCCAGCGTCAGCTGGTCGCCGATCGTGGTTTTGAACTCGTCGATCACAGCCTCGTGCTCTATGTCCGCAAAAAGAAATAATTTAATGTGTAAAGCTCAGCATCTCCTTTGCATGCGCCCGACTCTGTTCGGTGACAGTAATACCACCGAGCATACGTGCGATTTCCTCGACCTTTTCATCTTCGCTCAGTTTGCGTAACCGGGTGCGTACGGTTTTTTTCTCGGCAATTTTTTCCACGCTGAAGTGTTGATGGCCCTTGCTTGCAACTTGAGGCTGATGTGTCACGCATAACACCTGTCCGCGGCTGCCGAGTTCGCGAAGAAGATTGCCGACGACCTCTGCGGTCGCACCGCCGATGCCGACATCGACTTCGTCGAACACAAGGGTGGGGATGGCGCTGGTCTGCGCTGTAATCACCTGAATCGCAAGGCTGATGCGCGACAGCTCGCCGCCCGATGCGATGCGATTGAGTGCCTGCGGTGGTGTGCCCGGGTTGGTGCTGATGAGGAATTCGATATCTTCATTGCCGTGCGCGTGCACCGTGCCTGGTTTGTCTTGCGATAGCGGCGTTGCTCTCGATGTCAGCGCGACACTGAAACGGCAACCGCCCATCGCCAGCGCCTGCAATTGTTTTTCCACCTGCTTCTGTAGTTTCTGTGCAGCCTGAGTGCGCCGCCTGCTGAGCTCCTGCGTGTGCCTGTCGTAGTCGGCACGCAATGTTTTCAATTCCTTTTGCAGATGCTCGATACGCTCGCCGCCGCCAGCGACATTATCGAGTTCGGCGCGCAACTGGGAATGAAGCTCGGCCAGTTGTTGCGGCTGCACGCGATGTTTGCGCGCGATGTCGTAAATGGTATCGAGCCTCGCTTCCACCTCCGTCAAGCGCTGCGGATCGAGTTCAAAACCATCTACGTAATGTTGCAGTTCATGGCTCGCTTCCTCTACCTGAATCAGTGCGGTATTGAGCATGTCTTCGGCCTGCAGCAGCGCGGGTTGCTTTGCGTCGAGCTCTGCCAATGACTTGAGTGCCTGATTCAAAATATTAACGACATTGATTTCGCCTTCGCGACACAGGGCGAGCGCGTGTTGCGAGTTACGCAAAATCTGCTCACCGTTGGCGAGCGTGCGACGCTCATCTTCCAGCGCTGATAATTCGCCGGCAGCGAGATCGAGCTTGTCGAGCTCTTCGACCTGATAACTTAGTAACTGCACTCGCGCCGTTGTCTCATCGTGCTGGTTATGCAGGCGATCAAGCTGTTCGGTGCAGTGCTGATAATGCTGTGCGATGGTTTTCACGGTGTCGGCGAGCGCTTCGGTGCCGGCGCAGGCGTCGAGCAATTTGCGCTGATGGGCACGCTGCAGTAGCGATTGGTGCGCATGCTGACTGTAAATATCGATGAGCAGCTCGCCGATCGATTTCAAATCCTGCAGCGTTGCAGGTTGCCCATTGATATAGCCGCGCGAACGCCCTTCGCTGGTGATGGTGCGACGCAATAAGCATTCATCGCCGGCGATAAGATCGCGCGCTTCAAGCCATGCTTTCGCTTCCGGGATATTGCTGATATCGAATGCGGCGTGAATATCGGCACGTTCGGCTCCGGCGCGCACGATACCGGCATCGGTCCGGTCGCCCAGCGCCAGGCCGAGCGCATCGAGGAGAATCGATTTACCTGCGCCGGTCTCACCTGTCAGAACGGTCATGCCCCCGGCGAATTCGGTTTCGATATGTTCGGCGATCGCAAAATTATCGACAGTGAGATGGGTGAGCATGGCGTTCTCCGGCTGTTCTCGAAAGACTGTTTTTTTATACAGTATTTCGGTGGAGGGGAAGAGTCAATACAGCCGGATAGATAGAAACAAAAAAATTAATGGGGGCGCCGCGCCGACAGCGCTGTTCACTCAGTTTTGACTTCGGCAGTTGTCAGGCTTGGCCCGCCGAGCTTTGGCTGGCCGCTGACGCCGCTTGGGATTTGCTGGATTTTGCCGCCGTTTGCGAGAAATGCTGCAGTCTGTACGGCGATTTCACGTTGCTGATGGAAGGGCGGAGCGGAGTGCTTCGCATGCGAAACGGTTCGATTGAGTTTGGTCATCGCGATGTCCTTTATAGAGGGCTCAGTCTATGCTGCGTGAGGGCAGGTTGTCGCGCTAAATCGCTTCTAGGTGAAAATAGTGATTGACAGATATCTGTTAGCGGTTAGGCTGTGCACCAGCTAACCAGTGTGCTTGTTATTAAACGGCCAGTTAGAAGCGTCGGTATCTCGCAGTTCTCTCGCTCCTCGCTAACCTCTCAGTAACCTCCCATTGCTAGCGCTTCGAGAAATCGAATTCATCTTTTTTTATTTTTACAGGTTTATAGACATGGCAAACACCACCACTGGCACCGTCAAATGGTTCAACGAATCCAAAGGTTTTGGCTTCATCACTCCGGAAAGCGGTCCCGATGTATTCGTACATTTCAGCGCAATCAACAGCGGCGGCTTCAAAACCCTGGCTGAAGGTCAGCAAGTGCAGTTCACTGTGACCCAGGGCAAAAAAGGCCCGCAGGCTGAGAACGTCACTGTTATCTAAATACTGAGGTTGCTCGCTTCGCGGCGGGCAATTGGCAGCAATAAAAAAGGGTCGCCTTCGTGCGACCCTTTTTTATTGTGGAAAGAATTTGCATCGGCGTGATCCGTGTGGCACGTCCCTGTGCAGGCATCCATGCAGTCCATCGACATCCAATTCGTGCTCCAAATTGCTTGTCGACCCTGTGGCCGAATCCCTATCGACTAGGTCACTGTAACCGGAGGCGGTAGCGCATCTCAGTATGAAAATGGCGGTGGTCGTGTGATTTATTACCTTTCGGCCGGCTTCGAGCGCGACTGGTTCGGTAATTTTTCACAACCTGCTGGTGCATAACTGCGCTGCGGAACGATCTTCTGAAGGGCATGCTTGGATCTCGTTTGCGGAGTTGTATTTACACGGAGTTGTCGCTACAGATCGCAAAGGAGTGAGTGCCATGAATCAGATCGTTCCAGCAGCAAGTCGAACACCTGAAGTCGTCAAGTCGACGCCGATCGCCGATACGATCGACAATCTAAAGCGCGAGAGCTTCCGGGAGTTAGCGCCGCAATGCAACCCGCGACAAAAAATACACGGTCGTATATTGGGTATTCAGGACTTGCAGCAAGTCTCGGTAGCAGGCGCACAGGTCGAATTGCAAATCGTGGCTTCCTTGAAAACTCTGGCGACCAGTTTGCCGGATAGTGTTTTGAGCAATTTCCGCAAATTGTTTTTAGAACGTTTACGGCCAGTCGACCTTTATGCCAGTGCGGCGACGTCCATTGTCGATGTGCCTGCAACGCAATTTGCTGATATCGCACAGTTACCTAATGTGCCTGGCTTCGAATTGCTTGCTGCTGCGGCAAAATCGCTTTCCAATACATCATTCAGACAATTGCTCGGCAATAATCCAGCGATATTTCAGCCCCTTCTTTGCTATTACCACCCAACCAGCATGCCCGCCGTTTATTCGATGACGACAGTGAGCGATACGGCGGGATTTTTTAATTTTTCAGTTATGCAGCTGGATGACGAGCAAACCGGCTATCGATTCGTTGTGCGCCGCTCCATTTCGCCGAACTTATATGTCTCGCTTTACAATCCCAGTCCTGCTGGCTGGTATACGCATTGGGGTCTGCGTAACGAAGACGGCATCACATTACGTTCACGTCATCCATTAGCATTCAATAAGAATCCATAGCCACATAAGTGTTCTCCCATTATGATTCGCGCAGCACGTTTTGCTTGAGTGCTGTGCGTTGTTGCTATTTCTATTTTTCGATTTAACAAAGCAGTTAATTATTGACCGGTTGCAAAAGGGAGAAATGTAATGAGTGTCTTACCGAATTTCTGGGGGCGTTGTTTTAAAAGTACAGCTTCAGTAGCGTTGGTTTTATTAAGTATGACGGCATGTGCTGTGGAGAAAGGGCATCCTGAACGACCGCCAAAGCCTGAGGAACCTACTCCGCTTAAGGAAGTGACTTTTACGATTAAAGCGGATGGCGAATTGGTTATTAAGGACAGTGCTGGGAAGCCGATCGGGGATAAATGCAGCACAGATCCTAAATCATCCGATGTATGTCCAATTTTCCGACCGGGGCATAAAGTTCAGGTTGAACAAATGTCGGATATCTCGATTACTAAATATCATGGCAGTCCGCAATGTTATTTCATCATCGTTAATGGACGCGCTTACGTCATACCCGGTGCAGCGTTTTGCCAGTGATAATTTGTCATGCCTCCACGTGAATACGTGGAGGCGGACATACCTACATCATTCTTTAATAATTAAATTTGACCCCAGCAAGAAAAGTCCTCTCAGGGATGTACGGTGACAGTCTCGGTGACGGATCATAAAGGTTGATATTTTGATAGGTAAATGATTTAACAAATAAATTGTTGCAACGAAATTCTGCTTCAAGGCGGCGATTCCAAAAAGGGTAGCTCGCCACGATGTCGAATAGCGTAAAGCTTTCGCTTCTTTTAGTTAGACCTCTATCAAATTCTGCTTTCTGGTCGAGATAAGTGGTAACTGCCGATATCGACAAGCCGGCCTTAGATTGCCACTGAATTCGAAACGGTAAGCGATGAGTCGTAAGAGGGGAAGGTTTTCCTTCGAATGATTGGTCATCCTCTACGTACTCATCTTTTTCATACAGATATTTTAATGATATTGCCCAGGGATCGGCGCTCCAACTCCAGGCTATTGAGCCCAATTTCTGCTCTGCATCGCTTCGCAGAAAACCATCGATTGGATCTACTAAAGGTATTGCCGATTTTCTTGTGAGAATTTCTCCATTGAGGTGATGGCCATAACCCATATCGAAATCGAATCCAACAGCGTATTGATCTGATTCGATACCTTCTGTTTCATCTACGAGTTGATTGAATCCGCCAAGTTGAGTTGGTTCTAACGTCTGTTCGTCAGCGAAAGGTCGCCTTAACGATTGAAAATAGGCCGCACGCAAGCTTAGAGCCGAATCTGGACGATAAACTATGGCCGCTTTCGGATACCACCCGGAGAGCTTTTTCGTAAATGCATCCGCATCAAGTTCCGCGTAGGCCACTCCAAGAGTGAACTCCAATGGCTTGAAGGGTGATAAAGACCAATAGCCATAACCTGTGCGATAAAAGTCTGTCTCATCTGCCGTAACTTGCGGTTCCAAAAAAAGCTGGAGAATTGGATCGGATGTGGTGTTGCGAGTTAGCATCTTGATGTCTGTTTCAACCCATTCAGCACCAACCGTAAAGCGCCCGACTCTGCTGCTAATTTGTGTTTGAATTTCGGCATTAGAAGTATTTTGGTCTTGATCGAAAGTGACGTCTAAAAGAGGAATGCGTGTAAGTTGTTTGTATTTACCATCTTGATATCCCAGAGTTGCTAGTACATCAATGTCGGATGAAATTTTCACATGGCTACCTAGTAAGACGGAGTCGATTTTATTCTCGACATTAATAAATGGCAGCTCTTGATCGCTCAATAGACTTTCATTTAAATCGCCGCGATCTTCTTCTCTACTCGCTGCTTGTAATAAAAAAGAAATATGCTCATTTGCTTGGAATTTTGTATAAGCAGATGTTACGTCGTAACGCGCATCGTTATTGTCGCGATAGCCAGCCGTTTCATAATGATATTGGGACACTGCATACGAAAATCGATCATAAACACCGCTCAACGAAACCTCACCTGCGCCGGTGTTGTTGCTACCGCCTAATCCGGAAACAGAAAGCCACGGTTTTTCGCGCACAAACATCGCGTTGTATTCGCGAAAGCCTAATGCCGAAGGCCCTGCGCCTTCGATAGCGAGTAAATTGGTTTCGCCAAGCAGCGGCAATATCGGTGTTGCGGAGAGCGGTTGTAGAAGTTGTGCTTGCAGAACTTCGCTTGCGCGTGCGGCATCGTATTGAGGGTTGTCTGCGTAAGCTTCAGCCAATTGACGATGACCACCATGCTCACTGGGTGCGGTGCTGACAGCGCGCGCGGCGGCGCGTTGTGCGAGTGTGTCGAACCCCAATTCGCGATAGATTTCCGCCTGACTTGCCGTGCGCGTGGCTTCGTCGGCATCGAGTTGCAAACGCGAGCGATAAACCGCGCGATTATCGTTGAGCTCGATCGAGCGATTTAAATCATCGAGTGCATCGAACGGGCGGTTCTGTACTTGTGCGAGCAGCGCGGAATACAGCCACGGTGTCGGATCGGCGCTATCGAAAGTTTTCGCCAGTGCATATTGATCGCTCGCCAATCGCTCGCGACTTTCTTCCTGATACGCCTTGCCCAAATAACTGCGCAATAACGATTGCCCCGGATCGAGAGCGACGGCAATCGCCAGTTGTTCGCGACCTTCGCTCACGTGATTGTGGCGTATTTGAATTAACCCCAATCCTAATCGCGGCAGGGAGTCAGTTGCGTCGAGTTCAATGGCGCGTTTGAATTCGGTTTCGGCCTCATCGAATTCAAGTTGCTGCATAAACGCGAAACCCGCGATAGTGTGGGCGCGGGCGTATTCGGGTTGCAGGGCAATCGCGTTACGCGCGGATTGTCTCGCCTGCGAAATATCGCCAGTCATGAGTGACAGCTCGGCGATGCGTGCTTGTATGAGTGGGGAATTCGAATCGAGACTGGCCGCCTGCTGTGCGCTAGTTAATGCAGCTGCCAATTCGAATTGCGCTTGCTGGAGATAGGAGCGAGCGATCAATGCTGCGGAGCTGCGTGAATCGTTCGCGCGATCGAGAAGGCGCTTGGCTTCTGCATGATTGCCGATAACCAGTTCAGCGATTGAATTCAGTGCCAGGGTTTGCGCGTGATCGGGTTGCAATGCCAGCGCGCTGCCAATGGCATTGCGTGCCGGTGTGATTTCACCGCGATGTAAGCCAATCGCAGCCAGCAGAGCAAAGTAATCGGCATCGTGTTCGGTGATAGACAGTTTTTCCAGTTCGCTCAGGGCGGCGGCTGCATCGTTGCGATACAAATAAGTGAGCGCGGATTGAAAGCGCGGCGATGAATTCGGAAGCGGGGGATAATGGAGCGTCCATTGCACAGCATTGCGCAGGCTCGGAACCGTGAAAATGCGGGGCGCCTCGCCGCTGCGCGCAATGATCGCTTCACCGCTGCGAATCTGCTGTTGCCCCCGCTTGTTGCTCGCGAGCACTTCGCCTTCGAGCATGACGATTTCGCCGTACTGTTCTGCGCGATTGGCGGTCAGCATGAATTCGGTGCCTTTCACACCGGCGTTGACGTAATCGGTTTCTACATCGAAAGCATGGGGCGTGCGGGTGATGAAATGCAGAATGCCATCGAACAGGCGAATCCAGCTTTTTTCCTGAGGCGCGGAGAAGCGCAGCAGGGTAGAGCTGGAGGTGCGCAGCAGAGTTTCGTTGGCGAGGCGAAAGACGGCGCGGCCGTCACTCACCTGTATGCGCGCATTCGTCGGCACGCAGCTACCAATTGCCAGCGGCTGCCATTGACCATTCTGCTCGATAGTCACCTTGCCTTCGCTGCTTTCAAGGCGCCCGGCTGCGTTGTCGCAATCGGCGTGAGATAAACCCATCGCCAGATTTAACGCGATGAACAGACAGCTGCGTGTGTTGATTAAATGTCGGAATGAAATCGCGCCTAATTTTTTTCGCGAATGCAATTGACGTTGTTTCATCGGGGAGACCCCTTCCTTGCAAGTCGTAAGAGTCTGGAAAAATCCGTTCGCGTGCTGAAAAATTATTCGGTCAGCATCGTGCACATATTCAGTGTTTTTTCTCTGCCAGCAGTTCGTAAAGTGCGAGCGCTTCACGCTTGCCCTTGAGTGTTACCTTGCCATGATCGAGCACTTCGAAACCCGATAAATATTCGTGCACGGTTTCGCTGATCAGGATGCGCGAATTCAGTTGCCGGTTGCTCGATTCGACGCGCGCAGTCGTATTGATCGTGTCGCCCACCGGGGCGTATTCGAAATGTTGTCCCGCACCGAGATGACCGAGCGATAGTGGTCCGAAATGAATGCCGATGCAGGTTTTCAACGATTCGCCCGCTTTGCTCATGCGATCGCTCGCGTCGACGATATCGAGCGCGGTGCGGCAAACGGTGGTCGCCAGTTTTTGCATATTATCGCTGCGAATTATCCCCGAAGAATCTGAATTAGGCCACAAGGCGAGCAATCCATCGCCAACGATATTGGCGACGAAGCCGCTCTGGCGCTCGATGGCCGCAACGATTTCACTGTAATAACGGTTCATGAGGTCATGCATGTATTCGGGTGAATGTTGCTCTGAAAGTGCGGTAAAGCCGACGATGTCGGTGAGCAGACAAAATGCTTCGATCTGACGATGTTCGTTGAGTAATCGATCGCGGTTCGTACGCGCTGCGACGACAATATCCGCAGGAACATAAAGACTCAGTGCGTCGGCGACCGCGCGTTCGGATCGAGCCATGTCGCGGTAGTAATGCCAAATGGCCAGGAGTGCTAACGCGGGTGTCGCAATTGCGAGTGGAATGCATATGGGCAGCCATAGAGCGTAATGTGCAAATAGCCACAGTGCGAGAAACGCGTAGGCAGCCGTGAATGCTGCAGTGAGCAGCAGCCATTGCGTTGCTGCCAGGCGTTGCGCCGTAACGAATAATATTCCGCCCCAACCGAACAGTAACATCAGCTGGATCCACGTGGGCGCTGCGTGCAGTACCTGGTTGTCGCGCAAATTTGCAAAAAGTGTCGCAGCCACTTCGACGCCGCTGATGCGATTTTCGCGATCGTTCGAATAAGCGGTGAAAAAATAATCCCGCTGCTTGTGCAAACGTTCGGATAAACCGATGAAAACGGCATGACCGCGCAGAGCGTTGACTTCAGCGGCATCGGAGTTGCGCAACACATCGCTGAGCGACAGGGTGCGAATGGTGCGTTGCGGGCCGTAAAAGTTGAGATAAATCGGATCGGGTGCCCGATAGGCCTGCAGCAATATTTTCAACTGCCGACGCTCGGATTCGGTTAGCGAGTCGCCGGCTGTTTCGATCAATGCATTGGCCAGGGAGGAGTTTTGCAGAAGCGCGGATCGCAGTCGCGCGGCCGATAGCGCTGCGTTATGTTTTTCTCTCAACTGCTGTGCCAGCACCGGTTCGCCGATATCGTCGAGCAGGCCGGGTAATTTCGCATGCGCTGCGCCGTAATGGATTTGCAGTGCGAGCAGAGGCATGGCCGCCTCCGTGCCTTCGGGCGTATCCGGAAACAGCGTGGTGTATTTTTTTATTGCATGATCGGGAAGCGTGAACGCGCCTACCGCAGCGGCATTGTCGGCGAACAGATCGAGCGGTGGCAGCTGCCATTCGGTCAGCGGGCCGGCGCCCGCTTCGGGGTCGACACGATCGAGCATTTTTAAAATAACCACATTGCCAGCTGCACGCATGGCATTGGCGAGTGCGATATCGTCAGCGGAATCGCCCGCTGCCAGAAAGGCGATATCCATCGCCACGACCGCGACGCCGTTATCGGCGAGAATGCGGATGAGTTTCGCGTAAACCGATCGCGGCCAGCGCTCCAGCTGATCGAGATCGGGTAACGACAGCATTGCGCTGCTTTCCTCGTCGAGCGCAATGATGGTGACGGCATCGGGAGCGGGACGTTCGCCGCGCAAGGCAAATAATAATCGCAACCCGAAATTTTCTTCGAGCTGCAGCCCGGGTGGTGAAAGCAGCAGCACCGCCGCAGCGCATAAAATCGCGATGGCGGATTTGAGTGGCATGAGTTCGCGTCGCTGCGGCATCGATAATGCAATCCTGTGGTGTTGAGAACGGATATTTAACCGTTGTGATGAGGACGGTTTAATACGCGATTGATAGTTTGTACAATCGGGCCACACAAGGAGCCGACATGTTAAAAAAAATCGATCTGTTTTCCGAGCTCTCCGACGGTGCGGCCGATAAATTATTGCGTTGTGCCAAGCAGTATAAATACCCCAAGAATTCGATCATCGTCACCGAAGGTGACACGCACAATAATTTTTATATCGTGGTGTCGGGCAATCTGAAGGTGTTCGTAAATGGTGACGATGGCCGGCAGGTGGTGCTGAGCTGGCTCGAAGGCGGCGATTATTTTGGCGAACTCGCGCTTATCGACGGCGCGCCGCGCTCGGCATCGGTCATTACCGTTGCACCCACCGTGCTCCAGATTATTTCTCAGCAGGATTTTCACGAATTTCTGAAAGGTGAAAATGGTGCAGCGATCGCCATGATGCGCGGCATGGCCCGCCGTATTCGCTCGCTCACGGGCAGTGTACGCGATCTGGCCTTGCTCGATGTGTATGGGCGTGTCGCCAATCTGTTGCAGCAGCGATCAGCCGAGAGTGAAACCGCCGCGCTGAAATTAACGCATCAGGAGATCGCGGATATGGTGGGTGCATCGCGGGAAATGGTCAGCCGCATCATGCGCGAACTGGCGATTGGCGGTTATATCGAACAGACCACGGGCGCGATCATTTTGCGCAAGGCGCTGCCGCGAGGCTGGTAGCGAAGCGCTGTTCGTATCGCACCAATCTCACTCGTGATTCTTCTGTTGCCGGCGCGCGGCGACATGCTGCACGCCACGCAATTCCTCCATGCGTTCCTCTGAGATCGGTTTATTGGCGAGTGCGCGCTGCATCGAGCGTGCAATTGTGCGAGCGCGCTGTCTGGCAGTTTCCGCGCGCGGGCCGCTGAACAGTTCGTCGATGGTTTTCTCGAATAAATGCAGCCACCGATGAAAATGATCCTCCGTCAGTTGAGCCTGCGTGTGCAGGTCGCGATGGGCGACGAAGGTTTGTCCGCTGTAGCCGATCCTGCCGAGTAATTGCAGTTGCCAGAATGCGCTGATTTTCGGCAGATGTCGGTCGAGCTCGATGTGCGCGATGTCGGTGAAGAAAAAGCCGATGACCGGATCGTCGAGGACATATTTTTTGTAGAACGTTTCGACCAGCAGATCGATATCGGCGGGGGTTTCGATGTCGGGTCTGGATATCGCTGCCATGACTGTTTCGCTCGCGCTGTAAGGGTTGCGTATTCCGTCCGGAATGATCGTCGATCATATTACGCCGCTTCGTTGATCTTATTCGGCAGCCGTGCAATATTCCCTGCCGTCGACCGAATTTCGCATGCATCATGGCCAACGAACTGATTTCCGAACGCAGTCAATTGCTGCTCAAAGCGCTTATCGAACGCTATATCCGCGAGGGTCAGCCGGTCGGTTCGAGGGCATTGCTCGAATCGAGCGGCCTGCCGGTCAGTGCGGCCACCGTGCGCAATATCATGGCGGATCTCGAGGAGGTCGGGCTCATTCGCGCGCCGCATACTTCCGCCGGTCGCGTGCCGACCGTGCAGGGCTATCGTCTGTTCGTGGATTCGCTGCTCACGGTGCAGCAGCTCGAAGCAGATGCCATCGCCAGTCTCAGACACGAGCTCAATCCCGACAAATCCGCGAAGGAGCTGGTCGAGAGCGCATCGCAACTGCTGGCCCGCATCACCGCGCAGGCCGGGCTGGTGACATTGCCGCGCTCGCAGCGGGAACAGTTGCGGCAGGTCGAGTTTTTACCGCTGTCGGACAATCGCGTGCTGGTGATTCTCGTGGTCAATGAGCGCGAGGTGCAAAATCGCGTGATCTACACGAACCGGTCCTATTCGGCGATCGAGTTGCAGCAGGCGGCAAATCTGATCAATCAGCGTTTTGGCGGTCGTGAGCTCAATGATGTGAGGCAGGCATTGCTCGATGCCATGCAGGTCGACCGCGCCTCGATCGACCGCCATCTGCAGCAGACGCTCGATCTGGCCAACAAGGCGCTCGAAGCCGCAAGCGATACCCCGCAGCGCGATTATGTGGTGACGGGCGAGGCGGGTCTCATCGGCTCCACCGGTCCTGAAAACTTCGACAAGCTCAAGGGTCTGTTCGATGCCTTTCAGCAGAAGCGCGACATTCTCGATCTCGTCGATCGCTGTATTCGCGCCGATGGCGTGCAGATTTTCATCGGCGAGGAAGCGGGTTACGAAGTTCTGGGCGATTTTTCGGTGATCACCGCGCCGTATCAAAGCGCAGGGCAGACGCTGGGCGTGCTCGGTGTCATCGGCCCGACGCGGATGGCCTATGAACGCGTGATTCCCATCGTCGACCTGACCGCGCGGATGCTGAGTCTGGCGCTGAATCCGATTTAAATCCTCGCATCTGTAGGGGCGGACCTATGTGTCCGCCTTTTTTTATGAATCGGGCGGACACGCAGGCCCACCCCTGCGGGTCGGGGTTGAAATCCAAAATAACGGCCCCATCTAGCGCCGGACCTGAATCTTCCTTTCGAGTACGTGTTACGGAGAGTTGTTGTGACAGAGCCGCAAAATCCCCCTGTCGAAGAATCCCAAGCCGCTACCGACGCCACTGCGCCGGTCGCTGAGCAACCCGACGTCGATATCGCCGCATTGCAGGCTCAGATCGAGCAATTGCAGCAGCAGGTGGCCGATGCCAAAGATCAAACCTTGCGCGCCGCTGCCGAGGCGCAGAATGTTCGTCGCCGGGCCGAGAAGGATGTCGAGAACGCGCATAAATACGCGCTTGAAAAGTTCGCCAATGCGATTCTGCCCGTCAGCGATAATCTGGAGCGGGCGCTGGAGTCGGCCGATCGCAACAGCGAGGTCATAAAGCCGATGCTCGAAGGTGTCGAGCTGACGTACAAATCGCTCCTCGATGCGCTGAAGAAATGCCAGATCGAACAGGTCGATCCGCTCGGCGCGCCTTTCGATCCGCAATTCCACGAAGCCGTATCGATCGTCGACAATCCCGCCGCCGAGCCCAATTCTGTCCTGCATGTGATGCAGAAGGGCTACACGCTGAGCGGTCGTTTGCTGCGCGCGGCCATGGTGGTCGTCGCAAAAGGCGCGGCGAAGAAAATCGACGAAACCGCATGAATGTCTCGTCGTTCCCGCGCGGACGGAAAGCCAGGGCTGTGAGTTCATGGATTCCCGCTTGCGCAGGCGTGACGAACCAAAAATAGCCCTTGAATTATCGGGGTCAGCGCCAATATAGGCGTCAAGCAATGAATTTAGCGCCGCAGCGGCAAGCGCGGCCTCAAGTTTTGAATCTGGAGATGAACCATGGCAAAAATGATCGGTATTGACCTCGGCACCACGAACTCGTGCGTGGCCATTCTCGACGGTGACAAGGTAAAGGTTATCGAGAACGCCGAAGGCGCGCGCACGACGCCTTCGATCGTTGCGTATACCGATAATGACGAAATTCTCGTGGGTCAGAGCGCCAAGCGTCAGGCGGTCACCAACCCGAAAAATACGCTGTACGCGGTCAAGCGTTTGATCGGCCGCCGCTTCACCGATGACGTCGTGCAGAAAGACATCAATATGGTGCCGTACAAAATCGTCAAGGCTGACAACGGCGATGCGTGGGTTGAAGTCAACGGCAAGAAAATGGCTGCGCCGCAGATTTCGGCCGAAGTGCTCAAGAAAATGAAAAAGACCGCCGAGGACTATCTCGGCGAGGAAATCAAAGAAGCCGTCATCACCGTTCCTGCCTATTTCAACGATTCACAGCGTCAGGCGACGAAAGATGCCGGCCGCATCGCGGGCCTCGATGTCAAACGCATCATCAACGAGCCGACCGCGGCGGCGCTTGCCTACGGTATCGATAAAGAGGGTGGCGATCGCGTGATCGCGGTTTACGACCTCGGCGGCGGCACCTTCGATATTTCGATCATCGAAATCGCCGATGTCGACGGTGAAAAACAATTCGAAGTGCTTTCCACCAACGGCGATACCTTCCTCGGCGGTGAAGACTTCGACATGGTGCTGATCAACTATTTCGCTGACGAATTCAAGAAAGACAACGGCATCGATCTAAAAGGTGATCCGCTGGCGATGCAGCGTCTGAAGGAAGCGGCAGAAAAAGCGAAAATCGAATTGTCGTCGAGCCAGCAGACCGAAGTGAATCTGCCGTACATCACCGCCGATGCAACGGGTCCGAAGCATCTGGTCATCAAGCTCACGCGCGCCAAACTTGAAGCGTTAGTGGAAAATCTGGTCGAGCGTTCGATCGAGCCGTGCCGCCAGGCGCTGAAAGACGCGGGCAAGTCGGCGTCGGAAATCAACGAGGTCATTCTCGTCGGCGGTCAAACGCGTATGCCGATGGTGCAAACGAAAGTTGCAGCCTTCTTCGGTCAGGAGCCGCGCAAGGATGTGAATCCTGATGAAGCCGTTGCCATGGGCGCAGCGATTCAGGGCGCGGTATTGAGCGGTGACGTGAAAGATGTATTGCTGCTCGACGTCACGCCGCTGACACTCGGCATCGAAACGATGGGTGGTGTCGCCACGCCGCTGATCGACAAGAACACCACGATTCCCACCAAGAAATCGCAGGTGTTTTCGACTGCGGAAGATAATCAAACGGCCGTGACGATTCACGTCGTGCAGGGCGAGCGTAAGCAGGCGGCAGCGAATAAATCGCTCGGCCGTTTCGATTTGACCGATATTCCGTCGTCGCCGCGCGGCATGCCGCAGATCGAAGTAACGTTCGATATCGACGCCAATGGCATTCTGAATGTGTCGGCGAAAGACAAGGCGACCGGCAAACAGCAATCGATTCGCATCACTGCGTCGAGCGGCTTGAGCGAGGACGAAATCAAGAAAATGGTTGCCGATGCTGAGGCGAATGCCGAGTCGGATAAGAAATTTGCCGAACTCGCGCAAGTGCGTAACACCGCTGAAGGTCTTGTGCACGCGACGCAAAAAACATTGCAAGAGGCTGGCGACAAAGTTACCGCTGACGAGAAAGCTGCGATAGAAGCTGCAATCAAGCAAGTTGAAGAAGTCGTTAAAGGCGATGACAAAGAAGCCATCGAAGCAGCGACACAGAAACTGACTGAAGCATCGAGCGGCTTGGCGCAGAAGATGTACGCTGAACAGCAAGCAAAAGGCGGCGCGCAACAAGCCGGTGGAAATGATTCTGCGGCGGGCGGGGACGATGTTGTCGATGCCGAATTCGAGGAAGTCAAAGAGGATAAGTAATCTTCTTTGGCAAACGGGTTCGCAAAGTCAGCATGGCTCGCCATGCTGACTTTGTTGTTTCTGACGTGGGTTGTTTTTAATGTGATGAACGGGGCTGCAATCAGCGCCCCTACGATGATGCTGACGAAGAACTAAACAAAATGTCGAAACGCGATTATTACGAAGTTCTCGGTGTAGCTCGTGACGCCGCCGAAGCCGATATCAAAAAAGCCTACCGCCGTGTCGCGATGAAATACCATCCCGATCGCAATCCTGGCGACAAGGAGGCCGAGGAGAAATTCAAGGAGGCGAATCATGCGTACGAAGTGCTGTCGGATTCGCAGAAGCGTTCTGCGTACGACCAGTTCGGTCATGCCGCGGTCGATGGCAGCGCTGGCGGTGGCCCGGGTGGTTTTGGCGGTGGTGCCGGCGGTGCGAGTTTCTCCGACATTTTCGGCGATGTCTTCGGCGATATTTTTGGCGGCGGACGCGGTGGTCAGCGTGGCGGTCCGCAACGCGGATCGGATTTGCGCTATTCGCTTGAAATCAGCCTTGAAGAAGCCGTGAAAGGCACAACGACGAAAATTCGCGTGCCGACATTGATTCATTGCGATGAGTGCAATGGTTCGGGCGCGAAGAAAGGCAGTTCACCGGTGACGTGTACGACATGTGCGGGCGCTGGCCAGATTCGCATGCAACAGGGATTTTTCTCCGTGCAGCAAACCTGCCCGAATTGTCGCGGCAAGGGAAAAATGATCGCGGACCCATGCGGCAAATGTTATGGGCGCGGTGTGGTTGAAGAAACCAAAACGTTGTCGGTCAAAGTTCCGCCGGGAGTGGATACAGGCGATCGCATTCGTCTTGCAGGCGAAGGTGAGGCGGGTCCCGATGGTGGGCCGGTCGGCGATTTGTATGTGCAGATTTCGGTGCGCGAGCATCCGATTTTCGAACGCGATGGCAAACATTTGTATTGCGAAGTGCCGGTGAGTTTCGCCGATGCGGCACTCGGTGGTGAGCTCGAAGTACCGACGCTCGAAGGTCGCGTGAAATTGAAAATTCCGCAGGAAACGCAGACAGGAAAATTATTTCGTTTGCGCGGCAAGGGGGTAACGCCGGTTCGCGGTGGTGGGCCTGGTGATTTGCTCTGTCGTATCGTGGTCGAAACACCGGTGAATTTGACGAAGCGCCAGAAAGAGTTGTTGCGTGAATTGCAACAGACCCTCGAATCGGAAGGTAATCAGCAATCACCTCGCAAAGGTTCCTGGTTTGAGGGGATGAAGAATTTTTTTGGTGATTCGAATTAGATCGTTTGTTTTGTGCAGAGGTCGTTTTGTCTGTGCAGGCCGATGAAGTCCCTATCGATAGGGACTCCACCGGCAGAAAGTGTTGTGCGAATTCAACGAAAATTAAAATTGGCTCGATCTGTGTTCGGGTGACCGTTATTGAGCGGGCCAATATCTATCGAAACTGCGGGATACTCTTGTGTTTGGTGAAATAATTCGTGCAGTGTAAAAATGCTGCTTGCAAGCCCGATCAATAACGGTCGCCCGGACACGGCAGCAACCAAGAAATCTTTATCAGGTAAGTGCAATGACTTTAAGAATCGCAGTAACCGGCGCTGCCGGTCGCATGGGAAAAACACTGATCGAAGCAGTCAACAATGCCGAAGGCTGTAAACTCACAGCGGCCATCGAGCGTCCCGATAGCTCCATCGTCGGCGTCGATGCAGGCGAACTCGCAGGTCTTGGCAAAAACGGCGTAATCGTCTCGGGTGATTTAGAAAAGGTCGTCGATCAGTTCGATGTGCTCATCGATTTCAGCGTGCCGCTCGCTACGCTTAGCAATGCAAAAATTTGCGGCAAGCACGGCAAGAAAATTGTTATCGGCACGACCGGTTTCAATCCCGAGCAGAAAACTGAACTGCTCGCTTCCATTAAAAACGCAGCCGCGTGTATGGCATCGAATTACAGCACGGGTGTAAACGTCTGCTTTAAATTGCTCGATCTCGCCGCGCAGGTGCTGGGCGACGATTACGATGTCGAAATTTACGAGGCGCACCACAAACATAAAATCGATGCGCCATCGGGTACTGCGCTCAGCATGGGTGAGGTCGTAGCGAAAGCGTTGGATAGAAATCTGCGCGAAGTTGCCGTGTATGGCCGCGAAGGTCAGACGGGCGCACGCAAGCGCGAAACCATCGGATTCGCCACCGTGCGTGCGGGCGATATTGTCGGCGATCACACCGTCACGTTTGCTGCCGATGGCGAGCGCGTCGAAATCACGCATAAGGCCAGTTCGCGTATGTCGTTCGCCCGCGGCGCCGTGCGTGCCGCGAACTGGCTGGGCGGGCAACCGGCAGGTCTTTACGACATGCAGGACGTCCTGGGATTAAAAAAATAATTTAATCGAAGCGCGGTATCGATAATTTTCCATATCGATTTATGCGATGCGCGGCCAGTGATAACGCGCGCTGATGCTATTGCCGCACTCGTTCGACTCCAGTTCATCGCACATGGCCGCGACGGTGCTCAGGCCTCGGCCGCTGTGACGCCAGTCGCTTTCCTCGGTGCGCAGGGCGGCTGCGAAACTGAATCCGGGCCCGCTGTCGCTGCAGCGAATCGTGAAGGCGCCGATGCCTTCGCTGACGGTGCAGGTGATTTCGAGTTCGATGCAGCCTTCATCGAGCGCCGCGAGTCTTTGCGCGCGCTGTGAAAAATATTCCAGCAAGCCGTCTTCCTGTTCTTTCATTTCCGATTGCAGGCCGAGCAGGCCGTGATCGAGTGCGTTGATAAACAGCTCATTGATGATGAAGGAAATATCTGCACGCGCTGCGCGAATGATGGGGTGCGCCGGTAATGTGCTGAAAATCAGTTCGAGCGGATTTTCATTGCGCAGTTGCGGTGGGTCGAGTTGCAGATGCGTCTGCCAGCGAAAGCCGTCGACCTCCTCCATATCGGTAGTGGTGGCGGATGGAGCGACGCCGGTATATTCGGCATTGTTGAAACAGAAAACGGTGACGTCGTCGCTGAGTTTGCCATTGCCGACGAATCGATATAGCGCACCGATGATCCGTTCGATGATGCCTGTGTCGGCCGATGCCGCGATGGCTGAGAGTAAATTGTCTTCGCCGAATAATTCTCCGGTTTTGTTATTCGTCTCCGTTACACCATCGGTGAAGCAGAGAATCTGTTGATCGCGATGTAAATCGATGCTGATGACGCTATCCTCGAATTCGCTGTCGAGCAATGCGCCGAGCGCCATATGTCGCGATTTGATGAATGATTCGACGCGTCCGTGTTTATCGAGAATGAATTGCGCGGGCATTCCGCCCGACCAGATATGCAGACGCTGGCCGTTGTCCTGCACGGCGATCAAAATTGCTGCACACAATAAATAATCGGGCATGCGCTTGCGAAATACCTTGTTCATTTCGCGCGCGATATCGCCGACGCCAAAACCCTTGCTGGTCATGGTGAAAAATGTTTCGGCGATGGGAATCGTACCGATCGCCGCTGGCAGACCGTGGCCCGTGATGTCGGCGATCAATACATTGAAGCCTTCGCCGGGGCGCGGCGCCATCAGCAATAAATCGCCGCTGAACGATGAATACGCCGAGAGAAAAGTGGTGACGCCGGGTACCGCTGGCAAATTCTGCGCATTGATATACGAGAAAACATCGGTGGCGATCTGCACCTCCGCTTCGGTCTGGCTGCGAAACTGTTCGAGTTCTCGATTGTGTTTGTCGAGTTGCAGATACAGTGCGCGCGTACGCTGCATCGCCAGCAATTTTGCCAGCAGCACTGCCTGGCTGAACGGTTTGATGACAACATCGTCGCCGTGCTCGAATAATTTGACGAGCAGCGTCGAATCCTCGGAGTGACTCAGAAAAACGATCGCGCCGCGATAGCCGCGTTCTGCACTGCGCAGGTGATCCGCCAGGTTGCAGCAATTCATGTCGGGTAAATCGGTGGAAATAAGCACCAGACCGATGTCGTCGTGCTCTAGCCAGATATCGAGTGCCTCCTCACCGCCGGAGGCGAAGAGCGGTTCGCAATGCAGCTCATCCGCAGCGATAAAAAACAGCAGGCGGATTTCGGCTTCGGGATCGACGACGAGAATTTTCATCGCGTTGTGCACCTGGAGCTGATTGGGTGAAAGCGGGCGGGCGAATCAGGACATGGAGAATTTTTTGTCGAAGCGCGCGATCTCGAGAATTTTTCTAACGGTTTCATTGGGGTTCAGCAGGGAAACCTTGCTGTCGGTGCCGAAATGATTGCGCATCGATAACAGCATGCCGAGGGCTGCGCTGTCGATGTATTCGACGGCACCCAGATCGACATCGATTCTTTCGGGGTGAGGATCGACATTTTTGTAACTGGCCGCAAATTCCTTGTAGAGGGAAAAGGTGAAGCGGCCGCTGACTTTGAGCGTGAGATTCGATCCCTGCAGGGTTGCGACGACGGTGTTCATGTTGGTCTCCGGATGCGTGCACCCAACCAAGTGTAGACGCGCCATCCACCCTCGCCAAAATGTAAAAAACGTTCGCGAAGCGCCCGCTGCCATGTTGCGGCACAGTGACAAGAGCGGCGGCTGCAAAGTGACAAGCGCGGTTTTCTCGACCACACTAGCTGAACGTCAAGTATCTGTTTCAAATCCGATTTCAAAGATTGAGTCCCGATGAGTCGAGAGTCACTCCAGGTGCAACAGCTCCAGCCTGGGCTGTATATCGAATTGCCGCTGCGCTGGAACGAGCATCCTTTCATGCTCGGCAAGTTTCGCATCAAAGACGCGCAGCAGATCATGCTGATTCGTTCGCTCGGCCTGAAGGAGGTCTGGTATTACCCCGACAGATCGCGCGTCGAACCGCTGCCTGCCGAAACGCCCGAGCTCGCCGATCCGGATGCCGCTGGCACCGAGCAGGTATTGCAGCAGCGGTGGGACGAGAAAAAGGAGCAGGCACGCAAACTCAGTCAGCGTCGTGTCGAAATTCAGAAGGTCGAGAAGCAATACAACGAGGTTGTCGGCGAAGTCAAAGACTTCATGGGCAAAATGAATAGCGCACCCGTTCAGGCGATGAACGAGGCAACCAGGGTCGTTGGCAGTATCGTGGCCACGGTGAGCGCGGACAAGGAAGTGCTCGTGCAATTGATGAACGCCAATAATCTCGATGACTCGATGTATTACCACGTGCTCAATTCATCGGTGTTGGCGCTGCTGGTGGCGCGCGAAGTGGGAATCACCGATAAAGAGCAATTGATGACGCTGGGACTGGCATCGCTGCTGCACGATATCGGCCATACCAAATTGCCGCCGCAACTGCTGCGTAGAACCGTACCGCTGACAAAACCCGAAGCCGATCTCTATTCGCGTCATGTGCGCTTCGGAACCGATATGATTTCCCAGTACGCGAAATTGAAATTGACGGTGAAACCTGCGTTGCTCGCAATTATCGAGCAGCATCATGTGTTTCTCGATCGCAGCGGCTATCCGGTCGATATCGATCCGGCCAAAATGCATCCGCTGTCCAGAATTCTCGCGATCGTCAATTACTACGACGAGTTGTGTAATCACAACGATCCCAAACAGAGCATGACGCCACACGAAGCGTTGAGTCTGATGTTTTCCAAGCAGGCCGCGAAATTCGACAAACAGGTTTTGCAGGCATTGGTGAAAATGCTGGGCATTTATCCGCCGGGCACGCTGGTGCAATTGTCCGACGAATCGATCGGTATCGTGATTTATCTGAATCGCAAGGAATTGCTCAAGCCGGGTGTCATGGTGTACTCGGCGGATATTCCCAAAACGGAAGCGGTGATTGTCGATATGACTGCGCAGGGCGATTTGTCGATTCGCAAAAGTTTGCGGCCCGCGCAGCTGACGCCGGAGCAGTTCGAGTATTTAAATCCACGCGAACGCATTTCGTATTTCTTTGCATTGAAGCCCGACGAACGCAGCAGTTAATTCCCTCTCCTGTAGACCCTTTAGGGCCATTCAGGGAGCGGGTCAGGGTGGAAAAGTTACAGCCAGCCCTTGCGCTTGAAATACCAGTACGGCGCGATTCCCGATAAAACCATCAGCATCACCGCCAGCGGGTAACCGAATTCCCAGTTCAGTTCAGGCATGATCTGGAAGTTCATACCGTACATGCTGGCAACGAGCGTTGGCGGCAGAAAAACCACCGCGGCGATCGAGAAGATTTTAATGATCTGGTTCTGCTCGATATTGATGAAGCCTCGTGCGGCATCCATGAGGAAGTTGATTTTTTCGAACAGGAACGCGGTGTGTGACATCAGCGTTTCGATATCGCGGAAAATTTCGCGACAAGTTTCCTGCTGTTCGGGGTAATTGCGGATGTGGCGTTGCAAAAATGAAATCGAGCGCTGCGTATCCATCAGGCACAGACGAATTTTTCCGTTGCTGTCTTCGAGTTTCGCAAGCCGGTCGATCGCCTCTTCGAGTTCGCCTTCTTCATCTTCCAGCACGAGGTGGCTGACATCCTCCAGGCGCTGGTGAATGTTTTCGAGCGTGTCGGCGAGGTTTTCGACTTTCTGTTCGAGCAGCGCGAGCATGATGTCGAGCGAATTTTTCGCTTCCACCCAGCCGCGATGCGCGCGCATGCGCAGCAGACGAAAATCGGGCAGTTCGGTATCGCGGAATGTCAGCAGTTGTTTGTCGTTGAGAATGAACGCGACCGAATCGGTTCGGTGGCGACCCTCGCTCTGGTAAAGGAACAATGAGTGGACGTGAATGCCGGCGCTGTCGATAAAGAAACGCGCCGACGCTTCGATCTCTTCCATCTCGTCGGGATCGGGCAGGGGAGCTTTGTGCACGCTTTCGATCATCGCGCGCTCTTCGGGGCTCGGATCGGTGACGTCGATCCAGGCCGCGTCAGTAATCGACACCGGAGTGTCGCCCGAGCCGCTGCGCTGCTCTTTCAAAGTGGCGTTATTGATGTTGAAGACATGCAGCATGAAGGACGTCCTGCGTGTGAATGATTGTCTGGGCGTTTCGAAATGGCGCGGATAGTAATTCTCATGCCGGACAGGCGCAACCGTTTGCGATATCGGTTTGGCACTCGCGCAGGCTGATACAGATAGAGCCGCATCAAGGACTTGTCGAGCTGTTCGGACACTTTGGATGAAACCTCAAACACTATAGGTGACGAATTGCCTTGTCGCTTTGATGCCTGGTTTGGGCGGGAATTGGCGGGTGGACACTGCGCTGCGCGTTCGCGTACAATTCCCCCCCGCGATTTGCGCGCCACCTGAGCGCCCATCAGCGCTAAGCGCGCAAAAAAGCACGGCGGAAAAATCCAGTATAAAAAGCGAGATGAGGCGCCCCTTCATCTCGCTTTTTTACAAGCGTCCCGGTTCTACAATCGTTTCAGGGTTTCCGGTTTCGAAATCCGATTCGATGCAACCAGCATCCGCCTCATCTGTCTCAAGCATGCGTTTCAAGCCAGTGCTTCCAGTGAGCACCGCCACAACCCTGTCAGGAGGTTCGATTGACCGTCTCAGCTCTGCTCGCCCTCGAAGACGGCAGCCTGTTCCGCGGTATCGCCATTGGCGCCGAGGGATTGGCCACAGGGGAAGTCGTATTCAATACCGCGATGACGGGTTATCAGGAAATTCTCACCGATCCGTCATACGCCCAGCAGATGGTCACACTGACCTATCCGCACATCGGCAATACCGGCACCAACAGCGAAGATGAGGAGGCGAAACAGATCTGGGCGACCGGTCTGATCATTCGCGACCTGCCGCTGCTGGCCAGCAATTTTCGCAATACACAATCGCTCGACGATTATTTACGCTCGCGCAATGTGGTCGGCATCGCCGGCATCGACACGCGCCGTCTGACGCGGATCTTGCGCGATAAAGGCACTCAAAACGGCTGCATCATGGCCGGTCGTATCGACGATGCCGAAGCGCTCGCCGCTGCACGTGCATTCCCCGGCCTCAAAGGCATGGATCTCGCGAAAGTCGTGTCGACGCAAAAGTCCTATCCCTGGCGTCAGGGCAGCTGGAAGCTCGGCGAAGGTTTCAAAGAGTTCACTGACGCCGAATTGCCATTCCACGTTGTCGCCTATGACTACGGTGTGAAGGTCAATATCCTGCGCATGCTCGTCGATCGCGGCTGCCGCCTCACCGTCGTCCCCGCGCAAACATCGGCGGCGGATGTGTTGGCGCTGAAGCCCGATGGTATTTTCCTGTCGAACGGCCCCGGCGATCCCGAACCGTGCGATTACGCCATCGCTGCGATTAAAGCGTTTTTGAAAACCGATATTCCCGTGTTTGGAATCTGCCTGGGCCATCAATTGCTCGGTCTCGCCAGCGACGCGAAAACCCTGAAGATGAAATTCGGCCATCACGGCGCGAATCATCCGGTGCAGAATCTCGATGACGGCACGGTGCTCATCACCAGTCAGAATCATGGTTTTTCGGTCGACGAAAGTACGCTGCCATCGACGTTGCGCGTTACGCACAAGTCGCTGTTCGATGGTTCGCTGCAGGGTATTCATCGCACCGATTGCCCCGCGTTCAGTTTTCAGGGGCACCCGGAGGCGAGCCCGGGCCCGCACGATGCCGCGCCGTTGTTCGACCACTTTATCGATTTGATGAAAGCGCGCCGCTAACTGTATCTGTTAGATTTTATTCCCTCTCCCTTTGGGGGAGAGGGTTAGGGAGAGGGCAGTCGCTCGATGAATGCCCTCACCCCCAACCCCTCTCCCTAAATGGGAGAGGGGCGTTAACGCAAATCTGAGTGAATACACATGCCGAAACGTACCGACATCAAAAGCATCCTGATTATCGGCGCCGGCCCGATCGTTATCGGCCAGGCCTGTGAGTTCGATTATTCGGGTGCGCAGGCGTGTAAGGCGCTGCGCGAGGAAGGTTATCGCGTCATTCTGGTGAACTCGAACCCCGCCACCATCATGACCGATCCGCAAATGGCGGATGCGACCTACATCGAGCCGGTCACCTGGCGCACCGTTGAAAAAATCATCGAGAAAGAGCGGCCTGATGCGTTATTGCCCACGATGGGCGGGCAAACGGCGCTCAATTGCGCGCTCGATCTGGCCAAGCATGGTGTACTTGAAAAATTCAATGTCGAATTGATCGGCGCGACCAAGGAAGCCATCGATAAAGCCGAGGATCGCCAGTTATTTCGTCAGGCGATGACGCGCATCGGTCTCGAATCGCCGCGCGCGGCGATTGCGCACAGTATGGAAGAAGCGTTGCAGGTGCTCGATCAGATCGGTTTCCCATGTATCATTCGCCCGTCGTTCACGATGGGTGGTTCGGGCGGTGGTATCGCGTACAACCGCGATGAATTCATGGAAATCTGCGAACGCGGTCTGGACTTATCGCCGACGAAAGAATTGCTGATCGATGAATCGCTGATCGGCTGGAAAGAATACGAGATGGAAGTTGTGCGTGATAAAAACGACAACTGCATCATCATTTGTTCGATCGAAAACTTCGATGCGATGGGCGTACACACCGGCGATTCGATTACCGTTGCGCCCGCGCAAACGCTCACCGATCGCGAATACCAAATCATGCGTAATGCATCGATCGCCGTGTTGCGCGAAATCGGTGTTGAAACGGGCGGCTCGAACGTTCAGTTCGGCGTCAATCCGAAAGATGGCCGCATGGTCGTCATTGAAATGAATCCGCGCGTATCGCGTTCGTCTGCATTGGCATCGAAAGCGACGGGTTTTCCGATTGCAAAAGTCGCTGCGAAATTGGCGATTGGTTATACGCTCGACGAATTGCGCAACGAAATTACCGGCGGTGCAACACCGGCATCGTTCGAACCGTCGATCGATTACGTCGTTACAAAAATTCCACGCTTTACGTTCGAAAAATTCCCCGAAGCAAATTCGCGTTTGCACACGCAGATGAAGTCGGTCGGCGAAGTGATGGCGATCGGTCGTTCATTTCAGGAGTCGGTGCAGAAGGCGTTGCGCGGCCTTGAAGTGGGTTCCGCAGGTTTCGAGCATAAAGTCGATATCGATGCTGAAGATGCGCGCGATATTTTGATCGGCGAATTGAAAAATCCCGGTCCGGAAAGAATCTGGTATGTCGCCGATGCGTTCCGCTCGGGCATGAATATCGATGAGGTTTACGAATATTCGGCGATCGATCCGTGGTTCCTCGTACAGATCGAAGACCTCGTTAAAACTGAAAATGCATTGAAGACGATTGCGTTGTCGGATATTTCCGCAACAAAAATGCTTGAGCTCAAGCGCAAAGGTTTTTCCGACAAGCGCCTGGCGGTATTGTTGGGTGTCAGCGAAAAAGAATTGCGCAAACGTCGCCATCAATTGAATGTGCGCCCCGTGTTCAAGCGCGTCGATACCTGTGCCGCGGAATTTTCGACCAGCACGGCGTACATGTATTCGACCTACGAAGAAGAGTGCGAAGCGAACGTCAGCGAGCGCGATAAAATTCTCGTATTAGGCGGTGGACCGAATCGTATCGGTCAGGGCATTGAATTCGATTATTGCTGTGTACATGCGGCGCTCGCGATGCGTGAAGACGGTTACGAGACCATCATGGTTAACTGTAACCCCGAAACCGTTTCGACCGATTACGACACGTCTGATCGTTTGTATTTCGACCCCGTCACACTCGAAGATGTTCTGGAAATCGTCGCGAAAGAAAAACCGAAAGGTGTAATCGTGCAATTCGGCGGACAGACACCGCTGAAATTAGCACGCGATCTTGAGGCGAATGGCGTACCAATTATCGGTACAAGTCCCGATGCAATCGATCGTGCGGAAGATCGCGAACGTTTCCAGCAAATGATCGAGCGTTTGCAATTGAAGCAGCCGCCCAACGCGACTGTGCGCTCGACCGAGCAGGCATTAATTGCAGCGCAAAAAATCGGTTATCCGCTGGTTGTGCGTCCATCTTATGTTCTCGGTGGCCGTGCGATGGAAGTCGTGCACAAAGAGGACGAATTAAAACGCTACATGCGCGAAGCCGTGCAGGTATCGGAAGATTCGCCGGTGTTGCTCGATCACTTCCTGCATGCGGCGGTTGAAATCGATGTCGATGCGGTGAGCGATGGCGAAACCGTGGTGATCGGCGCGATCATGCAGCACATCGAGCAGGCGGGAATTCACTCGGGTGATTCGGCGTGCTCGCTACCGCCATATTCGTTGAGCGCAGAGTTGCAGGACAAAATGCGCGAGCAGGTGAAGCGCATGGCGCTCGAACTCGGCGTTGTCGGTTTGATGAACGTGCAGCTCGCGGTGCAGGATGGCGAAGTTTATGTGATCGAAGTGAATCCGCGCGCATCGCGTACGGTGCCGTTCGTGTCGAAAGCGATCGGTGTGTCGCTCGCAAAAGTTGCAGCGCGTTGCATGGCAGGAAAAACACTGGCGGAGCAACACTTCACGAAAGAAGTGGTGCCGCCGTATTACTGCGTGAAAGAAGCGGTATTCCCGTTCAATAAATTCCCCGGTGTCGATCCGATTCTCGGCCCGGAAATGAAATCGACGGGCGAAGTGATGGGGCTCGGCGATACCTTCGCGGAAGCCTACGCAAAAGCGCAGTGGGGCGCGGGTGAAAAATTGCCGAAGGACGGCAAGGTATTTCTCAGCGTGCGCGATCAGGATAAAGCCGATGTGGTGCAGGTTGGCCGCGACCTTGTCGCGCTCGGATTTACCTTGTGCGCAACGCGCGGTACGCAACGCGTACTCGCCGCTGCAGGCATCGAGTGTCAGCGCGTGAATAAGGTGACGGAAGGCCGTCCGCATATTGTCGACATGGTGAAAAATGGCGAGATCCATTTGATCGTCAACACTACCGAGGGTCGTCAGGCGATCGCGGATTCGTCGACGATTCGTCGCTCGGCGCTGGCGCAGAAAATTTTTTACAGCACCACGCTCGCCGGTGCGGAAGCAGTCGTGCAAGCGCTGCGTCACGGTGAAGAAAAAGCGGTACGACCGCTGCAGGAAGTACACAAAGCCTTTGGGAGAGCAAGCGCATGAGCACGGGACAGGTTCCGATGACCGTGGCCGGGGAGGCCGCGTTGCGCGAAGAATTACAAAATTTAAAAAGCGTGGTGCGCCCGCGTATTATTGCGGCAATTGCGGAAGCGCGCGCGCACGGCGATTTAAAAGAAAACGCGGAATATCACGCTGCACGTGAGCAGCAGAGTTTTTGCGAAGGACGCATTCAGGAAATCGAAGGCAAGCTCGCCGATGCGCGCATCATCGATATCACTAAAATTCCGCATACGGGCAAAGTGATTTTCGGTGTAACCGTCGATCTGATTAACTGCGAAACCGACGAAGCGGTGACTTACAAAATCGTTGGTGAGGACGAAGCCGACGTCAAACAGAATCGTATTTCAGTCACTTCGCCGATCGCGCGCGCACTGATCGGTAAAGAATGCGGTGATGTGGTTGTGGTGAAGGCGCCGGGCGGTGACGTCGAATACGAAATCGACGATGTGACACACATCTGACTCGCAGGTCCGCCCCTATGGGAATAAGAAAATTTACAGGGGACGTAAAAGATTCGACAGGCGAGGATTGGGCTTCTGCGCGGCGCGATAAATCAAAATAACTTTACCGACTGCCTGTACCAGTTCGGCACGATGCTGTTCACAAATCGCCGCCGCCAATTCACGTCGTTCACTCGGATCTGCAATCCCCAGCTTAACCTTGATCAGCTCGTGATCTTCGAGCGCACGCTCGAGCTCCAGGCTGACACCTTCCGATACACCGCGTTCGGAAATCATCACCACCGGGTTGAGTTGATGACCGATGGCACGGAGTTGTTTTTTGCGGGTCTGATCGAGAGGCATGGAAATACGAAGAGTCAAGGGAAGGGGCGCGCATTGTAATGCAGAACGATGGCAGCAGAAAGTAAAAGGTCGGCGCGGCGGCAAGAGCGAATCTGCGTGGCGGTATGAAGCAAATCGGTGAGGTGCTGGCAGTCATTGTATTTGCGGTCGGCGCCCCAATATCCCATCTGCATCCCATCTGCGGCATTTTCCTGGCGCTCTACGTAAAAGTGCGGACGCCAGCGCATGGAGAGGCTCCGGGTTCTGTAGTACAGTGTCTTTAGTTGACGATGCGCTAAATCTGCATCGGAGTTTTCCAGAGGTGGTACTTCGCGTAAATCGCGAATCAGGCGGCAAAAGAGAGGGCCCCGCACTTGAACGACATGGCTAAGAATCTTCTGTTGTGGTTGATCATCGCGGCGGTTCTGCTGACGGTGTTCAACAATTTCAGTATGCGCGCAGCGCCTGAGCCGATGAATTACTCGACCTTCGTCGAGGCGGTACAAAGCGACGTTGTGCGCAAGGTCACCATCGATGGTTTGATCATCACGGGCGAGCGTACAGACGGTTCGGTATTCGAAACCGTGGTTCCCTACTCGGTGCAGGATCCGCGCATGATGGACGACCTCATCAAGCACAAGGTCGAAGTCAAGGTCGTTAAGCCGGATGGCCAGAGTCTGTGGTCGCAATTGCTGGTGGCCAGCTTCCCGATTTTGATCATCATCATCGTATTCATGTTTTTCATGCGTCAGATGCAGGGGGGCGCCGGTGGTCGGGGTGGCCCGATGGCATTCGGCAAGAGCAAGGCGCGCCTGCTCGGCGAGGATCAGATCAAAACCACATTCGCCGATGTCGCCGGTTGCGATGAAGCCAAAGAGGACGTGAAAGAGCTCGTCGAATTCCTGCGCGATCCGGGTAAGTTCCAAAAATTGGGTGGCCGTATTCCGCGCGGCATTCTCATGGTCGGCCAGCCCGGTACGGGTAAAACCCTGCTGGCGAAAGCCATTGCCGGTGAAGCAAAAGTACCGTTCTTCTCGATTTCGGGCTCCGATTTCGTCGAAATGTTCGTCGGTGTCGGCGCCTCGCGTGTACGCGATATGTTCGATCAGGCCAAGAAGCAATCGCCGTGCATCATCTTCATCGACGAGATCGATGCGGTGGGTCGCCATCGCGGTGCGGGTCTCGGCGGTGGCCACGACGAACGCGAGCAGACACTGAACCAGTTACTCGTGGAGATGGATGGATTCGAGGCGAACGACGGCATCATCGTTATCGCCGCGACCAACCGTCCCGATGTACTCGATCCCGCTTTGTTGCGCCCGGGTCGTTTCGATCGTCAGGTGGTGGTCGGCTTGCCGGATATCCGCGGGCGCGAGCAGATCCTCAAAGTGCACATGCGCAAAGTGCCGCTGGCGGATGATGTCGATCCGGCGGTGATTGCACGCGGTACGCCGGGCTTCTCCGGCGCCGATCTGGCCAACCTTGTGAACGAGGCTGCGCTGTTTGCGGCGCGCGCCAATAAGCGCACGGTCAGCATGACCCAGTTCGAACTCGCCAAAGACAAGATCATGATGGGCGCTGAGCGCAAATCGATGGTTATGTCCGAGGCCGAGAAGCGCAATACCGCGTATCACGAAGCTGGCCATGCGATTGTCGGTCGTCTCATGCCTGAGCATGACCCGGTGTACAAGGTCAGCATCATTCCGCGCGGTCGCGCCCTCGGTGTGACGATGTTCCTTCCTGAGGAAGATCGTTACAGCCTGAGCCGCCGCCATATCATCAGCAATATCTGCTCGCTGTTTGGCGGGCGTATCGCTGAGGAGATGATCAATGGTATCGACGGCGTTACCACGGGTGCGTCGAACGATATCAAGCGTGCCACGGAAATCGCTCGCAACATGGTGACGAAGTGGGGCTTGTCCGAGAAGATGGGCCCACTGCTTTACGATGAGAGCGAGGAAGAAGTTTTTCTCGGGCGCAGCGCAGCAACCGGCTCGCGCAGTGTGTCTGGCGAAACCGCGAAGGATATCGATCACGAGGTGCGTCGCATCATCGATGAGTGCTATGCAGCCGCGCAGAAGTTGTTAACCGAAAACCGCGAAAAGCTCGATTTGATGTCCGATGCGCTGATGCAGTACGAAACCATCGATGCCGCGCAAATCGACGATATTATGGCGGGCCGCAAGCCTCGGCCGCCGGCGGATTGGGGTAATGATCGCCCGAGTGGCGGCGAGCCATCAGCTTCGGACAGCAATCGCGCGGGTCCAATCGGCGGGCCAGCCGGTGAGCACTGATTAACTCGCATGGCAGAAATGAACTCCGGTCCGGCGCTTAACTGCGCCGGACGTGTTTTAGACCTGTCTCGCCCGCGTGTCATGGGCATTCTCAATGTCACTCCCGATTCGTTTTCCGATGGCGGTGCGGTTTTTTCCGCAGGGAAAGTGGCACTCGATAAAGTGCTGCAACGCGCCGCGCAAATGGTTGCCGATGGTGCGGACCTTATCGATATCGGCGGTGAATCTACTCGACCCGGCGCGATAGCCGTTTCGACTCAGGAAGAAATGGATCGCGTATTACCGGTCATTGAACTGCTCGTGCACGAGCTCGATGTGGTGCTTTCGGTCGATACCAGCAATCCTGAAGTCATGCTTGAGGCAGCTGCGAAGGGCGTCGGATTTATCAATGATGTGCGCGCATTGCAACGCCCCGGTGCAATCGGCGCCGCTGCGGCGACGGGTTTACCGGCTTGCCTCATGCACATGCGGGGTGAACCCCGGTCGATGCAGCTCGATCCACATTACGGCGATGTGGTGGGCGAGGTCGCCGCCTTTCTGGCGCAGCGCATAGAGGCATGTACTAAACTGGGGGTCGCCCGCCGCAACATCGTGATCGACCCGGGATTCGGATTCGGTAAGACCACGCAACACAATCTGGCGCTGCTCAATCGTCTGCCGCAGCTGCAGACACTGGGTTGTCCGATCCTGGTCGGGCTTTCGCGTAAATCGATGATAGGTACGATTCTCGATCGCCCCGTCGATGGGCGCATGGCGGGCAGTCTCGCACTGGCGGCCCTTGCGGTGCAGCGCGGTGCGGTCATATTTCGTGTGCATGATGTTCGCGAGACGAATGATGTCGTCCGGTTATGCACTGCAGTCATGAAGGAGCAAAGCAGCAATGAGTAGGCGTTATTTCGGTACCGATGGCGTGCGCGGTTTAGTCGGTGAGGGGCCGATCAATCCAGAGTTCGTATTGAAGCTGGGCTGGGCGGCGGGAAAGGTTTTCGCACGCGAGGGCCGCAGTAAAGTCATTATCGGAAAGGACACCCGCATTTCCGGATATATGTTCGAGTCGGCGCTGGAAGCAGGCCTTGTCGCTGCAGGAGTGGACGTGTCGTTGCTGGGACCGATGCCGACACCGGCAATCGCCTATCTGACGCGTACATTCCATGCGCAGGCGGGCATCGTGATCAGCGCATCCCATAATCCCTATCACGACAATGGCATCAAATTCTTTTCCAGCGAAGGCACGAAATTGCCCGACGCCGTCGAACTCGACATTGAAAAACAAATCGATGAGCGAATGACCACCGTCGACTCCGCACAGCTCGGCAAAGTGGTGCGCGTCAGCGACGCGGAAGGCCGCTATATCGAATTTTGCAAAAGCACGGTGCCTTCGTATTTCAATCTGCGCGGAAAAAAAATCGTGGTCGATTGCGCGAATGGCGCGAACTATCACGTTGCACCCGCGGTGCTCGACGAATTGGGCGCCACAGTCATTGCGTTAGGCGTGGAGCCCAATGGTCTGAATATCAATGCCGATGTGGGGTCCACTTCCCCGGAGGCATTGCGTCGCCGTGTATTGCTTGAGAAGGCCGATCTTGGCATTGCATTCGATGGCGACGGCGATCGCGTGTTATTCGTCGATCATCGCGGCGAACTGGTCGATGGCGATGAATTGCTTTACATCATCGCCTGCGACGAAGTGCGTACACGTGGAAGCTGCAACGGCGTCGTCGGTACATTGATGTCGAATCTTGGATTCGAATTGGCGCTGACTGAACTCGAGATACCTTTCGTCCGTGCGAAAGTGGGCGATCGTTACGTCAATGAACTGATGCAATCGCGCGGCTGGAAATTGGGCGGCGAAAATTCAGGGCATATCATCTGTTCCGACGTGACCACCACGGGCGACGGCATTATCGCCGCGCTGAAAGTCTTGTTTGCGGTGATCCACACCGGTAAATCGCTGCACGAGTTGAAATCCGGCATGCAGAAATTCCCGCAGATAATGCATAACGTCAAATTGGCGCAGCGCGTCGATCTGGATGCGGCACCTTCCGTGCGCGATGCAGTTGCGATGGCTGAAAGTCGCCTCGCCGGTCGCGGTCGCGTGTTGCTGCGTCCATCGGGTACGGAGCCAGTCGTGCGTGTGATGGTCGAGGGCGAGGATGGTTCGCTCGTGCAATCGCTCTGCAGCGAACTTGCCGATGTGGTGAGGCGCGCCGTCGGCTGAGCCGATTTTCCGGCAACGGCTGGCCTTTTTTGTTGGTTTAATTAGCCCGCTTTTTGGTTTACCATTGCCCGCCGTTTTGGTTGGCCCAAGTTGTTGGTTGGTGAAGAGCGCATGCGTCGCAAGTGGGTTGTCGGCAATTGGAAAATGCACGGTAATTTCGCCGGAAATGCGGAGTTGCTGCGCGAGTTAGTGTCGATACTGCCTGTCTCATCGGCCGTTGAAGTTGCGGTCTGCCCACCGTTTGTGTATCTGGCTTCTGTGCGCGAACAGCTGACGAACAGCTCGATCAGGCTCGGTGCGCAAAATCTTTGCACGGAGTTGCAGGGTGCATTCACCGGCGAAGTGTCGGCAACCATGCTGCGCGAATGCGGTTGTGAGTTTGTGATTGTCGGGCACTCGGAGCGCCGTCAGCTATTCGGTGAATCCGATGAGCAGGTGGCCATCAAGACAGCCGTTGCGCTCGACAATCATTTAACGCCGATCGTTTGTGTGGGCGAAAGTCTTGCGGAACGTGAATCGAACGAAACGCTCGATGTCATCGCAAGACAACTTGGCGCACTGCAAAAACAATTGGGTGCTGCTGATCTGCGGCGCATTGTGATTGCGTACGAGCCCATCTGGGCAATCGGGACGGGACGTACGGCAACGCCGGAGCAGGCACAAGAGGTTCATGCATTTATTCGGCAGCAGCTGCGGTCACAGCAGGCCGATACAGTGCCGATTTTATATGGCGGTAGTGTGAAGGCAGATAATGCTCACGCATTGTTTGCGCAAGCGGATATCGATGGCGGCCTCGTCGGGGGCGCATCACTCAAAGCAGAGGAGTTTGCCGCGATTTGTAAAGCGGCGGAATAAGTCGTATGCAAATGTTGATTATTGTTCTGCACGTTCTGACCGCGATATGCGTTATCGGTCTGATCCTGATTCAGCAAGGCAAGGGCGCCGATATGGGGGCATCGTTTGGCGCGGGCGCTTCGCAAACATTATTTGGAAGTCGAGGGAGCGGTAATGCGCTGACACGCATCACGGCAATTGGTGCGACGGTTTTTTTTGCGACAAGTCTCGCGCTGTCGGTGCTTGCAAAAAATAATTCGGCTGCGCAGGCCGATATTCCCGGCATACCTGTCAGTGAAATTCCTGCACAACAAAATGTCCCTGCGCCTGCAAAATCGGTTGACGAGGTTCCTGCAGTCGAGCACAATTCCGCGCCTGCCGACGGGGAGGTTCCTGCCGCTCCCGCGCAGTAATCAGATTTAGCCCAGGTGGTGAAATTGGTATACACGCTACCTTGAGGTGGTAGTGGCGCAAGCCGTGCTGGTTCGAGTCCAGTCCTGGGCACCAAATTGAAAATAAAAAACCCGCTGCTGCGGGTTTTTTATTTTCAGGCTTCGATGTTAAAGGCATCTACTCCAGGCTTCTACATTCTAGTTGAAGCTTGTATTCGCTGATCGCATTGCGTAGAATTTGCCGCCCTTTAGCCTGCGCTGCCGATCGCATCGCATGATGAAGGGAATGAAACCAACCAAAGCGCGGTTTTCGATAGCGATTTCGCGCTGCCTGAACTTGCCCCGGCTCGCCGGAATGTGAAGCACGCAAAACCCTGCAAGCAGGCTCTACGGAGTACAAGCAATGACTTACGCAATTATTGAAACCGGCGGCAAGCAGCATCGCGTGCAGCCTGGTGAAATCCTCAAAGTGGAAAAGCTCGAAGTCGCCACTGGTGCATCGATCGATTTCGACAAGGTGCTGCTCGTTAGCGACGGCGAGAACGTCAAAATCGGCGCTCCGTATGTTGCTGGCAGCAAAGTAACGGCAGAAGTGGTTGAGCAAGGCCGTCACGACAAAGTGCGAATCATCAAGTTTCGCCGTCGTAAGCATCACATGAAGCGCGCTGGCCATCGCCAGTGGTATACCGCAATCAAAATCACGTCGATCGCGTAAGGCAGGAGAACAGCAATGGCACACAAGAAAGCAGGCGGTTCCAGCCGCAACGGTCGCGATTCTCAGGCAAAACGCCTCGGCGTGAAAGCGTTCGGCGGCCAGGCAGTCACTGCAGGCAGCATCATCGTGCGTCAGCGCGGTACCAAAATTCGTCCGGGCGTCAATGTGGGCGTCGGCCGCGACCATACGCTGTTTGCAACGGTCGATGGCACGGTCCTGTTCGAGAGCAAGGGCCTCGACAAGCGCAAAGTGGTCAGCATCGTTACCGCCTGACCTTGGCGAAAAATCAAAAGCCCCACTTGTTGGGGCTTTTTTATTGCTGGTAGAGAAGTATTTCTGGCGGATAATGTCCGCGCCAATAGAAAGAGAAAGCGGCGCATGCGCTGCAAGTGAAGAGTTATGAAATTTGTCGATGAAGTCGTCATCAAGGTGCAGGCCGGACGCGGTGGCAATGGTTGCATGAGCTTTCGCCGTGAGCGAGCCGTGCCGTTTGGTGGCCCTGATGGCGGCGACGGCGGTGACGGCGGCAGCATTTTTCTCGTCGCTGATGCAGCCGTAAATACCATGGTCGACTATCGCTATATACGCGGCTATCAGGCCAAGAGTGGCGAGTCGGGCCGTGGCGCCAATTGCACGGGGCGCAGCGGCGAGGATCTGGTTCTGCCGGTGCCGGTGGGCACCACCGTCATCGACGAGGACACCGGTGAAGTGCTCGGCGATTTGAAGAGTCCCGGACAGCGCTTACTGGTCGCCCAGGGCGGCTGGCACGGGCTCGGCAACGTGCGTTACAAATCGTCGACCAATCGCGCGCCGCGACAGACCAGCAAGGGCACCGAGGGCGAGCAACGCAATCTGCGTATGGAGATGAAGGTGTTGGCCGATGTGGGGTTGCTCGGGCTGCCCAACGCCGGCAAATCGACGTTGATTCGCGCGGTGTCATCGGCGAAGCCGAAAGTCGCGGATTATCCATTTACCACGCTGGTGCCCAATCTCGGTGTCGTGCGGGTGCAGGCGCATCGCAGTTTTGTGATGGCCGATATTCCCGGTTTGATTCCGGGGGCGTCGGAAGGCGCTGGACTGGGCATCCGTTTCCTCAAGCATCTCACGCGTACGCGCCTGCTGCTGCATCTGGTCGATATGTTGCCGCCCGATGGCAGCGATCCCGTTGCTGCCGTTGAAGGTATTGCCAATGAATTGCAGTTATTTAGTCCGACTCTGGCCGGCAGGGAGCGCTGGCTGGTATTGAATAAAGTCGATCTGTTGCCACCTGCCGAAGTCGATGAGATTTGCAGCGATGTGATTGCGCGTTTGGGTTGGCAGGGGCCGGTCTATCGGGTCGCGGCGATCAGTGGCGAAGGTACCAGTCAGTTGAGCGGCGATATCATGACGCACCTCGAACACTGCTGGGAGCGGGAGGCGAACGATGGCGAGCTGGCCGCGCGCGAGGAGCAATTGAAAATTGCGATGCAGGCAGAGGCACGCGAGCGTATCCAGGCCCTGGCAGCCGCGCGCAAAGCCCGTCGCGCTGCGCAGCTCGATGATGAAGATGACGACGATGACGATTACGGCGTCGAAGTCGAATATGTCCGCTAATGAGCGCTGTCCGCTAACAGCAACGTGATCATTCGCTAAGGTCGATCGATGACACAAAACAAAAGCACGCAGCGCTGGGTCGTAAAAATCGGAAGTGCGCTGCTCACCAACGATGGCCGCGGTTTATATATGGCAGCCATCGAGCAATGGGTGAAACAGATCGTCGAGTTGCGTCAGCGCGGCATGGAGGTCGTGCTGGTTTCCTCCGGAGCCGTTGCGGAAGGCATGGTGCGACTGGGCTGGAAAACCCGCCCGCATGCGCTGCATGAATTGCAGGCCGCCGCTGCAGTTGGCCAGATGGGGCTGGTGCAGGCTTACGAATCGCAGTTTCAACGCTACGGTTTGCACACCGCACAGGTGCTGCTCGGACACGACGATATTTCTGCGCGCGATCGTTATCTCAATGCACGAGGCACACTGAAAACCCTCGTCCAGCTCGGCGTGATTCCCGTCATCAACGAAAACGACACCGTTGTCACCGATGAAATCCGCTTCGGCGACAACGACACGCTCGGAGCACTGGTCGCCAATCTGATCGATGCCGATCTGCTCGTCATTCTCACCGATCAGGAAGGCTTGTACGAAAGCGATCCGCGCAGCAATCCTGACGCTGCGTTCGTGGCGCGCGGACGTGCGGGCGATCCGCAATATGAATTGATGGCGGGCGGCGGCGGCTCATTGGGGCGCGGCGGCATGATCACGAAAATTCGCGCTGCGAAACTGGCTGCGCGCTCGGGCGCGGATACCGTGATCGCGAGCGGGCGCGCCGATAACGTGCTCGTGCGTTTGGCGTCGGGGGAGGCGCTGGGGACGCGTCTGGTCGCCGATGATCAGCCGCTGGCTGCACGCAAGCAGTGGCTTGCCGGGCTTATGCAGATCAGCGGGCGCTTGGTGCTGGACGATGGCGCCGTGCGTGTATTGCGCGAATCGGGCCGAAGTCTGCTGCCGGTTGGCGTGAAGGCGATCGATGGGCGCTTCGATCGCGGCGATCTGGTGGCATGCGTCGACGGGAACGGCGTCGAAATCGCCCGTGGTCTGGTGAATTACGCGCGGGACGACGCGCAGAAAATTATCGGCCAAAGCTCTGATCGCATCGAAGCATTGCTGGGTTATCAGGGCGAACAGGAATTAATTCATCGCGATAATCTGGTCATGCTCTGAAACGCCCATGAATGGATTTGTGCTTAAGAAATTTATCAGCGCGTGGCTCATGCCCCTGCCGTTTTCGGTATTGCTGATGACGGCCGGCTGCATTCTTCTGTGGTGCGGGCGGGGGAAAATCGGGCGCTGGTTCACGACGTTCGGACTGCTGATACTCATCGTCTGCAGCAGTACGGCGATTTCCGATCTGGCGTTGCTGCCGCTCGAAGAGCGTTATCCGAAATGGAATGGCCAGCCCGGCCAGGCTGAATTCGTGGTGGTGATGGGTGCGGCCAAAAGCGACGCACCGCGCCTGCCGCTGACCAATCGTCCCAACACGGCGGCCAGCTATCGCTTGATGGAGGGCATCGCCATTTATCGCGCCAATCCGGGCTGCAAATTGATCCTTTCGGGCGGCCCGGAGACCACGCGAATTCTGGCTCAAGTGGCGCTCTCCGTGGGAGTTCCGGCGCAGGATCTGGTGCTACAGACCAATTCCCGCGATACCGAGGAAGAGGTCCGTCTTTTAACGCCGATGGTGCAGGCGCATCGGTTCGTGGTGGTGACATCGGCGGCACACATGCCGCGGACGATGCATCTGTTTCACGCCGCGGGACTCGATCCAGTCGCCGCGCCGACACATTTCCTCGATCGCAACAATCCGCATCCGAACTGGCGCGATTTCATCCTGCCCGATACCCAGAGCCTGGAGCGCGCGCAATTTGCGCTGCACGAATACCTGGGGTTGTTATGGCTGAAAATAAAGGCAGGCTGGGACGGGCCGGAATAGCCGGCTGACTCTCCGGAATCCCGCCCATAAAAAAAGCCGGTAAAAACCGGCTTTTTGTTCTTCGCGAGAATCAGGCAGCTTTTTGTGATAGCGCCTTGATCTGCGCGTTCAGGCGGCTCTTGTGACGGGCAGCCTTGTTCTTGTGGATGATGCCCTTGTCGGCGATGCGATCAATCACGGGAACCGCCGCAGCGTAAGCGGTTTTAGCGGCTTCCGCGTCACCTTTGGCGATGGCTGCAACAACTTTCTTGATATAGGTGCGTACCATCGAGCGCAAGCTACCGTTGTGTTGACGGGCTTTTTCTGCCTGCCGTGCGCGCTTGCGTGCCTGTGCCGTATTCGCCACCGCTGAACTCCTGAATCGTAAACTGAACGGGTTGGATCAAAAAATGAGAGGCGCGATTATTCATATCGGCGCCGGGCTTGTCAATACGAATCATCGACAAAAAAGGGCTTTCAGACTCTCTCCCGGAGGCGCGACGGCTGCTTTCGCTAGCCGAGAAAGAACCGCCACAGTGAAGGCGTCCAGCAGATGATGAAGAGCAGCAGGCTGGTGAAGACGGCTGCCGAGCCAATATCCTTCGCCTGACCCGAGAGCGGGTGCATTTCCGAGCCGTGGCGATCGACGGCGGCTTCGATGGCGGAGTTGAACAGCTCGGCCAGAATCACGATGGCGCAGGTGATGACCAGCAGCAGCTGATGCGTCAGATCCCGACCAACCCAGAACGCGAGCGGTACGCAGACGCAGGCCAGCGTGGCCTCGATGCGGAACGCCTCCTCGTATTTCCAGGCGGCGCGCAGACCCTTCAGCGAGTAGCCCGTTGCGGCGAGAAGGCGGGCGATGCCGGTTTTACCGGGCTTGGTCATCATGCGGGCGTTTTCCTGAAAGGCTGCAGGTCGAATCAAAGCCCGCGCATGGTAACGGTTGCCGAAGCCTTGTCAAATCATGCGCTTAGGGAGCCAGCTCACTCGCGCGCGTGACGGCCTTCGCGACGGTTGGATGAGGCGGCGTGCGTGGAAAGGCTCGTGCCGGACAGGGCGGCGGAGCGGGCGGCCGGCTCTGCCATGGGCCAGGGAGAGAACAGCGGGCAGGCGCTGGCCATCAGCGTGGCGAAATGCGTATCGCTGCGTTGCTGGCGGTACGACGGCGACGCGTTGTGCACGGTTTCGTTGAGGGGTGTATGGATATCGACAATCATCGGATGGCTCGGGCTGGAGTGACTCGTCGGCCGGTTAAGAATAGAGTGCAGCGGCAGCCCCCACAACTGAAACCAATAAAAATCCGCTACGCTGTGTTCAGGCGCATAGGGAATATGTACATGAGTCTCCCCATATCAAAACCATCATTATTATCGGAGGATCCAGGGCAGGCGCTGCGAGCGGAGCAAATACGCCTGATCTTCGATACGCAACATTTCAACCTCATCGCCACGCTGGCGATCACTGCGGTGGTTGCAGCGACGCTGATGGCCGTCACCGAAGGTTATCGCGTGATCGGATGGTGTGTGCTGATGCTCGTTTGCAGCGCGGTGCGCATGGCGATTTTCATGCGCTGGCGGCGCGATCCCCGGCGTCTTCAGCGCCCCGATCACTGGCGGAAATATCTTTTTATCGGCTCGCTGATTGGCGGTGTCGGCTGGGGCGTCGGCAATTTCATTCTGTTTCCCGGGCAGAGCCCCGAACACCAGATGCTGCTCGTATTCATTACCGCGGGCATTTCCGCCGCAGCCGCCATATCGCTCGCCCCCGATCCTCTGATCGCCTGGAGTTTTCTGCTGCCCTGTATCCTGCCGATGGAGTTTCAGATATTCGTGCGTACCACCGACATGGGCATGAGCCTGGGGCTGCTCGGGCTGGTGTACATGGGATTTCTGGCGGCGGTCATCGTCCGGCTGCACAACTATGTGAAGGAAAATGTCGCCCTGCGAATTGCCGAGCGCGAGCGCGAGCATTTGCAGAGTACGTTTTCGCAGGCGCTGCGTTCGAGTCAGGAAAAACTGCAGGCACTGTTCGAGCTGTCGCCGCTCGGCTGCATCCTGATGAAAGCCAGCGGCGAACTGGTGGAGGCGAATCAGGCGTTTCAGCGCATGCTCGGCTATGACGGAGAAGATTTCGATCAGTTTTTCAACGCGGGTATCAGCGCGTCTGAGTTTCGCGATGAAAACCGCAAGCGCTGGTATCGATTGATTGAAAGCGGCGGGACCGATGCCTTCGAAACGCAGGTCGTGCATAGCGGTGGCCACAGAATACCGGTATCGCTGCATCGCATGGTGATCGATACCGGCGACGGTCAGCATTACGTCTGGTCCATCATGGAAGACATCACCGAGCGAAAGCGGCACGAGGAGGAATTGCAGACACTCAATACGCGCCTGTCGCTGGCGACGCAGGCGGGCGGCATCGGTGTGTGGGAGCTGGATCTCATCGACAACTCACTGGTATGGGACGACCGCATGTGGGAAATATACGGCCTCGTGCCAGGTCCCGGGACATCGAATTCAATCGCAGCCGAACTGATTCATCCCGACGATTGGGAGTACGTTAAATCGTCGATGAACGACGCGATCAACGATCCCTATTTTGAGCGGCTGGTGCAGGAGTTTCGAATTTTACGCGACGACAACGAGCACTGGATTCGCGCCGCAGGGCTTTTTCAGCGCGACGAGAGCGGCATCGCCCGACGCATTATCGGTGTCGCGTGGGATATCACCGAGCTCAAGCGCGTCGCGCGCATGAAAAGTGAATTCGTTTCGTCGGTATCGCATGAGCTGCGCACGCCGCTGACCTCGATTCGTGGCTCGCTCGGTCTGGTGGTGAGCGGAGCGGTCGGCGAGTTGCCGGCAGCAGTGAAAGAATTGATCGATATCGCGTGCAGAAACAGTGAACGCCTGTCGCTGCTGATCAACGATCTTCTCGATATCGAAAAAATCGAATCGGGAAAAATGCGGCTCGATTTGCAGCGGCACGTGCTGCGGCCGCTCATCGAGCAGGCAATCGAATCCAATCAGGGTTATGCGCAACATTTATCCGTTCATTTACAGGCTCAGGTCGATACCGACAATGCGGTGGTCGTCGATGCCAACCGCTTCATGCAAATCATGGCGAATCTGATTTCGAATGCGGTGAAGTTTTCCAATGCCGGCGATACGGTGGAGGTGATGGCGACGGATGTCGGCGCCCGGGTGCGCATCGAAGTGCGCGATCGCGGACCGGGTATTCCCATGGAATTTCGCAACCGCATTTTTCAGCGATTTTCGCAGGCCGATTCATCCGATACGCGAATGCGCGGCGGATCGGGCCTGGGTCTTGCCATCACCAAAACGCTGGTGGAAAAAATGCACGGAGAAATCAGTTTCGCCGACCGGACCGGCGGCGGCACGATTTTCTTTGTCGAACTGCCGTATTCCTGAGAATTCCAATTCGATCCGCAAGTGTAAACGGGGATAAACGTTGACCAAGGTATTGCAGAGCATTCTTTATGTCGAAGATGAGCCCGACATCCAGCGCATTGTCAAACTGGCGCTCGAAGCGGTGGCCGGTATGCGAATCGTGGCGTGCAGCTCGGGAAGCGAGGCAATCGCACGCGCCGGAGAAGCTCCGGTCGATCTCATTCTGCTCGATGTGATGATGCCGCAGATGGATGGGCCGACGACCCTGCGCCGTTTGCGCGAAATTCCCGCGCTGAAAAATACACCGGCGATATTCATGACCGCAAAAGCGCATCCCACCGAGATTGCGCATTTCAAATCGCTCGGTGCGCTCGATGTGATTGCCAAGCCGTTCGATCCGATGACACTCGCCGATACGCTGCGCGGAATCTGGATGCGGATGACGACGGACAGTACAAGAGCAGCGCAGACTGTGTCGGCGTCTGCCCAGAAACGGAATGCGGCACCACAAACTCCCGAAGCGCGATTCGCGGAACGCATGGCCGCGCTCACTGCACAATTTCGCGACGAATTGCCGTCGCGCCTGACGCTATTGCAGCGGCAGTGGCATACCTTGAGCAATGCCTGGAGCGTCGATGAATGGAGTGAGAACGCGCTGCGCGAATTACATGGCTGCACGCATAATCTGGCGGGCTCGGGTTCGACTTTCGGATACGATGAATTGACCGAACGCGCGCGCGCGGTGGATCGACATTTCAAAATGCTGCTGCTACAGCAACACATCCCCGATGCAGCGTTACAGGTAGAGATACATAAATTGTTCACTGCCCTGGAAGCCGAACTGCAGCGCATCGTGACTGCACATCATTGATTTCCGATAATGGCAGACGATGTGTAATCGACTGCCCGAATTGTGCAAATAAATGCCATTTGCTTTTCCTCGCGCGCAACTCAGGTAAAATCACACCGCCTCACGGTTTCTCGCCCTTAATATTCCAGGATTGCCCATGTGGATCGTTCGCGTCGCCCTGCAGCGGCCTTACACATTTATCGTTCTCGCGTTGCTGCTGCTGATCCTGGGTCCGCTGACCATTCTGCGTACGCCTACCGATATTTTTCCAAAGATCGACATTCCCGTTATTACAGTGATCTGGAATTACAACGGCTTGCCGGCGGAAGAAATGGCGAATCGCATAGCCGTCGGTTTTCAGCGCGCCGCGACGATTACCGTCAACGATATCGAGCACATTGAATCGCAATCGCTCGGCGGCATCGCCATCGTCAAATTCTTCATGCACCCGCATGCGCAGCTCGATCTCGCCATGAGCCAGATCACTGCGATCGCGCAGTCGGCCCTGCGCTCGTATCCGGCCGGCACGCAGCCGCCGCTAATCATTACCTATAACGCGTCGAGCGTTCCGATTCTGCAGCTGGCGATGTCGAGCGATAAGCTCACCGAAGCGGAAATATTCGATTTCGGAAATTCGTTCATGCGTTTGCAACTGGCGCCCGTGCAGGGCGCATCGATTCCGTATCCCTACGGCGGCAGGCAGCGCAATATCATCGTCGATCTGAATCCGCGTGCGCTGCAGGCGCACGGTTTGTCGGCGCAGGATGTGACGAACGCGATCGCCGCGCAGAATTTAATCCTGCCTTCGGGCACGCAGAAAATTGGTGAATTCGAATACAACGTGCGCCTCAATGGCAGCCCCGAACAGGTCGCTGCGCTCAACGATCTGCCGATCAGGACCGTCAATGGCGCCACCGTTTACATTCGCGATGTGGCTTACGTGCGCGACGGTTACATGCCGCAGGTGAACATGGTGCGCGTCGATGGCGAGCGCGCCGTGTTGATGACGATTCAAAAAACCGGCAACACATCGACGCTCGATATTATCGATCGCATCAAATCCCTGCTGCCGCAGATTCGCGACAGCGCGCCCGGCGATCTGAAAATTCGCGAACTGGCCGATCAGTCGCTGTTCGTGAGCGCCGCGATCGGGGCAGTCATTCACGAAGGTGTGATCGCGGCAGCATTGACGGGGCTGATGATCCTGCTGTTTCTCGGCAGCTGGCGCAGCACCTTGATCATCACGCTGTCGATTCCGCTATCGATTCTCGCTTCCATTATTACGTTGTCGGCGCTTGGCGAGACGATCAATATCATGACGCTGGGCGGACTTGCGCTGGCGGTGGGTATTCTCGTCGACGATGCCACGGTCGCGATCGAAAATATCAATGCGCATCTGGAGCAGGGCAAACCCGTCGAGCAGGCCATTCTCGACGGTGCGCAACAAATCGCCGTACCCGCGCTGGTCTCGACGCTGTGTATCTGCATCGTTTTCGTGCCGATGTTTTTTCTCGAAGGCGTGTCGCGTTATTTATTCGTACCCATGGCACAGGCGGTCGTTTTCGCCATGCTGGCTTCGTATATTCTGTCGCGAACGCTCGTTCCGACCATGGCGAAATATTTGTTGAAGCCGCATGTCGCTGCGCACGAAACGGCAGAAAAAAGCCGCGGCGTGCTGCAGCGCATCCAGCACAGTTTTGAAAATCGTTTCGAAGCGGTTCGCAGCGAGTATCTGCGTCTGCTGGCGTGGGCCTTGCGCCATACGCGGGTATTCGTCGCGGGCTTTCTCGCGCTGATCATCGCGTCGCTGCTCGTGCTGTGGCCGTGGCTCGGCAGCGATTTCTTTCCGTCCGTCGATACCGGCCAGATAAAACTGCATCTGCGCGCGCATACCGGCACGCGCGTCGAAGAAACGGCGCGCATTGCCTACGATGTCGAGCAGGCGATTCGCGAAGTGATTCCCGCCGATGAGTTGAGCACGGTAGTGCAGAACGTCGGTCTGCCCGTCAGCGGCATCAATTTGTCGTACAGTAATTCGGCGCCGATCGGTTCCGGCGATGCCGATATCCTGATTTCGCTGAAGCACGGCCACACCCCGACCGCAGATTATGTGCGCGAACTGCGGCGGCGCCTGCCCGAACGATTCCCCGGGGTTCAATTTGCCTTTTTGCCGGCGGATATCGTCTCGCAAATTCTGAATTTCGGTTTGCCCGCGCCGATCGATGTGCAGGTCGTCGGCTTCAATATGGCCGCCAATCGCGAAGTGGCGAATCAGCTGCTGGAAAAATTCCGTCGCATTCCAGGCATCGTCGATTTGCGTATTCATCAGACCTTCGACCTGCCCGAAATTCAGATCGATGTCGATCGCACCCGCGCGCAGCAGGCGGGCATGACGCAGCGCGATGTCGCCACCGATCTATTGATTTCGATGAGTGGCAGTTTTCAAACGGCGCCTGCGTTCTGGTTGAATCCTAAAAATGGCGTGTCGTATTCCATCAACACGCAAATGCCGCAATACGCGCTCGACTCGCTCGATGCGTTGCGCAATGTGCCTATCACTAGCGGCAGCAGCGACAAGCCACCGCAGACGCTGGGTACGCTCGCCACTTTCGGTCGCGGTTCGGCCCCCGGCGTGGTCACGCATTACAACGCGCAGCCCGTCATCGATATTTTTGCTGCGGTGGAAGATCGCGATCTCGCTGCGGTTTCGAAAGAAGTCATGCAAATTGTCGCTGAGCAGTCGCAGCATTTGCCCAGGGGGGTGCAATTGATTCCACGTGGCCAGATGAAAACCATGCAGACATCGTTCACGGGACTTTATATCGGTCTCGCGTTTGCGATCGTGCTGGTGTATCTGCTGATCGTGGTGAATTTCCAGTCGTGGCTCGATCCCTTCATCATCATCACCGCACTGCCAGCGGCGATTGCAGGAATCGTGTGGATGCTTTTTATCACGCACACACGTCTGAGCGTGCCCGCGCTGACGGGCGCCATCATGTGCATGGGCGTGGCGACGGCTAACAGTATTCTCGTGGTGAGTTTTGCGCGCGAACGTTTTCAAGCAACCGGCAACGCCGTGCAGGCGGCGATCGATGCAGGATTTTCGCGTTTCCGCCCGGTGCTGATGACGGCGCTGGCAATGATTATCGGCATGGTGCCGATGGCGCTGGGCCTCGGCGAGGGTGGCGAGCAGAATGCACCGCTGGGGCGCGCGGTCATCGGCGGTTTGCTGAGTGCCACCGTAGCAACTTTATTTTTTGTGCCTGTGGTGTTTCGTAGTCTGTATGTGCGCCGGCAACATCCGGCGGAGAGTCAGTAATGGTCGATAAAAATTCCGAACGCACGTCTGCCGGCGAGTTTTCGCTGAAACCATCGCAGCGCCGGTGGCTGCTCGTCATTTCGATAATCGTCGTCGCGGTTGTGCTGATCGGTATCGGCAAGCGCGTCAAGAATGATCGCGCCCTGCAGCAACGCGTCGAGGAAAGTGCAGCGGCCGTGGTGATGACCATCAGGCCCGCGCTGCAGACGAGCGGCGAGGAATTAACGTTGCCGGGCGACGTGCGCGCTTTTGCCGATGCGCCTATCTATGCGCGCACGAGTGGCTATCTGAAAAGCTGGAAAGTCGATATCGGCACGCGCGTGAAGAAAGGAGAATTGCTCGCGGAAATCGATGCGCCGGAAATCGATCAGCAGTTGCTGCAGGCGCAGGCCGAACTGGCGACGGCAACGGCCAATGCCACACTTGCGCGCAGTACCGCCGAGCGCTGGCTCGAACAGCGCAGTGTCGATGCCGTATCGCAACAGGAAGTGGATGAAAAAACTGGCGAGGCTGCGGCGAGAGAGGCATTGCGCGATTCGGCGCAGGCCAACGTCAAAAGACTGCGCGAATTGCAGGGGTTCAAACGCATCGTCGCACCGTTCGACGGCGTGATCACTGCACGCAATGTCGATATCGGCGCGCTGGTCAGCGCGGCGTCCGGCGCCGAGTTATTTCATATCGTCGCCGATGAAAAGTTGCGTGTATACATTCAAGTGCCACAAGTTTATGCAGCTCAGATTAAAGCGGGACTGGAAGCGTCGCTCGAATTTGCCGAACGTCCCGGACAGCGTTTCACGGGAAAACTGGTGCGCAGCGCCGATGCCATCGATAACGAAACGCGCACCCTGCGAGCCGAAATCGAAGTGGATAATTCATCGGCAAAATTATTGCCCGGCGCCTACGCGCACGTGAATCTGAAACTCGCGGCACAACCGACCCTGCGTCTGCCCATCAACACATTGATTTTCCGCAAGGAAGGATTGCAGGTAGCCACGGTCGATGCGCAGCAGAAAATCCATCTGCAACCGATTCAGCTCGGGCGCGACTATGGCACCGAGGTGGAAGTCCTCGCCGGCCTTACGGCGGATGATCGCGTTGTCATGAATCCGCCCGATGCGATTGCGGAAAGCCAGCTCGTGCGTATCGCCGAGCCGTCAGCCGCAGCAAAATAATATCGATGCGTGCCGAAACTTTATCGGTGCGACATCATTAATTTCCGGAGATCGCCATGAACTGGTTCAATGCACGACAACATAAGTTGACGATGCCGGCCCCCGAACAGGCATTGCCGGGACGCGCACAAAAAATGCCGGTACCCGCAAGGCATTACGTTTCCGGCACGACATTGACACCACCATTTCCTGATGGAATGGAGCAGGCGATGTTTGGGCTCGGTTGTTTTTGGGGCGCGGAACGACGCTTCTGGCAGCAGCCCGGCGTTTATACGACGGCGGTGGGTTATGCAGCGGGTTTTACGCCCAATCCGGCGTATGAAGAAGTGTGCTCGGGGCAGACGGGCCATAACGAAGTCGTGCTCGTGGTTTTCGATCCGCAGCAAATCACTTATGAAGAATTACTCAAGGTGTTTTGGGAAAGCCATAACCCGACGCAGGGGTTTCGTCAGGGCAACGATATCGGCACGCAATATCGTTCGGGCATTTATTGTTATTCGCCCGCGCAGAAAGCATTGGCACTGGCAACGCAAAGCGAATTTCAACAGGCACTGCATGATGCAGGCTTCCCCGCGATAACGACTGAAATTCTGGATGTGCCGGAATTTTATTACGCCGAAGAGTATCACCAGCAATATCTGGCAAAAAATCCCGGCGGTTATTGCGGTCTGGGCGGTACCGGTGTTTGTTTAGATAGCAGGGATGTGGGTTAGATAAATAGCCGCGCAATCAACGTCGTCAGCGCATTTTCGACGCGCAGGATTCGTGTACCGAGATGCACGCTGCGCATTCCAGCTTGAATCAATTTATCGACTTCATATTGAGTGAATCCGCCCTCGGGCCCAATCGCGAGCACGCAATCCTGATTGAACGCAACGGGACAGGTTTCGGCGGTACCCGGGTGTGCGACGATTCCGTTTGAGTTTTTCAATAGCGCAGGTAAACGATCCTCGACGAAAGGTTTGAATAACTTTTCGAATCGAATCGACGGCAATACCGTATCGCCGGACTGCTGCAGACCATCGATAAAATAACCGCGAATAGTTTCCGCATCGAGCGCAGGTGTCTGCCAGTAACTTTTTTCGACTTTGGCACTGTTGACGAGAATGAGTTCGCGCACGCCGAGTTCGGCAACAGTGCGTAAAATACGCCGCAGCATTTTCGGTCGCGGCAGCGCGAGAATAATGGTGAGCGGCAATTTGGGCGGCGGTTCGCGATCGAGTTTTACATTCAGCTCAATCGCGTTCTCGTCGATATGCAAAACTTCGCCGCTGCCGAGCAGGCCGTTGAGGTTGCCTACTTTTAAAATCCTGTTTTTTTCAGCGCCGAGAATTTCGCGAATATGCTGTGCGCGCTCATCGCTCAAGCGCACACGATCATCGCTAAGGTAATCGTGTGGTTCAATTAAGATGATATTCATTCATTTCTCTGAGCAATTCCCTCTCCCATTTGGGGAGAGGGGAAGCTTAGAGGGCGGCGGGAACGCCCCACAAATCGTATTCATCGGAATCGATGACTTCGACCACCAGCGTATCGCCGGGCTGTAAATTTTCGAAACCGTCGAGATATTCGCGATCGATAAATACGCGACCATCGATTTCCGGTGCATCGGCCCATGAACGCGCGACCGCCCCTTCCTCGACCACTTCATCGACCAGCACTTCGATCAGCGTGCCGATTTTCTTTTTCAAACGCGCCGCGGAAATTTTTTGCTGCACAGCCATGAAACGCTCGTAGCGATCTTTTTTGATGTGATCGGGTACGTGGTCGGGCAGATCGTTAGCGGTGGCGCCTTCGACAGGTGAATATTCAAAGCAACCGACGCGATCGAGCTGCGCTTCTTCCAGCCAGTCGAGCAGCATTTGAAAGTCTTCTTCGGTTTCGCCGGGGAAGCCGACGACGAAGGTCGAACGCAGGGTTAATTCAGGACATTGCTCGCGCCAGCGTTTGATACGTTCGAGCGTTTTTTCCTGATGTGCGGGGCGTTTCATTAATTGCAGAATGCGCGGGCTTGCATGCTGAAATGGAATATCCAGATACGGCAGGATTTTTCCTTCCGCCATCAATGGAATCACATTGTCGACATGCGGATACGGATACACATAATGCAGGCGCACCCACACGCCGAGCTCACCGAGCGCCTCACACAATTCCTGCATGCGCGTTTTAATCGGTTGGCCATTCCAGAAGCCTGTGCGGTATTTGGTATCGACACCATACGCACTCGTGTCTTGCGAAATGACCAGAATTTCACGCACGCCGGCTTTCACCAACCGCTCGGCTTCATCCATCACATCGCCGATGGGCCGGCTGACCAAGTCGCCGCGCATCGACGGAATGATGCAGAACGTGCAGCGATGATTGCAGCCTTCGGAAATTTTTAAATACGCGTAATGACGCGGTGTTAATTTGATGCCCTGCGGTGGGACTAAATCGATTAACGGGTTGTGTTCTTTCGCCGGCGGTAAATATTCGTGTACCGCCTGCATCACCGGTTCGTATTGCGCGGCACCCGAGATCGACAGAATTTGCGGATGCACTTCTTTAATTTTTTCGGCATCGGCGCCTGAGCCCATGCAACCCGTGACGATCACGCGCCCGTTTTCCTTGAGCGCTTCGCCGATCGCATCGAGCGATTCCTGTTTCGCGCTATCGATAAAACCGCAGGTATTCACGACGACGACATCGGCGTCCTGATACGTCGGCACCACGTCGTAACCTTCGAGCTTCAGTTGCGTGAGGATACGTTCCGAGTCGACCAGGGCTTTCGGACAACCGAGGCTGACAAAGCCGACTTTGCGGGAATTGGAGTTCGGGGAGCTGGCGGACATGCGATTCTCTGGGCTTGCGGTATCGATAGGGCGTGCTGATTTTTCTGGGGGCGTGTTTTCAAGGTGGCATAGTGTACCCGAGTCCGCGGCGGGCGAGCATACGTAGATAGCGACAGGATCGGCTATGCTGTGGCCCGTTCAAATCTCGTTGATTTCGCTAAGGAACCACCATGCGCATGCTTTCCTCCGTAACGCTGCCGCTTGCAACACTGTCCCATATCACCGCGATAGCTTTGCTCCTGTCTGGGTGCGCGACGGTCATCGATCCCGTTCCCGAGGGCAGCAAGCGTATTACTCAAGCATGGGTGAACAGTGAGCCAGTGCCGCTGCTCAGCGAGCGGTTTGGCAAAGAGCTGACCACTGAAGCGGCCTATCGCATTCAATACAACGCCTTGCACGAGGTGCCGCTGTCGCGCGCGCCGGAGGGATTTAAAGCTGGACTCACGAGCGCGGCGGGGCAGCAGCAATTCGGTATCAGCGAGCCCATCGCCGGTGTGCTGCCCGGAGGCAGTCAGCTCAAAAAAGCCGAGGACGGCTATCACGTGAAAATGCGCGATTACCGCAAAGCCATCGTCGAAGTGGAGATCGGTTATCGTTTCAATGAACGCATTCAGTATCCGCTCGCGGATGTGAATGCGCTGAAAGCGGTTGTCAGCGAAATGATGCCGGTGATCGAGTTGCCGGATTTGAGTCACGCGGGCGGCGATAAAAAATTTACCGGTGTCGATATCATCGCGAGTAATGCCGGTGCAAAACATTTTATTGCGGGGCCCGGTCGTTCGCCGACGGTAATCGATCCGAACTCGGTATCGGTTACGCTGTATCGCGATGGTGAAGTCGTTACGCAGGGCAGCGGTCGCGATGCGCTAGGCGATCAGTGGCAGGCATTGTTGTTTCTCGTCAATCGCTCCGTTGCGAGCGGCTGGACGATTCAGCCGGGGCAGGTATTGATTACCGGTGCGCTGGGTAAGGCGGGGCCGTTACAAAAAGGAATTTATGTGGCGGATTACGATCGGCTGGGGCGTATCGAATTTTTTAGTGAATAAACTCTCTTCTCGGGATGCGGCTCAATATTTTTCTCACAAATCGAGCTGACTCAGCTCGCTGAAGTTTTTCACACACAAACCCTGATCGCGTAACAGATTCAATAATTTTTTACTGTCGTCCCTGTTTAAAAAATTGCCGACAGGAACTGACTGTTCTCGATTGCAGAGAAATATTTTGAGCGGGTCCCACGGGTGAGGCTGTATTTCCACCGATAGCGAAACGGCATCGCGCGGAAAATGCCAGGAGAAGCAGGGCCGGTATGCACCTTTCTGCAAGGTGATTTTTGCGCCGCGAAATTTTACTACGTGGCGTTGCTGCAGTTTCCAGCAGACATAATAAAGCGCGAGCGCGAGGCCGCCGACTTCGAGGCCGGCGAAAGGGATGATAGGCCACAATCCCTTGAGTACGAAGAAACTTGCGATAAGCGTCCACCAGCTCGCAAACGCGAGAATGATGAATTTATTGAATCGCCAGCTCGCCGAGCGATTCGGTTGCGCGACCAGCAGCGTTTCATCGTTGAATTGTTCGCAAGTCACCACAGCGGTTTTCTCATTCGCCATGTATTTATGTATATCTGTGTCGCGCCTAGTCTCTAACGCTGATCGCACAATGGCAAGCACTGCGTTTGTAATGCGAGCTGCGATCAAAAAGGTACGATGTGATCAGAAAGGGACAGCGGCGCGAAAACGCATTTTTTCGCCGGTAGCGGGGTGGGTGAGTTCGAGTTCGCGCGCATGCAGCGTTAAGCGTGAATACGCATTGCGCGCCTGTTCATGCGCATAGAAGGGGCAGCCTAAAATCGGATGGCCGATTTCGGCGAGGTGTACGCGCAATTGATGCGAACGCCCCGTGATCGGTTTCAACTCGACACGTGCGATATTTTTTCCCGCATCGCGCGACATCACACGATAAAGCGTTTGCGCCGATTTGCCATTTTCGTAATCGACGATTTTTTTCGGACGATTGGGCCAGTCGACGATGATCGGTAAATCGATTTTGCCTTCGTCTTCGACAGGCAATCCCCACACCAGCGCTTCGTAATATTTTTCCACCGAGCGCTGTTCGAACTGGCGGTTGAGATGGCGATGCGTGTCGGCGTCGCGCGCCAGAATCATCAGGCCCGATGTGTCGAGATCAAGACGGTGCACGATGCGCAATTCACCGAAATCAGTTTGTAAACGCGACGGCACGCAATCGCGATTGGCCGGATCGCGCCCGGGAACCGAAAGCAGGCCATGAGGCTTATCGATGACGACGATATGTGCGTCGGCAAACACGATGGCAATTTCGCGTTCGCAATGCGGAACGATATAGGGAGTGGTCATACGCGAGTGAAGGCCGTAACGAAAGCGGCGCCCATCATACGGTGCGCCGTCGGCTCGATGCCAGTGGTGAACATCCGTGTCAATGCAGGACGAGCGTCAGGGTGAATATAAAAGGGGATGCCGTTTACTGCGCCTGGTAGCGAACCAGTTTGTCGATGATCAGGCCGAAAAACTGATTGGCTTCACCGTTCTGATACAGCCAGCCGAGATGTTCGCCGCAATCGCTGCAGCGTGCGATCTGCCAGACATAGTCTTTGAACCAGGTGAACTCATCGGTGGCGGGGCCGCTGATATCACAGCCGGGTGCGAGCCTGAAGCAGCCGATATGAAATTGGTAGCCGGTCGGATTGATGAAGCGGTGCTGATGCCCGCCGCTTATAACGAGTTCTTCATGGCGCGTGGTGATGGCGGCATGGCAGAAATGGCAGAGAATTAAATCCGCATGCGGAATTTTGTCTGATTCTTGCAAATCGGAAAATAAATGATTGATCGGATCGCGGGTGATTGGATGCATTGTTACAGCCGTGGAATAAATCTCGGTGAGGCGTGAAATCAGTATAGATGCGAGACGAAGCGCCGCCGGAGAAACTGACCGGCGGCATGTCTGGAGGAAGGAGTCGTGTTTAAGAGACGGACAGTAGGGGAGGAGGAATCTACTGCGAGAGCTTGAAGACGATGGGAACGATGAGCTCGAACGTGTTGCCGTCGAGAGCATCGGGTGCCTTCTGGAACGGCGCGGCTTTACGCACGGCGCGCAATGCTTCGGCGTCGAGCAGGTCGTCAGCCGATTGGGCGATTTCCACCGAGCTCAGCCCGCCGCTGCGGTCCACTTTGATACGGGCCATCACCAGGCCTTCGATATTGTCTTTGACTGCGCGTTTGGGGTAATCGATGTTGCGCAGCACCTTGTTGCGCACGACGGCAGCGTATTCGTTATTCATGGTTTCCTGTGCCTTTTCGCGAGCCGCTTTCGCCGCCAGGGCCGCCGGATCGGGTTGCGGCGCAGCAGGCGCGGGGGCCGGTTTCACCGGTTCCGGCGCGGCGGCAACGGCGGGCGCAGGAGCCGGTTTCTGTTCCACAGGTCTGGTTTCAGCAGGTTTCTGGTCGGCCGGTTTTGCCGCGACTGCCGGTCGGGTTTCCGCCGGTTTGGTGTCCTCCGGTTTTTTCGCCGCGGGTGCAGGCGCGGCGGCTGGCGCTGCAGCCGGGGCGGTTACGGTGGCCACGGCTGGTGCCGCCGCAGTTTCGGAATCAACTTTAAAACCCCAGCCGGCAATGACTTTCTTGCGAGCGTCGTTAGGCTTCACATTTTCGAAGCGGGCGACCAGATCGTTACCCGCCTGGGTTTTCGGCAGATCGAGAATGTCACGCTTGAATTCCGAGGTGGGCGGACGCGCGCCGATCCATGCATTGACCAGCATGGTGAAGAGGGCGGGGCTGCCGGTTCGCAGCGCGGTGACGCCGTTCAGCGACACGACCGTCGTGTTGTTGGTGGCCAGTTCGATGATCAGACGATCGCCCTCGACCAGGTCCCCCTTGGGCAGACTGGTAAAGGAAAGAATGTCGAGCGCATTGGCATTGATGAAGGCGCTGGGATTGTTGATGGTGATGGCCTGGTTCCACATCTGCGCGAAACGCAGCGCCGGCCAGCGATCGGCCGTGATGTGAATCGCCATGCGCTTCTTGCCCGGCATATTGTTGATGGTGGCCTGATCGTGGCCCGGCCAGCCCAGATAAAGAGCACCGATGTAATACTCCTTGCGCAACTGCTCGAACGCGGCGATGCCATTGAGGCTCAGATCGCCATTTTGCGCCTGTGCAAACACGGAGTTTATTAGCAGTACGACACTGATCAGATATGCGTGAATTGATTTCATGATAGACACATTCCACCCTGACAAGCTCGGCTGCTGGCCTTGTTATTACAGCCGAAAATCACACTGCATCGCATGGCTCGAAGCGATGCATCCCGTTGAACTTATGGGCGATAAAGATAGACCATGATTATTCATTCAGCGAATTTGCGGTCTGTGATGTGAATCCGTAAAAGCGGGTTCCGATTCGCGTGAATTGCGTCTACATTTGCAGAAGCGGCGATGAATATCGCTGCCTCATCCAATCAGTGCTTTGCGCTTTTTAGCAATGAACCTGAGAAGCAGGCGCGGCGCGCTCTAAGAAGTAAGCGATGAATATCAAAGAAATCCGACAGGTCCCCAACAGCGAACTCACCTTGCTGCTGACGCGTATTCCGTTCTTCAAGGAGCTGCGTCTGCGCGACGAAGCGCAGCTGCAGTTGCTGTTGACCTATTCCTGTCTGGTGGAGCTGGCCCCCGGCGAAACCATCATGCGTCGTGGCCAGAAAGGCACCTGGCTGTATTTTCTCATCAAGGGCAAATTGATCGTGTATCGCGATCAGGTCGATCCCGCGCAGGCGATCAATTCCATTACGCCCGGTGAGTTATTCGGCGACCTCGCACAACTGTGCGATCACCAGCGCAAGGCCACGGTCGCCGCCTCGGATGATCGCAGCGCATTGTTGTTCGCCTGCGACTTCAAGGCATTCGGCGACATCGATAATTTCGCGCAGATCAAGCTGTCGACGAAGTTACTGTTTTATCGCACGGTCGTGCACAGCATTCGCTGGCGACTCGAAGTGCTGCGCATGGATCAGCCCGAGCACCCGCTTGTGACCGAGCTGAGGAAACTGCCCGTATTTTCGGGTCAGCGTGACAGCATTGACGAGCTGCATGCGCTGCATGGTCAGGCCCAGTATCTGGCGGGAATTCTCGAGCGCTGGAACCGCGATAATGGAACCTCGGGCGAATTGTTCGTCGCGGACGCCGTCGCGACTTCCTGACACTTGCCTATCTGACCTGCACAACCTGCGCTGAAGCCAGCAGACATCGTCGATGTGCATGCGGCGCGCCGGTGTGAAAGAGGCAAACTTGCCGTCGCCATCTATACTGATTTCAGTTTTGCCGATAACCCGAGCTGAATAGTCAGGGTTTGGAGATAACGGGACTGAGCGTTTTTTACCGATGTCGATTCCGCTGCTGATTTGCGATGACTCCAATATGGCGCGTAAGCAGGTAATGCGCGCGCTGCCGGAAGGCTGGGATGTCGAGGTGACATTCGCCGAAAATGGTGTGCAGGGTCTGGAGGCCATTCGCGCCGGCAAGGGCGAGATGGTATTTCTCGATCTCACCATGCCGGAAATGGATGGCTATCAGGTGCTGGAACAGGTGAAGGCGGAAGGATTGAAATCCGTCGTCATCGTGATTTCAGCGGATATCCAGCCGGATGCGCGCGACCGCGTACTCAAGCTTGGCGCGCTCGATTTTATCCGCAAGCCGGTCGACAAGGATAAATTACAAAATACCCTGCGCGACTTTGGGTTGCTCTAAACCCCGGCGGTTTGCACAAGGGATTGCTGTAACGAAAAGCTCTCTATAAATCGCCCGCATACCAGCGATCGCGCCACGCATCCATCACCTTCGCCGGATACCATAATTTTCCGTAGCTGCCGTTGTAGCGCGCGAGCGCCTGCATCCAGTTGCCATTTTCCTTGCGCATGTAGAATTTCAGGATCTGACAGCCATACCACAGATTGGTGTCGGGATTGGTGAGGTTATCGTCGGGGTGACCGATATCACGCTTCCAGAATGGCATCACCTGCATGAGCCCCTGCGCGCCCGCACGCGAAACTGCATAGCGATCGAAGCGGCTTTCCACTTGAATCAATGCCAGCACGAGATCAGGCTTTAATTCCGCGCGGCGCGCTTCGCGATGCACGGCACGCAATAATTCCAAACGCTCTTCGGGATCGGGCATGAATTTGGCGAGCCGCGTCGACATATCGAGCAGCCACACCTCGGCATCGAAACGATCGGCAAAGCTATCGGATTTCCTGATGGCATTCTTCAAGAAGTCGCGCATTTCCGCGCGTTCTTGTTCGTCGCGCGGCATGCCGGCGGCGTTAGCATGCGTGGAGCTAAGAGAAAGTGTTAGGGCAAGTGCACAGGCTGCGAAACAATGCTGGGAGTTATTCCCCCCTTTAATTAAAAGGGGAGACAATTGGCGCCAATGCAGAGCATTAGCGAAGCGAAATATTTTGTTGTAGAAACGCATCGATATCGCTTAACACAATTTCGCGCGCTTCCGGTTCGCGCCGGTTTTTGTACTCGATCCTGCCTTCCGCGAGACTGCGATCGCCGATCACGAAGCGGTGCGGAATACCGATCAGATCGATATCTGCGAACTTTACACCGGGGCGCTCGTTGCGGTCGTCCAGTAACACAGCATAGCCCATGCTCTGCAGGCGGCTGTAAAGCTGTTCAGATTGTGTGCGAACGTTTTCGGATTTTTGTGCGTTGAGCGGTACGATGGCGATCTGGAACGGCGCGATCGCATCGGGCCAGATAATGCCGTTGTCGTCGTGATTCTGTTCGATGGCTGCAGCGACCACGCGGCTCACGCCGATGCCATAACAGCCCATGATCATCACCTGATCACGACCCTCCTCATTTAATACCGTCGCCTTGAGCGCGGCCGAGTATTTCGTGCCGAGCTGGAAAATATGGCCGACTTCGATGCCGCGTTTGATCTGCAGCGTGCCCCGACCGTCAGGACTCGGATCGCCTTCGACGACGTTGCGAATATCGGCGACGTGCCCGGGCGCCACATCGCGATCCCAGTTTACGCCCGTCAGATGATGACCGTCGTCATTGGCGCCGCTGACGAAATCGGCGAGATACGCAGCCGCGCGATCGACGATGATTTCGATTTTTAAACCGACCGGCCCGATCGAGCCGGGCTTGCAACCGATGACTTGTTCGATCTGTGCATCGCTCGCGAATTGCAGCGGTTTGCCGACGCCTGGAATTTTCTCGGCCTTGATTTCGTTGAGGGTGTGATCGCCACGCAACACGAGCGCGACGAGCGGTGTCGGTTTGCCTTCTTCTTCGGCGCCGACGACAACGAGCGTTTTCACCGTCTGTTTTGCATCGACTTTCAAATACGCACTGACTTCTTCGATTGTGTGCGTATTTGGCGTTGCCACTTTCCGCATCGCCTGCGTTGCTGCAGGGCGGGTTCCGCCTGGCGCCATCGCCTCGGCCATTTCCACATTCGCGGCATAATCGCTGCTGTTGGAAAACGCGATATCGTCTTCGCCCGAATTGGCCAGTACGTGAAATTCATGCGAACCGGTGCCGCCGATCGAACCCGTATCGGCGAGCACGGGACGGAAATTCAAACCCAGACGCGTAAAGATATTGCAGTAGGTACGATGCATGACATCGTAAGTTTCCTGCAGCGAAGCCTGATCGTTGTGGAACGAATACGCATCCTTCATCACGAACTCACGCGCGCGCATCACACCGAAACGCGGGCGCACTTCGTCGCGAAATTTGGTTTGAATCTGATAAAAATTTGCGGGCAACTGCTTGTAGCTTTTGATTTCGTTGCGAATCAGATCGGTGATGACTTCTTCGTGCGTGGGGCCGAGACAGAAGGGGCGGTCGTGTCGATCGCTCAGGCGCGCGAGTTCGGGGCCGTATTGCACCCACCGTCCCGACTCTTCCCATAATTCGGCCGGCTGCACCACGGGCATCAGTACCTCCTGCGCGCCGGATCTGTCCATTTCCTCACGCACGATGGTTTCGACGCGACGCAATACGCGCAAGCCGAGCGGCAACCACGTGTATAAGCCCGACGCGAGACGGCGGATAAGACCCGCGCGCAGCATCAGTTTATGACTGATTACCTCGGCGTCGGCGGGCGTTTCTTTGAGCGTGGAGAGCAGAAATTGACTTGCGCGCATGGCGGTTGTGGATTCCAATAATCGAAATGAGCGCGCATTTTACGATTGAATTGCGCCACGGAGAAAGGTGCCCATGTTTACGTTGCATACGCAATTGGCAAAAGACTGCATCACGCTCGGCGATTTGCCGCTTTGCCGCGTGCTGCTGATGAACGATGCAAACTATCCGTGGCTGGTGCTGGTGCCGCGGCGCGAGGAAGCTGTCGAGCTGTTCGAATTGTCGCGACTCGATCAGCAGCAGCTGCTCGATGAAATTGCGCAAGTCAGTTCAGTGCTGGCGGGGCATTTTCGCGCCGACAAAATGAACGTTGCCGCGCTCGGCAATATCGTGCCGCAGTTGCATGTGCACATCATCGCGCGCTATCGCGACGATCCGGCGTGGCCGAAACCGGTGTGGGGCGCGGTGACTGCCCGTCCCTATAAGGAAGATGCATTACGCAGCCGCGTGGTCGAATTCGAAAAGCTGCTGGCTCCGGCCGGCCTTCATCCTGCGGCTGATTAACATCGCATGCGTTACGATTTTATCGTCATCGGCGGCGGTATCGTCGGAGCGGCGACAGCGCGGCAGTTGCAGCAAACCTATCCCGATCGCTCCGTTCTTCTTCTCGAAAAGGAATCGCACTGCGCTGCACATCAGACAGGGCACAACAGCGGTGTTGTGCATGCCGGCGTTTACTACGCCCCCGGCAGTTTAAAAGCTCGATTCTGCAAAGCCGGCGCAGCGGCTACGTATGCGTTTTGCCGCGAGCATGATCTGCCGGCCGAACGCTGCGGAAAATTGCTGGTAGCGACGAATAAGCTGGAGCACGAGCGTTTGTGCGAACTTGAAATGCGCTGCGCGCAGAATGGAATCGCATGCGAAGCGTTGAATGCGGAGCAGCTGAGTGGAATCGAGCCGATGATTTCGGGTCTGGGTGCATTGCGTATTCGCACGACTGGAATGACCGATTACGCGGCGATTTGCCAGAAGCTGCTCGATTTGTTCGTCGCTGCTGGCGGTGAAATGCGGTTCGATGCGGAAGTGCTCGCGCTGCAGGAAAAGCCGGCTGAAATAACGGTTTCGGCCACGGCGGGAGAATTTCACGCGCAGTATCTGATTGTGTGTGCGGGGGTGATGGCCGATCGGCTGGTGAGCATGCAGGGATTGCGCGCGGATTTTCGCATCCTTCCGTTTCGCGGTGAATATTTTCGACTGAAGCCGGCGTCTCCGGTTGCGATATCGCACCATATTTATCCGGTGCCAGATCCGGCGCTGCCGTTTCTCGGTATTCATCTCACCCGCATGATCGACGGCGGAATCACTATCGGGCCGAATGCAATACTGGCGCCGGGGCGTGAAGCGTACCGGAATACGCAATTCGATTTCCGCGATCTCTGCGAGATGGCGAGCTTCCCGGGTTTCTGGCGTTTGTTGCCACAATATTGGGCGCAGGGTCTGCGCGAGATTCGCAATAGTCTTTCACCTGTCGCCTATTTACATGAAGCGCAGAAATATTGTCCGCAGTTGACGTTGGGGGATTTCGTCGCGCATCCCCCTGGAATTCGCGCGCAGGCGATCGATAGCGCGGGGCGATTGTTGAATGATTTTATTTTTGTTCGTAGCGAGCGCGCTCTGCATGTATGCAATGCGCCATCGCCGGCGGCGACATCCTCGTTGCCGATCGCGAAGTACGTGGTCGAGAAGTACGTAGTCGAGCAGATTTCCGCTGTTTTTTAACCTGAAAGGAAAATGCATTTCGGCCCTGTGATTCGATGCGGCACGATGAAACCGCACGTGAAAAGAAGCCTCTTTCCACACCGCAAGTCAAAAAACACTGAAAAACCGCCATTTTTTCAATCCAAAACCCAAAAAGTGCTTGTATTGCAGATTCAATTCGTCTATACCGTGCACAGACATTTGCAGCGATGTGCAAATTCCCCGGTAAAACGAGTGTTTTGCGCACCGCGGTAGTGTCGTTAGGAGTGTCAAACCCCGTTTATTCTTCGTCACGACAGGAACCTGATGATGGCAATTAAAAAAGCTGCTCCAAAGAAAAAAGCTGCTGCCAAGGCGGCCCCGAAAAAAACCGCTGCCAAGAAAAAGGTAGTAGCTGCAGCACCGAAGAAATCAACAGCCGCAGTCACCACCAAACTCTCGAAAAGCCAAGTTCTGGTCGCTATCGCTGAAGCTACCGAGCTGAACCGCAAGCAGGTCTCCGCGGTGTTCGACGAACTCGAATCGCTCGTTGCACGTAGTATCGGCAAAAAAGGCCTCGGCGAATTCACTCTGCCGGGCCTGTTGAAAATCACCACCGTCAAGAAGCCCGCGCGTAAAGCTCGCAAAGGTATCAATCCGTTTACCGGCGAAGAAACCACGTTCAAAGCCAAGCCGGCCAGCATCGCAGTTAAAGTGCGTCCGCTGAAAAAACTCAAGGCATTCGTCGAGGCGTAAGTCTCGATCCCTGTCTGGCACCGGAGCGCTCCTGCTCCGGTGTTTTTCTGCCTCCCCACATCTCTCTCGCACCTTCTTTCTTCGACACTTCTGCTCTTTCTTCGCAGGCTCCATCCAGCGTTGTTTCGTTGATATTTCACCGCCTGCCCCCACGTATCCCGGTTACTGATGCCTGGAGCATCGGGTATAATCGCGCGCCCTCGCGTGCGCTTTCCCTATCGAGTATTTGGCTCAAGGGGCCTCGTTTCGAGGCCGATGTTCGGAGTTGGATCGTATGCCTATTTATGAATACCGTTGTGAGGCCTGTCAGCACGAGCTGGAGGCACTGCAGAAAATTAGCGATGAGCCTTTGGTGGTGTGCCCGAAATGCAATGCGTCGGCATTGCGCAAACAGGTATCGGCAGCAGGGTTTCGTTTGAAAGGTGGCGGCTGGTACGAAACCGATTTCAAATCGGGCAGCAAAAAGAATGTCGTGGGCGAAAGCAGCGGGTCGGGCGGAGAGGGTGGAAGCACGGCGAGCGCGCCCGCCCCGGCAGCAGCGTCACCCGCACCGGCTCCTTCAGGTTCGGGCACGTAGTTAAACCTGAGCGGTAATAAAACGTTAATTTGCTGATTGGCCGAGCCGGCCAATCGCATTTCATATTGAAGGAAAAGTATTTTGACTACTCGCAGCCATTATTGCGGAACGCTTCGCAACGATCATATCGATCAAGTCGTCACCCTCTGTGGTTGGGTTGACCGTCGTCGCGATCATGGCGGCGTTATTTTCCTCGATGTGCGCGATCGTGAAGGCATCGTGCAGGTCGTGTTCGATCCCGATGTCGGCGAACATTTTCAGCGCGCCGATCAGGTGCGCAGCGAATACGTGATAAAAGTTGTCGGCCGCGTCCGCGCGCGCGCAGCGAATACCGTCAATGCAAATATGCCGACCGGCACCATCGAAGTGCTCGGCAAGGAACTCGAAATTTATAACGCTGCGGCGACACCGCCATTCCCGCTCGACGAGCATCATTCGGTCGGCGAGGAAGTGCGCCTGCGTTACCGCTATCTCGATCTGCGTCGTCCCGAAATGCAGGAGCGTTTGAAGCTGCGCGCGCGCATCACCTCGACGCTGCGCAGCTATCTCGATGCGCAGGGTTTCCTCGATCTCGAAACGCCGATTCTCACGCGGGCAACGCCGGAAGGCGCGCGCGATTATCTGGTGCCGAGCCGCACGCACAACGGCAAATTCTTCGCGCTGCCGCAATCGCCGCAATTGTTCAAGCAATTGCTGATGGTGTCCGGCTTCGATCGCTATTATCAAATCGCCAAATGTTTTCGCGACGAAGATTTGCGCGCCGATCGCCAGCCCGAATTCACGCAGATCGACATCGAAACATCCTTCCTGAGCGCTGAAGACATCATGCAGATCACCGAAGGCATGATTCGCGATCTGTTCAATACCGTACTGGGTGTCGATCTCGGCACATTTCCGCGCATGAAATATGCGGAGGCGATGGACCGTTTCGGTTCGGATAAACCCGATCTGCGTATTCCGCTCGAAATCGTCAGTGTTTGCGATTTGATGAAGCAGGTCGATTTCAAGGTATTCAGCGGTCCGGCGAACGACAAAAAGGGCCGCGTTGCTGCGCTCAAAGTGCCGGGCGGCGGTTTGAAACTGACGCGCAAACAGATCGACGATTACACCGGCTTCGTTTCGAATTACGGCGCCAAAGGTCTGGCGTGGATCAAGGTCAACGAAATTGCCAAAGGCGTCGAAGGCCTGCAATCGCCGATCATTAAATTCCTCGGCGAGAGCGTCACCTTCGATTTATTGAAACGTCTCAATGCAGTCGATGGCGATATTATTTTCTTCGGTGCCGACAGGAAAAAAATCGTTGCCGATGCGCTCGGTGCATTGCGCGTCAAACTCGGCGAAGATTTGCAGCTGCACACGCACCCGTGGGCGCCGTTGTGGGTTGTCGATTTCCCGATGTTCGAAGAAGACAGCGAGGGTCGCCTGAGCGCGTGTCACCATCCGTTTACTTCACCGCTCGGCTCGGTCGAAGATGTCGAAAAGGATCCGGCGGCGGCGCTTTCCAATGCGTACGACATGGTATTGAACGGCACCGAATTGGGTGGCGGCTCGATTCGTATTCACAGCCGCGATATGCAGGAAGCGATATTCCGCATTCTCGGCATCGGTGCAGAAGAGCAGGAAGAAAAATTCGGCTTCCTGCTCGACGCCTTGAAGTATGGTGCGCCTCCGCATGGAGGTCTCGCGTTCGGACTCGATCGTCTCGTCATGCTGATGACGGCGGCGAAATCGATCCGCGACGTCATCGCATTCCCGAAAACACAGACTGCCGCATGCCTGATGACCGATGCACCGGGCGCGGTCGATGCGGCGCAATTGCGCGAATTGAATATTCGCTTGCGCAAGAGCGAGGAATAAATTTAAAAATCATCCAGGCGGTTTGGATGATGCGCTTAGGCAAGGCGCGAGGTTGCCAACAGAACGCACTTATGAATAGCAGAGCAGTTTATACAGAGATAAATGAGCACCGCAGGCAGCCTCGCAACGCTGCATCAGCGTATCAGACAAATTGATTGGGTGATTTTTATGGCCGGACATTCCAAGTGGGCAAATATCCAGCATCGCAAGGCGCGCCAGGATTCAAAGCGCAGCGCGGTTTTCACTAAAGTCATTCGCGAACTGACGATCGCGGCGAAATTGGGTGGGCCGGAGCCCGCCGACAATCCACGTCTGCGTGCCGCCGTCGATAAAGCGCTGGCCGCGAACATGACGCGCGACACCATCGATCGCGCCATCGCGCGCGGCGCCGGCACCAGCGAAGCCGATAACGTCGAGGAGTTGACGTACGAGGGTTACGCACCTGGCGGTGTGGCAGTTCTTATCGAAGCCATGACCGATAACCGTAACCGCACAGTGGCCGAAATACGTCACGCTTTCTCAAAGCGCGGCGGCAACCTCGGCACCGACGGTTCGGTGGCGTATTTATTTACGCGCAAAGGCCAGATTATTTTCGAAGCGGGCGCCGATGAAGATAAAGTGATGGAAGCCACGCTCGAGGCGGGTGCCGACGATGTCATCACGCATGACGATGGCTCGATCGAAGTGTTAACGCCGTGGGAAGCCGTAGGCGCTATCAAGGATGCGATGGTTAAAGCGGGGCTAAAACCTGTCGCTTCCGAGGTGACGATGTTAGCGTCGCTGCAAGTTCCTCTCGATAAGGATGCCGCCGAAACCGTACTCGGTTTAATCGATGCGCTCGAAGATCTCGATGATGTGCAGAACGTCTATAGCAACGCGGATATTTCCGCCGAAGTCATGGAGCAGCTCGGCTGATCAATGTATGCATGCCGTAGGGCAGATCCCTGTATCTGCCCTTTTTATTTCGCGATTTAAGCAGAGAGGCGGGAGCGCAGAGGTTCGCCCTACGGGTGGTCAAATCCGTACAATCATGGCCATAATACCCAAACCTCCACACGGCTGATTGCATGACTCTCATTCTCGGTATTGATCCCGGCTCGCGCAAAACCGGCTTCGGTATCATTCGCGTAAACGATCGCAACAGCGGTGGCCTCCGGCACGAATACGTTGCCAGTGGGGTGATTCGCCTCCCCGTGATCGCGCTGGCCGATCGTCTTAAAATCATCTTCGACAATATTTCCGAAATCATCGATAGCTACGGGCCTTCCGAGGTCGCCGTCGAAGAAGTGTTTATGGCGAAAAGCGCGGGCTCTGCGTTGAAATTAGGACAGGCTCGCGGTGCTGCGGTGGTTGCGTGCGTGAACCGGAAATTGATTGTGGCCGAATATACCGCGCGTCAAATCAAGCAGGCAGTGGTCGGAACGGGCGCGGCGAATAAAGAGCAGGTCCAGCACATGGTGAAAACCTTGCTCAAGCTGCCCGCCGAACCACAGGAGGATGCGGCCGATGGTCTCGCCGCCGCACTGTGTCATGCACACACACGTCAGAGTATGTTGAACATGGCGATTGGCGGGCAGGCGCGCGGACGTATGTTGCGCGGTCGTTTAAGTTAATTTTTGAGATGAATAGATAGTGATCGGCAGGGTTCGCGGCAAACTACTGGAAAAACAGGCTCCGGAATTACTGGTCGACGTGAACGGCGTCGGTTATGAGATTCATGCGCCGATGACGACGATCTATCAGTTGCCGGCGCTCGGTGAGAATGTCGAATTGCACACGCATTTGATTGTGCGCGAAGACGCGCATCTTTTATATGGCTTCGCGACGCTGCAGGATCGCGCCATGTTTCGTGCGTTGATCAAGGTGAATGGCGTCGGTCCGAAACTGGCGCTGACGATTTTATCGGGCATGGATGTCAGTGATTTCGTGCGCTGCGTGCGCGACGACGATGCCGCAGGTCTGGTGAAGTTGCCCGGTGTCGGCAAAAAAACTGCAGAGCGTTTGCTTATCGAAATGCGCGACCGTTTACGCGACTGGCATGTCGACGGCGTTGCAGTAAAAGAAGGTTCAGCGCAATTACCGGTGCGCGAAAACGATTATCAGCTCGAAGCGGAATCGGCACTGATCGCGCTCGGCTATAAACCTGCCGAAGCCAGCAAAATGATTGCGGCAGTGAAAAACGAAGGTACCACGAGCGAAATATTAATTCGTGCTGCCCTTAGAAAAGCGGTAAAAAGTTAATCGAATTTTTATCGTGGGATGCGATCAGGGTGGACCACTATTTTCGGGACTTGCAAGTGGCATTTGTGCGGTGATCTGATTAACTTCACCAAACACAAGAGTTTCCCTGGCTTCGTCGTTATTTATTGGCCCTGAAAATAGTGGTCCACCCTGATCGCCTCTAGATTGATGCGTTAAGTACATGATTGAACACGACAGATTAATTGCTCCGACAGCGGAAAATACGCGTGAAGAAGGTCTCGATCGCGCGGTACGCCCGAAATCGCTTTCCGATTATGTCGGCCAGCACGCCGTGCGCGAGCAGATGGAAATCTTCGTGAGTGCTGCACGTAAACGCTTGGAGCCGCTCGATCACACATTGATATTCGGACCGCCCGGTCTCGGCAAAACCACGCTCGCGAATATTCTCGCGAATGAAATGGGTGTTGCGCTCAAAACCACATCCGGTCCGGTGCTTGAGCGGGCAGGCGATCTCGCGGCGCTGATGACCAATCTCGAACCGGGCGATATTTTATTTATCGATGAAATCCATCGCCTGAGTCCGCATGTCGAAGAAGTGCTGTATCCAGCGATGGAGGATTTTCAGCTCGACATCATGATCGGCGAAGGCCCCGCAGCGCGTTCGATTAAATTGGATTTGCCGCCTTTCACACTTGTCGGTGCAACTACACGCGCAGGTTTGCTGACATCGCCGCTGCGCGACCGTTTCGGTATCGTGCAACGTTTGGAGTTTTATAACGTCGCCGACCTCACGCATATCGTGCAGCGCGCTGGTGGAATTTTCGGTATCAATATTGAGCCGAGCGGCGCGCACGAAATTGCAAAGCGCGCACGCGGCACACCGCGTATCGCCAATCGATTATTACGCCGTGTGCGTGATTATGCCGAAGTGAAAAGCGATGGCACCATCACCGCCGATATCGCCGATCGCGCGCTCAATATGCTCAACGTCGATCAGCGCGGTTTCGATCATCTCGATCGCCGTTTGCTGCTCGCGATGATCGAAATGTTCGACGGCGGCCCGGTCGGTGTCGAAAGTCTGGCCGCGGCGATTTCGGAAGAGCGCGACACCATCGAAGACGTGCTCGAACCCTATCTGATTCAGCAGGGTTACATTGTGCGCACACCGCGCGGACGCATGGCTACGCGCAATGCATATCTGCATTTTGGGTTGAGTATGCCATCGCGTGGCAATGCCAATCTTCAGGGTTCATTGCCGCTCGATAAGTCGGGTGAGTGATGCGTCGCAATGAGTGAGCCTTTGATGAGTGGAGTGGGGGAATTTCGCTGGCCGGTGCGCGTCTATATCGAAGACACCGACGCGGGCGGCATCGTGTTCTATGTGAATTATTTAAAATATATGGAGCGTGCACGCACCGAATTCATGCGCGCTCACGGCTATGATAAAGCCGCCCTGTTAAGTGAAACTGCTGCCCTGTTAAATGAAACTACAGCAAGTGCAGATTTGATGTTTGTCGTGCGTCGCGTGCATGTCGATTATCGCCGTCCGGCAAAGCTCGACGATGAATTGATCGTAACCGCGAAGGTCGTCGAGTATGGCAAGGCACAACTCACGTTCGAACAGCGTATACTGCGCGGCGATGAGGAATTGTGCGGCGGCCGCGTCAATATTGCCTGCGTCGAATGCAGCACGATGAAGCCGGCACGTATTCCAGAAGAGCTTTTAACCCGTCTTCAAAATTCATCATCGTGATGGATTTCGAGCGCGGCAGCGTCGTATCAGAAATGCAGGCAGCGGTTAAATAATACGGAGCACTTTTGATGAGGAGAAAGTGGGAGTGAATCAAGACGTTTCCATTCTGCATTTGGTGATAAACGCCAGTATCACGGTGCAACTCGTGATGGGAATTTTGTTGGTGGCGTCATTGGCTTCCTGGTTTTTCATCGCCCAGCGCGTGTTGTATTTCCGCGCGGCACGACAGGAGATGGAAGCATTCGAGCAGGAGTTCTGGTCGGGTATCGATTTGAGTCAGCTGTTTCGCAACGGCAACAGCAAAACCGATCGCGACAATATCTTCGGCATGGAAAGTATTTTTCGCGCGGGTTTCAAGGAGTTTTCGCGTCTGCGTCAGCAGGTCGGCGCCGATCCTGATGCAGTGATGGAAGGTTCGCAGCGCGCCATGCGGGTGGCGATGTCGCGCGAGCAGGAAAAAATGGCCGAGCATCTGCCATTTCTCGCGACGGTGGGTTCGACCAGTCCGTATGTTGGTTTATTCGGAACCGTGTGGGGCATCATGGCATCGTTCCAGGGGCTCGCAAATGTGCAGCAGGCGACTTTGCAAACCGTCGCCCCCGGCATTTCCGAGGCGCTGGTTGCGACGGCGATGGGCCTGTTCGCGGCGATTCCTGCGGTGGTCGCGTATAACCGTTTCGCGGCGTGGGTCGAAACGCTCGATAATAAATACGATACGTTTGCCGAAGAGTTTTCGAGCATTCTGCATCGTCAGGCGCACACCAAGCGCACCAATGGCAATTGATTTCTCTGAGCGGCAATTGAGCGGAAATTCATAAATGGCGCGTGGAAAAAAACGCTACGGAGCGATGGCTGAAATCAACGTCGTACCGTATATCGACGTGATGCTCGTGCTGCTCATTATTTTCATGGTGACAGCGCCGATGATCATGCAGGGTGTGCAGGTCGAATTGCCGCATGCGAAGGCGAAACCGGTACCACCCGAGGACGACAAGCCGCTGATCGTGTCGATCAAGGCCGATGGTACTTATTACGTCGAACTCGGCACCAAGGAGCAGGCGCAGACCGCTACGAATTTGACCGATATCACTGATCGTGTCGGCAAGGTATTGCGCGCGAAACCCGAAACGAAAGTGTTCGTCTGGGGCGATCGCAAGGTGCCCTATGGCGATGTCGTCGAATTAATGGCCGCATTGCAAAGCGCGGGTGCGGAATCGGTCGGCCTGGTCACCGATGATCAGCCGGTCAGGAAGCCCTGATGTCAGAGCTCCATAGGGCGATCTGATCGATGCGCAGCCCTGTCGCAATTCCATTCAGCGTTTCATTGCTGCTGCATATCGCGGTGATAGCGATACTGCTTTTCAATTTTTCGTTTTCCTCACCGACACCACCACCACCGCCGATGAAAATTATCGAGGCAAAACTGGTGAGCATGGAGCAATTGCCGGCATTGCGAGCAGCCTCGAAGCCGGAAACGCTGGCCGAGCCAAAACCTGTCGCTGAGCCGAAACCTCAACCATCTAAGCCGGAACCGCCAAAGCCCGAGCCGGTCAAACCAGAGCCGCCTAAGCCGGATGTCGAACAGCAGAAGCAAATCGAAAAACAAAAAGAGCTTGAGAAACAAATTAAGGTAGAGAAAGAAAAAGCCGAGCTTCAGCAAAAGAAATTGGCTGAGCAAAAAAAGCAGGAAGAAGAGCGCAAGCGTAAAGAGACTGAAGAAGCGCAGCGTAAAAAACAGCAAGAAGAGGCTCAGCGTAAAGCGCAGGAAGATGCCGAACGTAAAAAGCGTGAACAGCGTGAGCGCGATGAGTTGAAGCGGGCGATAGCGGCTGAAGACGAAGCGAACGCCGCCGAGCGCGATCGAGAGGCAGTAGCGAGTTTTGCCGGCATGATTCAGAAGCAGATACAGGACAATTGGAGTCGTCCGCCTAGCGCTCGTTTTGGAATGAAGGTCGTTTTACAGATTCGACTGATTAAAGCGGGTGATGTTATCGATGTTGCCGTGTACAAAAGTAGTGGGGACGACGCATTCGATAGAGCGGCAGTGGCAGCCGTGCGTCGTGCAGGAAAGTTTCCGTATTTAAGTCAAATCAGCGATGCTGCATTTGATAGAAACTTCCGCCCATTAATTTTAGAGTTTGAGCCGATCGATTTACGTCAGTAAGGCCGGAGAGAGTTTTCGGGAGATTTAAATGAAACGTCTGCTGTTACTGTTGTGTCTTTTTGTTTCTGCATCGAGCTGGGCACAGCTCACCATTCAAATTCAAAAAGGAGTCGATAAGCCGATTTCGATTGCGGTGGTTCCGCTGGGCTGGAATGGTGCTCCACTGCCCGAGGATATTGCTTCCATCGTCGCCAACGATCTGAAGCGAAGCGGTCAGTTCACCCCGTTGCCGGCGGGCAATATGTTGAGCATGCCGCGCGAGGCGAGCGAGGTGGTTTATCGCGATTGGCGCGCGCTCAATGTCGACTGGATCGTGGTTGGCAAAATTACTCCGCTGGATCGCGGTTATACGATTCAATACGAACTGTTCGATGCCATCAATCAGAAGCAGGTTTTGCTCGATCGCGAAGTCGGTTACAACGATAGCCTGCGCGATGTCGCGCATCATATTTCCGATAAGGTCTATGAAAAAATCACCGGTATTCGCGGAATTTTCAGTTTGAAGTTGCTGTATGTGTCCGCGCTGCGCGATGCGCAGGGACAAAATACTTATCGACTGATGCTCAGCGATGCCGATGGTGCGCGTGAGCAAATTTTGCGTACACAGCGCGAGCCGCTGATGACGCCGAGCTGGGCGCCCGATGGTGAAACGATAGTGTATACATCGTTCGAGACTCGCCGCCCCGCGATTTACATGGAGAATTTACGCACGCGCGCGCGGCAGCAATTGACGAATTTTCCGGGCATCAACAGTTCGCCAACATTTTCTCCCGATGGCAGACGTCTGGCGATGGTGTTGTCCAAAGACGGCAATACCGAAATCTATGTCATGGATGTAGCGTCGCGCGGGCTTACACGCATTACCAGTCACTTCGCAATCGATACCGAACCAGCGTGGAGCGCCGATGGCCGTTCGATTTATTTCACGTCCGATCGTGGCGGCAAGCCGCAGATTTATCAGGTGAGCGCCAACGGCGGCGAGCCGAATCGGCTGACATTCGACGGCACTTACAATGCCCGTCCGCGAGCGATGCCCGATGGTAGCGGGTTCGTCTATGTGCACCGCGAAAAAGGCGATTTCCACATTGTGCTGCAGGATACAAAGCGCGGAATCAGACGCCCGCTAACGCAGGCCAGCCTCGACGAATCCCCCTGCGTGGCACCCAATAGCGCTATGTTGATCTACGCGACTTTGCATGGGGGCCGTGGTATTCTTGCCGCCGTTTCGGTGGACGCGGGCACAAGATATCTGATGCCCTCGCGCTTCGGTGATGTGCGCGAACCCGCATGGTCGCCCTTTATCGATCGCCGTTAAACGCCGTGCATTTTTCGATGGCCCATTTTCATGACAGTTACCCGCGCAGTCGGTTGTAAAATTACATCCGGGTGCGCAGCAGCACGTCGGGAATGAGCAAAATTAATCGGATGTTGTCATAAGGGCTGATCGAGTTTTTACTGGTTTCAAGTACTGCATCGTTTTTTTGACAGGCTGTTTTTTTATTTCACTTTTCATCAATACATTGGAATAGGCTAAATCATGGCAAGCAAAAAACTTCTCGCGGTAGGTGTGGTATTGGCAATGGCATTCACTGCTGGTTGCTCCAGCAATAAAAATGCTGATTCGGGAAACACCAGTGGCAGCGGCACCGGCGGCTCGAGCGCTTCAGGCTCCTACGATCCGAATGCGATGGGCGGCAACGGTGGCAGCGGCAGCGATGCTTACGCACAGAATGGTCGCACGGTGTACTTCGGTTTCGATCAGTACACGCTGAGCAGCGATTCGCAATCGATTCTCGACAATAACATCGCGAAGCTGCGCAATGGCAGCCAGCAGGTTCGTGTTGAAGGCCATGCCGACGAGCGCGGCACGCGCGAATACAACCTCGCGCTTGGCGAACGTCGCGCGAACGCCGTGGTTCAATATCTCGTCGCTAACGGCATCGCAAAAAGCCGTATCGAAACCATCAGCTATGGCAAAGAGCGCCCGGCCGATCCAGGTCACGACGAAAACGCATGGGCGAAAAATCGTCGCGCCGAGTTGTCCTACTGAGATCAGCCTACTAAAAGGTTGTTCTGTTAAATCGTGAAGAACTGAATCGGAGCATGACTGTGCGCTTGCAAATTACGTCATCGTTAGGTGTTCTATTGTTGACAGGAACAATAGGCTGCCTGAGCGCGGCTCTTGCCAGCGCGCAGGCTCCGATCATCGATGCCACTCAATCGGCAGGTTCCAGCCGTGCCAAATCATCGGTTGGCACAGCAGCGCCGAGTTCAAGTAATGGCGATCTGGTCATGCAGTTGCAATCGCTTCAGCAGGAAGTGATGGAGTTGCGCGGTATCGTCGAAGAGCAGAATCACCAGATTCAGACGCTCCAACAGCAGAGTCTCGATCGCTATAACGATCTCGATCAGCGGCTTGGTCAATCGCGTGGAAATACGTCTGCAGCGCCGGCAGATTCTGCGCCAATCGATGCAAGCGCAACGCCGGTTGCACCCGAAACTCAGGCACCTGCTGCGTCATCACCCTCGGCGGTGCAGGCACCAGTGGCCTCAGCTTCAACCACGATGGAAACGGCCAGGCCGGAAGAATACGAGGCTTATCAAATCGCCTATGCGAAATTGAAGGGGCAGGATTTCAGCGGCGCCATCAAGGGATTCAATGCATTCTTGTCGCAATATCCCAACAGTTCTCTCGCTGGCAATTCATATTACTGGCTCGGCAAATCCTATCTGCTTCTGCAGCCCCAGGATTTAAACAAGGCACAAGTGGCTTTCACGAAGGTGGGCGAGCATCCGCAAAGCAACAAGCTGCCCGAAGCGCTTTATGAACTGGGCAAGGTTTATTTTCTGAAGGGTGACAAGCCGCGTGCGAAAACGCTCTTGCAGCAAGTCATCGACAACTACGGCACAAGCGGCAGCAATGCGCCGCAAATGGCGAAACAATTTCTCGATCAGAATTTTCCCGCCACCAAGCGTTAGGCAGCGGGACGGCCGACAGCCGGTCGGCCCTATATGCGTAGCGGGTTGAATGGTTAATTCGCTACTCCGATATCCAACCTCGATTTCATTTCATCGACTGTATTCTCATGGAACCTTCGCTGCGTATCACCGAAATTTTTTATTCGCTGCAAGGTGAAACGCGCACCATCGGTCAGCCCACCGTTTTTGTTCGTTTGACAGGGTGCCCCCTGCGCTGCGGTTACTGCGATACCGAGTATGCATTCAGCGGTGGCGAGCGCATGACACAGACAGAAATTCTCGAACGCGTTGCCAGTTATTCGCCGCGCTATGTCACGGTAACCGGCGGTGAACCTCTCGCCCAGCCCGATTGCTGGCCACTGCTCACCGCGTTATGCGATGCGGGTTACCAAGTTTCACTCGAAACGAGTGGTGCGATAGATATGCGCGGCGTCGATGCACGGGTGAGCAAGGTCATGGATTTGAAAACGCCCGCATCGGGCGAACTTGCGCGCAATCGGTACGAAAATATCGATTTATTGTTGCCGCATGATCAGGTCAAGTTCGTTATCTGCGACAGGCAGGATTATGAATGGGCACGTATGCAGCTCGATCAATGGCGTTTGCATGAACGCGTGAGCGAGGTTTTATTTTCGCCGAGTTTCGGCCAGCAAAACGCGACCGAGCTTGCCGAATGGATTTTGCGCGACAACCTGCCCGTGCGCTTTCAATTACAACTGCACAAGCTGCTGTGGAACGACGCGGCGGGACATTGACTATGTCTGACATATCGGATTCATCTAACACGCAAACTGTGCGGCGCGCCGTTATTCTCGTCTCTGGCGGACTTGATTCGGCCACGCTGCTGGCGATGGCGAAAGCCGAGGGTTATGAGTGCCACACGCTGGCTTTCGATTATGGTCAGCGGCATCGCGCGGAATTGGCAGCGGCAGAAAAAATATCGAAAGCATTTGGTGCGGCAGCGCATAAAGTTGTGACGCTTGATCTACGCAGCATCGGAGGTTCGGCGTTGACCGATCAGGCGATTGCTGTCCCGATCGAGCGCAGTGAAGGTATTCCTGTCACCTATGTGCCGGCGCGCAATACTGTCTTCCTGTCTATCGCATTGGGCTGGGCCGAGGTGCTTGGTGCGCGCGATATTTTTATCGGCGTGAATGCCGTCGATTATTCGGGCTATCCCGATTGTCGCCCCGAATTCATAGCCGCATTTCAGCATCTTGCCAATGTGGCGACGAAGGCGGGCGTGGAAGGTCAGCCATTGCGTATCCGCACACCGCTCATCACGTTGAGTAAAGCCGATATCATTCGTCGAGGCACCGCATTGGGGGTGGACTATGCCCTCACGGTTTCGTGTTATCAGGCCGATGAGCAGGGCCGGGCCTGCGGCCAGTGCGATAGTTGTTACCTGCGTCGTGAAGGCTTCAAGGCTGCCGGCCTCCACGATCCGACGCGCTATTCATCGGATTGAGATGCGCACGCCTCACACAAAAAGCCCGGTCTTTTTTTCGAAAATACCGGAGTGATCACGTCGCTCTGATGGTTTTTTAAGCGGAAAATAAGCCTGAATTTATCTCTAAAAATACTTGTATTTTGCATCTGAATCAGTAAGATATGCGCCTCTTCGGGTCGTTAGCTCAGTCGGTAGAGCAGTTGGCTTTTAACCAATTGGTCGCTGGTTCGAATCCAGCACGACCCACCATTTTTTAAAAGCCTCCCGCGCGGAGGTTTTTTTTCGCCGACAGTTTCTGCCAGCGATTCGTGATAATCGCGAACGCTATTCCCGGGCGATTCAGACGCGCAGCTTTGTCATCCGACGTACAATCACCGCATCATCGAATTTACCTGCATTATTGTGTTCGAAGGCTCTCAGCGATTCGTTGGTAAGCCTTTGCAATGCGAGTCGCTTAAACTGGAAGATCCACGCGTATTGACACTAACGTCGAGAGTGATTGATGCAGAAAGACGATTTGTCCCAGTGGCTGCACGACCATGCTTTTCATGAGAGCAGCCGGGCCGCCGAGCGCGGGACGCGACTGGTGCTGTGGATCACCGTTGTCGCCATGGTGGCCGAAATTTTCACGGGCTGGTGGTACAACTCGATGGCCCTGCTGGCCGATGGCTGGCATATGAGTTCGCACGCGGTGGCGATCGGCTTGAGCGCCGCTGCATACAGTGCAGCGCGCCGCTATGCGCGCGATTCACGCTTCGCCTTCGGCACCTGGAAAATCGAAATACTCGGTGGTTTTGGTAGCGCGGTTTTTCTACTCGGTGTCGCTGCATTAATGGCCTTCAGTTCGGTCGAACGTTTTTTCTCGCCGCAAACAATTCACTATCGGGAAGCGATCGTCATTGCCGTGCTGGGATTCGCGGTCAACATCGGTTGCGCGTTCATTCTCGGCAGGGCGGGACATCATCACGACCACGACCACGACCACGACCATGCGCATAGTGTGCACGCGCACGGTGGCCACGATGATCTCAATCTCAAATCGGCGTACATTCATGTCATCGCTGACGCCGCGACCTCCGTACTCGCCATCATCGCGCTCATCGGCGGCTGGCTCTACGGGTGGTCGTGGCTCGATCCACTCATGGGAATCGTCGGCGCCATCCTGGTGGCGGGATGGGCAAAGGGGTTGATTGTCGAAACGAGCAAGGTGCTGCTCGATCGCGAAATGGATCATCCCATTGTCGAGGAAATCCGCGAAGTCGTGGAGGTTGGCGGCGATCGCATTGTCGATCTGCATGTATGGCGCGTGGGAAAGCAAGTGTATTCATGCGTGCTGACGGTGGTAACGCGCAATCAACTCCTAACCGTAAAGGAGGTTCGCCAGCGTTTGGCCGCTCACGAAGAAATTGTGCACTCGACAATCGAGATTCATTTTGCGCCCGGTGAATAATTCTTTTCCGGCGATTTCCATTCACTGACGAAAGGAGGTTTATGCGATGCGGACGATGTTTGAATATTGGCTGCTCCTGTTTGTTTTTGGCGTCTCGCAACTGGCGAATGCCGCACTGCCGATCGAAACCATTCAGCTTCCGCCCGGTTTTGAAATAACCGTATTTGCCGAAAATATTAACAATGCGCGTTCGCTTGCACTCGGCGATGAGGGAACGCTGTTTGTCGGAACGCGTAGCGAAGGCAAGGTGTACGCGATCACCCACGATGGCAAGAAAGCCCGACAGGTTTATACGATTGCATCAGATCTGAAAATGCCGAACGGCGTTGCATTTCGCCAGGGTTCGCTTTATGTCGCCGAAGTGAGCCGTGTGCTGCGTTTCGACGCGATCGAATCGCAATTGCAGAAGCCGCCGAAGCCCGCGATCGTCACGCAGAATTATCCGGGCGAAACGCATCATGGCTGGAAATTTATTCGCTTCGGCCCCGACGGCAAGCTGTATGTTCCTATCGGTGCGCCTTGCAATATTTGTGATCGCGGTGATCCCTATGCGTCGATTACGCGCATCGATGTGAAGCAGGCCGATGCCAAGCCGGAAATCATCGCGCGCGGAATTCGCAACACGGTGGGGTTCGACTGGCATCCACAAACGGGCGAATTATGGTTCACCGAAAATGGCCGCGATATGCTCGGCGATGACGTGCCGCCCGAGGAACTCAATCGTCTTGGAAAAACCGGACAGCATTTCGGTTATCCCTATTGCCACGCCGGCAATATCGGCGATCCCGAATTCGGCAGGATGCGCAAGTGCGAGGAGTTTGTCGCCCCCGAAGCGATATTTCAGGCGCATTCTGCCGCGCTCGGTATGCGTTTCTATAACGGCAATTTATTTCCCGGGAAATATCGCAATCGCATCATCATCGCCCAGCACGGTTCATGGAATCGCAGCACAAAAGTTGGCGCGCAACTCATAACAGTCGATGTGTCAAAGGCCGGTTCACCGGTTGTCGAGGTTTTCGCGAAGGGCTGGCTGCAGAGCAATAATAAATCGTGGGGCGCGCCGGTCGATGTGCTCGTCATGCCGGACGGTGCACTGCTGGTGTCGGACGATCAGGCCGATGCGATTTATCGAATTTCATACCGGAAATAATCAGGCTGGGAAAAGCAAATAAAAAAGCCGCTTGATGCGGCTTTTTTCGAACGTCGTCACTGTCATAAGCGTTACAAAACCAGACGCCGGATATCCGCGAGCAACGCCGTCAGGAACGTAAAGAATCGTCCCGCATCGGCGCCGTTCACCACGCGGTGATCATACGATAGCGACAGCGGCAGCATTTTGCGCGGAACGAATTTCTTGCCGTTCCATTGTGGTTTCACCGCGAGTTTCGATACCGCAAGAATCGCTACTTCGGGGGCATTGATGATCGGCGTAAAGCCGGTGCCGCCGATATTGCCGAGACTCGAAATCGTGAAACAGCCGCCCTGCATTTCATCGGGTTTCAATTTGCGGTCTCTGGCTTTTTGCGAAAGCTCGGCGGTTTCTGCCGCCAGCTCCCAGATTGATTTGCGATCGACATCGCGCACGACCGGCACAACGAGTCCCGCCGGTGTATCGACGGCAATGCCGATGTGTGCGTATTTTTTGTAAACGATATGTTCGCCATCGTTGAGCAGAGACGAATTGAATTTCGGGTGCGCTTTTAAGGCGATGGCGCAGGCTTTCAATATGAAGGGTAGCGGGGTCACTTTCACGCCGCGTTTCTCGGCATCCTCTTTGAGCGATGCGCGGAAATCTTCGAGCTCGGTGATATCGGCATCGTCGAACTGCGTGACATGCGGCAGGTTGAGCCAGCTGCGGTGCATGTTCTGCGCAGTGAGTTTATTCAGCTTCGACAGCACCTGAATTTCGATTTCACCGAATTTTGCAAAATCAATCTCGGGAATCGGCGGAATTCCGCTACCGCTGACAACACTGCCGCGATTTTCCACGAGATTCTTGACGAAGTTTTTCAGATCGTCTTTCTGGATGCGATTTTTCGGACCGCTGCCCGAAACCCTGGTGAGATCGATGCCCATTTCCCGGGCGAGTTTGCGAACGGCGGGACCGGCATACACATCAACGTCGGTGCTTGCGGATAAAGGCGCACTGCCGGTCAGCGCAGGTGCAGCGGGCGGGGCTTTATCTGTCGCGGGCGCCGCTGCCGTTGTTGCAGGTACTGTCGCCGCAGGGGCTTCCGTTTTTGCGGCGGATGGCTTGACCTCGGTTTCGGCGTTGACGGTTTCCAGTTCGAGGATGGCATCGCCCACCGACACCTTATCGCCCACCTTGATTTTCAGCGCGCGCACAACCCCGGCTTTCGGCGCCGGAATTTCCATCGAGGCCTTATCGGATTCGAGCGTAATCATCGAATCGCCTTCAGCGAGCTGTGATCCGGCTTTCACAAAAATTTCGATGACATCGACACTTTTGCTGCCACCGATATCGGGCACGCTGATGGTTTCGACGGCGCTGCCGCCTTTTTTTGTTGCGGCGGTATCTGTTGTTTCATCAGCGATTTTTGCTGCCGCCAACTCCGGGGGTTTCTGCGCAGATTTTTCTATGACAGCTGATTTTGCTGCAGAAGCATCCGCGGTTTTTGTTTCCTGCTTTTCGGTTTTTGCAGCGGTTGTAGCATCTTCTGTAGCGGCGGCTTCGATCACCAGAATTGCGCTGCCCTGTTTCACCTTGTCGCCGACCTTGACGTTGATATCGACGACTTTTCCGGCGGCGGGTGAGGGAACCTCCATCGATGCCTTGTCGGATTCGAGCACGATGAGCGAATCTTCGGGTTTGACCGTATCGCCGACTGCAACCGAAATTTCGATGACCTCGACTGCATCATCGGTGCCGATATCGGGAACTGCTATCGTTTGCTTGCTCACGCTTTTATCCTCTAGCACTGCATCGGGTCGCGTTTATCGGGATCGATACCGAATTTTTTAATCGCCTTCGTCACATCTTTCAATGCGAAGCGTCCCTCATCGGCGAGTGCTTTTAACGCTGCCACGACAACGAAGTAACGGTTGACTTCGAAATGATGACGCAGCTTCGCGCGCGTATCGCTGCGGCCGTAGCCGTCGGTGCCGAGCACGACATAGCGATGCGGAATGTAAGGACGCAATTGCTCACCGTAAGTTTTGATGTAATCGGTCGCGCAGATGACCGGTCCGTCGCGCTCCTGCAACAGTTGCGTGACATACGGCGTTTTCGCCTTGCTTTCCGGGTGCAATAAATTCCAGCGTTCGCAGGCCAGACCGTCGCGGCGCAGTTCGTTGATACTCGTCGCGCTCCACACGTCGGCGCTGATGCCGAATTCTTCCTGCAGAATCGCGGCCGCGGCTTCGACTTCGCGCAGAATCGTGCCCGACCCCATGAGTTGCACGCGATCGGTTTTGCGCCGGGTTTTTTTTGCTTCCTGCAGTAAATACATACCGCGCACGATGCCTTCTTCAACGCCGATCGGCATATCGGGATGCGCGTAGTTTTCATTCATCAGCGTGATGTAATAAAAACAGTTTTCCTGATCGTGATACATGCGCCTGATGCCGTTTTGCAGAATCACGGTGAGTTCGTACGCATAGGTGGGATCGTACGAGCGGCAATTTGGAATCATATTCGCCAGCAGATGGCTGTGGCCGTCCTGGTGCTGCAAGCCTTCGCCATTCAAGGTGGTGCGGCCCGAGGTGGCACCGAGCAAAAATCCCCGCGCCTGCGAATCGCCTGCTGCCCACGCGAGATCCATGACGCGCTGGAAACCGAACATCGAATAGAAAATATAAAACGGGACCATCGCGTAGCCGTGATTGCTGTACGAGGTGCCGGTTGCAATCCACGCCGACATCGCGCCCGCTTCGTTGATGCCTTCTTCGAGAATCTGGCCTTTTTTATCTTCCTTGTAATACATGATCTGACCGGCATCCTGCGGTGAATAACGCTGGCCTTGCGACGAATAAATGCCGAGCTGGCGGAACATGCCTTCCATACCGAACGTGCGCGCTTCATCGGGCACGATGGGGATCACGCGCTCGCCAATTTTTTTGTCTTTCACCAGGGTCGACAAGGTGCGCACGAACGACATCGTCGTTGAAATCTGGCGCTCGCCGGTACTTTTCAGCTGCCCCTTCAGATCGTCGAGCGACGGTACATCGAGCGGCTCGAATTCGTGGCGGCGCGCCGGTAAGAATCCACCGAGTTCGGCGCGCCGTTTGCGCATGTACTGCATTTCCGGACTGTCGGGCGCCGGCCGGTAATAGGGAACGTTTTTGAGCTCGGCATCGGAAATCGGAATTGCAAAGCGGTCGCGGAATTTCTGCAGGCTTTCGATATCGAGTTTTTTTACCGAGTGAGTTTCGTTAATGGCTTCGCCCGATTTACCTAAGCCGTAGCCTTTCACGGTCATCGCGAGCACAACGGTGGGTTGACCTTTGTGCGCCGCTGCCGACGCGTATGCAGCATACACTTTGTAAGGATCGTGGCCGCCGCGGTTGAGATACATGATGTCGTCGTCGGAAAGATCTTTGACGAGATCGAGCAACTCCGGATAGGCGCCGAAGAAATGTTCGCGCGTATAGGCGCCGCCGTTGGCCTTGTAGTTTTGCAATTCGCCGTCGCAGACTTCATCCATGCGCTTTTTGAGCAATCCGCTTTTGTCTTTTTCCAGCAGCGAATCCCAGAGTCGGCCCCAGACGACTTTGATCACATTCCAGCCGGCGCCGCGGAAGACGCCTTCGAGTTCCTGGATGATCTTGCCGTTGCCTCTAACGGGTCCATCAAGGCGCTGCAAATTGCAGTTGATGACGAAAATCAGATTATCGAGCTGTTCGCGTCCCGCGAGCGAAATTGCACCGAGCGATTCGGGTTCGTCGCACTCGCCATCGCCCAGGAAACACCAGACCTTGCGATCTTCCTGATCGAGAAGTTCGCGGCTCTGCTGGTATTTCATGACGTGCGCCTGGTAGATCGCCTGAATCGGGCCGAGGCCCATCGATACGGTGGGAAACTGCCAGTAATGCGGCATCAGCCACGGATGCGGATATGACGACAGGCCGTGGCCATCGACTTCGCGCCGGAAGTTGTCGAGCTGGTCTTCGTTGAGGCGGCCTTCAAGATACGAGCGCGCGTACATGCCGGGCGCGCTGTGCCCCTGGTAATAAATCAGATCGGGCTTGTCGCCGCCGCGCCAGAAATAATTGAAACCGACGTCGTACAGCGTTGCCGCCGATGAGAATGTGGCGATATGTCCGCCGAGCGCATCTTCGTTGTCATTGGCGCGCATGACCATCGCCATCGCATTCCAGCGAATCAGCGAGCGGATGCGGCGCTCCATGAACAGATCGCCCGGCATGCGCTTTTCGGCGGCGGGTTCGATGGTATTGCGAAACGGCGTGGTGATCGCGGCGGGCATTTTGGTGCCAGCCTGCGCGGCGTGCTCGGTCAGTGCCTTGATCAGGAATGCCGAGCGCCCCCGCCCCTGGTATTTCAAAACGCTGTCGAGCGCTTCGAGCCATTCTCTGGTTTCCTGCGGATCTTTATCCTCGAGCATGGTGTCTCCCACGTTGTATGACGACCGTTTATGACGAGTGGCGGGCTGCACATGGCACCGCGCGCTACAGAATTCTTGCGGCCGGGGCGAGCCGGATACCCGCCGTGCCGAAGCCGTTTCACTGCTGTTTGTGTTTGATACACCGGTACGTTGACAGGGCTGACGGTGTAAACAAGAGCTCTTGCGATCGGGCGGTCATCCGGGTAGCGGGACCGCCTGTTGCCGCGCATCGGCAGATGTCATGGAGCGGGGTGGCCGCTGCGTGACGGGGTGAGTTCACACCTGTAGCGCGAATTGTAAAAATATTACATTAAAGTGTTCATTCAGAAAACGAAATTTTCTTCGGATTCTATGGGCGTTTTTTCACCGGCTCCAATTTTTTTTACCGGCGCCGCGTGCGCTCGATCACTTTGATTTCTCTTCCTGTAATTTTTTTACAAGAATTGATCGGGAACCAGCACGATCTGCACGCGCTGATTCTGTTGCGCCACCGCGTTCCATTGTCCGGCAGTCACCGCCGGATCATTGGGATAATCGGCCCGCGGCTCACCCGCGCCGAGCGGCACCAGATCGACCTTAATACCCTCGGGCAGTTCGCTCATGAAGCGTTTGAAGCCCGCACTCTGCGCCGCCGACATCGATTGCGACTGTTCATTGCTTTGGCCCAGGGCGCTGCAATCGGTCAGGCGGCTATCGTCCGGTGCAAGCCCCCAGAACACGCCGCTGCCATCCGCGTTCGGCTGGCGCCGCAAGCAGAACTGACCGACATGACTCTCCAGGCGAATCTTGCCGCGAAAGCCTGCGGCATTGAGCTGTTGCACGAGATCCTGCAGAAGTATCAGCCGATCGCCGCCGAAGGGAGCTTCACCGTAGGCGTATTGGGAATTGCGGTTGAGCGCCCATTCCACCGTTTTGAAGGCGAGCATGCGCTGCTTCTGCAGCGGCGCGACATAACTGATCGCGCGGAAATACAGAATCGTCACGATGACCGCGGCACCCAGGATCGCGGCAGTCAGCCATACCGGCCAGCGCGCGGAAGAAGGGGATGATGCCACGGTCTCCACCGCTCTGAAGGCGGGCTGGGCGGGCGCAGGTCTCGCCGGTGCCGGAATGGCTTCGTCGTCCGCTGCGATCTCAATGTGCAAAGGCTCGGTGTCGAGGCGAGCGTCGGCCTGTCTGGATTCGGTCGCGGGCGCCGGTTTGTTCGCGCCGAGTAATTGATGCTCCTCAAGCCGTTGCAGCACCGCGCTGAGATCTTCGGCGCTCGCCGGTTTGGAGATGACATCCGCCGCGCCGAGTGCGCGCGCCTGGCCGAAGTACATGCCGCCCTGGGTCGACGTATACATCACGATGGGAATGGTGGTGGTTGCGCTGTTCGACTTGATCGCCTTGACGGCCTGAAATCCGTCCATGCCCGGCATCATGTGATCCATGAAAATCAGATCGGGCGTCTGCGAGTGCAGATATTCGAGGGCCTGTTCGCCGGATTCCACCATATCGCTGGTGAAGTTCTGTCTATCGAGCAATAGCCGCAACGCGTAGCGGGCGGTTTTAGAGTCATCGACAATGAGAGCGTGCGGCATGCTGAATCCTATTCACACTGCTTCCCTTCGCCAGGGATCGCAGTCAATGCTTACCGGTCGCTAATCCGGCGGTTAGCCCGCTTTAATAAACCGAGCTAATCAGCGGATTTACAAGTGAAAGCATCGTACTGAAAGAGTTGTACAAATATAGCCGCTGTTGGCGAACTCGCCCATCTTTGGGGCGGCTGTTTTAGCGGCCATGCACTGCATTCGTGATGGCTCCGACATCTTTCGATGCCGGAAATCGATGGGCTTCATGAGCGGGTCGCCGCTTGCTCATTGTCGATCGATGGCTCCCTGCATCGAGAATCGCTTTACCCGACACGAATCCTGTCACTCGAATCGATAGAAGGGTTGCGAGGCCTTGAATTGTGGCAGCTGGCCTATCGGCACTCCGTGCTGCAGGCCGCTCTCGCGGAACCTGCCATTCACACCCAGCCAGAGCGCATGACCTTCGGGCGTCAGCACATCGCGGCGGAACAGTTCAAGCCATTGTTCGAACGTCAGGGCATTCACCGCAGCGATCAACTGCTCGCGGCTATCGAAATCACGATAGCCGCTCGCAATGTCCATCCACAGACGTTCGCCCGATTCGCTGAAATTTTTTGGCGCTTCCGCCAGGCGCTGGGCGAGCGCATTGCGATGCAAATCGAACAGCGGCTTCAATTGCTGTTCATCGCGCTGCGACCAGCGCTGCAGGAATGCGCGATAGGCCTGCGCCAGCTGCGCGGGCCCCGCCTTGGTCGACTGTGCGAGGAAAACGATTCCCGGCACATCGCGCAGCGGCATCGGATGCGCCATGACGATGTAGCCGAACTGCTGTTCGGTGCGCAGGCGCGTGTAGAAATCCGCCGCGATCATCTGCGTGCTGACGCCGAGCGCGGCACGGGTGAGCTTGCTGTTATCGGCTGCCTGGCGATACCAGAGCAGCGCCGCATCGTTGTGCGCTGCCGGGATCGTCCGACGAAAATCGCTCGCGCCGAGCTGCATGATCTGCACCGGCAGTTTCGCGGCAGGTTGTGCATTCGCCAGCAATTGTCGCGCGACCAGATCGCCGAGTTGCTGTGCATCCGCCGCCACCACATTGCCGTAGACGAGCATGTCGATATGCACGCTGGCGAATAATCGCTGCGCGAATTTCCGCATGTCGGCCGCGCTGATCCTGTCGCTGTATTGCAGCAGCTCGGCATCGCTCCACGAATGGCGCAACAGCAGATTGCCGATATCGCTGCGCAATAATTCGTAGGGTGGACGTTTGCTGTTGTCGCGCAGCTCGCGGCTGTAATCGTCGCGCACCCGCGCGAAAACCCCGGCATCGATCGCGGTGGCATCGGCGGTCGAGCGATGCACCGCGTCCAGCATGCGTTCGAGCAGTAAACCCTGTCTGGTATCGAAACCCTGGATGCGCAGCAGCACACCGCGGCTTGAGCGGCTGATGTCGTAATGGAGCCCTGCCAGCGACGCGGGATACGAAAATTCATTGAGATTTTCGCGCAGTGTGCGCACGAGCAGTTCGGTCGTCGCGGCATGTTGCGCGGTATCGTTGGCGAGCGGGGACTGGATTTCAATCGTGATCGCCGCCTTCGGTATGCGATAAACCGAATCCTGCGCGAACCACAGATCGAGCCCGTCGCGAGTCTGCAGCAGGACCGGCTTAGTGCCGGTGTTAGTGCCGGTGCCAGTACGGTTGTCAGTGGCGGAACCGGCAGCGGTGTCAGCAGCGGCGAGAGCTTTCAGCGGCAATTGATCGGCAACGAAAATATTCGGCGCAGGCAGGTGGATGCCTGCATTCGCAACTGGTTGAAGCCAGCGTTTCCAGCGCTGTTCCGGAACGGTCTGCACGCTGTACGGCACCGCGTAAAACGCACTCGATTTTCGATTTTTGGCATCGGCATCGGCATCGTTTATCGCGTCGGGCGTCGTCAGCATGACGAGCATATTTTGCGGCGTCAGCAGCGCGAGCAGCGCGGCGATGCGCTGCGGCTCGAATCGCTCCATCAGGTAATCGCCGCGAATGACTTCGGCGGCCGGATATTTGTGCAGATTGCCGGCCAGATGACTGGCTTCGCTGATCGGTTCGGCAATTTCGCGAAAACGAAAACGCTGCGCGGCGACATTCTGCTGTTCGCGATACAGCCATTCCTGAATGCCGTCGGTGCGAATCAGCCCGATGGTCTGATAGACCAGCGCCAGGATTTCGTCCGTGTGTTTTTCGCCGGCGGGCGTCAGTTCGATGCTGATATTGAATTGCGAACCGCCGTCGTAATCGAAACCCTGGCCCGCGCCGAGAGCGAGCGCCCAGCCGCGCTGCTTGAGAGCGGAGAGCAGGCTGCCGGCACCCTCATGACCGAGGATATTGCCGATATATTCGATCGACTTGCCGCGATAATCGTCGCTCTGGTCGGGCAGCGGCCATGCCAGCGCCAGCACGCGCTGTTGCTGCACTGGTTTGATGCGCACGAGTTGCGGCGCAGAGTCGGGACGCAACAGCGGCGCGGTAACGGGGATCGTGGTGCGCCGATGATTCGGCACTTCGGAAAACCGCGACGTGACCAGGGTTTGCAGCTGATCGAGCGGCTCGCGGCCGACTACCACCAGCGTCATCAGATTCGCCGAATAATGTTCACGATAAAATTTCAGCAGATCGTCGCGAACGGATTGTTCGTCCTGCCCCATGTTGCGATCGGCCAGCGTATCCAGACTGCCCACGGAAAATTTCGCGAAAGGATTTTCGGGGTTGATGACTTCGCGCAGCACATCGAGAGTGCGGCGCTGATCGTTCTGGATATTGGCCTGGTATTCCGAATCCACCGCGTGTTTTTCACGTTCGACATATTCGGCGCTAAATAACGGCGCGACAAAAAAACGCGAGAATCGATCGAGCGCGGCTTCGAGATGATTGGCGTCGATGTCGAAAAAATAATTCGTGTGTTCGAAGGCGGTAAACGCATTGTGATTGCCGCCGTGCGCGGAAATAAATTCCTGATACGCGTTGGCATCGGGATATTTATCGGTACCGAGAAACAGCATGTGTTCGAGAAAATGCGCAAGGCCCTGCCGTTCGATGGGGTCCTGACGGCTGCCAACGTTGACATCGAGCGCTGCGGCCGCCTTATCGGTTCCCGGCGCGGAAATCAGCAGCACGCGCAATTGATTCGGCAGTTCGAGATAACGAAATTCGCGCCGGTCATTGTCTCCCTTGAGTGGCGTGGAGCTGTCGGCGCGGGCAAGGTGTTGCGATGAGGCATTTTCGGCAATTGCATGCGCAGCCGAAGCGCGTGCATCGACCCGATTTTCAGTGGGCTGGCAGGCGCCGAGTAACGCGATGAGAGCGACGAAGAGAAAACGCCGGGTGGAAGCGAGAGCGAATTTCACGATATTTCCTTATTTGTTTCGAATGCGATGTCTGCTGGCAGACCTGCGACAGGCCGGCAATTATTTCTTTTGCAGCAAATAAATAAAAACGCCATTGTCTTCGCTGCTTTCGAGCAGGTGATGGCCGCTTTGTTCCGCGAACACACGGAAGTCACGCTGCGAGCCGGGGTCGGTGGCGCGCACCCGCAATTGTTCGCCGCTGCCCAGCGCATTGAGCGCCTGTTTGGCTTTCAGTAATGGCAGCGGGCATTGCAGGCCGCAGGTGTCGAGTTCTTGCACGGGAAATCCTTGCGCGGAAAAGTTTACGCTCAATCGGTGGCCCCGATTGTCGAAAGGCGCGCCAGTATACTTAAGCCCCCTTCGATACTTAAGTCGAAACAATACGGATAAATGAATGATGCGCGCGCCATCCCTCATAACGCGTCATCGCGTAACAGCCGGGCAAGAACCGGTTTCGGCAAAGCGGGTCTGAACAGAATGGCTGTGGCGCGGAAGGCTATGACCACCAGCATGATCGAAAGGGTGGCGTGCTACATTACTGTTCATGAGCGATAGAGAAAGCAACTTGAAACGATTACTGGTGCACGGGCTGATCGGCTGTCTCATCAACGCCAATATTGCATTCGCGGCGACGAGCGATCTGGTGTTGCCCGCGCTGGGCGACAGCGCATCGGCGAATTTTTCCAGTCAGCAGGAATACGAACTCGGTCGCGCCTGGCTCAAGATGTTTCGCAGTCAGGTGCGCACGGTGTCTGATCCGCTGCTGCAGGATTACATGGAGTATCTGATTTACAAGCTCGCGAGCAACAGCCCGCTGAAAGATCGTCGGCTCGAAGTCGTTATCGTCGATAACGCCGCCATCAATGCGTTCGCGGTGCCGGGCGGTGTGATCGGCGTGCACAACGGCGCATTGTTATCCGCGGAAAACGAGGCGCAGCTCGCTTCGATTCTCGGCCATGAACTCGCGCATTTGAGCCAGCGCCATTTTGCGCGCGGTGTCGAACAGCAGCAGATATCGGCGCTGCCGACCATGGCGGCAATGCTCGGAGCGCTGGTGCTTGCGGCAACCACTCGCGGCGATGCCGGCATGGCGGCAATGGCGGCGACGCAGGCCGCGGCGCAGCAGAATATGTTGCGTTTCAGTCGTGAAAACGAGCAGGAAGCCGATCGTGTCGGCATGGAAACGCTCGCCAGGTCCGATTACGATCCCAACGCCTTTGCCGGCATGTTCGAAAATATGCTCGCGGCGAATCGTTACATCGGCCGCAACCCTCCCGAATTTTTACTCACTCACCCACTGACCGAAAGTCGCGTGAGCGATGCGCGTAACCGTGCGCGCGAATATCCGCGCAAGGTGTACGTCGACAATCTCGATTATCAATTGATGCGCGCGCGTGTCGAGGTGCAGCTCGCGAGCAGCAAGGCGGACGCGGTGAAAAAATTCAGGGCGCGTCTCAAAGGTTCGACGCGCAATGGCGAGGCCGATCATTACGGCCTGGCGCTGGCGTATCTGCAGTCGGGGCAATTCAGGGACGCGCGCGAGCAACTCGATCCATTACTGCAAAAAGATCCGCGGCGTCTGGCCTATATCATCGCCGATGCCGATATCGATGTGGCGACGGGTCAGGCCGATCGCGCCGCAGCGAATCTGCAGACGCAGCTGCGTGTGAATCCCGGTAATTATCCGCTGTCGATGGCATATGCCAATGCGTTATTGAAATCGAGCCAGCCGCAATTGGCAGAAGCGGTTTTGCAGGAACAGGTGAAAACGCGACCGAACGATCCTGCGGTCTGGTATGAGCTTGCGGAAACGCACGGCCTCGCTGGAAATATTCTCGGCGTGCATCAGGCGCGCGCGGAATATTTCGTGCTGAACGGCGTGCTCGACAAGGCCGAGCAGCAATTGAATTACGCGTTGAAGCTTGTGAAAAACGACGACATTACCGTTGCAAAAATCAACGAGCGCATCCGCCAAATCAAAACGCTGAAACAGCAGATGGAGAAAATGTAGAAACCATCCCGTCAGAGCATTAACCGCCTCGTTAGACCCCCTGTATAACCTCCCCGTTAGACCACCACCCCGTCAGGCTGCGCCTGCCACCCCTCCAGAGGAGGGGAATTGTCGGTGCCACGAACATTCCCCTCCTCTGGAGGGGTGCCCCGCAGGGGCGAGGGTGGTTTCTTTACGGGGCTGAAGGGGGTTAACTCTGTGGTTTACGCATTCCCCTGAATTTTACGTTTCCTTGCCGCCGCAAAATCCAGCATGCGCTTGAGTGGAATCATCGCGCGCGCACCGATCGCCGGATCGACAAAAATTTCATTGGTACCGAATTCGAGCGAATCGGCCAGATTGTCGAGCGCATTCATCGCCATCCACGGACAGTGCGCACAGCTGCGGCACGTTGCGCCGCTGCCTGCGGTCGGTGCGATGATGAATTCCTTATCAGGCACCTGCTGCTGCAATTTATAAAAAATGCCCTGATCGGTGGCGACGATGAATTGCTGATTCGGCAGCGTGCGCGCGGACTGGATGATTTGCGATGTCGAGCCGACGGCATCGGCCAGTTCGACGACGGGAGCGGGCGATTCGGGATGCACGAGCACGGCGGCATCGGGATAAATCGCTTTAAGATCGGTGATGCCCTTGGCCTTGAATTCCTCGTGCACGATGCACGAGCCGTCCCACAGAATCATGTCGGCGCCGGTTTCGCGACGGACATAATCGCCGAGATATTTATCCGGCGCCCACAGGATTTTTTCGCCGCGCGCATCGAGATGCTCGACGATGGGCAGGGCGATGCTCGATGTAACCACCCAGTCGGCGCGAGCTTTAACGGCCGCGGAAGTATTGGCGTAGACGACGACCGTGCGGTCGGGATGCTGGTCGCAGAAGGCGGCGAATTCTTCCGCTTCGCAGCCGATGTCGAGCGAGCAGGTGGCTTCGAGCGTCGGCATCAGCACGCGTTTTTCGGGAGACAGGATTTTTGCGGTTTCGCCCATGAAGCGTACACCGGCGACAACCAGTGTTCTGGCGGAATGCGCATGGCCGAAGCGGGCCATTTCGAGCGAGTCGGACACGCAGCCGCCGGTTTCTTCGGCCAGCTCCTGCAGCGCAGGATCGGTGTAGTAGTGCGCGACCATCACCGCGTCTTTTTCGCGCAACAGGCGTTTGATGCGTTCCCTTTGCCGCTCCTGCTCGGTGCTGTCGAGCACATGCTGTGCAGGCAGGTGATCCAGATATTCGCGTACCCGTTCGGTTATCTGCGACATTACGACTCTAAACCTCTCAGATTATCGACCGCATCCTGATCTATGACACGTCGTTCCCGTGTCTGTTGCTAAGGGGCCGGCTCCGATCCCGTCAACGGCGGGCAGCATTCTAGCAGAAGATGCCGCAGCGACCCGCAATGCCCGTGATACGGGGCCAGATGAAGGTGCGTAACCGATAGCGATGAACGTTGTAGCAGATAAGTTGTAGCAGATAAAAAGTTGTAGCAGACAAAGTGCGTAATCGATGGCGTCAGACTGCGAATATGCAATCCATCTCTGAGCAAAAGCTTTAATACGAAAAACTTTTATAAACCCGGTTCTGATCCCGCCGGCAAAACTCTGTAGACTGAATTCCATTGCCTGTTGTTGTTCGTTTGCGAAATAGGTGTTGCAGCGGCGAGTGATATTTTCGCTGATTGTCATGCTCCTGCAATGCGGATGGGTTTTATTGGGTTCACATCGGTTTTAACTAAGACGAGGAATGGATGATGAGTGTAGTTGAAACGTTCAAAGACAAAGCCAGCGGTTTTATTTCTTCGGCAGGCGATATCAACAAACTGATGATCGATAAAGTGGAAGAGGCAACCAGACTCAACCTTGCCGCCGCCACTTATTACAGCGGTATCGGCATTCGTCAGTTGCGTTCGATCAGCGGTGTTCGCGATATCGATTCGCTGCAGAAATTTACTGCGGATTCGATTTCGCTGAGCGGTGAAGTCGCCAAAAAGGTGCTCGACGATAGCAAGGCCTGGCTGAGTCTCGGCGCCGATCTGAAGGATCGTGTTTCGGCTGTTTTCAAGGCTCCCGCTTCCGCTTCCGAAGATATCGAAACCAGGAAAAAGCAGGTCGTCAAGGCGGCTAACGCCTAAGCTAAGCGCTGCTCCTGTTCTGCAATCGCGCACGCCGGCGGCGTGCCTTTTTCTTACTCCATCCATGCGGAGCTCATTGTCATGGGCGAGCAAAGGTCAGGTTTCGACTTTTTTGCGCAAAGCGCTGCGCTGATCGAAAGCGTGTGCGAGTTTCAGCGCGAATTCGCCGGCGAATTCTTCGAGCAGGTTCGCCACGCCGACAGCGATGCGGCGACCGCGACTCAGCATTCCTCTGCTGGAAAAAAAACAGACGCCGCTAACAGAAACATCGAAACCGTGGCCGAATGCTGGCGCAATATTTTCAATGGCGTTGCCAATAACCCTGACAGGCTGATCGAGCGGCAGATTGAATACTGGCAGCAGCAACTCCTGTTGAATAGCAATATGCTGCGTCGATTGCTCGGCGAAGCCGTCGAGCCGGTCGTGCAGCCGCAGCCGGACGATCGCCGGTTCGACGATCCGGCATGGAGCAGCAATGCGCTGTTCGATTACATCAGGCAATCGTATCTGCTGACGGCGGATCACGCGCTGAAAGCCATTGACGGGCTCGAAGGTATCGATACGCGCGATCGCGAACGCCTGAGTTATTTCATGCGCCAGCTGATCAACGCACTGGCGCCGACCAATTTTGCGCTCACCAATCCGGATGTATTGCGCAAAACGCTGGCAACTCGCGGGCATAATCTGATCGAAGGTCTGCGCATGATGGTCGAGGATAAAAAACGCAGCGCCGATATTCTCAATGTCTGCGCCAGTCAGCCGGACGCATTCAGGGTCGGCGTGAATATCGCGCATACGCCGGGTGCGGTGGTCGCCGAAAATGAACTGATGCAATTGATTCAGTACGCACCGACCACGGCGCAGGTAAAGATGCTGCCGGTTTTGATCGTTCCGTCGTGGATCAATAAATATTACGTGCTCGATCTGAGCGAAAAAAACAGTTTCATCCGCTGGCTGGTCGATCAGGGCTATACCGTTTTCACGATATCGTGGATAAATCCTGACGCGAGTCACCGCGCGGTCGAGTTTTCCGATTATCTGCGCAGCGGGCCGTTATCTGCGGCGAAAGTCATCGAGCGCATTACGGGCGCGCCGCAGGTCGCCGGCATCGGATATTGCCTCGGCGGCATTCTGCTCGCGTGCGCGCTGGCGTATGGTGAGCGCATCGATGAGCGGCGTTTCGCTTCGGCTACCTATCTCGCGGCGAGCATCGATTTTCGCAACCCGGGCGATATGGGAATTTTTCTCGATGAAAGTCTGGTCGATTCGGTCGAGCGACAGATGCAGCGTCACGGCTATCTCGATGGGCGTCTGCTTTCCGCCGGTTTCAGCCTGCTCCGGGAAAACGATCTGTACTGGAATTATTACGTCATCAATTATCTGAAGGGCGAACGCCCTGCGCCATTCGATCTGCTGCACTGGAACAGCGACAGCACGAATGTTCCCGAAGCGACTCACCGGTTCGTTTTACGCGAATTGCATCTGCATAACCGACTGGTGAAACCGCGCGCTGTAATGATCGATGGCTGTGCGATCGATCTGCGCGATATCACTGTTTCCACCTACGTGCTCGCGACCGATAAGGATCATATTGCGAGCTGGCGATCGTGCTATGCGGCGATGCAATTGCAACGCGGGCCGACGCGTTTCGTGCTGGCAGGATCGGGTCACATCGCTGGTGTGATCAATCCGCCCCACGCCAATAAGTATTATTACTACGTAAATTCCGAAGCTGCGGCATCCGCCGACACCTGGCTCGGTGATGCACAGCGCGTCGATGGCAGCTGGTGGAATGACTGGGAGCGCTGGCAGCGCCGGTTGGGCGGAAGCGATTGTGCGGCGCGTGAAATCGATTCTGCCGATGTCATCGAGCCTGCGCCGGGACGCTATGTACTCAGGCGTCTGGATGCAGACGCAGACGCAGGCGTCGACGCGCGCAATGCGGCGTAACCGGATATGAATGGCGCAGTCAGATTGAGTTGATCCGTTAGGTCGAACGAAACGCGAGAGAGGATTGCGATGATGGAAAAGCTTACCGGATGTATTTCAGGCGTGTCTGTCGTTACGCCGCAGCGGCACGCGTATTTTCATGCGCTCAAGGATTACGCCGAACATTATGCCGATGCGCAGGCGTATCTCGCTGTCGATCATGCGCTCGTTGCCTGCGATTACGCCATCGACAAAGCGCCTGTCGAGCCGGATCACGGTCTGCTGGGCGATGATGGCGAACCGCTTCGATTTTCGCAGGTAAGCGATGAGGATATCGTCGGCTGCGGCTACCTGGGCTGGCTGCGGCATTAAGGTTTACCTCTTCCTCGCCGCTTTTGGGTCATAGGGAATCGCGCCATGCTTTATCAATTGCATGCGATACGACAGGAAGCGATGCAGCCGTTTCATCGCACGGCAAAAACCACGCGTTATTTTCTGTCGCATCCGTTCAATCCGTGGTCGGGAACCTGGCTCGCGCAGCGCATGAATGCGGGCCTCGAATTATTCGAACGCCTCACCATGGATTACGAGCGTCCGGAATTCGGTTTCAGGCAGGTGCGGGTCGACGATCGCATCGTGCCGGTTTGCGAAGGTGTCGTGCATTCGCTGCCGTGGTGCGATCTGCTGTCATTCCATAAGGAATGCCGCCGTCACCGCCGCCACGAATGGCCGCAGCCGCGCGTACTGTTCATCGCACCGGTGTCGGGGCATTACCCGACGCTGTTACGCAAGCACATCGAATATTTTCTGCCGGATCACGAGTGCTACGTGACCGACTGGCAGAATGCGCGCGATGTGCCACTCGCGCAGGGCGCTTTTCATCTCGATCATTACGTCGAATACATCATCGAGTTTCTGCATGTGCTCGGTCCGAATACACATGTCGTCGCGGTGTGTCAGCCGGGCGTGCCGGCGCTGATGGCAGCGGCGCTCATGAATATGGCGAAGGATGAATGCGCGCCGGCGAGCCTCGTCATGATTGCAGCGCCGATCGATACGCGAAAAAGCCCAACCGATGTCAACGATTACGCAAGCAAAAAAGATTATGAATGGTTTGCGAACAATGTCATTTTCGAGGTGCCGTGGGGATATCGCGGGGTGGGGCAGAAAGTTTATCCGGGCTTCATTCAGCTCACCGGATTCCTGAGCCTGAATCTCGACGATCACATGCGCCGCCATTACAAGTTTTATCAGGATATCGCCAAGGACGACGGCGACAGCGCGGAAGCACACCGGCAGTTTTACAACGAATATCTCGCCGTCATGGATATGTCGGCGCCCTATTATCTGGAAACCATCCGGCGCGTCTTCATCGAACACCATCTGCCGCGTCGCATAGCGCACTGCGATGGCCAGACCGTCGATCTGGATGCGATTACGAAAACCGCGATCTTCACCATCGAAGGCGGCAGGGACGATATTACGGGCGCGGGACAATGCCACGCCGCGCACGATCTCTGCCGAAAGCTTCCCGCGCATATGCACCGGCAACACACCGAACCGCTGGTCGGGCACTATGGTGCATTCAACGGCGGATATTTCCGGCAGAATGTCGGCCCGCTGATCAAAGCCTTCCTTCGTGAACACGAGGTCGAAAGTTCGTAGTGCTGGTTAAAACGAAGGAGGCTTCATCAACAAGGAATAAAAAAATGAAAAAATTACTTTGGGTGGGCGGTGCGATCGGTGTCGCGACGAATGCACTTTCGCTGGTGAAACTGATCACGCACTTTTTCAAAATCGGGCTCGCCGGCATTCCCGCGTTTGTTCTGCAAGGTTATTCGTCATTCGTGGCGGATCTTCAATACTGGCTGATTGAGCTTCCGTTCGATATCAAAGTGCAGGCATGGATCGTCCATGCGTTCATCGTCTGGGTGATATTTGCAGGTTCCAACTGGCGCTTTCTCGCGTACAACCAGAACGGCGCCAGACTGTACCGGAGTTTCGGCGATATCGGACGCGGGGAGAAGCCGGCGAAATCACCGGTGGTTGTGCACGCGCTCAATATCATTTTCATGCTGGCGGGGCCGCTGTTTGCGGTCTTCGTGCTGGCGATGTGGTTCGGCAACTGGCAGATGGGTCCGACCGGGCTGGGGCACTGGGGCGATCGCTTCATGATCGGCAATCGCAGCTACACGTTGCGGCTCGCCCGACTGTATTTATTGATTCTGATACTGGCGCCCGCACTCGCAGCCATTCTGGTGGCGTGGGGCGCAGCGGGTGATATCGAGCGCGAAGTGACGGCGGCCATCGTTCTCGATGGCCGTGAACGCAACGATGATTATCGATTGAATACCTGAATGTCGAGCGTCAGCGTATGCGCTGCCTGCGGTGCCAGTTCGACCATGTCATCGAGCACATTCGCGGTTTCGATACACACCATTTCCCGCCAGGCATCGGGCCCGAACTGCGACAGGCGTTTCGATTTTTCGATCCACGGATTCCACACGACCGCAGAGGTCGAATTTCGCGTACTCAAGCTGATCGTGCGATTCCAGCCGTTGTCGTGCAAGCGGACCACGTCAGGAACATCCAGATAGATACGATCGGTTTCCGCGGAAAAGCTAATCGCGCCGAATTGACTGTGATCGTACCAGTCGTCGAGCGTATCGATGTAATGGGCATTTTCAAATCCGGAAAGATGAATCCTGTCGATTGCGCTGATTGCAAAATACGTGTGCAGCGCCTGCGTCAGCGCGATGGGTTGCGTGCCGATATTGCGGGTGGTCAATTCGAGTCGCAGGTTTTCGCCGACGGTGACGGTCAATTGCAATTCCGCAGCGGACGACCACCGGCTGCGGGTGATGCTGTCGGTTACGAAACTCAAGCTGATTTCGGTGTGAGCATCATCTTCGCGAATCGAGCGGATCGTCCAGTCGCGTGTGCGCACAAGACCGTGCGCGCTCGTTTCGGGTTGATCGCCCTGCGCCAGCGAACGCACGGCGGCGGGGTTGCGTTCGATCGCGCCGAACCAGGGCCAGCAGACGGGAATGCCGCCGCGCTGACCCTGGCCGCGTTTGTATTCGACGCGATCACTGAGCCAGATCACGGGCCGTTCGCCGCGCGGTGTGAATTCGAGAACCTGGGCGCCCTGCAGTGCGATCGCCGCATCGGCGAACCGGTTGTGGATACGCAGCACCGGTAATTCGTCGCGTTGTTCGAGAATAACTTGTGACAGTGCGCCGCTCGCCTGCGGCGTGTCTTGCTTCGATAAGTGAGGCTGTTGCATGCTGCTATCCATTCTGTTCTTGTCGTTTCGTTGTTATGTTCCAGCGGCGCTCTGCCGTGCAAGGGAATTGCGCAGTGAAAGAGTGTAGAGGGATATTGGCAGTCTACAAGATATCGCGGGCGTTCAAGCTATTGCGAACGCGCAGATTTGCGAATTCAAAATATCGTGAAGAAAAATATCGGGTTGGTGCCACCAGACTTATCGTAAAAAAACGGGAGAAAATTATGCGTCCTTCGATATTTGCATTGCTGTGTTGCCTGCTCGTGCCTCTCGCGAATGCCGACAATGTCGATCGCATCAGCGTTGCCGGAACCGAGATAGTGCAGGTCAAGCCCGATATGGCAGTGCTCCGGTTTCGTGTGGCAAGAGAAGATAAAGCCGCGGATGCCGCAAAAAAACAGGTCGATGCCATCGCTGCGAAAGTCCTGGCGCAATTGAAAAAATACGATAACAAGGCGTTGAAACTCATCGCGAATAATTTAACGATCAACAAAAATCGCAATTATCAGACCGGCGAAACGGTGGGTTTCAATGTCAGCATGCCATTTGAAATCGAACTGTATGATCTGGCGCTGCAAAATCGTCTGCTCGACGATATTCTCGCCGCCGGCGTCGAAGACGTGAATCCGCTTGCGTATAAATTTCGCGATGAAAATGCGGCCTACGATCGCGCCATGCAGGCGGCCCTGCAGGCGGCGAAAAATCGGGCGGAGAAAATAGCGGCGTTTTACGGCCGTGCATTGGGACCGGTGTTGACGATCGAAGATAGCCATTTCAATAGTCACAGCCCGGTGCCGATGCGCGCGATGACGGAAATGAAAATGGCGCGTGGCGCCGGCGATGCGGGGTCGCAGGTCATGGTGCCCGACCACATCGATTACGGATTTACGGTATTCGTCACTTATTCGCTGAAATGATCGGAACGGTCAGAAATTTGCCGTCTTCAGCTGATGCCAGTTATCCAGCTCGTGCATCAGCGAGCGGGCTTCGCTGACGATTCCGGGATTGGGTTGCCGGGACATCCAGTCGAGCAGTTCGAACAGCGTGTAACCCATGCGCCGGTTTTTCGAAAGCTCGTCGAAATGAAAGACAGTGCCGCTGGCATCGTGAAGTATGTAGCGATGCGGTCCGTTAAAGCGGCGCCGACATCGGCGCACGGTGAGATGTTGTCGCTGAAGTAACGCACTGGTGGCGCTCAATACGGTGTAGTAGCTCATCGCCCAATGACCCCTGCGTCAGTTTTGGATAGATTCTGCCAGCATTTCCGCACCATTGTGCGGCTTTTTCATTACAAACAGCGGTGTTCCATATTCCCGGATCGATGCGCGCTCAGGCATCGACGAGCCAGTCGGTTTCGATTTCCGTTGTGATTTGCGTCATCAGTTTGTGAATCGGACATTTGGCGGCAACCGCGAGCAATTCGCTGCGTTGTGCATCGCTGACATCGCCTGTGATTTTAATCAGCGTTTTCAAACGATAGATGCCATTGCGTTCCTGCGAATCGTCGCGCTCGACCACGACCTGTACGTCGTCGACGGGAATCTGCTTGCGTTTCGCGTACCACAGCAGTGTCAGCGCCTTGCAGGCACCGAGTGCGGAATCGTAAAGATCGTGCGGAGAAGGGCCTGCATCATCGCCGCCCGTGGCGATATCGACATCGGTGACCAGCGTATGTTCGCGAATGGAAATGCGATGTTTCATCAAACCGGATTGATCGCGAGTGACACGAATAGTCATGATGATTCCCTGATGGCTGTCGACGAATGATTTTGCGTGGTGACGAGGTGCGCAACGGCAGGCCGCTGCGCGAACCGCTGCAACTTTGCCCGATTTTGCCGATGGTCGCAACGCGATCGAAGGCCGACCGCGCTAATGCGGGAAAGAAAAATCAATCGTGAAAAATTGGCGGTGCGATCGTATCCCACAGAATAACGCTGGCGCCCATGATGGCCATGAAAATCACCATACATACGGCGACCACTGCGCTCGAAAATAAAAAGCCGCGATCCTGCGGAATATTCATGACGATGGGAATGCCGAGATAAAGCAGATACACCGCGTGGCATAACGCGATAACACCGACGATCAAATCGATGAACAGCGAAGGATAAAACCCCACGGCGCCGGCGATGAAAAGCGGCATTGCCGTCAGGCCGGCGATCATCAGGCCTTTGGCTATCGAAGAATTGGCGCCATACGTCAGCGACATCCAGTGAATCATGTAACCGATGCCGGCAATCGAGGCGATCATCGTTAAATAAAATAATATGGCGATGATGCGCGCGCTTCCGGCGGTCATGCGCACGGGTTCGCCGTCGCCGACTTTCCAGCCGATGTGCGTGGTGCCGATATACCACGCGATCGCAGGCAGGAGCGCAAAGATAATCGGAATCATCAATGCCGCCAGCGGATTTTTCGGCGCGTGCGCAGCGGTTTCCTTCCAGGCGCGTCGCGGCGTGAACAGCATTAAAAAGGGTGTGGCCAGCATCGGTCTTTCCTCTTGCGTTTGCGGCGTTGGTCTGACGTGCGTCAGAGCGCGCGCGAATGGCGTATCGGTTGCGGTGTTTGCGCGCCGGGCTTGCAGGTTTCGGCGGCTCCGCATTTATCGGCCGGTTCATTCATAGCGGACAAATCATTATCGCCACCGGCTGCATTGCCGTCCGCTTTCATGTAGCGATCGAATACCATGCAGATATTGCGCAGAAAGGGTCGCCCCTTTGCCGTAACGATCAACAGCGTTTCGTCCAGCCGGATCAGACCATCGTTTTGCAAACGCAATAGCGCACATTGCTCTTCCGGAAAATAATCGAAGAAACCGACGCCGTACCGACGCTTCAATTCGGCCAAATCAAGCTGCAGATTGCAAATGATTTGCATGATGACGTATTTGCGCAGGCGATCGTCGTCGTCGACGAGCAGACCTTTGACGATGGGCAGCCGATCGGCGTCGATCAACTGGTAATAGGTTTCGACATCTTTGGCATTTTGTGCGAACCCTCGGCCGGAACTGCCGATGGCCGATGCGCCGAGGCCGATCAGATCGGGTGCGTGCGAAGTCGAGTAGCCCTGAAAATTGCGCTCTAGCGAATGCTGTTTCTGCGCGACGGCGAGCGCGTCATCGGGCAATACGAAATGATCCATACCGATGTGCAGATAACCTGCCGCAGTCAATTGCTCGCAGGCGCGGTCGAGCAGTGCGAGCTTTTCCTCCGCACTCGGGCGCGGTAATCGATCGAGTGCGCGCTGCGATGAAAAACGTTCGGGCAGATGCGCATAGTTATAGAGCGCAATGCGATCGGGGCGCAGCGCGACGACTTCGCGCAGTGTCCTGTCGAAACGCGCCGGCGTCTGCAGCGGCAAGCCGTAAATCAAATCGAAATTGATCGAGTCGAAGGCAAATGCGCGCGCGCCTTCCGTCAGCTCGGCCACCATCGATAACGGTTGAATGCGATTGATGGCGCGCTGCACATTTTCATCAAAATCCTGCACACCGAAACTGATGCGATTGAAATTCAATCCTTTCAGCAGAGCGAGCATGCCGCGATCGACGGTGCGCGGATCTATCTCGATCGAATATTCGCGCGAGTCGCTGTTGATCAGATTGAAATGGCTGGCGAGCGAATAAATCAGCTCGGTCAATTCAGCGCCGCTCAGATACGTGGGCGAGCCGCCGCCGAGATGCAATTGCAGTACCGGACGCCTGCTGCCGACGACGGCGGCCTGCATGGCAATTTCCTTCTTGAGATATTGCAGATAACGCCGCGCTTCCTCGCTGCGTCGCGTGACGATTTTATTGCAGCCGCAGTAATAGCAGATGTCGCGACAGAACGGGATGTGCACATACAGCGAAAGCGGCGTGGTATCGGTCGCTGCATCGGGCCACCACTCGATGTAATCGTTAGCGCCGAAATCGTCGCGAAACTGCAGGGCGGTGGGATACGAGGTATAGCGCGGGCTGGGCACATCGTAGCGCGAGAGATCGAGCGCGCCGGGTGCCGCACTGGAATTCGATGTGGTGGCGATCAGTTGCGTCAACATCAATCTCCGCTGGATATCGGGGAAGGCGATGCCTTGCAGAGTAATACCGACGCTGCGCGGACGTGTTGATTTGCGTCAAGCAGGTTTCGCGCGATACGTGCGCTGGCGATCGCAGATGCGGTTCTCCCGATCATGGTCGCGCCTGAGTGGGCGTGATGTTGATGCAGGTGTTCGTGGGGAATCGCGGGTCCAGATGGTTCGGGGGGCGGCGCGTGGTGGTGCGATGCATGCTGCCACGGCATGACCGCAGCGATGATTCCCGCCGCAATCAGTGCCAGCGCTGCGGCATTGCGAATTGCGGGCCGCCGCTTCCAGGCCTGTACATAACTGCCGCCGTGCGCAACCGCCAGCATGGCGGGCAGGGTGCCGAATCCGAATGCCGCCATCCATAGCGCGCCTTCGATGGCATCCGCATTGATCGCGGCCCAGGTCAGGCTCGAATAGACGAGCCCGCACGGCAGAAATCCCCACAATTCACCGAGCAGCAGCGCCGAGCCGGCACTTTTCGGCGGCAGCAGCGGACGTGTGAGCGGCTGGATATGCCGCCATAAATAGCCGCCGAGACGTTCGAGCCGGGCGAGCCCGCGCCACCAGCCCGCAACATAAAACCCCATCGCGATAACCATCAGGCCCGCGAGACTGCGCAGGCCTTTGGCGCCCTGCGGCAGCCATTGCAGCAGCGGCTGCGACAAACCCTGCGCAAGCGTGCCGACCAGCGCGCCGAGCAGTGTGTAACTGAGCAGGCGGCCGATGTTGTAGGCGAGGCTCAGTGAAAACCGCCGCTGTGCATTGGCGGCGCCGAGTGCTGCACTGATGCCGCCGCACATGCCGAGGCAGTGCGCGCTGCCCATGAAGCCGAGCAGAAAGGCGGGCAGGATGATCGACGTCAGCATCACGGTTTCATATCTTCATCGTCGAACAGAATGCTGCGCGCGGCGCTGTCGAGATTTTCGAATTGCCGATGACTGACCGCCCAGAAAAATGCCTTCACGGTCAGCACGCAGAAAATCAGTGCCAGTGGAATGAGAAAAAATAAGGCTTCCATCAAACCTCCCGCGCGCGCTTCGAATCGGAGTCGTCACTGTTTTTACCCGCCGAATCATTTCCCCCTTTGGCTAAAGGGAGGCGAGGGGCGATTTGAGCGGCGCAATTTTTTAGACGCAATGCATTGGCGGTGACGAGGAGCGAACTCCCCGACATGCCCACGGCTGCCAGCCACGGCGCGATCAGACCGGCTGCGGCCAGCGGCATGGCGACGACGTTATAGAGCAGGGCCCACAGTAAATTCTGCCGCACGATGACGCGCGTTTTTCTGGCACCGTCGAACAGGGTGGTCAGGCGCTGCAGTTGCGGCGCGAGCAGAATGCAGTCGGCGGTGGTTTTTGCGAGCTGCGATGCGCCGCTCATGGCGACGGAAATATCGGCCGCGGCGAGTACGGGAATATCGTTGATGCCATCGCCGACCATCAGCACATGCCGGCCGCTGCGCTGCAGGGCGGCGAGATACTGCAATTTGCGTTCGGGTGACGCGCCGCTTTCGACGCGGTCGATCTGTAACTGCATGCCGAGTTCGGCCGCGCTGTCGGAGCTGTCGCCGCTCAGCAGATGGATGCGCAGGCCGCGCTGCTGCAGTGCGTCAACCGTGGCAGGTGCGTCGTCGCGCAGGCGGTCCTGCAGGCGAAACCAGCACAGCGGACCTTCGCTGTCGGCGAGCAGAATCCAGTGACCGTACTGCTTGCCGGTGCGCAGGGCCTCAACCGACTCCTCCTCGTTGTCGCCGGCAAATAATTGCGCGGCATAGCACGGTTTGCCGAGCCGGTAGCGTCGCCCTGCGATAACGCCTTCGATGCCTTCACCCACTTTTTCGTTGCGCTCCAGCGCGGGAGTGATCGCGCCTGTCATGAAGGCCTGCGCGATGGGGTGCGACGAGCCGGCCTCTAACGCTTCAGCTATATCGCGGCAGATATCGGCGCTGCGGCTGCCGCATGCGATGACGTCGGAAACACTGACGCGGCCTTCACTCAGCGTGCCGGTTTTATCGAACACGACATCGGTGATGCGATCGAGCTGCTCCCACACCTGCGCGCGCGTGACGAGAATGCCCGCGCGGCGCAGCGCATTCGTTGCGGTGGTGATCGCCATGGGGGTGGCGAGGCCGAGCGCGCAGGGACAGCTCACCACCAGCACCGATAATGTCACCCACAATGCCTGGCTCGAATCCAGCCACGACCACGGCGCCCAGCTCCAGACAAAATAGGTGAGCGCGGAAAGCACAATGACGCCGAGCGTGAAGGCGCTCGCGATGCGATCGGCGATCTGCGCGAGGCGTGGTTTCCACTGCTGCGCCTGTCGCGTGAGACGTTCAATCGCGGCGATGCGCAATTGCGCACCGGTGCCGCTGATTTCGAGCGTTAGCGCGGTGGCGCCGTTGAGGGTGCCGGCAATCAGCGCATCACCGCAGCGCTTCGAGACGGGAAGATATTCGCCGCTCACGGCGGATTCGTTCACCTGCGCGTGCGTATCGAGCAAATATCCGTCGGCGGGAATCGTTTCGCCCGAACGCACGAGTACGCGATCGCCGACCTGCAACTGATCGATCGGTACGATGCTCTGTCTATCGCTGGCATCGAGCCTGATGGCAGCGTTGGGCAGCAGGCGCAATAAATCGGCGCCGACCTGGTGGCGAAAATGTCGCGCACGCATTTCGAGGTAGCGCGCACCGAGCAATAAAAAAACGAACATGGTGATCGAATCGAAATACACCTCGCCATTTTGCTGCGCGGTGGCAACAACGCTGGCGCCGAAGGCGAGGATCAGCGCGAGAGCGATCGGCATATCCATGCCCGGCCTGCGTGCGCGCACGCTGCGCCACGCACCCGTCAGGAACGGCGCGCCCGAATAAAACAGCACGGGAATGCTCACGAGCAAACTCACCCAGCGCAGAAAATTGCGGTACACCGGTTCGATGCCATCGATGGCGCCTGCATACAGCCCGAGCGCCAGCATGCTGACCTGCATCATGCCGATGCCGGCGACACCGAGCCGGCGCAGCATCGTGCGCTGTTCGTGCTGACGCAATTGCTCATCGCGATCGACGCGATAGGGCTCGGGTTTATAGCCGAGCGAGGCGATGGCGCCGCAGATTTCGCTGAGCTGCACCTGCGCCGGATTCCACTCGATACTGCCGCGTCCGCCGTCGAAATCGATATGAACGCGGCGGATGCCGGCGAGGTTTTTCAGCCGTTGTTCGAGCAGCCAGACGCAGGCGGCACAGTGCATCCCGTCGATCAGTAATTCGCACAGGCGATGATTGTCGCTGGCGACGTGGGTCCAGCGTTCGAGAAATTCGGGCTGGTCGAGATACAGAAATTCGACGGGAGTGACTGGCGCGCCGATCTCATCCCGGAATTTTTTTCCGCCATCCCGAAAATGCTCGTCGCTGTTTCTGAAGCGGTAATAATTTTGCAGACCGCTCGCGTAAATGGTTTCCACAACCGCCTTGCAGCCCGGACAGCAGACAGGCTCGGCGACAGCGTTTATCGCCACGGTGAATTGCACGGCGGAGGCGATCGGCAGGCCGCAGTGATAGCACTGTGTCTGCGCGGCCGGCGCGCGCTCCGCTATCTCCCCGCGAGGGGATGCGGTCGACAATGCCGGAGATTCGCGTTCGCTCATTGCGCTTTGTCAGGGTTTTCTTTCGATGCTTTGTGCAACACCGTCAGCCCGTGTTTTTCGTAATCGCCGGCAACGGGCTGATCGGCATATTTGAATGCGATATTCATCGTCACCAGGCTGGCGATGACCACGGCGCCCGGCAGGACGATCAGAAACCACGGCCAGAATTGCCTGTACCAGGGCAGCTGAGGTGGCGGTGTGGAAGGGGGCGCTGTATTCATCGACGTGTCCTCGGTCCGAAGAAACCGGTTTCCACCGTGATCGAATGGTTCGGATTTTCTTCGTTGATGATATGGAATGTCAGCGGGATGCGCGTACTGCTCAATAAGGTCGGATCGATGGTGAAACGCAGCGCGAGTTCTTTCATGTCGCCGCCGTCGACCGCGATACGGGTGGCGCCTGTCAGCGTGGCGCCATCCAGTCCCGCGCTCCCGATGCGGTAATGATGCGAACGTTCATCCATATTGATCACGCGCAGCGTGTACGTATTTTCGACCAGGCCATCGCTGGTGAGGCGATAGAGATGATCGCGTTCGCGCAGCACATCGACACGCAACGGAATGCGCGTGCCCAGCATGAATATGAAGAAGCCGATCATCACCACCACGGCGATACCGTAGCCGAGCAGGCGGGGGCGCAACCAGTTGTAAGGTTTTCCCGCGAGCGAATTTTCGGTGGTGTAGCGAATCAGGCCACGCGGGTAACCCATTTTATCCATCACCGAATTGCAGCCATCGATACAGAGCGCGCAGTTGATGCATTGATACTGCAGGCCGTCGCGAATATCGATGCCGGTGGGGCAAACCTGCACGCAGATATTGCAGTCGATGCAGTCGCCGAGCCCGCTGGCTTTGGGATCGCCATTGTCGCGGGTGGTATGCAGGGTATTTTTACGCGGGCCGCGCTTTTCGCCGCGCGCGCTGTCGTAGGACACGATCAGCGTATCGCGATCGAACATTACCGACTGAAAACGCGCGTAGGGGCACATGTACAGACACACCTGTTCGCGCAGCCAGCCGGCATTGATATACGTCGCGCAGGTGAAAAAGAAAATCCACGCGGCTTCCATGAGCGACAGATTCAGTGTGAAGGTATTCGCCACGAGCTGGCGTATCGGCGAAAAATATCCGATGAAAGTCATACCGGTGGCGAACGCAACACCGATCCACAGGCCGTGCTTGGAAAATTTTCGCAGGTATTTATTCAGGCTCCACGGCGCCTTGTCGAGCTTGATGCGCTGATTGCGGCTGCCTTCGGTGATCTGTTCCGCCCACATGAAAATGGCGGTCCACACCGTTTGCGGGCAGGTATAGCCGCACCAGACACGCCCCGCCCATACGGTGACGGCAAACAGTGAGAATGCGGCAATGATGAGCAGGCCGGCGAGCAGCGGAAAATCCTGCGGCCAGAAGGTGAGACCGAAAATATAAAATTTGCGTGCGGGCAGATCGAACAGCACAGCCGGACGTTCGCCCCAGTTGAACCACGGCAGCAGAAAATAACCGAGCAGCAGTGGCCAGCCCGTATAGAGGCGGATGCGCTGAAAAAATCCTTCGATGCTGCGCGTATAAATTTTTTCGCGGCGCTGATACAAATCCAGTTCGCCCACTTCGGCGGGGGCGAATTGTTCGACGGCGATTTCTTTGTGGGGGATTTTCTCGGGTTCGCTCATGTCTTTACCTCCCCCTTTGATGCAAGGGGGATTGAGAGGGATTTAAATCCTCCCTGACTCTCCTTTGATTAAAGGAGGGAATGTGTTTCGTGCCAAATCAATTTCACTGCGAATGCGAGAGGCTGTAAACGTAGGCAGCCAGCAAATGCACGCGCTCCGCGCCGAGCCGCTTGTCCCATTCGGGCATCATATTGCTGCGACCGCTGCGTATGGTTTGTTGAATCATCAGCGGCGAACCGCCGTACAACCACACATCGTCGGTCAGGTTCGGCGCGCCCATCGCGATATTGCCCTTGCCGTCGGCGCCGTGACAGGCGCTGCAATAAAGGGCGAATTTTTCCTGGCCTGCCTTCGCTGAGTTTTCATCGGCTTGGCGGCCGCTCAGCGAAATGACGTAACTGGCAACGTCGACGACACCCTGGTTGCCGAGCGCCGCTTCCCACGGCGGCATCATGCCGTTGCGGCCATGCGCAATCGTTTGCGCGATCTGTTCGGGTTCGCCGCCGTAGAGCCAGTCGTTATCGACAAGATTGGGAAAGCCGAAACTGCCGCGCGCATCGGCGCCGTGGCATTGCGCGCAATGACTCGCGAATAAACGCTGTCCCATTTTCAATGCCTGCGGATCTTTCGCGACTTCCCCGATGGGCATGCCGGCGAATTTCGCAAACAGCGGTCCATACTGTGCTTCGGCCTTCGCCGCATCGTGTTGCAATTGTCCCGTCGACGACCAGCCCAGCGTGCCCTTGAACGCGCCGAGGCCGGGAAAGGCAATTAAATAACCGAGTGCAAAAACGATGGTGATGACGAACATGTAAAACCACCACGCCGGCAGCGGATTGTCGTATTCGTCGATGCCATCGTAGCTGTGTCCGGTGGTGCCGTCGGGACCGCCGCCGGTGGTTTTGCGATTGGCGAACAGGATCCAGCAAATGCCGGTCAGCGTGAGTGCGGTGAGGCCGATAATCCACAAACTCCAGAACGCGCTCATGAATGTTTATCTCCGGTGTCGCGGGAAGAATGATCGTCCGCAAAGGGAAGATTCGCCGCCTCTTCGAAATCATCGCGACGTTTGCTGCTATAGGCCCACACGCAGACCGCGATAAATGCGCCGAAAGCTAACACTGTCGCCAAGCTGCGAAGGGCTTCCATCGAGATGAAACTAACCGTGTCGAAATTCATGTGCAGGACTCATTGACGGTGGGGGCGCACCGTACCCAGTTGTTGCAGATACGCGATCAACGCTTCGGCTTCGGAGCGGCCGGTCACCGCCGCGCTGGCGCCGGCGATATCGTCGTTCGAATACGGCACACCGAGGCCGCGCAATGCCTCGAATTTTTTCGGCGTGAGTTTGCCATCGAGAATGTTGTCGAACAGCCAGGGATATGACGGCATGATCGATTCGGGAACGACATCGCGCGGATTGAATAAATGCGCGCGATGCCATTCATCGGAATAGCGCCCGCCGACACGCGCGAGATCGGGGCCGGTGCGTTTCGATCCCCAGAGGAAGGGATAGTCGTAAACGAATTCATCGGCTTCGGAATAATGGCCGTAGCGTTCGACTTCCGCGCGCAGGGTGCGAATCATCTGCGTGTGACAGACATGGCAGCCTTCGCGGATATACACGTCGCGCCCTTCGAGCTGCAGCGCGGTCAGCGGCTTCAGGCCCGGCGCGGGCGCGGTGGTTTCTTTCTGAAACAGCAATGGAACGATTTCGACGAGACCGCCAAAACTGATCGCGACCACAATGAGCACGATCATCAGGCCGATATGTTTCTCCACGAGGGCATGATTCACGATGACTTCCCCATCAAGCGGTTTGCAAAGGTGTGGCGGCGTCGCGTTCATCCATGGTTGTTGTGCGCGCCGTTTGCCAGAGGTTGTAAGCCATCAGCAGCATGCCGAGTAAAAACAGCGCGCCGCCGGCAAGACGCACGAGATACCCCGGATGACTGGCGAGCACCGATTGCGCGAAGCTGTAAGTGAGCGTGCCGTCGTTGTTGTAGGCGCGCCACATCAGACCCTGCATGATGCCGTTTACCCACATCGACGCGATGTAGAGCACGGTGCCGATCGTCGACAACCAGAAATGCGCATTGACGAGCGGCGTGCTGTACATCTTTTTGCGACCGAACAGAATCGGAATCAAATGGTAGGTCGCGCCGATCGAAATCATCGCCACCCAGCCGAGCGCGCCTGAGTGCACGTGTCCAATCGTCCAGTCGGTGTTGTGCGAAAGTGCGTTGACGGTTTTGATCGACATCATCGGGCCTTCGAAGGTCGACATGCCGTAGAACGAAAGCGATACGACGAGGAAGCGCAGAATCGGATCGTCGCGCAATTTATGCCACGCACCGCTCAGCGTCATCATGCCGTTGATCATGCCGCCCCAGCTCGGCGCC
>CAZWBA010000007.1:61032-163899 GCA_964631955.1 uncultured Verrucomicrobiaceae bacterium | reverse complement strand
CCACTCCCCTATTTCATAGGGGAGTGGCTCGCGAAGCGAGACGGGGGGGGGCATCTTTAAACATGACCCCCTCGGCCCCTCGGGGCATTTATGCCCTTTGAGTACTCCCCCTTATTGCATAGGGGGGAGCCTTGTCCTTTCAAAATTATTTTTATTACTTAGCCGGTGCAGTGGAATCAATGCGGAAATTATCGTGGCAGCTTTTGCAGGTGCCGCGAAACTTTCCGAATTGCGCCTGCACCGCCGCCTTGTCACCGATGTTGACGATCAGCGCCAGCTGGTTTGCCTGTTCGTTAAACGTATCGAAGGCATCGCGCAGCTTTTTGGCGTTATCGGGATTGAATGCGTCCGCTTTCAATTGGGATTCATGGTAGCCATTGCCCTGATCGGTTCCCGCCACGAATAGCGAATCGATATTGGCATTCGCGATGGCCTGAATGACGGCTGCCGATTTCAATACCTGATTGCGATTGTATTCACCGTCCAGGTTTGATTTTATCTTGCCGACATGCGCGGCGATGAGATTGAAAGTTGCCTGACGCGTTTTGATCACCTCGCTGGGTTTTTGCTGCGCGTGGGCTGTCTGACTCAAGCCGGAAAATGCAATGACCAGCGCCAATGTGCTTCCAGAAAATTTAAATCTCATAGCAATACCTTTTTCTGCTTTCTGTTGTGGGGTTCTGTTTTTTTGGATCTCTCGCGAGTGATTCGAGAGGGCATCGGGTACCGAGCAATGCATGGCATGTGCCATGCAAGCGGGTCATGAAGATGTGTCATGGAAATCGCCTGAAAGGCTTTCCGGAGCGGCACATTCGGGCATCTGCGTGCGGCGGTGTGGCAGCGATTGTCCTTACAAAAACAAATGCTGTTACTGCTCTGCTGATTGAGCAGCAGCTGCCGTGTCCGTGTGATGACTGCCCGGTGGATTCAGGTCTGTCATCAGGATGGAGGCGGGAAATAAATTTCGAGTCTTGTTTGAAGTCGTTTATTTAAAACAGAGGAAATTCCAGTGAAAGTTTTTAATCGCCCCCCCAAATATTATTCGCAAAAGCTCGGTGCCGTGTTGTTATTGTCGTTGGCAACCAGTACAACTTTCGCGCAGCAGGCTGCCGCGCCGGGACCGAATGCCGCACGTCAGGCCATCGAAGCGCGCAAAGCGGTGTTTGTGCTGATCGCCAATAATTTCAAACCCGTCGGTGATACCTTGCAGGGAAAAAGACCCTACGATGCGGCCGATATCAAAAAGCGCGCAGCGCGCGTCGCGGTGTTGACGGATCAGATCGCGGAAACGCTGCCTGAGATTTCCAACACGGGGCTGCCCGATACCAAGGCGAAATCCGAAATCTGGAGCGACCGTGCCGGCTTCGATAAAAAACTCAAGGAGTTCAGCGAGCACGTGGCCACGCTGGTCAAGGTCAGCAATACTGAAACGACCACGAGCGATGCTTTCAAAGCGGCCGCCGCTGCTGTCGCACAGGATTGCAAAAGCTGCCATGAGGCGTACAAGGTCAAATAGGATAAAAAACTGCGCAGGATTTATTCGTAGTCATGAAATCGAGGTGATGCTGTGGCTGATGGCGAGTTGAAGCGACAGGAGGAAAAAGTCGACGCGGAAAAGACGCTGGTGTGGGATCTGCCGGTGCGCATTTTTCACTGGGCACTCGTGCTGGCTTTCGCCGGCGCATTTGCCACCGACTGGCTCGGCGTCACCTATTTCAAATATCACGTCTGGTGCGGTTACGCGGTGATCGTGCTGGTCGGATTTCGTTTGCTCTGGGGCGTCATCGGTACGCGTCATGCGCGCTTTTTCAGTTTTCTGCGCGGGCCGAAAGCTATCTGGGATTATCTGCGTGGCCGGTATCAATCCGGAGCGGGGCACAATCCGCTCGGTGCGCTCATGGTGGTGGCGCTGCTTGTCGGTTTATTGGTACAGGCGACGACGGGTCTGTTCGGCAACGATGAGATTTTCAATGTGGGACCGCTCTACGGCTACATCAGCAATGAGCTGAGTCTGACGCTGACATCGCTGCATCGAAAATTGTTTTACTGGATCGCCGGCGCCATCGGTCTGCATATTCTTGCGGTTATCGGTTATCGCATTTTCAAAGGTGAAAAGCTCGCTTCTGCGATGATCACCGGACGCAAGGAAAACGTCTCGCGCGATGAGGGCATCGTCTCGTCGCGTCTTTATCTCGCGCTGGCGATAGTCGTCATCGTTGCGTCTCTGCTGGCGTGGCTGATCGTCACCGCGCCTGTCCCTGTTGCCGAAATCGAATATTGATTGCTTCCGTTTGCAGGCGTTAGCCGTTGATGCTGGCGCGCCATTGCTTCCTTCCGAGTGCTGTCTTAACAACAACCGCCTTTTCAAATTGCTGCAATGGCAGCATGCTTTTTTTTTAAACTTTTTTTCTGTTCGTTGTGTTGCTGTCGATAGCCTGCGGAACACGTGCGGCATATCGATAGAGAAAATAAAAATAAATATAAAAAATAATGACTTAAATTTAATTCGGCGGCGTTCATATTTTTTGCGAATTTGGCGGCAGCGCTTGGCGCACTAGTTGCTCTTATCCTTTCAGAAATCGATACCTTGTATTTTTTTCATGATTGATGTGTGGGATTGAATGTATGAAGCCGAGGGTGAAAATGATTAAACGAACTCCGCTGGCGATTGCTCTGGGTTTATCGGCGCTGGTGCTTTTCTCTGCCGGGACGCACGCTGCCGCCGATGATCAGGCGACGGCCGATGCAAAAAAAACCGCAGCGCCGGCGCCGAAAGCGGCACCGGCCAGACTGCCGGTAAAACCCTGGTGGTCCTATCAGCCAGTGCAGCCGCAGGCGGTTCCTGCCGTTAAAAATGCAGCGTGGGTGCGTCGCCCCGTCGATGCGTTCGTTCTCGCCAGGCTCGAAGAAAAAAATCTCAAGCCTTCGCCGGATACCGATCGCGCTTCGTTCATTCGCCGCGCCACGCTCGATGCCTGGGGCGTGATTCCCACGCCGGAGGAGGTGAAGAGTTTCGTCAACGACAAATCGCCGGCTGCGTACGAAAAGCTCGTCGATCGTTTGCTGGCATCGCCGCATTATGGCGAGCGTCAGGCGCGCCGCTGGCTCGATCTCGCGCGTTATGCCGACAGCACCGGTTTCCAGAACGACCCGACGCGTCCGAACATGTGGCGCTATCGCGATTACGTGATCAATTCATTCAACAGCGACAAACCATTCGATCAGTTCGTCAAGGAGCAAATCGCCGGCGATGAAATTGCGCCGGACAATCCCGATGTCATCGTCGCGACGGGTTTCCTCGCAGGCTATCCCGATAATTACAACTCGCGCGATCTGGTGCAGCGCAAATATCAGATCACCACCGACAACGTCGATACCATCGGCGAAGCATTGCTCGCGCAATCGGTCGGTTGCGCGCGCTGCCACGATCACAAATTTGACAAGGTTTCTGCGAAGGAATATTTCCAGCTGCAGGCCTTCTTTGCGAATACGTCCGAGGTGATGAATATTCCCGCACCGATCGGCGCGCAGGAGATCGAATACCGCAAACAGAAAGCCAAATGGGACGAGGCGACCAAGGATATCCGCAAGGAGCGCAGCGAGATTTTCGCTTCGGTGAAAGAGGATGGCCTTCGTTATCACAAGGAGCGTTATCTCACCGACAGCCGCGTATCGATTTTCAAAGAGGAGAAAGACTGGACGCCATACGATCGCTGGATCAACCATCGCCTGAATAATGTGAGCAGCGAGCAGGATGTCGCCGGTTATCTCGATATTGCAGGCACGCAGGTCGATTCGCTGTATTACAACCCGGCATTGACGGCGAAAAACGAACGCTTCAAACAGCTCAACGAAGAGTTGAAGAAATTCGACAAGCTGAAACCGGCGAAGGGTTCCGATGCCATCACGGCGATGACCGAGCTCGGCCATCCCGAAGCACCGCCGACATTCAAATTCTTCGGTGGTGATCACGAGCGCCCGCTGGAAGAGGTGCAGCCGGATTTCCCCGCTGCGATCGCGAACGGCGAGAAGCCCGTGATCGTGCCGACCGCGCATTCGTCGGGTCGTCGCACCGCGCTCGCCAACTGGATTGCGAGCGAGAAAAACCCGCTCACTGCGCGTGTTTTCGTCAACCGTGTCTGGGATGGTTATTTCGGCAAGGGCATCGTTTCCACGGTGAGCGATTTCGGCAAGGCTGGCGAGAAGCCGACGCATCCCGAGCTGCTCGATTACCTCGCCGATAATTTCGTGAAGGAAGGCTGGAGCGTGAAAAAACTCCATCGCGAAATTCTATTGTCGAGCGTGTATCGTCAGTCGTCCAACTCGCGCACGGATCTGGCGAGTGTCGATCCCGAAAATCGTCTGCTTGCAACGTTCCCGCGCAAGCGTCTCGATGCCGAGCAGATTCGCGATTCGCTGCTTGTCGCAGCCGGCATTCTCAACGATCAGGTGGGAGGCCCGAGCGTGCTGCCGCCGGTGCCGAAAAATTTGAACGCGGGCAATTTGTGGCAGGTGTCAGACGATCCGCAGGATTACACGCGCCGCAGCTTGTATGTGTTCACGCGGCGCAGTGTGGCGTATCCGCTGCTCGAAACCTTCGACATGGCATCGCCGCAGCAGGTGCACAGCAAGCGCGCGGTCACCACCACGCCGCTGCAGGCGCTCACGCTGGCCAACAGCGACATCGTTTACGAATGGTCGCAGAAGCTGGCGGGGCGCGTGATCAACGAAGCGGGTCGCGATCAGAGAGCTGAACTCGATCGTCTGTATGAAATTCTTTTCGCACGCAAACCCGAACAGAGCGAACGCGCTGCGCTGGAGAAATTCATCGCGGGACAAACCGAAACGATCAGAGAGAAAGCGGCATCGGGTAAATTCGCCATCGCGGTTCCCGTCGGTGTGAAAGATGCCAAAGCTGTTTCCGATCCGATTCGCGCTTCCGCCTTCGTGGATCTCGTGCATACCGTTGCCAATTCGAACGAGTTTGCGTACCGCAATTAATAAGTTCCCTCTCCCATTTGGGGAGAGGGGAGTAAACAAACAAATTAATTAATGAGGATGAATCATGAGTAATAAATCGCGCCGTGATTTTCTGGTAAACACCGCTTACGGACTCGGTGGTGTAGCACTCAGCGGATTATTGTCCGGACATGGCGGCTTCGGTATTGCAAATGCATCGGAGCTGGCCGCTGCGCAGGGGCTGATCGATCCGCTCGCGTCGAAAGAGCCGCATTTTCCAGCAAAGGCAAAATCGGTGATCTGGCTGCACATGAGCGGCGCGCCGAGCACGCTCGATCTGTACGATTACAAACCCGATCTGATCAAGCTCTCGGGACAGGACGTGCCGCCATCGTTTCTGAAAGGCATTAAAACCAGTACGCAGGGCGGTGTCGGTAAGCTCTTCGCATCGAATCGCACGTGGAAACAATACGGCGATAGCGGCGCCTGGTTTTCGGATTTATTGCCGAACATCGCGCAACACGCCGATAAGCTCGCGTTCATCAAATCGAGTACAACCGTCGGCGCCACGCACGATATTTCGATCATGAAATTGAACACCGGCGATCTGAACCCGGGGCGTCCGACACTCGGCGCGTGGGTTTCCTACGCGCTCGGGTCGGCGAATCCGGATCTGCCGCCGTATGTCGTGCTCTATGCCGGCAAACGCGAGCCGCGCGGTGGCGGTGTGAACTGGTCATCGGGATTTCTGCCGGCCGTGCATCAGGGCGTCGCGTTCCGTCCGGGCGCATCGCCGATCCTGCATCTGGAGCGCCCCGAGCTTGTCGATGCGCAACAGCAGCGCGGCAGTTTCGATCTGCTCCGGCAGTTGAACGAGCAGCGCGGCGCGCGTTATCCCAACGATACCGAATTGCAGGCGCGCGTGCGCTCGTACGAACTGGCGTATCGCATGGAGAGCACCGCGCCGGAAGCCGTGGATTTGTCCAAAGAGACAGCGGCAACGAAAGAACTGTATGGCCTCAACGAGGAAGCGACGAAGGATTACGGCACGCAGATGTTGCGCGCGCGTCGTCTGGTCGAGCGCGGCGTGCGTTTCATTCAGGTGGTTTCGGGCACGCTCGATATCGCCGGTGAGAATCGCGACTGGGATGCGCACGAGGATCTCGAAAAGAATCACAGCGCACACGCGCGCGCGGTCGACAAACCGATCGCGGGTTTGCTCGCCGATCTGAAATCGCGCGGCCTGCTTGAATCGACCCTGGTGGTGTGGACTTCGGAGTTTTCGCGCACGTCATACGGCCAGTCCGGTTCGGGTCGCGATCACAATCCGTGGGGTTACACGCAGTGGATGGCTGGTGCGGGCGTCAATGCGGGTTTCACCTTCGGCCAGACCGACGAAATCGGCCTGCAGTCGGTCGGCAAAAAAGTCGATACCTACGACCTGCACGCCACCGTGCTGCAGCTGATGGGTCTCGATCACCTGAAAACGACGTATCTCAACCACGGCCGCTCCGAGCGCCCGACGGTTGTGTATGGCGAAGTCATCAAAGAACTTCTTGCGTAAGTTTTCAGGTGGCGGCCCCGGCTTCGGTCGGGGCCTTTTTATTTCAATAAGACGTTTTATTTCAATCAAACGTTTTTTTTCAACTAAACATTTTTTCTCAACTAAAAGGGCACGAGTGGGAATGCGTAAGCTGTTCATTCTTGTTGTAGGCGTATTGCTGACCGGTTTTGTGACGAATGTGGTGGCCGAACTCGATCTCTCCGATTTCGACGACGATCTGATGCGCACCATGGACGATACCAATAAATATCTGGAACCTGATATCAACGCGAAAAATGCAAAAAATGCGAAGGAGGGCGTCGACATCATTCTGCAGGGGCTCAAGTGGACTGAAGATTATTTCGCGCATAAAGGCGGAGTCGACGATGGCGTGAAACTCGCTCAGGAAGGGCAGGCACTTGCGCAGGACATCCTCTCGGCGCTGGAAAAAGATGACTTCGACAAGGCGGCTGCGTCTGCGCGCGAATTGACGAAGAATTGCCGCGCCTGCCACGATCTGTACAAGCCGCTCACCTCGGACTGACGGCCCTCGATCCATTCAGCAAAATTCTGGAATTGCCAATAGAGGAAATGACCGCATGTTACACAGACTGATCAAAACAACCGCGTTCAGTGCTGCGCTGACTGCCATTGCAATGCCGGCATTGGCTGCATTGAAGGAGGGCGATACCGCCCCCGCATTCAAGACGCAGGCATCGCTCGCCGGCAAGGCTTTCAATTACAGCCTGCAGGAAAATCTGAAGAAAGGTCCGGTCGTGGTGTATTTCTACCCGTCGGCCTATACCGGCGGCTGCAATATTCAGGCGCACGAGTTTGCGGAAAATATCGATAAATTCGCAGCGGCGGGTACCAGCGTCATCGGCGTATCGCTCGACAGCATCGAGCGCCTCAACGATTTCTCCGCCGACCCGCAATATTGCGCGGGCAAATTGTCGGTGGCCTCGGATCACGATGGTTCGATTGCAAAATCCTATGAGTTGAACGTGCGTGACGCGGCACCGGGAAGAAAGGATTCGCGCGGCGTCGACATCAACCACGGCTTCGCGGAGCGCACCACATTTATCGTCAGGCCCGATGGCAAAATTGCAGCGACCATCGGCGGCGTGGGCGCATCGGAAAATGTGCAGCAGACACTCGCTGCCGTACAGAAACTGGCGGGTAAATAATTAAATTGACCAGGAACTATCCAGGAATTTATTTGAAAAATTAAACAGAGGAAATGACACGATGAAATCCAGAAAACTATCGCAATATATGTTGGCAACGACATTCGCGTTTTTATCTTCGGCCAGTGTGTTCGCGGCGGAAGATGTGAAAGTGAAACTGTCGGGCAAAGAAGAAGTACCCGCGGTTGAAACGGATGCCAGCGGCACGGCAAAAATCACCATTGCCGACGACCACAGCGTCACCGGCACCATCGAAACCAAAAAACTCGACGGCACCGCCGCGCACATTCACGTGGGCGCACCGGGCGAAAATGGTCCGCCCATCGTCACTTTCGTGAAAGGCGAGGATGGCAAATGGAATGCGCCGGCGGGTGCGAAATTCAACGCCGAGCAATACAACGCGTTCAAGGAAGGCAAGCTTTACATCAATGTGCATAGCACCGCGCACAAGCCTGGCGAAATTCGCGGACAGCTGAAGCCCTGAGTCATCCATTCACGCGCGAGTCATTACGAGCGGTTTTCGATGCAATATTCGACTGCCCTGACATATCCGACAGCCGCAGGCGTGCCCATCGAAAACCTGCTCAAATCATTCGCACTGTGTGTTGCATTGACAATCGGCCAGCCCGCGCTGGCCGATTGTTCGCCCGACAAGCCGGAGTCATTCGACGAATTCCTGCCGCGGTTTTCGACCGAAAAATCCTTCGCCATCGAGCGCACGAAGCTACCGCTGAAAATTATCCGCTGGAATGATTCTGTCGATATCGACGGAAGACGAATCACCGACCCGCAGAAATTCGATTTGTCGCTGGCCGAATACTGGCGCTGGCCGACGCTGAGCGAATACATCCTCGATAATCATCTTGCGTCGAGTACCGGCGCAGACTCCGCCCATCAGGTTCGTCTGGAATTAACGAAAGCGGATTCCCCCTTGAGAGTTTCCTACTTATTCGGATCGCATGAAGGTTGCTGGATTCTGGAGCACTACGAAACAAAACTCATTTAACGAACCTCTGATCAGTCAGAAAACGAGGCAGATTTATTTTTTCGCGGCATAGGTAGGCCGAAGAGTGTATAAAATCTGTCCCCGTTTGTGTGACATCCACCAGAGGTAACCTATGACCAATGCCACGCCCCGCATGACCAACCTGTTTCTCCAGCTCGGGCTCGACGCCAGCGAGCAGGCCATCGCGAAATTCATCAAGGAGCATCAGCTGCCGACGGATGTCCGCCTGACCGAGGCGTCCTACTGGAACGCCGCCCAGCGCCAGTTCCTGACCGAACAGATCCACAACGACGCGGCCTGGGCGATCGTCGTCGACCAGCTGAACGAGTCGCTGCACGAGGATTCGGTCAGGGCTGGCGCGAGGTGAATGCGACGCGTGGCGTGGTGTGCAAAATTCCCAATTAAATTCGTGGCATTGCCTATAACCTCATGGTCTGATATGGCGCCTCGCTGGTCAGGATTACCGTATCAGCAATTTGCAGCTTCATATTTGGCGCCATATTGGACAAAGTACCATTAGGGCCGTCGACAGTGAAAAAGACAGCGCATTCACTACGAACGTACGTTTTGGTTTCGAAAACCATATGCGAGGCCTCTATACATGGCATGAGTTATGGATAGTCGGAAAACTCCTAGGCCTGATCTTCGACTTTCAGATTAAAAATCGATTCGGGTTTTAATTTGTGTACGAATAGCATCGCACTACATCGCGACAAATTAGGTCGCAATCTTTTATTCCGTGCCTCACCTCTGCAGTTTTTTGCTCAGCTTTCCCAGCTGGGTTTTTAGCGTCTTATTTTGTCGCGTTTCTTTGAAATTCTGCGCATGAATTCTTGCGATTCGCCGATCTTTAAAAATTTAAACTGTGTATTAGGCCGATGCATCAAGGCGGCCGATCTCTGATCAATTGATAGATTGAGCATCGAATAGCTTTTTTATTTTAAGACCTATTGTGTCGCGTAGCCGATGAATACTACTCGTCTAGGGAATTATTTTCTTTAGATTGTTTTACTAGGAGATAGCTATGGCTAATCAGAATTTGGCACTCGTAGATTCCTCTCGCGAATTTCTTGAAGAGACGCATCTACCTTCCAGGATGATGATGTGGTTAATGCGGATTCTTTTTCCGCTCAATGCCATGGATGATTTTATTCGTAACTACGGCTATATCAATGATGCAGCGGCCAGAGTCGCTGGCCTAAATTATTTTGGCCGAGATGGAGACTTTGAAAAGGATGATGCGATATATGCAGCAAAACAACACTGGGAAAAAATAAGGCATTTACCTGTCGATCTCGACGAGCCGGATATCCTGCAAAAAAATATCGAACTGCTGTCGCATGCGGTGGGTCTGTCTGCGATTGAGTCAAAAGTGCTGGAGTTGTGCTATCGCATGCAGATAGACAATTCGCTAGCGTGCATGATTAATTTACTGGAGGCAAGTTATGTCAAGGTGCCTGAACTGATATCGGTCATTTTGGCGGAACCGTTACAACCAGTGATCGATGCGCTGTCGCCACATGGGAAATTGGCCAGTTCGCGGTTGGTCGCACTGGACCCTACCGGTTATAGCGTGCCGGGAATGATTCACCCGTATTCGAGTTCCGATGTCGTTGTAATGTTGAATCGCCATGATTCAATTGCAGAGTTGATGCGCAGTTCGGTGCGCGTTGCAGAGCAGGCTGAACTCACCTTGCACGATTATGGCTATATCGCAGAGAAAATTGATGTCATCTCAAGCCATCTCCGCCATGCACTACATAATCACGCACGTGGTATCAATATCTTGATTTATGGACCTCCTGGCACGGGTAAAACGCAGTTGACTCGCGTTCTCGCCAATGTATTGAGCGCAAAGTGTCTGGAAGTTTCCTGTTGCTATCACGACGGAACATCAATGCGTCCAAAAGATCGTCTGCGTGCGCTGACGCTCGCGCATGAAGTATTTAGGGAGGGCAGTTGCGTACTGGTGTTTGACGAGATGGAAGATATAACCGGTACGGAGTTTTCCATGTTGCTGGGCGATGCAGCAATCAGCGGTGCAAAAGCATGGATGAATAATTTGTTGGAATCCAATCGAATCCCCACGCTTTGGTTATCCAATCAAATTACACATATGGATTCGGCGATCTTGCGTCGGTTCGATATCATCCTGGAGGTAAAAGCGATGACCGCAGGGCAGCGTCTTAAATTTCTCAACGAGCACTGCGGAGATTTGCTTTCCGAGCAATGGCGGAAACATTTGGCAGGCATTGATATGTTGTCGCCGGCGATCATTCAGCGCGCGTGCGCGGTTGTACGTCAACAGCTTGATAACTGCAGCAACGATGAGATCAGCCGAAAACTCATCGGGCTGATTGAATCAGCGCTGGCAGCGCAAGGCGTTGTGTTACCTCCACTTCCTGTTGGCGCAATGAATTATGGTTATCGCCCCGAATTGATCAATGCGCCGATCGATTTGCGCCAAGTTGCCGAGGGGGTGCGTAACGCTGGAGGTGGTCGAATTCTGCTGTACGGCCCTCCCGGAACGGGCAAGACTGCCTATTGCCGCTGGTTGGCGGAGCAATTGGATCGCCCCTTACTGCTCAAGCAAGCATCGGACATCCTGAGCTCTCTGGTCGGCGGCACTGAAAAAAATTTGGCGGCAGTTTTCTCCGATGCGTCAAAGACTGGCGCGGTGCTGGTGATTGATGAGGTCGATAGTTTTCTAACGGATCGCCGCGAGGCCAGACACTCGTGGGAAGTCACTGCGGTGAACGAATTTCTGGTTCAGCTAGAGCGCTATGAAGGTGTTGTGTTGGCCTCAACCAATCGACTCGACAATCTCGATGCTGCGGCGTTGCGACGCTTTGAAATGAAGTTGGAGTTTGGTTATCTCCGTGCAGAGCAAATTCAACAATTAGTAGATGAATGCTGTTTTGAGCTTGGACTGATTGAAAAAAATCCCCTGCAAATTGAAAGCGGTGTGACCAATTTGCAGATGTTGACTCCTGGCGATTTTGCGGCGGTGCGTCGTCGTTCCCGTCTGAGCCCGCTGCGTACTTGTGATGAGCTATTGGCTGCACTGACGCAAGAGTGCAGTTTGAAGGAAGGCTTCTCCAAACGCTCTATCGGCTTTTTATAGTGCTCTGGCATGAGTGGTGAGTATGAATAATCCAATACAAGTGCATGCGGCGTGGTCGAACGAATACAGCGATTGTGGATGAAAACACCCGCTGAGACATACGCATTAGCGGCTTGAGGTGAGCAGAAACTGCTGGGTCATTACACGTATGAGTTACGAAGAGTTGGACAATGCACTGCGCGAAATCACGGATCGTACTGACAAAGTGGCCACTCAGGTTAAATCGGTGAGTTATCGAATCAGCGGTGACAAGACGCAGGTGGAGATCAAGTTTGATACGGTCTGGTCGCCGAAATGGTATGGCGATTTTCGAAGCCTCGCTAAAGCCTCCAGCCCGGAACCCGGCTTTCTCTCAGATCGAGATTTTGGAGCATGCTTTGTCGGTGACAGGGGCGTTTTATTTTTGTCGATCGATTGCTATGACGTTCACCAGGTTTTGGATCTACCAGAGCAGCTGCTTTTTCATGTCTACGCTACGTTGAATAACGGTACAAAGAGAGATCTGGGAAGTATCTACTCGGCATCCACGCCCTTGTACTATCGGGGGCAATATGACTCTCGTCAGGCAGGCATGTTTTTGCGGAAAAACGGTGTGATACATGAGGCGACCAATATCACGGTGGCTAATGAGGTGCTGGAAGGATTCACTGCCTTTGAAGTCGAGCCGGACATGACAACACTGCGGCAGAGGATTCGCAGCTCTCACATGTTGGAGGGCTTTTTGAAGAGTAAGTAGTGGGGGTGGGAAAGTTCAATTTGCAGTGGTTAAAAATCAGTCAGTTCTGCGGGGTTTTCAAGTTGTGGGCTATTCTTTGTTTTCGTGTGGAGCTGGATGTAGGCTCCGGTTTCGGCTGGGAGATAAGGAATGCCGCGGCAGAATGTTCATGAGACCGAAAAGCGTCTTGATGCCATCAAAACAATCCTCTTAAAGACCAAATCAAAGCCACTTACGACCAGTGAGATAAGGAGCAAGCTGGATGGTATGAATTTCACCATTACGCAGAGACAAGTGCAGAGAGATTTGGGCGATCTTGAGTCGCGTTACAGGGGATTGGTGAAGCGCGAGCGTGTAGGTAAGGAAAATCTTTTTTCGCTTCCCTCAGGTGCACTCCCAAGCGCCGGCATTATGAAACGCAATGAAGCGGTTGCTCTTCGAATTCTGGAAACGCAATGCGCGCGCTCATTTCCCGAGCGTATCTGGGTTTCTTTGAGGCCTTATTTTCATTCTGCGCTGGAGCTGCTGAAAAAAGATGCGCTTAACAATCGACGAGTCCCGCTGGCGGATAAAGTCGTCGATGTGCCATTTGGCGTAAGTTATCTACCGCCAAAAATCTCTGATGAAGTTTTAGATGAAATTTTACAGGCGCTTGAAGATGAGCAGAAATTGGAAATTACTTATCAGCCAGTAAATAAAACAGCTTCGAAATCAATAGTGCTGCCTTTGGGTGTCGCCAGTCAGGCGAATCGTTTGTATCTCATTGCACGACGAGATGGCAGCGACAAGACATTACCGTTTGCTGTTACTCGTATACAGGAGGCTAAACGTTGTGCCGGGGAAAAATTTTGGTATCCGAAAGATTTTAATTTGCAGGAATTCGCCGAAAAGGCAATGAAGTACGCGGCGTCCGATGAGGTCATCACGCTGAAGGCCATGCTTAAAGATACGCATCTGGTACAGACTCTGCGCGAGACGCCAATAAACATCACGCAAAAAATCCAAGACCAGAAAGACGGCTCAATTTTATTGACGATCGATATTGAGGATACGTGGGCTTTATCGTGGTGGGTATTTTCGCAGGCGGAATTGATTGAGGTGTTGGAGCCGACTTCATATCGGGAAAAGATTGGTAATAGACTTAAAGCTGCTGCTCAATTGTATTCGTAAATAAATTTCACCATTTTTTAAAAATTTTTAGGTGGTATGAAATATGGGTTTTGAAAAAGATCTCCAAAAACTTATTTGTGACATTAAGTCAAAAGTAAGTGGAAAGATGCTTTCCGCTGATGATATATCAGGCTGGATAAAAAGAATCAAAGACATGGGGTTCAAGGAATATGATGTCGAAAAATTTCCACCATTGAAAGATCTTTCTGGCTTAAGCGATAAAGTTCCTGACACACCCAGTAGTCTTGCTGAGGCATTGCTATGGAAGTTGGGGAGATGGAAGGCCTATACAGCATTTGTCGCAAATTATGGTAAACAAGAGACGGCGGTTTCGGCTCGTGGAGGAGTCGTTTTTTCTGCTTTTGCAAAGCACTTACAAGATAAAAAATCCCCGATATACGATCAACATGCTATTCGTGCGATTTGGGCAATATGCTCACTTAAGCCTGAGGAGTCGGAAAAATGTAAGCATCTTCTATTTGATGGAAAGGGCAAGTGGAAAAAGGAGGGCTCTGGGGATGATGGTTCGTGCTATGAGATTTTTGTCCATTATGTGAAGGAGCTATGCGCATATAATATCGATAATGAAAAATTGGATCGCCTTTTAATGCCGCTTGGCCAGGCAATAAAAAAGAAGACTGGTAAAAAGGGGGAAAGTAATAATTCGACGGATTACGAGCGATTCCAAATGCTTTGCCTATGGCCAGTTGCATTGGAGGGTGCGAGGGGTTGTTGCGATCAAGGCGCTAATGTTGGATCCAATCAAAGTCGCGGTCGTGATACGACAAAAAAAGCAAAAGCAATGAATATTTACATAGAGAATCCTAATGCGCCTAGAGGCCTCGTTATTCAACGATTTATCGTCGACGTTGGATTAACTAAGGCTGGGGCGTCTACGTACTACGAAAATTTCAGAAGCGGGAAATGGAAATAACTTTATCTTTTTGTTCGATGTCTGATGGTTGCGCGCACAGCTATAAAGTTGGATAACCCCTTTTTTTCAACACGAGTGTCAGATCAGATCGAAGCTTCTACAATTCATTATATCCATGATTTCCACGCCTCATAAATCATAACCATGGCGAGTGTATCGAGTTCGCAATATCGCAATAGCGCCTTCTCGATATTATCTCTATCGACACTGGGTAAATCTTCAAATTGCAGGCGAGCATAGGCCATGGTTGCGGCACCGCCTTGTGCGATTTCCATATATTCGTCAGATTCAAGATTGTCTTGGATATCGAGCGATAAATCCGAGAATACGGGCGGAAGAAGTTTATATGGGTCCACTACCGCGCCATTGGATTCTTGCCACCAGACGTGCTCTTTAAAATTTAAACTAGGGATGCCTTTTTCTGCACCGTAGATCGGATTGCTGTATTTGCTTTTCAGATAGTCGGACGAAGCAAGAATAGCTGGCAATACTTTTTTGATAGAGCAACTGCCTTTTGTCATCGGATGAAAAGATGCGCGCTCTGCGAGCTTGCAGAGATCGATCATTGCGCGATCGCCACGATGAATGGTTTTGGTGCCCGATTTCTGAATCGTCAGTGTCAAAATGAAATCGATTAACTCGCGTACGTCGGTGGGTGGGTTGAGATCGTTTTCTAACTCGTTCAATATTGCGTTGAGCGTAGTGTTCTCGTGGGGTGACCACATGAATACGCTGCCCTCGGTTCCGAGAGCGGCTTTCAGCGCTCGAACAAAATAATAATTCGGATTTGTGCCGGGCCTGGCTGATAGGAATTGATTGGCGTGCTTCAAATTGCCATTGGTATCAACGATATGATGTGAAAATTGAAAAGAAATGTTGGCATACGGGCGTTGCCCTTTAAAAAGTGGGATGGCAACGCGCGCAGTTTCGAAATCGATAAAGTGCAAAGGATATTGCCACTGACCCATTTCCTTCGTCATGAGCGCAGAGTCGAGAAAAAAATTCTGATGCTCGCCGGGCCAGCGCTGTGTTATCTGCATCCACTGCCGTTGACTAATGGTTAAGCCGTTTTTTCCCTCACTGTATTTGATGTCATCCTGAGTAATATCTTTCAGCTTTAGTTTGCGTTGCTCGATCAGCGCCTGTTTGTCTCTGAATTTCCATAGATCGAGCACGCAGCCTTTGGAAAATTGCTTTGGTGTCCAGCCGACCGACTGCCAACATTCATGCAGACCATTGCGCTTGTCGATATTCGCAGGCGAGGAGGTGAATTCGCATTTGGCGCATTGGGCTCCAATAGTTGGAGGAATTTTTCTGTCAGAGCAATAATATTCGCTCCATAAGTCGACAACATTAGGAAAGAGGTTGCTGACGCCGGGAGCGGACAATGGATTTTTTAATATCTCTTCGACAAATTCATCGACATTAACGCAAGTGAGGATTGGCTCACCAATGGATGCGTGATCCATTCCGTCTTCAATCGAAACAACAGGACGGCCATTTTCGCGACGGATTTTGAACTTTTGATTGAGGCCATCCACTGTGCAGGTTTTGGCTTTATCGGGCATCATCAAATAACACCGCAGTGTCAGTTCGGGATAGGTCTGGCGAAAGATATGTGCCTGAAACGCAATATCCTGAAGATAGGGCAGCATATCGCTTTGAATGCCACCTCTGGCGCCGCGAAAGCTCGTGCCTTCGCGCGAGCCAAAAGACTTGGCTTTCACTTCGATGAGATCGATCTGATCGCCTTGCTTGCGCAGGATGTCGATGCGCGCGAACAAATTGCCGTACGCAATACCGGCTTCAAACAGGGTGACATGTTCTTGCCTCAGATAGACACGCGTTTCCGCAAGCACGGCGTCGTGCTGGCTGCCTTTTATTTCAATACCTTCGGGGTGCATTAGTTGCGCGAGAGCACCTACCTGAAAGCCGCCCTCGGCGAGGGCTTGCAGAAATTCGTCAGTCTGGTTTTTGTCCGGATAAATATTGGGCTTGCCCGTATAAAACAGTTTGGTCGGGCAGCCGGTGGCCAGACGAAAGTGGGATTTTGTGAGATACCGATTAGGGGCTTGCCGCGACATTCGATACTCCTTGCGACGAATATTGGTATGCGCTGATCCGGTTCCTGCCTAAGTCGAACAGAAACAGTGTAGACGAGGTGCCATTATTCAGAATGAGTGCGACAAAATAGGTCCGACAGTCGGACCAGTAGAGGCGTTGAGCTTAATCGCGCTAATCGTCCTTGAGGTTCGCGCCAAATCGCGCCACTCATTTGGCGCGATTCTGGTGTTGGTGTGGTGCGATTTTCTCTCCAAGCGCAAGGAGGTGGGAGTGAAGCCAGTAGCAAATGGACAAGCAGTGTATGAGGCGGTAGCGGCTATCCCGCAGGGCGGAGGTATCGATGCCATTGGTGCAGCCTTGCCGCACATTCCGCGCCGCATGGCTTACGCGCAGGCCATTGCTGAAAATGATCGCGCTAATTTTATTGCGATGGTGCTGGATGATATTCGTCGGCTACACGAAGGCGTGTTGGTGCGCTATGGCCTAACACTCGCTGAATTGTACGCATGGAAGGATAAATTGAATGTCTGATGTATGGGTTTAATCTGCCCCCCGTTTGTGTGTGCCTGTAGAAACACGGATACAGCAGATTTGTTGATAAGGCAGCAATGTGAGCGAGTAGGTCATTGGGAGGTAATGGGCTTTGCTGCGGGTTGTGTCGGCGGGTTCAGCGTGCTGATCGACGCGCTGCCAAACCACGCCAGCGTGTCTTCATGCATTTTCTGTTCGGCGGTGTGATCGACCAGCACGGCTGTCGCGATGTAATGGCGATAGCTGTTCGTGAGGAAATGCGCGATCTGGTGTTGCTGGCGATTGGAGCCTGCCGGCGTGAATACGAAATCCACATAGGCACCGCGCACGTTTGTCAGCGTCCAGTATTCTCCCTGATCGATGATTTTTAGCGAATTTTCGACGCTGGCATCGCCGATGTCCTGCAGCAGGCGTTCGAAATAGCGCTCCGGGCTGGTCGAGCTGCGGCCCAGACGCTCGACGCTGACAAAATACTGCAGTTTTCCCGCATTGTGACGCTGCAGCAATTTTTTGCTGGCGTTGAAACTCGGAAGGGTCTGATACGAAATATCGGCGTTACCCGGATGACCGATCGAAAGCCCTTCGCCGAGATCGAGTTGCGGCGCAATGATCTTTTGCTCGCCGCTGGCCTGCTGCTGGAATGTCATTGCGATGGCGATGAGCGCGATGGCGCGAAAGTGTTTCCGAATTTTTTTATTCATGTGCATCCATAACAGCAGTTTCACAGCAGTTGCTGTTTTTCAAACATCGAACGATAAGCCGAATTAGCAAGAAATCTGCCCTTTTCTCAGAAAAATCAGCCGTTAATTGATTTTTTTCTCGCGCGCATAGCTGGAACGCATCCTGCAATCAGGCCTTCGTGTTTTAATCGAGGTCTGCCAAACCCATCATGAAGGTTCGTTCGCCGCGCTGGCTGAAATTATTCAGCCACACATTTCTCTCCGGCCTTGTTGCGCTGGCCGCGATTTCATCGGCTGTTGCCGGTCCGAGTGTTTATCCCACCGGCACCACGATTTACGATCCCGCCAAAGCCTATAACTCGTATGTGCTGTTCACGGGCGGCGACAATATCGCGCGTCTGATCGATCTGAATGGCAATACGGTACGGCAATGGAAGGATGCGGCGACGCATAGCACGTTTATCGATCCCGCCGTGAATGGCGGCAGGCGCGGGCATGTATTTCTCACATTGGAAACGGTGGAAGGGCGCGGCACCGGATTGATTCCCGGTCGTGCCGAGGGCCGCATCGCAAAAACGATTGGCGAGCTGGACTGGGATGGCAAGATCGTCTGGAAATTCGGCGAGAAAGCGCCGGGTGGTCTCGCACAGCAGCATCATGACTGGGCGCGTCTGCCGAATGGCAACACCGTGGTGCTCGCGAATCTGGTACATGCGGTGCCCGGATTCAGACAGCCGCAATTATTCGATGATGTGATTTACGAGATAAATCCCGCAGGCGAAGTCGTGTGGACATGGATCGGCGCCGATCATCTCGAAGAATTCGGTTTCACGCCGGCGCAATTGCAACTCGTGCGCGAGAGTGCGGAGCCCGATTATCTGCACGTGAATAATTTAAAGGTCGTTGGGCCGAATCGCTGGTACGCGGCGGGCGATAAACGTTTTCATCCGGATAATTTAATCATCGATGCGCGCAACGCGAATTTCATCGCCATCATCGAACGCAAAACCGGAAAGGTGGTGTGGAATCTGGGCCCGAATTATGCCGTTGTAGAAAGAGATAAACGCCGAAAAATACCGCGCCCGGTCGATCAGATCGCGGGGCAGCACGACGCGCACATCATTCCCGAAGGCTTGCCCGGCGCGGGCAATCTGCTCGTATTCGATAATCAGGGACAGGCCGGCTATCCGCCGGCGGTACTGCCGATTACCGGCGGCTCGCGCGTGCTCGAAATCGATCCGATTAAAAAAGAAATTGTGTGGCAATACACCGCCGAAGATTCGGGACAGCCGGCCTGGGCATTTCGCAGCACGCATATCAGCGCTGCACGACGTTTGCCGAACGGCAATACGTTTATCGATGAAGGTCAGAGCGGACGTTTGTTTCAAGTCACGCCTGCCGGCGAAATCGTTTGGGAGTACGTGAATCCGTATGGACGCGCCGGTAAAGATGCCGTCACCGGGCGTGCAACCTATAACCGTCAACTCTATCGCGGGCAGCCGGTCCCCTATGACTGGGCTCCGGCCGGCACACCGCGCAGTGAGAAAGCTGTGGTACCTGTATCTGTAGCGGTATCGACAGCCGTACCAGCCTCGATCGATGCACATACCGCAGAAATCAATCCGCACGCGGTGGAAATAAAAACGCCGCAGGAAATTAAATGGGTGCGCAATAAAGAAGGCACCAGTGAGCGTGCGATTTTATTCGGCAATCCCGAAAAGGCAGGTCCGTATGTCATGCAGATCAAATGGCTGCCCGGCAATTTCAGCCGCCCGCATTTTCATAATTCGGATCGGTTTTTCACGGTGATCAAGGGAACCTGGTGGATCGGTACTGGCAATAAATTCGATCCGGAAAATACCGTTCCTGCGCCGGCAGGTAGTTATGTATTTCACCGCGGTGGCGAAATTCATTACGACGGCGCCAAAAATGAAGAGGCGATCATTCAGGTCGTCGGCGTTGGCCCCGTGGTAACCAAAGCGGCGGAAGGAAAATAGCATGAAGCGCTGGCTGTATCTGATTCATCGCTGGGGCGGCATCGCTGTCGCGCTGTTCATGTTTGTCTGGTTCGCTTCCGGTCTCGTGATTATGTACGCCGGTTCGTCGGCGCTCGATGCGAACGAGCAGCTCGCGGGCCGCGAATCGCTCGATGTCGAAGCGGGCTGGGTGACGCTCGAAGAAGCGTGGAAAAAAAGCGCGGCAGGCAGAGCGGCATTACCCGTCGCGAAACTGCGCAACGAGGCCGTGGAAAAATCGTTCGATGGCGATTACATCGCGTCGGCACGGCTGGTTCGTCAGGCGGGAATTCCGGTGTGGCAAATCGAAAATGGTGCGGGGCAGCGGTTTGCGTTATCCGCGTTGACGGGCGAATTGCATCTCACCTCCATCGATGAAGCAAAACTGATCGCCGCGAACTGGCTGTCGACGACAGGGCATAGCGATGCGACCGATGCGCGCATTCAATATCGAAATACCGGCCCGCAGGATACCAGCGTGCGCAACTACGAAACGCTGCGCCCGTTCCATCGCCTTGCGGTCGATAACAGCGGGCGCGAATTATTGATCTCCGAACGCACGGGCGACGTGGTGCGCGATTCAACATCGCTGACGCGCGCGCTGTACTGGAGCGGTAACTGGATTCATTTGCTGCGTCCGATCGAATCGTGGGGTAGCGCAGGTGCGCGCCGCACCGTGCAGATGTGGTCGGGGTTTATCGCGTTCGCCGCGAGCCTCACCGGCATCATCATCGGCTTTCAACGCTGGCGCCCGGGCTGGTTTGGCTCTGCCACTTACAGTAAGGGGCGCGTGCATCCATATCGCGATGTGTGGAACAGCTGGCATTTCTGGGTGGGATTGATCGGCGGTTTCGCCGCGCTGTTCTGGGCATTCAGCGGCTACATGAATACCAATCCCTTTCAATTATTTTCACCGGCGAATCCCAGTCGAGGTGAATTGAGCAGCTATCAGGGCCGTCAGCCACCGGCAGCAATGTTGCAATGGCGGTCTGCACCGCTCGGGGAATCGAATGCCGACATCGTCGAATTGCAGTGGCGCCATCTCGGCGACAAGGCGGTGCTCATCGCAGTGACGCGTCAGGGTGAACGCATTGCGCAAACAGTCGCTGGCGCAGCGACGCATTTTGACGAAGCGGAGTTAGTGCAGGCGGCCACGCGCTCAACGAAAAACGCCGAAGTGAAATCGGTGGCGCTCATCGATCGCTACGACAGTTATTACTACCGCAGGCACGGTCAGTCTGAATTCGAAAAGCCGCTGCCGGTATTGCGCGTGGTATTCGCCGATGACAACGGCACGCATTTCTATCTCGACCCGCAGAACGGGCGTCTTCTGCTGCGGCAGGATGCGAGCCGCCGCGTTTATCGCTGGCTGTATTCGGCGCTGCATCACTGGGATTTCGGCTGGTTGCAACTGCGCCCATTGTGGGACGCATGGATGCTGCCACTGGTAGGCATGGGCATCGTGCTCGGCGGCACTTCCATCGTGCTGGGATGGAAACGTCTGCAGGCGGATTTCAAACCGAAGAAAAAGAAAAAATCTGCTGTAAAACCAGCGCGCGGCGCGCCGATGCCGGTGCCGGTCACGTCCGAGTCAGTTGTCTCAGACTTATCGAGATAACTTAAAGGTTTTTGTCACGTCATTATTTTCATCGAAGGAAAAGGGTATGAACACAAAACATGAATTGACCCGGCGCATGCCGGGCGTCGCTAAAAAATTGTGGCTGCTTAATGCCGCCTCTATTTCGCTCACGATTGCGTTGACAGGCTGCTCGCGTGAAGATGCTCTGCAGGCTGCGGCAAAACAATTGCAGGCTACAGATACGAAATCGATCGAATTTTCGGGCACGGGAAAGTGGTATCAGTTCGGTCAGGCGCCGAATCCGACATCGGCATGGCCGCAATTCGATGTAAGCAGCTACAGCGCTGCGATCAATTACGAAACATCGTCTGCACACGTGCAGATCGTGCGCAGGCAGACGATCGAAGCGGGTCGCGAGCGTCCTGCACCGGTCGAGCAAAAGCCGGATCAGTACGTCAGCAATTCAGTCGCGTGGAATCTTGCAACGCCACAGGGTGCCCCCGCAGGCACTGCGCCTGCACCGCAGCCGCAACCCGCAGCGGTGGAAGAACGCAACGCGGAAATCTGGTCGACCCCGCAGGGATTTTTGCGCGCGGCGATCACTCATAACGCCGAGAAAAAAACTAACGGCGATAAAACCGAAGTTAAATTTTCCGTCGGCAATTATCGTTACGAAGGTGTCATCAACAAGCAGCATCAGGTCGAATGGGTAAAAACCTGGATCGACAATCCCGTGCTCGGCGATACCGAAATCGAAACGGCGTATTCCGATTACAGGGATTTCAATGGCGTTTCGTTCCCCGGCCATATCGTGCGCAGACAGGGCGGCTATCCGGTGCTCGATCTGAATATCGCCGCCGTTAAAGCCAATGGCGTTGCCGATATTCCGGTGCCGCAGGAAGTGGCAAATGGAGAGGCCGGCAAGATCAATGTCACCTCCGAGGAGCTGGCGCCCGGCGTTTTCTATCTGCGCGGCGGTTCGCATCACAGTGTCGCGATCGAGCAGGCCGATCATATCGTCGTGGTTGAGGCACCGCAGCACGAAGCGCGTTCGAACGCCGTGATCGCCAGGGCAAAAGAATTGATTCCGAACAAACCGCTCCGTTATATCGTCAACACGCATCATCATTTCGATCATTCGGGTGGCTTGCGCACCTATGTGGACGAAGGCGCAACGGTCGTCACGCACGCGGATAACAAGCCGTATTACGAGCAGGCCTGGGCACGCGCGCACACGCTCAATCCCGATCGTTTAGCCGCTTCGAAGAAGAGCGCGAAATTCGAGACCTTCGAAAACGGCCATACCCTCAGCGATGGCAAACGCAAAATCGAGATTTACACGCTCGCCGGCAGTGGGCATAACGATGCCTTTGCATTCGTCTATCTGCCCGAAGAGAAAATTCTCATCGAAGCCGATGCGTATACTCCGCTCGCGCCGAATGCACCGCGTCCTGCGTCCGTGAATCCCTACGCGGTCAATCTGCATGAGAATATTAAAAAGCTGAATCTCAATGTCGAGCGCATCGCCGCATTGCACGGTCCTGGTATCGTGAAGCTTTCGGATCTCGAAGAATTCATAGCACCGAAAACTGCGAGCCGATAATCCCGATTCAGGCGCAATCCGCAGGCGCCTGAAAACGTTATTCCAGCCAAGACTATGGTTGCAAGAAAAGAGTATTTTTCGAAGCAACCGACAGCGTTTAAAGTTGAATCGTAGTTCTCCTCCGGTTGTTTTCGCCGACATCATGTCGGCGCTTTTCATTAAGCATATTGTCTTTATGAATTCTGTTTTTATGGAATTGTCGTTCTGGAGGACTGGCTTCGTAGAATTTTTTCCGGATTGTCTTTATGGATTGTCTTTAAGGAGAGGTCGCCGTGAGTAACGTTCACGCATTGCAGGATGTTTTGCGCTATCTGAATTCGCATGACTTCAAACGTGAAAATGCGGGAATCAATGCGGCGAATACGGATGTTTATCAGGATTTCCATGACAAGCCGCTGCATATCGCTAGCGATGCCGTCGTTGCCGATTACGCCACGCTGCGTTTGAGCACGCGTTTTCAACCCATCGTCACGCAGGATGGGACAAACGTCGGCCATAAGGCTTATCTCCGGGCGGCATCGAATGCTGCGCGTCATTACAATCTCGATATTTCCAAACTGGCGCTGGCGGCAAGTGATCGCAGCGAAATCGTTTATCTCGATCGTCTGACACGAACACTGCACGCGCTCAATTATCTGGGAGACGATTTAAGCGGCGATCTGCATATGAGCGTGAACCCCAGGCATCTGCTCGAAGTTCACGGCAATCACGGCGCAGTGTTCGAACAGATTCTTTCCAAGTGCGGTCTGGAAACGAATCGTATCGTGCTCGAAATCTCCGATTACGTTTCAAACAGGGAACATCTGCAGGTTGCTATCGATGGCTGGCGTCAGCGCCGCTATAAAATTGCATTCGATAATTTTGCGCTCGGCCCCGTTCAGATCACGCGTGTGCTCAAGTACCGGCCTGATATCGTCAAGATCGATATCAGCTCGCTCTATACGGTGGCGGGCACGGTAGAAGCGCGGCAGCTGCTGGAGGATACGATCGAACGGTTTCGCGCCAGCGGCATCGCCACAGTGGCCACGCACATCGAGGATGCGGAAGATTATGAAATGGCGAGATGCTATGGATTTTCCGCACTACAGGGCGCGTGGCTAAATATTCATGACGTTGAAAAATCGCCTGAGCCTGTCGCAAAACTTGCGAGCGCGGTTTAGCCCCGCAATATCCGCTTTCTGAAACTCCCTTCGGTAGTGCTATGCTGCGGCCGCGAGGACGACCTCGCTTTTATTTTTCCTGCAGTCGAATTTCATTCAACCGGGGACGGCCCCAGCGTATCGAGGGCGTTTTATGAACTGGTTTCTGCTTGTCATCGCCGGCCTGCTCGAAATGGGCTGGGCCATCGGCCTCAAATACACTGAGGGGTTCACGCGCCTGTGGCCGACGGTCGCAACTTTGCTCGCGATGATTCTCAGCATGGGTTTGCTCGGGCTGGCGATGAAATCATTGCCGGTCGGCACTGCGTATGCCGTGTGGGTCGGCATCGGCATGATCGGCACGGTCATCCTCGGCATCATTTTGCTGGACGAGTCGGCAAATCCGCTGCGGCTCGCCTGTATCGGATTGATCGCCGTCGGCATCATCGGCCTGAAAATCGCAACCCCGAATTGATTCCGCAATAAAAAAAGCTCGACGCCTTGCAGCGTCGAGCAAGCCCTTGGAGGTGAGGCCCTCGAGGGAACGTCCGTGAAATCTGTCTACAGCTTCCCGCTGAAACTGATGCCATACCAGCGCGGATATGCGTAAGGCGTGTAGCTCGCCCAACCTTTTTCGTGCTTGCGGTCATCGAACAGATTGCGTGCGATGAGACTGATATCGAAATCCTTTTGTGTGGTCAGACCGATCGATACATCGGTGCGCGAACCGCCTGCCACCCAGCCATGCTGTGTATTCGATGTGTTGGTGTCGCTGATATTGTTGTAGCGGCTGTTGAAACTGGTGTTGAAGCTGGCGTGGAAGGATTTGTCATTGAAAATGGGATGACGAAATTCTGCGCCGATATTACCGGTCCATTTCGATACGCCGGGAAGATTTTCTCCGTTTTGATCGGTGTAGGGTTTTGCCGGCGTGGAGAGATAGCCTTCTTCGTCCGGAAATGCGGCATTTTCGAATTTCACGAAATACGCATCGGTATAGGCACCGGCGAAACGCAGCGTGGTGTAGGGAATGCCCGAATAGAATAAATCGAATTCCCAGCCCTGCACACGCGCATGATCGACATTGCCCTGCGCGTTGACATAAGCCACCGGGTTGATTTGTCCATTGGCGATATTGGTGGCGGTGGTGAATTCGTCGACGACACGCACAGACGATTGATAATCGCGAATATCCAGGTAATAAATATCGGTGTTAAACGTCAGCGTATTGTCGAGCAGAATGGTTTTTATGCCGAGTTCGTATGCGTTGGTGCTTTCCGGATCGACACCGCCGCTCACGAAATTGACATTGAGTGCAGAGCCGGATTTTTCGCCGCGCTGATACGAAAAATAGGTCGTGATATTGTCGGTGATCTGATAGCTGGGGCTCAGCAGCGCCGTATAAAGCACATCGTGATAGCTGCTTTTCACCCCATTGCTCAATTGGCCGATCTGACCTGCGCGCACTGCCTTCGCGGTGGCGACCTGGAGCGCCTGTGCGGGTGTTAAATTATTGTAGTCAGCCTGACCGAAATATTTCAGCGCAACGGAATTCGCCAATGCTATCTGCTCGGCGCTGTTTGTCGTGAGAATGCCGGCGGCATTCGAATTGAAACCGCCGAGTGCCACACCGCGCACACTCACCGGGTTGAGCGCAGCGCCGGTGCCATTCGAGGCAAGGTATTTCACATCCTTGGTCGAGCGATCTTCGTAAGTTGCGCGCAGGCCCGCGTCGATATCGAATTTATCCGCCGCATGCCAGGTCAGCTTTCCATACCAGGCCGTGCTTCGCGTGTCGACGAAGATATTGTGATCCGTGTAGGCATCCTTTAGCGAATCGGCAAGCAGCGCAATGCCGGAGCCGCGATTCAGGCCTGCATTGCGTTCGAGAATATTGTATTGCGCGTTAGTGGCAAACCATGCACCTGCATCCGATCCCCAGCCGGCTTTGGATGAAATGGTATTTCCCGTCTGCAGTGCATAAATTCCGGTGGTGTAATCGATGGCGCTGCCGATTGCGCCATCGAAACGAAACTCCTGGCTGTATTGCGAATATTCCACGCCGCCACCACCATTTTTGTTGATATCTAATGGCGTGCCTTCATCGTTGTGCGCATCGAAACTGTATTTTCGCCAGCCGGTGAGCGACGTGAATGTGCCGGTATCGAACGCGTAATTGACTTCCGCCGATGCGCCTTTGTTGGTAACGGTCTGCCCCTGATTCTCATTTTGCAGAAGTCGCCCGCTGACATAATCATCGTAGCTGTAAGTGTCGTGCGGCGCGCCCGTCGCGCTGTAGTTACGATTGATCAGCAGGCTGCGCGGGCCGGTAAAAACGCCGTTGTTGTTGGTGAAACCGAATAATTTTGCGCGCGCCGTGGTGCCGCTCGGATCGGTGCGCGCTCCATTCGCAAAAAATTCCGGCTGATCATGTCGAAAGGTCAAACCGTTTTCGACCTGCGGCGCCTTCGGTTCCAGATCCACACTGAAGCGCGCTGTCAGTTCGGGGGATGGCGTCAATAAAAACTGTGCGCGTCCACCGAAGCGGTTGCGGTTGTAAAACGAATAATTCGGATCGTATTCGCTTTCGTAAAAGCCGCGCCCACGATCGGCGATGATCGAACCGCGCCACGCGAGCACATCGTCGATGATCGGTCCGGTGAAATTGGCTTTCGCGATGACCGCATCGCGTTGGCCGTAAACGAGTTGAAAATCCGATGCGCGAGTAAACGATGGTCGCTTGGTTACGATATTCACCGCGCCTGCGCTTGCATCTTTACCGCCTTCGGTTCCGCGCGGACCGCGTAAAACCTGCACGGACTCGATATCGTAAAAATCGAAATTGCCGAGTTGCGTGAGCGCGTAACTGATGCCATCGACCGTCAGCCCAACGCTGGGATCCTGTGTTTCACTAAACGAACGCTTGCCGAGCCCGCGTATCGACAGCGATGCACCGCGCGTATTGTTCTGATTGAAACGGATGCCCGCGGAGCGACGGGTGATCGAGCTGAGATCCAGACTCAATTCGCGATTGAGTTCCTCTGCTGAAATGACCGAAGCGGCCTGAGGGACATCGTTCAATCGGGCCAGTTGCGATTTGCCGCGCACCACCACGCCGCCGAGTCTGGTTGGGGATTCTTTATTTTCCCCGGCGTTTTGCGCAGTGGATGGTGGTGTGGTGGATTGCGTGGTAGAGGGCGTCGCGGTGCCGGAATTTATGGCGGCATTCAGTTCTTCTTCGTTTTTCTGGAGAAGTTCTTTCAGACGCTGATTTTCTGTGTTGAGTTCTTCCAGGCTTTTCGATGTTGTCTGACCCAGAGCGTTGCAGGAAAGGTAAATGGCGGTTATGGCCACATAAATGGGGCGAAGCCGGAACGTTTTTCGAAAAATATTTTTTTGCGACGGGAAGTCATTGTTCTTCATGAATTGCAACTCTCCTGAACAGGGTTTGGGAAACCGATCGGAGTTGCTTAGTCAAATTGAATGCCAAACGTTGTCATTCAAGCCGGCGAGTTTGTTAAATTAATGATTTTCAATTTTATTTTTATATTATGTTAAAAAATTAAGGGAAAAAATTTCAGTTATTATTTTTTTAATTGTTTGGATGCGGGCAGTTTTGAACCATGCGAATGTTTTTTATTCAGCATGAACTGCCCGGAAAGAATCAGTCGCTTTAATTTTTATTTTATTTTTTGAAAGTTTTATCGGCCGTATTTAATGGTTATGGCAATCACTGCTCAAGGGTCTGTGGTAGGAACGCCCATCGCTCCGAGCGATTTTCCAATGACATCGGTGTTGTCGGCGGCCGCCGTTTCCGTTTCGACGATTCTGTCGGCGTGCGCAAACAGCGGTGCGAAAAGTCCCAGCTTATCGACGGGTCCGCGCAGTGTGACCGTCGTATGGCGGGCAAAGGTTTTTGCCCAGGCTGTGCGCACCTGTCCCCAGAATTGACGTGTCCGCCGGAAATATTCATCGGCTTCGGCAAAGCCTTCATCGCGAATGTGTTCGTAACGCGCAATGCCGTATTCGCGCGCGAGAAAAGGTTTTTCGGCGAGAAGTTCGCGCTCTGCATCGAGCACCGCCTTGAGATTGTTTTCCTCCTGCAGCCAGCCCGATGGCGTAATGGTGTGACGATTGGTGCCGATGAGAACCTGATAATCGCTGCGCACGCTCCATTCGCGTCGCGGCAGCGGGCGCCAGGTATCGCCGCTCAGCCATGTCGAAAACGATGCGTTGTGCTGCCATTTGCCGAGCGATGCGTAGCGCGGCGATTCATCGACCTGATAGACCGTCTGCAGCCACTGTCCCCGCGAATTTTTCAGCGCGCGCTTCTGCCAGCGATCGTTGCCGGCATACTCGACGATTTCACCCGGCTGGTAACGCCAGTCCTGACGCCAGTGTTTTGTCACGAAGGGCTCGCTAATTTTTCCATCCTTCTCGACGATGCGCATTTCCAGAATGTGCACGAGGCTGATGAAGTTGCCGCTATCGACATCGATATAAACTTTTTCGGTGCCCCACGACTGATAGGGCGCCTGAATTTTTTGGGTGGAATCGAAGGGTGTGGTTTCCAGGAAATCGAAGGTGACGCGATAGGTTCCGGCCATCGCCAGAATCGCGCGGCGGTCGCGCTCGACGTCGCTGATATTTTCTTCGCGCAGTTTTTGCCATGCCGGCGATATTGCCGTATCCAGCTCGACGGGTGCTCCGCGCGTGGTGCCGCCGCGCGGTTTGATTTGATCGCCCGTCAGGGGCAGCGAAAATGTGTAGCGCGCACTGGCCTGCGGACTATCGCTTTCTTCCGCTGCGAATACCGTGGCGACATGCAGACAGTTCAGACTGAAAATAATCAGGAAAATGCGTATGAGATACATGGGAGTTCACTCTGATTCAAGACGGTGTTTTGAGCCCGGTTTCAGCATAAGGTTTCACCAATAAAAAAGCCCGGGATAACCCGGGCCAACCGCACATACCAGGGAGGTATGTAAACTGTTTAAAGCTTTCCGGAAAACTCGATGCCCACCCAGCGTTCGATCGCCGGTGTGTAGGAGTTCCATGCCTGGTTGGTGCCGCCCACGCCGCGTATCGTGTCGTTGTTGAATAAATTCTTCACGATTAAGTTGACGTCGAATTTGCGATCGAGCGTGCCGAGACCGATCGAATAATCCCAGAGTGAATTCGATGGGATGATTCCGTATTCGGACAGGGCGGGGTCCGCGTTGTACGAGCTGGTGAATGCCCAGTTGAAGCTGGTGTGAAACTCCTTCTCGCCGAGCGGTCCGAGTGAAACGGGAAGACGATAATCGCCACCGACGTTGAATGTGTATTTCGGTGCCCCCGCAATCGTTTTACCGGTGACATCGCGATAGGGCAACACACCTGAATAGGCATTTTCCGCCGGTTGTGGCGAGTTTTTGAAATCCTTGTAGACGCCATGATTGTAGGCGCCCGAGAAACGCAGTGTGGTATTCGGAATGCCCGCGTACACGCCATCGAGCTCAAGGCCTTTCACTTGAACTTTCTTGGCATTGCCGGTGGTGGACACATAGGTGAGCTCGCCGCGCTGCTCGGTGCCGTATTCATCGAGAACCTGTACCGCCTGCTGATAATTTTTGATATTCATCAGGAAAATATCGGCATTGAGTACCAGCGTGTTATTGAGCAGCAGCGATTTCAGGCCGAATTCGAAGGCATTGGCTTTTTCGGGTTCAGCAAGATATGAACGACCGTTGACCTGTTGTGCGATGCCCGCCTTCTCACCGTACTGCCACGAGAAATACGATGTCAGGTTCTCGTTGATCTTGTAGCTTGGGCTGATGACGAATGCCGGCAATACATCTTCGAATTTTTCCGGCTCATCGTAATTCCAGAGTACGCCCAGCGTTGACTGACGAATGGCTTTTGCATCGGCCACCTGACGCTGTTGCGCTGCGCTCAGCAGTCCGTAGCTGGTCTGGCCGAAATATTTGAAAGCGGCGAAGTCAGCCAGTGCAAGTTGCGCGGCGGAGTTTTCTCCGGCGACCAGTCCTCCCGTGGCATTGGTATTGAAACCGCCGAGCTGCACGCCATTGACAGCGACAGGATTCAACTCGGAACCATAACCATTATCAAAAATTAAACTGCTGCCAGGGTTTTTGCGATTCTCGTAAGTCAGGCGCAGCCCCGTGGTCAGTGTCAGCGGCTCGCTGATTTTCCAGTTCGCCTGTGCGAAAACTGCCGCGCTTTCGTTATCGATATATTGACGGTTTTCGTTTTTCCAGACGCCGTTGAGCGAGTTCTGCATGAGATAGCGACCCGCGCCATCCACATCCAGTCTGCTGTACTGATTGGGTGTTGCAAACCATGCACCGGCGTCCCCACCGTAAATGACGTTACGGCGAATATTCGTGCTGGTTTTCAACAGGTAGAGGCCGGTCTGATAGTCGACCAGATCGTCAATTTGCGAGCTGAGACGAAACTCCTGACTGAATTGCCGGTAATCGATGGTTTGACCCGAGCTGCTGCGAATATCGAACGGTGTGCCTTCGTCGTTGTTGTGGGCGTTGAAGTGATAATCCTTATACGCGGATAGTGACAACAGATTGTAATTGTCCACATCCCAATTCAATTCGATGGCGGCGCCATTGCTGCCGGTGATAACCGGCTCCTGCGAATCGTTATTGATTTCCTTGGCCAGATAATTACCTTCATAGGTATAACGGTTTTGCTGTGTGAACCAGCGGCGATTGAGACGGGTAGCCGCGTCACTATTTGTATTGGTGGGCGTGCCATTGGAATAAAACGCCGGTGTCCGTGTGTAGTAGGTTCGCGCGTTCGTGTTTTCGCCGCTGCGCGGTTGTTTATCCAGTGCGAGGCGCGCGCTGAAGGTGTCGCTCGGCGTCAATAAAAATTGCAGGCGACCGGAAGCACGATCGGTATTCTGATAAGTGCTGTCCGGATCGAATTCATTGTGAAGATCACCCTCGGCTTTGCTGACGCTTACCGAGCCGCGCCATGCCAGCAAATCGTCGACGATCGGACCGCCGCCGGCAAAACGTGCGCGCAATGCATCGTCTTCGCCATAGGAGATAGCCCAATCGGCGCTAGGTGTGAACGAAGGTTTGCGCGTGATGATATTGACCACGCCGAGGTTCGCGCTTTTACCTTGCAGCGTACCTTGCGGACCGCGCGTAACTTCAACCGCTTCGACATCGGTGAAATCGAATGCGGAGGTCAACGGGTTATACGCGTAGCTGACGCCGTCGACGATAATACCGACGCTCGGATCCTGCGCTTCGGTCTGGCCGACTTTACCGATACCGCGAATCGAAATGGAGCTGGTGCGCTGGTTGCCCTGGTTCCAGGAAATATTCGCGGCGCGTTTGGTTATCTCGCCGAAATCCTGCGCCTGTAAACGCTCAAGTTCTTTTCCTGTCACCACGGAAACCGAAAGTGGCACATCCTGCAGACGTTCGATACGGTTGCGTGCACGCACGACGACTTTGCCGAGCTGGGTCGGCTGCTCGGGTTCGGCTTGTTCAGTTTGTGGCGCCGCTGCGGACTGACTTTTCTCTCCGGATTTGTCCGCCAGTGCCTGCTCTTCTTTTTCCAGTTGCTGTTTCAGTCGCAAGACTTCTGCTCTGATTTCCTCGGCGCTTCTCGAATCGGCGGCAAAAGATGTCGTGGAAGTAAACAGAGCGACAGTCGCGACAAAAGCAGCGAGCGGATGAATTCTGAAACGGGGCTTGTCGCTATTTTTTTTCGAGCTGATTTTTTTGTAATGAGTAGAGGGCATTCCAAAGGCTCCAGGGTTTAGACAACAGGGAGCCGTATAGCAAGCGCGTAGCCAATATTTCGAATATTCGGATGCTGCCGCTGCAACACCGAAAAAAAGCGATTAAGTAATTAATTGCCAATCAAAAATTATTTATTCATTAGCTTATGCCGGCGCGCAGGATGCCGCAAAAAAGCGACTGCGTTGTTGAATAAAGATCACTGTGACTGACGGCATGCAGTCGCACTGTTGCAATGCGTGCACGTGCACGAGGGTGTACGCGTTTGCATACCGTATTCGTGGCCTGGTTATTGCTCTTTTAGTTTTTCAATCCGATAAATCGAGGGGGTGTGGCTGTGAAAATCAGGCTTTTCCTGCAATAACTAATCGCAATCGTTATCGATCCTTCCAGGCATTGTCCGTCTGGCAGCAGCCGGGTGCTGTTGCCGTGCTTCCAGATAATCACCAGCCCGAGGTTTTAGTGAAAAGTAAGTGGTTTATCGCGCTTGGCGCATTTGTCGTGTCGACTTCCGTTTTTGCAAACGAGCAATTGATGTCGAAGGCGGGCTGTGTGGCCTGTCATCGTCTCGATCAGAAAGTGAATGGCCCATCGTTCAAGGACGTTGCCGCGCGCTATAAAAATGATCCGGCGGCACCGGCTTATCTTTTCGAGAAAGTCCGCGAAGGCGGAGAGGGTGTGTGGGGCGATTTGCCGATGGCGCCCAACTCGCACGAAAAGATATCGGATGCCGATCTGCAAACGTTGATAGGTTGGATTTTGTCGCTGTAAAAGTGCGACTGTTTCCAATTGCAGAGCCGGCATTCGATTGGGATGCCGGCTCTGTCGTTACATCATCGCATTGCGATACGTATTATCTGGTGATATCGGATTTTGCCACGATCCCAACCGGTCCGCTGGGGCTCAAATGGAAATGGATACTCCACCGGCGCGCCGCGTCCCACCGCCGATCAAACTATTCACATAATCGTTACCTTCGAGAGGTTGATGCGATGAGCGTGGAGCTCCCCCACAACAGTAATTCTGATTCGAAAGCGTGCGCGAACCGAAACAATTCGGTGCTTCATTTTCGGAATTGATCTTGAACGCGGGTGCGGGGAAGCGCGTCGGTGCGTCGCCACTGGAATGTAAAACGAAGGCATTGAAGATCGGTTATAAAATAAAGCTATGCACGCTGTTGACGTCGTTGGTCGGTCGTTGCGATGATTGTGATTGGCCAATCGCAGTGAGGCATTTTGTGGCCCCGCATGTACATTGCTTGGGTTGAATTTATATCGACGATTGGTCAGGAATTCTCGTTATGGCGACTCCTAAGATGACTGCGTACACATAAAACTGAATCCGGAATCGAAACGCAATGAAAGTTTCAAACATTCGAATTGAGCCTAGACCTGAAGGAAGAGTGAGGCTGCTTGCAGATGTGTCGTATCAGCGTGCAAAACAAAATGAAACAATATGGTTCGAAGTCGACGACATATTTGGCTCGGCGATTAGCCTGGACGCAGATCCATGGATTTGCTGCCTACTTCCGCTGGCGGCCCTTTGGGGAGAGATAATCGAGGTTGACGCGTACGGCAGCCGAGAGTTGGTAGAGCATGCCTACCAAATTAGTTCGGTTTGGCGGGGTTGGTATCCCAATTTAAGGCCTTTTAATATTGCCGTCAAAGGGTTCTCGGATAAGCAAGCTCCGGAAGCCGGACAATCCGGGGTGTTTTTTTCAGGTGGCGTAGATTCTTTTTTTACGGCACTGCACGTAGCGAATGATACTCCGCCTCTGGATCTAATACAGGTGTGGGGATTCGATATCCCCTTGAGCAATAGAAATGCGAGAGATGGGCGTTACTCAAGAACTCAGAGGCTTGCTCAAGAGTGGAACAAAGATTTAATCGAAGTTGCCACAAATCTCAGATTGACAATGTTTCGGTTTGCCAACTGGGGGCGGCTGTCCCACGGTTGCGCTCTGGCGGCGGTAGCTCATGCGTTGTCTAATCGCCTAAATTGCATTTTGATCAGCGCTAGCTATGATAATCGATCTTTAATTCCGTGGGCATCTCACCCGGTAATCGACCCTCTACTAGGGTCGGAGAAAATGAGAATCATCCACTATGGGGCAGCATTTCGACGAATTGATAAAATCGCATTCCTTACAAATCACCAGATCGCACTTGATAACCTTCATGTTTGCTATAAAGAAGGCGACGATAAAAACTGTGGTGTTTGCGAAAAATGTTTGCGTACCATGGTGGCACTGGATTTATTCGGCAAGTTGTGCGCCGCTAGAAGTTTCCCGGCGACCACGGAGGTTTTTGAGAGTTACACAAAAACCGACTTCACATCGAGAGGTTCTAGAATATTCGCAGAAGAAATTGCCCAGTTAGCAATTGATCAGGGGTGTGTTCCAGCTGCTGATAAAATTCAGCTGATGATCCGAAAGGGGAGGCGAACTGAGATTTTAACTCGCGTGTTTTCAACGCGGTATTTAATTGAAAAATTACGAGTAAAATTTCCTGGAGTGGTAAATTTCATTAGACAAGTCAATGGACGTACACCTTAGCTTGTTTGTGTAAACTCGTAGGAAAAATCGGTACTCGAACCTCTTCATGCGCAGAGATGTTCTCAATAAGGATGATTCAACTAACAGCTCTAGCCGTGTAAACACGCCCTGTCAGTAGATTCTCTTTACAACTTCTAGCCTATGCGCCAATGAGAAGGGCGAATTGAGTGCCGACCATACTGTAATGCCCCAGCAGTTTCTGCTCACCTCAAGCCGCTAATGCATACGCCTCAGCGGGTGTTTTCATCCCCAGCGCCTGATGCGGGCGCCGGGTGTTATAGAACCTGATCCAGTCGCCGATCACTCGACTGGCATGCTGCAATTTTTCAAAGCGATGGCGATGCACGCATTGCTCCTTCAACGTGCGAATCACACGCTCCACCATGCCGTTCTGCTGCGGGCAATGCGGCGTGATGAATTCCTGCTTCAGACCGTAGCTGCGCACCAATTTCGTGTAGGTGCGACTGGTAAAAACGAGCCCATTATCTGATTTGACCGTCAATGAAAATGCCGATCCCCGTGTGCACAAGGATTTCGAAGGTTTTTTTAACCATGCCGTGCCGGAAAATGAACCATATTATTCGCATGACGACGAAGGCAGCGACGATATGCCCGCGCATCTGAAAGCCAGCTTGCTGGGGGCGAGTATCAATATTCCCGTCACTAACGGCGCGTTGAATCTGGGTATTTGGCAGGGGATTTATTTGTGCGAGCATCGCAACCACGGTGGGGCGAGAAATCTGGTATTAACACTGCAGGGTGAAATTGATCAGGCGTAAAACGGTTTGCTGGAGCATTCGACAGAAGATCGGGGTTTTATCGGTAACGATCTGCGCCTTCAATTCGCAAATCGTCACCGTATTTCCGTTTATTTCCTGATGTGAAATTTATTTTTTGAGCTTGAAGGCGACCACGGAGTCGCCCGTGGTTGAACCGTACATGGTGTGTCCGCCTGCGGGAATCACGATGTACTGTTCCCCGTTGGCGACATACGTCATCGGCACGCCGACGCCCGCTGCGGGCAGATCCGCCATCCAGAGTATTTTGCCGGTGCTCACATCGAAGGCGCGGATGCGGTCATCCAGCGTGTAGCCGATGAAAACCAGTCCGCCCGCGGTAAGCAAGGGGCCGCCCGCACCCGGCGTGCCGAGTTCGGAGTTGAAGGATTCCGGCATTGGCATCGGCGACAGCTTGTCGATTTTGCCGAGCGGCACTTCCCACAGCTTTTTCTTGTTCACGATATCGATCGCAGTGAGCGCGGCCCACGGCGGGTTCGTGCATGGTGCGCCGAGAGGCGACAGCAGCGGGCGGATTTGCGGAATGTATTTCGATCCCTGCACATCGAAAGTCATTTTCAGACCTTCCACGCTGTCGCCGTCGATTTCCTCGGGTTTGATCTTTTCACGGGGAATCAGCGACAACACCATCGGCACGCGATTGTTCGGTACGACCATGACATGACTGTTCGGATCGTATGCGCTGCCACCCCAGTTCGGGCCGCCGCCTGCGGAGGGCGACAACACCGTGCCCTGCAGGCTTGGCGGCGTATAAATCGGGCCGTAATTCAGTTTTTTGATTTCACGGCGGCAGAGCCATCTGTCGATGAAGGTGAAACCCCAGGCTTCATCGGGCGTGAAATTGTGATTGCCGACCACCGGCATGCCCACCGGGAAGGGCTGGGTCGGCGACAGGACTTCGCCATCCACTTTTCCGGTTTGCGGCACGGGGCGCTCCTCCACCGGTACCAGCGGTTCACCCGTGGCGCGGTCGAGAATGAAGATCAGGCCCATCTTGGTGTTCTGCAGCAGCGCGGGCACCAGCGTGCCGTTGGGCGGGCCCCCATTCACTGGATAGTCGATGAGGACGGGTTCGGTGGGTACGTCGTAGTCGAACACATTGTGATGCACGACCTGGAAGTGCCACGCCACTTCGCCGGTCGAGCCCTTCAGCGCAACGATCGAGGTGGTGTAGTTGTTATCGCCGATACGATCGCCGCCGTAGAAATCGCTCGACGGGCTGGTCGTCGGCAGATACACCAGGTCCAGCGCGTTATCGGTCGACATCGACGACCACACGTTGCCCTGGCCAAAGGCGTCGGTGCCGTTTTTCCAGCTCTTCATCGCCGGATCATCGGCTTTGCGCGGAACGGGATCGAATTCCCACAGGAAGGCGCCGGTGCGCGCGTTGTAGGCCATCACGCGGCCGCTCGGGGCGCCGACGCGCTGGTTGTCGGCCACCGATGAGCCGACCACGACGGTGTCATTGACGATGGCGGGGTTCGAGGTGGCGATGACTTCGCCGGTCCACAGTACGGGTTTGCTCGGCGGCATCTTCACCACGCCCTTGTCGCCGAAGCCTTCGCAGGGCTTGCCGGTCCTGGCGTCGATCGACACCAGCCGATAGTTCGCGGTGCCCATGAAAATCCGCGATTTGCACGCAGCGTCTTCGGGCGCCTGACTGTCGACCCAGTGCGAGACGCCACGGCATTTGCGCATGCCGATATTTTCGGAATCGAGCGGGTCTTTGGGATCGTACGACCAGCGCTCCTTGCCGGTGGCCGGATCGAGCGCGATGATGCGGCGCTTGACGCTGCACACCACCAGATTGCCTTCGATCATGCTGGGATGATCTTCGAAGGCGACAAGCATCTTCTTGCTGACATTCTTCGGAAAGTCGCCGGTGTGATATTCCCAGGCCTTTTCGAGTTTGCCGACATTGCTTTTATTGATCTGGCCGAGCGGCGAATACTTGCTGCCCACCTGGTGCGGATCGACCACCGGCTGGGCGGTCGCGGTCGAACAGGCAATGACGGCGGCGATGAACAGCAGGCCGCGCTGAATACCGGTACGCGTGTGACGAGTAAGAGTGCTATTCGAGACGGTCGTTTTTATGATGGGAGTTTTCATGAGTCGTAGCTTCTCCTGGAAATCGCGCGGCATTGTGAGCGGCAAAGCACGGTCGAGTCAATTGATGTCAATGCGTTGTAACCAAATTTTAAGCCTGCAGCTGGCGCGCCTCGCGCTGGAATTCCGCTGTATTTTCATGGCGTTCTCGCCATCGTGAGCTGTACAGCTTTGTTGACTGCCTCAGACGCGCCATAGTAGTCTGCTTCGCCCCCGGCGCAGCCAATCATGAGGGCTATCCTCATGCGGCGAATCCATCCCGATCTGCCGTTATCAACGGGCGCAGGGCTCGAAGAATCAATTTCCAGTCAGTAATTTCGCCAGCGCGTTCGACGTGCATGGCTTGCGGCTGGATGAAATCGCAGTCAATTGTCGCGGCTGTTCCTTTCGATACGAACCTCGTTATCGAAACAGTCGGTGCGACAGCCTGCCGCCGTTTTTGACAACCAGCTTTTGCGGAGTCACCTCAACGATGAATTTCGAACTGTCCGATGACCAACGGATGATGCGCGAGTCATTTGCGCGTTTCCTCGATGACCAGAGCAGCACGGCGCGGGTTCGCGCCGCCGCCGAAAAAGGCGGCTTCGATGCTGAGTTATGGAGCGGCCTGGCCGAGCTCGGTGCATTCGGCTTGCGGGTGCCGGAGGATTTCGGCGGTCTTGGACTCGGTGTCATGGATGCGGCGGTATTGCTCGAAGAAGCGGGCCGCACGCTCGCCTCGGGTCCGATTGCGGAGGCGCTGGTGGCGGCGCGCGTGCTCGCGATCGTCGGCGGCGACGCGCACAGCCAATTGCTCGAAAGCGTGATCGGCGGTGAAAAGATTCTCAGCATCGCGTTTCATGATGTCGCAAAAAACCCGGTGCAATGGATCGCCGGCGGCGCCGTCGCCGATGCAATCGTCGCGCGCGATGGCGACAGAATCGTTCTCGTTTCTCTTTCAAAAGATGAGCAGCGCGGCGAAGAAAATCTCGCGCAGACACCGATCGCCGAAATCAAACTCAATGGTTCGAATCGCGCTGTGATCGGCGAAGGTGCCGATGCGCTGAAGGTGTTCGCGCAGGCACTCGAAGAATGGAAATTGCTGATGGCGGTTTCGCTGTCGGGTTTATCGCGCGAAGCGATTCGTCTCGCCGCTGTTTATGCCTGCGAGCGCGAAGCCTTCGGTCAGCCGATCGGTGCGTATCAGGCGATGTCACATCCTCTTGCGGATTTGATCGCCGAAACCGACGGCGGCAAATATCTCGCCTGGAAAGCGATTCACGACATCGCCAAAGGTCTGCCCGAAGCGGCCCCCGAAATTTCCCTCGCGATCTGGTGGAATGCCGATACCGCCGGCCGCGCGGTGACACAGGCGCTGCACACCTTCGGCGGTTATGGTCTCGCCACCGAATACGATATTCATTTATATAACCTGCGCGCCAAAGCGTGGCCGCTAGTGTACGGCGACCCCGGCAACTTTCTGGCCGAAGCCGGGCGTCGTTTGTATGCGAATGAAAAAGTCGAATTGCCCGACGTGGGCGAGATCACGCTCGATTTCGATCTCGGCGACGAAGCGCGCGCGCTCGCCAAAGAACTCGACGATTTCTTCAATGCCACCCTGACGCCCGAACTGCGCAAAAAAGCGCATTACTCGTTCGATGGTTACGATGCGGGCGTGCACAAGAAGCTCGCGCAAAACCGTTTCCTGTTCCCGCACTGGCCGAAGGAATACGGCGGGCGCGAAGCTGCCCCGTATGTGATGAACGCATTCCGCTCGGTATGGGAAAAGCACGGCTGGACCACGCACCCCGTGAGCACCACCGATCTGGTCGGCACCATGATCCGCAAAGCCGGCAACGATGAACTGAAAGAAGAAGTGCTCACCAAAATCATGAACGGCGATGCCGTGTGCAGTCTCGGTTATTCCGAGCCCGGTTGCGGTTCCGATGTGTTCGCGGCGAAAACCAAAGCGACGCAATTACCCGATGGCTCGTGGCGTATCGACGGCGCGAAAATGTGGACCTCGGGCGCGAATATCGCGCAGTACGTGTTGATGCTCACGCGCACCAATCCCGATGTGCCGAAACACAAGGGCCTCACCATGTTCGTGGTGCCGCTCAATACACCGGGTATCGAAATCCACCCGGTATTTACCTTTCAGGATGAACGCACCAACGCAACGTTCTACGACAACGTCGTCATTCCCGATCGTTATCGCCTCGGTCCTGTCGATGGCGGCGTGAAAGTCATGGCGGCTGCGCTCGAACTCGAACACGGCGGCGGCTTCGGCAAGAGCCAGCGCGCGATGACCGTTGCTGCTGAACATCTGTGCCGCGAAATTCAGAAAGACGGTCGTCCGCTGATCGAGGATGTCGATGCGCAGAAACGTCTGGCGCGCACCTGGGCGCATTTCTTCATTTCCGATGTACTCGCGAATCGCGCGCTGTGGGTCGGCGTGAACAAATTGCCGAATCTCGCTTACGGTCCGATGATCAAAATGTTCTCGTCGGAAAAATTCCAGTCCGATTCGCGTGATCTGCTGCATCTGACGGCGCCGTATTCGTTATCGAAACGCGAAGGCGCTGCCGGCGAACTCAATCTCGCCTATCGCCATGCGCACGGCACCACGATTTACGGCGGTACCTCCGAGGTTCATCGCAGCATGATCGCGGAACGTGCATTGGGTCTGCCGCGCTCGCGTGGCTAACAATTGAATTCAGGCGCAAGCGTTTAATTGAGCCTGAGAAAAAGCGTTAGGGGAGAGAACGATGTCAGAGGCTCCACATTTACTCGTAAACGAAGAGGGTGCAATCATTATTTGCACGCTCAATCGCCCGGACAAATTGAATGCGTTGACCGGCGAAACGATGGCATTGTTCGAAGAGGCGGTGCATCGTTTTCGCGACACGCCCGCGTTGAAAGTCATGTTGATTCGCGCCACCGGCCGTTATTTCTGCTCGGGCGCCGATTTGCGCGACAAATCGGGCGAGCCCGCTGAAATCGCGCGCACGGGCGTCGCGATTCGGGAAAAGCATCGGCTGAAACTGCATGGCATGCAGCGCATTTACGACGAAATGGAACACATCGAAAAGCCGATCGTCGTCGCACATCACGCCACCTGCGTCGGCGGCGGCCTGGAATTGTCGCTGTCCTGCGATTTCCGTCTCGCGGCAAAAAGCGCGAGCTATTCCTTCCCCGAAGGTAAATTCGGCGTTCTGCCCGCATCGAACGGTGTGAGCCGTCTCGCGCGCTTGATCGGTCCGCACTGGACACGTTATCTCGTGATGGCGAATTTACCGGCTAATGCAGATAAAGCGTTGATCATGGGGCTCGTTCACGAAGTATTCCCCGACGAAACTTTCGAAGAAGACGTGATGAAATTCTGCCGTCATTTGGCTGAGCAACACGGCGAACAGATGGGCACGGCGAAACTCGCGATTGAACTGGCTTACGAAGTGGGTCGCGATCAGGCGCGTCAGGTCGAGCGTCTCGCGAATAGCGCATTGATGCTGAACCCGCATTATCTCGCGGGCATGGATGCTTATCTCGCCAAGCTCGGATCGAAAGGCAAGAGTGAGTAAGCATTTTAAAAATTGGGAACGTTGGATACGTTGTCTCTCCCGCGCAGGCGGGAGTCTGTGTCTCCGAAGTTCTCTGGATTCCCGCCTGTGCGGGAATGACTTAATTCGACGCAGTTTAAAAATTAATTAACTCAGGTTTCTATCAATGGATTTCGCTTGGAATTCAGAGCAGGAGAATTTCCGTTCGACTGTTCGCGCATTTCTGAAAGCCAATCTTCCCGCCGACTGGGAGACTCTGGCGCATGGTCCGGCTTCGCATGAGCAGACCACGTTCGCACGCAAATTCTGCGGCGCACTTGCAGCTGAAGGCTTGTTGATTCCGCATTGGCCCGCACGCTGGGGCGGTCGCGATGCCGATCCGTGGATCGCATTCATCCTCGCCGAGGAAATGTGGATGGCGGGCGAACCGCGCGGCGGCCAGTATATGAACGTGAACTGGATCGGCCCGACGCTCATGAAGTTCGGTTCGGAAGAACAGCAGCAGCGTTATATTCCGCCGATGGCGCGCGGCGAAACGATCTGGTGTCAGGGTTTTTCCGAGCCTGAGTCGGGCTCGGATCTCGCATCGCTGCGCACACGCGCCGAACGCGATGGCGCCGGAACTGATAAAGACGTGTACAAAATCAACGGCCAGAAAATCTGGACTTCGTACGCAGGCGATGCTGAGACTTGCTTCCTGCTTGCACGCACATCGCCAGGCAAAGGCGGTATTTCGATTTTCCTGGTGCCGATGGATACTCCCGGCATCATCGTGCGCAATATTCCAAGCATCATCGGCGAAGGCGATATTCACGAAGTATTTTTCGACGATGTGAAAGTGCCGGTCAGCGCGCGTCTCGGTGAAGAAGGGCAGGCGTGGGAAATCGTGCGTATTTCGTTATCGCTCGAACGTGTCGGTATTCCGCGGTTCTCGCTGGCATCGCGCATGTTGCATCGCGCGGTGGCGCTGCTGAAAAAAGCCGGACGTTTTACGCCGGGCGTTGCCGAACAGGCGGCGAAAGCGCACGCGGCGTGCGAAGTGTCGCGTCTTTATAGCTACAGCATCATCGATCAGCGCGTGCATGGTCAGGCGACCAGTCCCGAAGCGAGTGCGGGCCGTTTTTCGACGGTTATCTGCGAGCGTCTCGTCGCGGAATTCGTGGTCGAGCATGTGCCCGAATCATTGGCGGGCGGCGATCCGATGTTGCTCGCACATCATCAGCGCGGCATCGTTGCGGGCATCGCCTCGGGCGCTGCCGAAATTCAATTGAATTTAATCGCCACCGAACTGTTGCAATTACCGCGGGAGCCTCGCTGATGGATTTCACACTCAACGAAGATCAGTCGGCGATCGAAAGCGCGCTCGATAAACTGGCCGAAGAATTTGCACTGGTTCCCGCCGAGTTTCATAAATTCGCGCTCGTCAACGACAAGCTCGAAAACGAACTGGAAGAGGGCCAGTATTTCGATATCGGCGCCATTCCAGAACTGGGCGCCTTATCGGCAGCGTTAGCGGTCGAGCGTCTCGCGCGGTTGCCGTACACCTGCGAAACCGCATTGTCGATGATCGTGCGCCCGCAACTCGATATGGAATTACCGCGACCATTCTCTGTCGTTGAAAACGGTCGCCCAGGACGTTTTCTCGCAACTGCAAAAACTGTCATCGTGATTGACGGCGACAATGTCGGTATTGCGCATCCAACACCGGATCAAGTCGAAGCACTGCCCGAATCGCTTTACGCCTATCCAATGGGCCGCTTCAAAGTAAAACCCGAAGTGAAATTACTTTCTGCTGAAGATGCAGCGAAAGTAAAAACCTGGTTGCGTGTTGCATGTGCCGCTGAAATGGCGGGTTTATTAAAAGCGGCGATCGATGCGACTGTCGAACACATCAGCGTGCGCAAACAATTCGGTCGTCCACTTGGAACATTTCAAGCGCTGCGTCATCGCATGGCCGAGTGTGCAGTGCTCGCAGGCGGCGTGCGCTGGCTCGCGCGCAAAGCGGCGTGGTCCGGTGATGCAGGCGACGCCGCAGTCGCTGCACTTTATGCGCAAGACAGTGCAACGCGCGTGATTTACGACGTGCATCAAATGATGGGCGCGATGGGCATGACGCTCGAAATGTCGTTGCATCTGTGGACCTATCGCATGAAAGCATTGCTCGGCGAGCAGGGTGGTCGCGCGGGTCAGGCCATCGTTGTGGCCGAACATTGTTTCTCTGAACATTACTTCGCTGAGCATGGCGCGGCCTGATTATTTTATTTATCGATTGAGTGAGGTGCGCGAGTGAGTGGTACGACGCCAGAATCTCTTCAGGCCGAAGGTTGGGAGCGCGCCGAACTCGGCGGGTTCTCCGGCGTCGCGGGTCCGTTCTGGATACGCGTCGTCGATGGGCGGCGAGCGCTCGGTCTGATCATCGAAGACCGACACTGCAATAATCATATCGGCACCATTCACGGCGGACTGGTAATGACCTTCGCCGATATGGGCCTCGGCGTCACCGTATCCGACGTGCTCGGTCACAATCGCTGTGTAACGTTATCGTTACAGTCGCAATTTGTCTCGGTCGCTCGCGTCGGCGAATTCGTTACCTGCAAGGCTGAAATCGTCCGCGCCACGAAATCCATCGTGTTCGTGCGCGGGTTCATCATGGTCGACGAACGCGTGGTCGCGAGTTGCGAAGGCCTGTGGAAAGTGATGGAGCAGCGTCAGTAAAAAAATAGTTTAACGCCACCGCGCCTTCTCGATATTCACTCCTCCGAACATGCCTTTGGTGATTTCCGTATCGAGCATATCGTGCGGAAAGCTGAGCTCGATACGGCTCACTTCATCCAGTCGTCTGATCTGATCAACGGTAAACTCGACATCGAGCGCGGCGAGATTGTCCTCGAATTGCGCGAATGTGCGTGCGCCAATCAACGGCGAAACCACGGCGGGATTCAATAAGGTCCAGGCAAGTGCGATTTGTGCAGAGGTTCTGTTCATTTCTTTTGCGATCGTACTTACCGCATCGGCTATATCGAGTGTGCGTTCACTCAAACGACCGCGCGCAAGATTGATCGCTTTGCGCGAATCGAGCGCTCCGAGCTTTTTCTCCACCGGCACGTTCAAATCTTCGCGCGCATATTTTCCTGACAGCACACCGCCTGCAAGCGGTGCCCAGGGCAATACCCCCAATCCCATTTCGCGCGCCATCGGCATGAATTCGAGTTCGACGCTGCGTTCGGTGAGGTTGTAGGGAATCTGCAAAGCGACCAGCGGCGACCAGCCGCGCAATTCAGCGATCGCTTGCATGCGCGAAACCTGCCATGCCGGCGTATCGGAAATGCCGACGTAAAGAATTTTTCCGGCGCGTACGAGATCGTCGAAAGCGCGCATGATTTCTTCGGCAGGCGTACGGTTGTCCCAGATGTGCAAATAATATAAATCGATGTAATCGGTTTGCAGGCGCCTCAAACTCGCTTCGACAGCGCGAACCATGTTTTTACGATGATTACCGCCAGCATTGGGATCGCCCGGCTGCATGGTCAGCGAATATTTCGTTGCAACCACCATGCGGTCGCGGCGGCCCTGCAACAATTCGCCGACCAGTTTTTCCGAACCGCCATTCGCGTAAAAATTGGCGGTATCGAGAAAATTACCGCCGCGCTCCACATAGTGATCGAACATCTGCCTCGCTTCTTCATCGCTGCTGCCCCAGCCCGCCTGCAGACCAAAAGTCATTGTTCCTAACGACAGCGGTGAGACGCGCAGTCCGGAGCGGCCAAGTAACCGGTAATCATCGAGTTTGAGAGTCATGCATTAATTCTCCGTAATGGGCGGATGTTGCCATTGCCGAGGCCGGGGCCGTAGAGTTCCCGATTATCTCAGATATCATTCAGCCAAATGGAATGGCTCATGTCCAGATCGGATATCCAAATTGTTCGGCATGGTGCTTTTTCTCCCGTGCAGGCTTTGCGGCTCGAATCTGCGATAGTCTTGAATTTCAGCGGCCGGTTTTAATTACGGCAACAGGGGACTACTTTGACGAAAATAGATTGCGTTCGCGGCGATTCCATCGGTCTGGATATTCCTGCTCATGGCGAAGCGCTGCACGCTGGTGGTGCCGCTTTTCTCACGCGGGCATTTCAAGCATCGGGGTCCCTGCCTCTCGATAATCGCATTTCGCGCATTACGGAGTTCAAGGAAATCGAAGGCGGCAGCACGGGGCGAAAATTATTACTGTCGGTGGAATACGAAAAGCCTGCGCCCGATTTGCACACGAACCTGTTCGTGAAATTCTCGCGTGATTTCGATAATGAAGTGCGCGACCAGGCGCGTAGTCAAATGGAGTTGGAAGTGTTGTTCGCGTTGCTATCGCGCAGCCCCGAATTCCCCATCGATGTGCCCGTGTGTTATTTCTCCGACTATCACCATGATTCCGGCACGGGCATTTTGATCACGCAGCGTGTTGGCTACGGCGAAAATGGCATCGAGCCGCAATATCCAAAATGTCTCGATTATCGGATGCCCGATCAAATCGGCCATTATCGAGCCTTGATAAAGGCTTTGGCTCGACTGGCGGGAACGCATAAAGCCGGAAAGTTACCCGATATTGTCGAAAGCTATTTTCCATTCGATCCAACCAAACTGGTCGTGAGCAAGCGCGCCTCGTACACGCCCGCACAAGTCAGCGAGCGCGTCGAGAAATACGCGGAGTTCGCGACGATTTATCCGCAGCTGTTGCCGGAAAATATACGCACGACTGAGTTTTTGAATCGACTGAAGGATGAAGCTCCGCGTTTTCAGGCGCTCGAAAAAGCCGGAAATAAAGTGTTGCAGAGCAAGCGCGATATGATCGCGTTGTGTCACTGGAATGCCCACGTCGATAACGCATGGTTCTGGCGTAACAGCAAGAATCAGGTTGAGTGCGGTCTCATGGACTGGGGTAACGTCAGTCAGATGAACGTTGCGATGGCGATCTGGGGTTGCCTGAGCGGTGCCGAAATCGATCTGTGGAATAGCCATCTGGACGATCTGCTGGAATTATTTATCACCGAATTCAAAAATTGTGGTGGAGCTGTGATCGACTTGGCCGAGTTCAAACTGCACCTGACCATTTATGTCGCCATGATGGGATTGAACTGGATGCTCGATTCGGTGCGTCTCATTTCGAATATTCCCGACTTGGCAAATGCAGAAAATCGCTTCGATGCACGTATTCAAAATAGCGAACGTGCGCGCTCGCAGCTGCTGATCATGTCGGCGTTTTTAAATCTCTGGGAGAAGGCAAATATGAGCGATGTAATTGCCTATTTAGAACAGGCGGAGAAAAGCGCATGAGCGAACAATCGATTATTTGCAGCGTCGAAAATGGTCTGTGCCGTTTAACGCTCAATAGACCGGAAAAACTTAACGCATTGAGTCTGGCCACCTTCGAAGAAATCGATGCGTATCTGGATCGGCTCGAAAAAGAAGATATCGGCTGTTTATTGTTGAGCGGCGCGGGTCGCAGCTTTTGTGCAGGGCACGATCTGGAAGGACTCGCATCGGGTGAAGAGGGCGGCAGGGCGGAGCGCATCGAAAATGGCGTGGTGGAGCGTCTGGCTACGCTGCCATTTCCTGTCGTCGCGAGCGTGCGCGGCCATTGTTATACCGGCGGGCTCGAACTCGTACTCGCTGCGGATATTATTATTGCTGCGGAAAATGCACGCTTCGCCGACACGCATGCGAAATTCGATCTGGTGCCGATATGGGGGCTGACGCAACGCCTGCCGCGTCGCATCGGTATGGCGAAGGCGAAGGAGATGATGTTTACCGCGCGCACGTATTCCGGAATCGATGCAGCGCAAATGGGTTTGGTTAATTTCGCAGTGCCCGAAGGCGAACTCGATAGCGCCACCGAAAAACTGTGCGCTGATATTCTCGCCACGAGCCGCCGCTCGAATCGCGAGGTAAAAAAATTATTGAAAGATACCGACGGTATGACGCTCGCTGCGGGTAATGCGTGGGAGCTGCATCACACGCCCGGTCACGGTCCGGGATTTGCGGAAGTTATTCGAGCGTTTACTGAAAATAAAAAATAGCACTTTTTCGTTTTTATAAACTGCCGAACGCAGGGGTGGCCATTATTTGCCGGGCTGAATAAAAAGTTGTGGAAATAAATCTGCGAAAAATAAAGCCGCCCCCGTTTCCTGGGCCTCGCCTTCAGCGTTCCCGGTACTGACGACGGCGAGCCAATCGGCTTCCGGCGAGCAGTGACAATCCGCTCAGCAACAATGTAAAACCGGCGGGCAGTGGTACGGGCACCAGTTGAGTGCCTTGCCAGTTCGCTACATACGGTGAGCCATTGCCGTCGAGTCTGACTTCGATGATGCCGGTATTGGCAATGCTGTGACTCGCCGCAAAATTCGTGGAGACATTATTGGCCAGATAGGGGAGTGCGAATTGCATTTCCAGACTGTGCCCGACGATGACGATCACGCCGTCGTCGTTTTTGTGCGCAGAAATTATTTCATTCCATGCGGGCAGGACGCGCGCGAGCATGTCGTCGAGCGATTCGGCATTGGGCAGGTCGGGTCTGGCGCTTGTGTTGCCCGTATCCCACGCATTGATGACGCCGGCAATGGCGAAGATATTGAGGTCGCTGGGAGCGGTGATATCGCCGAAATACCATTCGTTGGTTCTTGCATCGGCGGTCGGCGTCAGGCCGAATTCTGTGGCGGTGGGTGCGATGGTCAGCGCGGTCCGCTGATAGGCGCTGGTATAGAGTGAAATTACATTCAATCCGCTCAAATGCGTGGCGAGTTCGGCAGCCTGCCGTTCGCCGTTTGCAGTCAGGGTCGGATCGTAAATCTCAGGGATTGTCGTCGACATGCCGGCATTGGTTTTGCTCTCGGCATGACGGATGAACAGAAACTCTGCGGCTGCCACCGGGAGAGACTGAATTGAGGCTAATACAAATACGCAAACGGGAAGCAGCTTTTTCATTTTTTTTATCCACAATAAAAATAATTTTTCGGGGCTTTTTATGAGCGTAACAACACAGCATTTAGTTAGCGTGACAATATTTAATTAACGTGACAATGCGGCATTCGATATATATTTCGTCGTCGTCCAGCCGCCGTCGAGCGCGATGGTTTGGCCGTTGATATAACTGCCTTCCTGTGATGCCAGAAAAAATACGGTGTTGGCGATATCGTCCGATGTGCCTTCGCGGTGAAAGGGCGTGACTTCGTGATTGGTGCGCTGAAAATAACTGCTTTCCCAGTAGGCATCGGTCATGTCGGTGCGAATGACGCCTGGCGCCACCAGATTCGCGCGAATGCCTTTAGCGCCGTTATCGCACGCTAGTGATTGTGTTAGACCGATCAGGCCCGCTTTTACTGTCGAATACGCGCCGCCCGCCATTCCGCTGACGATGCCGAACACCGAACCGATATTGATGATCGATGAACCTTCCTTCATTGCGGTCAATGCTTCGCGCGCAAAACGGAACGGCGCTTTCAGACTGGTATCGATCACCTCATCGAGTGTGGCATCGTCGGTGTCGCGCACCGGCGCCCATTTGCCGGAGCCCGCGTTATTCACTAACGAATCGAGTCGACCGAAGGTATCCATCGCGGCTTTTACGGCTTTTTTCGGCACTTCGGGATCGGTGACATCGCCCGTGACGATGGCGACTTCAGCAACGCCTGCCAGTGATTTCGCAAGCTCTTCGAGGCGTTCCCTTCTGCGCGCGACGGCAACGATATTCCAGCCGCCTCTGGCAAAGCGGCGCGCGATCGCATCACCGATGCCCGCGCTGGCACCAGTAATGATGACGACGGGTTTTGATGAGCTGGTTGATGAAGCGGATGGAGAAAGCTGCGTCATGGGATGGTGCCTCGCTTGCGTTATCAAAATCGGACGTTATTAAAATCGGATAAGTCGCGCTGAAAGAGCATGTGAGCTGCATTATGTCGCCATCGATTTCGGGGCGCTATCGGCCGCAAGCATCCTGCGCTATCTGTATATCGGGCAACGCGAGATGTCAGGAACCCGCGCCAGCCTTGTAGTTTATTATCGCCGCATCGTGTCAGTTGTCTGTCCGCGCCGCTGCACGCAGAGCTGCGGACGAGTGATTCCCCTCACAGACTGCCCCTCTGGATAGGAGTGCCGCCGTGTCTTTCGAATTAAATAAAAAGCTTGCCGCCAGACGTCCGCCGCTGGAAACGCCGGTGACGGTCGATCCGGTCACCGCCAGTATCATTCGCGGTGCGCTGGAAACGATTTGTTTCGAAGCGGCAGCACATCTCGGGCGCTCGGCTTCGTCTCCCATCATCAATCAGTCGAACGAACGCAATGCGGCGATTATCGATGCGCGGGGCCGGCTCGCCGTGGGCTCGATCGGCACGCCGCATTTAACCTTCGTCACGCAATTGACCGTGCGTTATGGTCTGATGAATTTCGATGAATACGACTGGGGTCCGGGCGATGTATTTCTCGGCAACGATCCCGATCACGGCGGCGGTCACTTGCCCGATTACAACGTGTATGCGCCGGTATTCGACGAGAAAGGCGAGCTGGTGATGGTGCAGGCGCTGCAGGCGCACCAGGGCGATACGGGTGGAAAGGACCCCGGCGGTTTCACGCTCGAAGCCACCGATATTTTCACCGAAGGTCTGGCGATTCCGTGTCTGAAACTCGTGCATCGCGGTGAAAAACGTCGCGATGTGATCAAGCTCATCGAACGCAATAATCGTTTTGCCACTTTCTCCGGCGATCTCGCGGCGATGATCGGTGGCGTGCAGCATTCCGTGCGTCTGATGGAAGAGGTGATTCGCAAATTCGGCACCGACACCGTCAAGGCCGCGATCAATTACACCATCGATCATTCGGAAAAACGTTTTCGCGAAGAAGTCGCAGCGTGGCCCGACGGTGTTTACGAAGCCGATGTTTTCATCGATCACGACACGCTCGGCACCAAAGACATCAAAGTGCATGTCGCATGCAATGTGAAGGGCGATCAGCTCACCGTCGATTTGACGGGAACCGACGACCGGCAGGATCTGGTCGGCGTATGGAACACTTTCGGCAACAGCCGCGGTTACATCATGACGCAACTGGTGGCGATGGTTGACCCCGACATTCCGAAAAACGAGGGCTTGTTCAACGCGGTCGAATTCGTCATTCCCGAAGGCTGCATCGCGCATCCCCCGCCGAACAAACCCGCCGCGCTGGGCTCCTTTCATCCTGCGTGCGAAATCACCGAAGCCGTCTGCATTGCGTTATCGACGGTCGTTCCGGGTCGCGCGCAACCGCAGGTTTATAAAATCGGTATGCCCAACGCCGTCATCGGTTTCGATGAAAACGGCATGTGGATGGATCAGGGCGTCGATGCGCGCTCGATGGATTCGTCTGCGGTCGAAGGTATCGACGGCTGGGGCTCATGCCCTTCGGCACTCGGCAATTTATTGCTCTCCGAAGCCGAAGATGCCGAGAGCCGTTTTCCCGTCATCAATATCAGTCGCGAAATGGTCACCGATGGCGGTGGTGCCGGTCAGTGGCGCGGTGCGCCGGGCAGTCGCAACATAAAGCAAGTGTTAGAGTCGACGTTTGCGATGGCGTGGATGGTATCCGCGGCGCATCCGTTGCGTGGCATGTGTGGCGGCGACGATGCGATTCCCTACACCAACCATTTCGAAGTGGGCACGCCGAACGAATACAAAATCGATCTGACTGCGCGCGCGCAATTGCCGGCCGGCGCGGTCATCGCCTATCAGCACGGCGGTGGTGCGGGTTTCGGTTCTGCGCTCGATCGCGATCCCGAAGCGGTGAAAGAGGATGTGCTCGACGAATATGTGAGCTTGCACGCAGCGCGCGATAAATACGGCGTGGTGCTCTCAGGTTCGCTCGACGATTACGATTTGAAAGTCGATGTGGCCGCCACCGAATCCTTAAGGAAAACCATGAAGGCGGCGCGTGCTGCTAACGTTTCTGCAAGTACAGGAGTCAATTGATGACTTACCGCGTAGGTATCGATATTGGCGGCACGTTCACCGACTTTGCATTGCTTAAGGGCGCTGAAGTTATTCTGCATAAAAATTTGAGTACGCCGGAGGATCGCTCGCTCGGCGTAATGAATGGCTTGCAGACGCTGGCGGAAAAAGAAGGGCTGACGCTCGGTGATTTTCTCGGCCAGTGCGATGCCATCGTGCACGGTACCACCGTCGCCGATAACACGCTTATCGAAATGAATGGCGCCGTGACCGGTCTGATTACGACGGAAGGTTTTCGCGACGAGGTCGAATATCGTCGCGGCTTCAAGGAAAATATCTGGGATGTACGCCTCGAACCGCCGAAACAGATCACACCGCGTCGCCGTCGTTTAACCGTACCCGAACGTATTCTCGCCAATGGCACCATTCATAAACCGCTCGATGAAAATGCGGTGCGCGAAGCCTGTCGCCGGCTGAAAAAACAGGGCGTTGAATCGGTGGCGATCTCGCTGATTTTTTCATTCGTCAATCCCACGCACGAAAAACGCGTCGCCGAAATCGTGAGAGAGGAAATGCCCGGCGTGCAGATTTCCGTTTCGCATCAGGTGTTGCCACGCTCGCCCGAATTCGATCGCACCAGTACCACCGTCGTTAACGCGTATGTCGCGCCGCGCGTCACTGCGTATCTGGAAAAACTCGTCTCGCGTCTGCAGGAGGGTGGTTATCGCAATCAATTGATGGTGATGCAAGCCAGCGGTGGCGTGATGACGAAGGAATACATCGACGGCTCGCCGATTCGCGTACTCGCATCGGGTCCTGCGGGCGGTGTGATCGGTTCAGCGCATGTCGGCAAAGCGAAGGATTATCCGAATCTGTTATGCGTCGATATGGGCGGCACCTCGTACGACATGTCGATGGTAATCAAAGGCGCGGCACCGGCAATTGCAGGTTGGAATATTCATCATCGCAATCTCGTCGGCGTGCCGATGGTGCAGGTGGAAACGCTCGGCGCGGGCGGCGGTTCGATTTGTCATGTGAAAAATGGCGAGTTGCATGTGGGGCCGGCATCGGCGGGTTCCGAGCCGGGTCCGATTTGTTACGGACGCGGCGGTACGCAGCCCACCGTGACCGATGCATTGCTGATGCTGGGAATTTTGTCGGCGGACACACCGTTCGCCGGCGGCAGTTTTCAGCTGACCAAAAAGGGCGTGGTGGAAGCGTTTACCGCGATCGCCGATCAATTGGTCAGCAGCGGGCGTATAAACTACAGCGCTGAAGATGCGGCGTTCGATTGCTGGCGAGTCGTCAACGCGAACATGATTCAGGGGGTGCGTCGCACCACGGCGGGCAAAGGTGTCGATTCGAAAGATCTGGTGATGCTCGCATACGGCGGCAACGGTCCTGCATTCGCGGCGGTACACGCCGATGCGCTCGGCATAGAAAAAGTGTTAGTGCCGAAGGCGTCGCCGACATTCTCGGCATTGGGCACTCTGGTGGCGAAGCCGAGTATCGACGAAGAGCGTTCGTTGATCTGCCCGGTCGGCAAACCCGATTTGGAAAAACTCAAAGCGCTGTGGAAAGAACTGGAAGATCGCGCCGTGAAATTCTTCTCGGATGCGAAATTCGCGCGCGGCGATATCGTCGCGAAATATCAGCTCAATATGCGTTATCGCGGCCAGAACTGGGCGATGTCGTTCGACATGCATACCAGCAAAGGCGCGCAGGATTTTTCGTTTATCGACGAGAAGTTCGGCGAGCAAGCGTTGGCCGCGTTCAATCAGCGTCACATGGCCGAGTTCGGTCACATTCGCGAAAACGAATTGCCGGAAATTATCGGCGTGCGTCTGGCGACATCGGTCGATACACCGGCACCTGTCGCGGGCAGGGGTTACACCGCGCCGGTGGTGGCCGCAAAACCTGCGAAAACCCGCCGTGCAAATCTGGGCGAGGGTTTCAAGGAAACGCCTATTTATCACGGCAGCGATTTAAAGCCGGGGCACGAAGTCATGGGGCCGGCGGTGATCGAAGAAACGTTCACAACCATCGTCGTCTATCCGGGATGGAAGGCGTTGACGGACGATGCGGGCGATTACGAGCTACGAAAAACCTGATGCAATAGCCGTTAAATTTAATGTAATAGCCGTTGCAGTGCGGTGCATGACGAATTGGGGCTCTGGGTGGCCCCCAATTTTTTAAGTTGAAAAAAATACTGAAACCTCGATTTATCGATTAAAAGAATAATAAAAGCTATGTATCCCGCCATTGCTTAATTCCTTTATGACTATGCACGACGATTTAAATCTCCAGAGATTTACAAATTAATATTTCACCCCGTACATTGCTGTTCCCGCTCAGATCGAATGATGTATGGGTTCTTGCCTGTCGCTCTGAAAACGAGGGAATTCATCGGAAATATTAAATTAATTGGAAGGATTACACTCATGAAACGGATACCTGGGAAATTAACGGCGGCAATTTTATTATCGGGACTTGGTGTGGTTGCGCACGCTGTTCCGGTTCAATTCATTTCAAGCGATGTGGTTATCGATTACGACAGCGATACGTTCACCTTGAATCTCGATAGCGGCAGCATCGATCCTGCCTCCTTTGCGGCGGTGAGTCCCGTTGAAAATGGCGTGCGGCTTGAATTCAACGGCTATTTAAATCTTTACGCGTCGTCGTACTACAACTTTTTTCCCGAAACGAAAGTGGCGGATTATTCCGCGCTGTTTTCATTTTCGCCCGGCGAGGGAAAAAGCATCTCGGGTTACACCATCCGATACGAAGGCGGCTACTCGATCGAAACACCGGGCAGCGTTGGTATCGGCGGAATCGGCATAGCGCTCAATGAATATCAGGGCGGTTCTCCGTTTGCCGTCACCAGTCAATTCGCCGGATCTGCGGCGCCAATCCTGGCGGGGCAGTTGTCGGCGACGGGTGATATCGGTTACGTGCAGGTGCTCGATGGCTACGAGGAGGTATTCGTGGGGTATGACGATGTGCTGGATTATTGCGAGCCGGAAAACCCCGATGTTTGCTATTACCGCCAGGAGCCCATCTATGAGCAGGTGCCGATTTACCGGGATGAAATGGATCTCGGCGAAGCGAGTATCTATCTTCAGTCGATCACGCTGACAGCCAATGTGGTTCCTGTCCCACCCAGCATTTTATTGTTTGCATCGGCACTGGCCGGTATTGGCGGAATCAGGAAGCTGAAGCGTCGATAGAGAGAAAATACTGATTCGGGAAAATGAAAAATATTTGCCTTGCATAAAAAAATATTTTTCTGAGATAAAAAGGGACGTTGGTCCCTTTTTATTTTTGGCCGCCATTTTCCGCGCTTGAATAATTCTGCCGATACAGCTTTGGCGACGAACCGGTCCAGCGTTTGAAAGCGCGGCCAAAACTCGATTGCTCCGAGTAGCCCAGGTTCGCTGCGATATCGTCGAGCGATAATTGTTCCTGTTCGAGATAGGTTTTGGCGAGATCGATGCGCTGTTGCTCCAGAATGTCCGAGAATTTCAAATCGAGATCACTCAATTTCGCCTGCAGCGTGCGCACCGACATGCCGAGCTTCTGCGCGCAGCGTTCGATCGACGAGTTGCCCGATGGCAGCGAGCCCCGCACGTAATCATGCACGCGCTCCACGAGCGAAATACGCGTCGCTGCCCGTACGCGCTCCAGATATCCGCCGAGCAATTTGAACAGCAGGCGGTTCGCGCTGCCCACGGATTGTTCGAGCACTTCAAGCGGAAACGCAATGGCATTCTCCTTGGCGACATGAAAGCGGCAGCCGAGCGCGCGTTCGAGTTCGGAGGTATCCTTGAGGCACGCGTCGATGGCGAGATTCACATGACTGGGTTTGAAGTTGGGGCCGCCGAGCTGGCGCAGCAATTTGATAGTCAGCATGACGCCCTGATAATTCGCCTGCGTATTCTGATTGAGATCGTTATGCACATCCCAGCGTAATTCGGCATGTCTCGGGCCTTCGAATAGTTCGAGCGATGTCGCGGGCGAGTGTGCGATCGGAATGTAATCGATAAAACATTCCAACGCCTGCCGAAAAGTTGAAGCGGCGCGACACAGCGCGGTGACACAGCCGAATACGTCGGGCTCCTGCAATTGCGCAAGATGAATGCCGAACAGCGGATCATTGAAAACGGCCGCGCAGTGCTCGAACAGATCGACGACCGCCTTGCTGTCGATATAATGATCCGGGTCGCGAATCAGCAGCGGGTCGATATCGAAGCGCGCGAGAATGGCATGTGGATCGGCGCCGCGACTGCGGGCAAGCATCGGAAAACCGTGAAGATTGGCGATGCGCATCTGCCGTCCGGTAGGCATCGCGTCGAGTGGGCCCTCCAGGCAATAAAAATAATCCGCGCTCATGGGGAACCTCATTATTTTCTCTGCCCGGGCAAGACGTTGGACAGATTGCGTGAGCTGCCGATCCTATCACGCGATTTGTCAGGACTAAAAGCGTTTGGCTATGGCATAAAAACCGGCTGTTCGCCAATTCGGCAGAGAGCGTCAGTCAAGAAGACGCGGCAATCAAGAGAAACGTCAATCCAACAACCGAGTGGTGCGCTCATGCTTAACATCGATGAACTCAAAGAAGAAGCCAGGCAATACATTCGCTATGAAAAAGACACTGCCAATAAAATCGCAACGCTGACGCTCAATCGCCCCGATCGCATCAACGCCACCACTGCCGGCATGCGCCAGCTCTACGCAGATTATGTTTTCAAGGCCAATATCGACGACGATGTGAAAGTGCTCGTCATTCGCGGCGAGGGCAGGGATTTTGGTACCGGTGGGGATCTTGAGGAACAGGCCGATTTTTATACCGATGATGGCAAGGATATTTCGTTGTTGCACGAATTCGGCATTAACGATCCGGGTGTGAAATATCCACCGAAAGGGTCGTACCGTTTTCTGCATGGCATGACCGATCACTATGCCAAGGCGCCGGCGGGAAATCGGCCGCTGCAGGAATTCAAAAAAATCAGCATCGTCGAGGCGAAGGGTTATTGCTACGGCTGGCATTTTTATCAGGCAGCCGATGCCGACCTGCTCGTGTGTTCGGACGACACGCTGTTCGGCCATCCTGCCTTTCGTTATGTCGGCTGGGGTCCGCGCTTCTGGACGTGGATGGAAGCGATGGGGCTGCGCAAATTTTCGGAGATGTTATTCACCGGGCGTCCCTTCACCGCGCAGGAAATGGATAAATGCAATTTCGTGAACAGCGTGGTGCCGCGCGAAAAGCTTGAAGATGAAACCAGAAAATATGCGCTGGCCTGTTCGCGCACGCGCCCGACCGATGTGGTGCAGGTACAGAAGACCTTTATCGAAATGTACAAGCAGTATCGCGGCGAATATATGGGCAGTTTGCTGACCGGATTCGTCGAGGGCATGTTGCCGATGATGACGCCGGATAGAAAAGGCGATACGGAGTTCGGCGGCGACATGTTCGAGAAAGGGCTGAGCAATCATGTCAAGGATATCGATATGCAGTATCCGCCGGAATGGCGCATGGGGCGCGGCAATCGGAAGAAGCCTGAATGACAGAAGCAAAAAGGTGAGATGGCATGTCGGCCTTACGTGGAATCAAAGTGCTCGAGCTTGCGGAAAATGCCGCCGGCGAATATTGCGGTAAATTGCTCGCCGATTTCGGCGCCGAAATCATCAAAATCGAAAAGCCTGGAAGCGGCAGCCCGACGCGTCGGCTCGGTCCGTTTGGCGCGGGCGATAAAGGTGACGGCGAGCGCAGCGGCCTGTTCGCGTATCTGAATACCAATAAACATTCGGTGACGCTCGATCTGGCGACTGCGGACGGCATCGCCACGCTGGATAAATTACTGGCGCGCGTCGATGCAGTGATCGACGATCACACGCTGGCGTGGCTCGATGGTATCGGCATCGATCTGACGACGATCGAGCGGAAGCAGCCGCATCTGATTGTCTGCTCGATCACTCCGTTCGGGCTGGCACCGCCCGAAACGCGCAGGCACGCCGAAGACCTCACGGTATTTCACAGCAGCGGCTGGGGCTATCACACACCGAGCGGTTCGGATGATGCGAAGAAGGCGCCGCTGAAAGGCGCTGGCCGTTTTCTGACGAGTTACGAAGCGGGCATCGAGGCATCGCTGTGCGTGGTTGCCGCCTTGTTCGAGCGGGAAGCATCGAAGCTCGGTCGCGTCATCGAGATTTCGAAACAGGAGGTGCTCGCGTCGCGTATCGATTACGTCCTCGGGCAAATGATCGCGGGCGATATGGATGTCGGTACCTCGCGCGCGCAATTCGATTTATTCGGCCCGTCCGGGTTTTTTACCTGCGCCGATGGTTATTCCTATCTGTGGATATCGGCGCCGGGGCACTGGGAAGCCCTGCGCCAGCTGCTCGGCAATCCCGAATGGATGAATGCATTTCCGGAGCGCTGGCTGGAGCGCGAATGCACGCCCGAGCGCGTCGGGCAATGCCGCCATCATGTCGGCGAATGGCTGAAAACGCAGAACAAGCACGAAGCGGCGGCCGCAGCGCAAAAGCTCGGGCTCACGCTGGTTGCCGTGAATAATGCGAAGGATTTGATCGAATCCGAGCAGTTTCAATTCCGCCGGTTTTTTACCGAGCTGTCACACCCGGTGCTTGGCACCGCGAAATATCCGACCGTGCCGTACCGGCTCAGCGAAACGCCGGCGCAGATCACATCGGCAGCGCCGTTGCTGGGACAGCATAATCCGGCGCTGGAGCGATATTCAGACGCCGCTCTGGCGACACCGGAGGCACAGCAATGAGCGCAAACGCAGCGAATGAAAATGAAAAACTGCGCGGCGGACCGCTGCAAGGCGTGCGGGTCGTCGAGCTGACCAAGGTGTGGGCCGGCCCTTACGCGGGAAAACTATTTTCATTTCTCGGTGCGGAAGTCATTCGCATCGAGAGCGAAGGCTCGCTCGATGTCACCCGTACATACGGTGTGGCCGATATCAATAAGGCGCCGGGGTTTCAGGCGGTGAATCCGCAGAAGCTCAGCGTGCAGATCGATATGAAGACCAGCGAGGGCATCGATCTGATTCTCGCTCTGGTTTCGAAAGCCGACATCCTCATCGAGAATCTGCGCCCGGGTGCGGTGAAGCGTCTCGGTCTCGGCTACGACAGAATAAAAACCGTGAAGCCGGACATCATCTACACCTCGATGGGCATGTATGGCAGCGAAGGGCCGCTGTCGTATCAGACCGGCTATGCGCCATGTTTCGCGGCATTGGGCGGCCTGAGTTCGCTGGTGGGTTACGAGGGCGGGGCGCCGGCGGGCATGAATGTGCGCTATGCCGATTCCACGTTCGGCGCCATCGCAGCGTACGCCTCGATGGTGGCGTTGATGCATCGCCGTCGCACCGGAGTGGGTCAGTTCGTCGATGTCTCCGCCGTCGAATGTATGGCGAGCATGATCGGCGATACAGTCATGGATTATGCGCTCAATGGCGTCATCCACGAGAGCGATGGCAATCGTCACAGCGATATGGCGCCGCACGGTGTGTATCCCTGTGCGAATGAAGAATGGATCGCGATCGCGATTTCGACCGATGTCGCCTGGCAGGCGCTGACGGTGGCGATGGAGCAGCCCGGGCTGGCGGTGAATCCGAAATTCGCCACGCTGGATCAGCGCAGGGCGCACGCCGAAGAGCTGGATCGCTTGCTGTCGACGTGGACGGCGACACGCGACGCGGCGGCGCTCTCCGCCTTGCTGCAGGCACGCGGAATCGCCGCCGGCAAGAGTCTGAGCTCGGTCGATCTGATTGCCGACGAACACCTGTGGCTGCGCGATTTTTACCACGAGGTCATCAATGGCGACGGCTCGACGCGGCCGATTCTCGGCCCCGGCTGGAAGATGTCGCGTGGGGCTGCAATCAATGATGGCGCGCCGCGTTTAGGCGAACACAATGCCTATGTCTTCGGCGATATTCTGGGATTGTCGGATTCGGAGCAGAAGCGGCTCGCGGACGCTGGTATAACGCGCTAGCAATACCACTGGCAATTGCAGCGGGCCGGGCCGTTTTTTTCATGAAAAGCGCACGGACCATCTCCAATAGGAGTACGGTTTTCATGAAAAAAACGGACCGGCCCGCCCGTGTCCAAGACTGGCCACCCCTGCACGAATTGCACACGAAAGAACGCCAAGTGAAGATGTGGGCGCAACCTCACAAAGTTAATATTCGGTCACACGCTTGGCCAACGATTCATTGAAGCGCCTGATCGACGCGCCGGAGAGTTCAGTGGTGACCACAACGCTCTTTGCATTTGACGAACGCAATTATCAGGATTGTCAGAACACCTTTCGGGGTGACAGGAATCAGGAGTATTACCTCGGCGATTATTCCATCGAGGCGGGCTCCACCATCGACGTGCGCGCCGATAAAAAAGCCGTTGGCTCCTGCTCGATCATTCGCCTCAAGGCCAAATCCCGCCAGTTTTTCCGCCGCTCGTGGTCGCATATTCGCGAGGATGCCACGGATGTCGTCGTGCTCTGGTTCGTCAAGCGCGGCAGCTTAGGTATCTCCCATCAATGCGGTCGCAACGTAGCGAAATCGGGCGACTTCATGCTGACCAAATCGATGTCGCCGTTCACGATGGAATGCCATATCGATAATGAATCGGTCCATGAAGCGCTGCATCTCATCGTGCCCGCGCATATCTTCCGTCGCTTTCTGCCGTTTGAAGTCAATGTCGGCTTCACTATGTCGACCGATTCGCGCGAATTTCAAATGGCCGAGCGCATTCTGAACGACGTGTTCGAAGCGTCCGGCGAGCTGGCCGAGCACATTGAGCAATTACTCGTCGAAAGCGCGCTGAGCCTGATGGCCGAGGCGATCAAGCGCTGCGATAACTATTCGCAGGCGCGTCAGTCGCTCGCGGAAAAACGTTTGCAGGATGTGCTGCGTTTTATCGACGTGCATTTGTCCGATCCGAAATTAAATGCAGCGATGGTGGCGCAGGCCAGCGGTATTTCGCCGCGTTATCTATCGCATCTGTTCAAGCAGAGCGGCACATCGTTTTCGACGCTGGTATGGGATCGGCGGCTGAAAATTGCAAATCAATGGCTCGCATCCACCAAACCCGGCGAAATCTCAATTGCGGAAATTGCGTTTCGCGTCGGCTTCAAGAGCCCGGCACATTTCAGCCGCTTGTTCAAGCGCGTGTTTAAAAAAGGTCCGCGCGAATATCGCTCGTCCGCTGAATTTGCTGCAATGCAGCAGCATTGACTGTTTTATAACAGCATTAATGGTTTATAAAAGATTAACAACGTGAGGCAAGAAAATGAGTGAGGGTCAAACGAACGTAGCGGAATGTCCGGTAGGCCGTCATCGGGTTGAGCTGGCTGGAGCCTCATTGACCGAGTCGCAAATTCTCGCGCAGCCGAGGGACTTTTACTGGACGATGCGCAATGAAGATCCCGTGCATTACGACGAAAAACTCGGCATGTGGCTGGTTTCGCGCTATGAAGATATCGTCGCGTTGCTGCGCGATCCCGAAACATTCTCCGACAAGCATGGCTACGAAAAACAATACGCGAGCGGTTTCTTCGAGGAGTTCAAGAAAATTCTCGAAGAAGAGGGCGGCGGTTTCTTTGCCGATGCAATCAAGAGCGATCCTCCCTATCACACACGCATTCGCCGTTTGATGGACGGCGCTTTTTCGGCGCACCGAGTTAAATCGCTGGAGCCGGGAATCGCGAAAATCATTTCGGACCTCGCGGAAAAATTCGCCGGGAAAGGCGCCAGCGGCGAAGTGGTCGACGGCCTGCGGGAATTCGCGATTCCACTCACGATTGCCGTAATTTGTGAGCAGCTCGGTATCAATCAATACGATGGTTCGAAAATTTCGCGCTGGTCCGAAGCGATCACCGCGCAGATCAGTCGCATGCAGAATCGCGAACAGATGATCGAGAACGCGAAACTCATTTGTGAACTGCAGAATTTCATCATCGCGCAGATGAAAGATCGCGAAGCAAATCCGAAAGAGGACATGATCACCGATCTCGTGCACGCGAAACTGGAGGATGGCAGCAAGCTGGAGTTTGGCGAAGCTGTTTCGCTGATTCGCGCGCTGATCATTGCGGGCAACGACACCACCGCAACCGCGATCAGCAATCTGCTGTTCATTCTGGCGACGCAGCCCGAACTGGCGCAGCAGCTTTACGACAATGTCGAGGACGATCGTTACCTGAACCGCTTCGTCGAGGAACTGCTGCGTTTTGCGCCGCCCGTGCGCGGTCTCGCCAAAATGACAACAAAGGAAACCGTTCTCGGCGGTCAGAAATTACCGGCAGGCGCGCATATGCTCGTACTCTATGCCTCTGGTAATGACGACGAATCGCAATTCGCCTGCCCGCGCAATTTCGATACCACGCGCGGCAATCTCGGTTCGCACGTCGCATTCGGTGTCGGTATTCACCGCTGCATCGGCGCTTCGCTCGCGCGCATGGAAATCAAACTCGCGGCGAAGGAGCTGGTTAAACGCATCGCCGATTTCCGGCTTGCGATACCGGTAGCAGACATCAGCTATCAGCCCACCGTTGCAACGCATGCGCTCGCGTCGCTGCCGATGACATTTACTCCCCGCAAATAATGACGAGCACGTTTTGCCTCGCGCGCTGCGGGAAAATAATCCTCGCAGCGCGTTTTATTATTTCCGAAGAAAAATAGGAGATACGCGTGAGCCAGATTCTGAGTGGAAAGGTTGCGATCATTACCGGCGGTGCCAACGGCATCGGTCGCGCAACGGTGGAATTGTTCATCAGGGAAGGGGCGAAAGTCGTTATCGCCGATGTGAACGAAGCGGAAGGCGAAGTCTTCGCAGAGCAGCTCGGCGATGCGGCGTTATTCAAGCGCACCGATGTATCGAACAAAGAAGAGGTCCAGGCACTCGTCGATTTCGCTGTGGAAAAATTCGGCGCGCTGCACATCCTGTTCAATAATGCCGGTATTTCCGGTGCGACCTATCCGCGTTTCATCGACGATGATCTGGCCGATTTCCAGAAAGTGCTCGGCGTGAATCTTTTCGGTGTATTGGCAGGCAGTCAGGCCGCTGCGCGCCATATGCGCAAAAATGGCGGCGGGGTGATTCTGAATAATGCATCGATCGCGGGCTTGTTGCCGGGACACGCATTGATGAGTTATCGCGCATCAAAAGCCGCTGTCATTCAACTCACCAAAGCGATTGCGATCGATTTCGCCGAATACAACATTCGCGTGAACTGTCTGGCGCCCGGTCACATTCGCACTTCGCTCAATGCATTCACTTCGCCCGATATGACCGCCGAAGAGGCCACGCGCGTGAAGGAGGCGCTGGCGCCGGTGTGGGATTCGAACCAGCCGCTCAAACGTCAGGGCAAGCCGGCCGATGTTGCGCCCGCCGCGTTATTTCTTTGCAGCGATGCAGCGGCGCAAATCACTGGCGCGATTCTGCCCGTCGATGGCGGCATCACAGCGGGCGATCCCGTCAATCACCTGCAGGAATTGTTCGACGCGCGCGCGAAAGCCTTAGGTCGTTAAAGATAGAAAAATGCGACATTGGATCTTGCGAAAGCATGATTCGAATACAGAGCCGGTCTGAGGGCGCGATCGGAGAATTCTCTAATCTGATCGCAGCAAAAAATAAAAAATCATTCTTGAAAACTGCATGAATGTTTTCGATTCATGCGCACACAACGAGGGGAGTTTGAAATGCGTAACCATTTAAAGAAGTCGCATCGTCGTTTCCCGCAATTCAGTCTGTCATGCTCAAAGACAACCGGGGCGTTATCCGCACTGGCGACGATTGCATTTGTTGTACCAGCCGCGATCGCTGCCGAAACTGCCAGGCCGGCAAATTCATCGGAAGCGAAAGGTTTCGATGAGGTCGTGGTGACGGCGCGTCGTCGCGATGAAAATCTGGAAAGTGTTCCCATTGCGGTGAGTGCCATCAGCGCGGAGCAGCTGAACGAGCGTCAGGTTCGCACCGATTCCGATCTGCAGCTGACCGTTCCCGGTTTGACGATCCGGCAGACGCAGGGCAATAACTCGCTGACCTATTCGATTCGTGGACAATCGGCCGATACATTCAGCGGTTCGCCTTCGGCGGTGGTTGCGTATATCGATGAGGTTCCGAGCAGCATTAACGGCGCTTCCACGTTTTACGATCTTTCCTCGGTGCAGGTGCTGAAAGGTCCGCAGGGCACTTTATTCGGTCGCAATGCGACCGGCGGTGCTGTGCTTTACACGACCGCAAAACCGACGAACGAAACCGAAGCGTTGGTGCGTGTGCGTGCAGGTAATTTCGATCTGCGCGAAGTGGAGGGCATGGTCAACGTGCCGATCGTCGACGACAAAATTTTATTGCGCGCTGCATTCAATACGATCGAGCGCGACGGATATATCAAGGATATCGTCACTGATAAGGATCTCGGCGAAACCGATCGCAAGAGCGGGCGGGTGACGTTGACGATCAATCCGACCGATCGACTCGAAAACACGACGATGTACAGCTATTCGCGCACCGATGGAACCAATACCGGCGCCACCTATATTTACAGTATTTACACGCCAGCCGACGGCCCCGGCCTCAATACATCATCGAGTTTTTTAGCCAGTGAAGTCGAACACCAGAAGCGACTGGGTCATTACAAAACACAGTATCCGTTTCCGACCAGTCATGTCGGCGAAGATGAAATGCTCGTCAACACGACGATTTTCGATCTCAACGACAAGCTGCAGCTCAAAAATATTTTCGGCTATGTATCGGGCGACACCGATTCGGAACAGCCGGCACTGGGCGCGGCGTTTCTTACGTTCGGAACACGAAATTATGCGACGGGCAGAGCCGGTAACGAGCTCGAAGTGGAATCGTTTTCGGATGAGTTTCAGATTTCCGGAACCGCTTTCGAAGACCGACTGACGTTTATCACCGGTGTTTATCTGCAGAATCTGCGCACCGATACGCTGTGGCCGCAAACGTATTTCGAAGGCGCGGTGACCGCGACCAATAATTTCCGTATCGAAACCGAAACGCAGGCGCTCTACGGTCAGGCGACCTATAGCCTGGCCCCTGCATTGCGCGCGACTGCGGGACTGCGTTACACCAGGGAAGAGATTTCCATCGAGCAATTGTCCCAGTCCGATTACGCGAATCCTGCGTTATGGCAACAGAAGCAGGACGAAACATTCGAGAAGCCCTCGTGGGAAATCGGATTGGAATACGATCTCAATCCCAGCACGCTCACGTATCTGAAAACGCGGGGCAGTTTCCGCAGTGGTGGCTTCAATGGTTCGGCGCCGCCCGTCGATACCGATGCGACCGGCGGTGGTAATAAATTCGCTGCGGAAACCGTACGCGATATTGAAGCGGGGCTGAAATATCAGGGTTATGTGGTCGATCGTCCGGCGCGATTGAATCTCGCGGTCTACAAGGAATGGATCAAGGACGTGCAGCGCATCGAATTTCCCGATCCGGCGCCGTATGCGAACGGCGTCGATCTGGCCTCCATCGCCGCGACCGCCAACGTTCCCGAAATGGAAGTGAAGGGCATCGAGCTGGAGGCGTCATTGATGCCGGTCGACTGGCTCGAACTCGGAATCGCGGCGGCGCATACCGATGCCGAATTCACCGACAATCAGGTCACCCTGTTCGGTGTTGAATACAGCTATGCGCCGGTCGCGAACACCCCCAAAAATACCTGGAGCGTCTGGGCGCAAATCGATCTTCCGTTCGATCCCGGGCTCGGTGACATCGCCTTGCGCACCGAAGTGTATGGTCAGGACAGCATGTATTTCTCGAACACGGCGGATTCCATCACGCCCGATACCGAGCTGCCTTCCTACCACGTGATCAATGCGCGCCTGAGCTGGAGCAATATTCTGCAAAGCGGATTCTCTGCGGCGCTGTTCGGTAAAAACCTTGCGGATGAGGAGTATTTCGTCGGCGGCATGCCTCTGGGCGCCTCGCTGGGGCATAATGCCGCCGCTGTCGGCGAGCCGCGTACGTATGGGGTAGAGGTGGCTTACCGATTCAGATAGAACCGGGGGCGCCCGTCGCGGAGCGCCACCTATTTTCAACGAGTTGTAAACGCACCTATCGGTTGGGTGCGGGGAGATGAAGACGTATGAGCGGAATCACAGTGACTTTTGTTCAGGCCGATGGTGTTGAGAAAACCATCACCGACGGCGTTGCCGGCGAATCGCTGATGGAACTGGCACGCGATAACGGCGTCGCCGGTATTCTCGGCGATTGTGGCGGCGGCTGCGCGTGCGCGACCTGCCATGTGTACGTCGAGGCCGAGTGGATGGATGTGGTGGGCAAGCCCGACGACATCGAAGACATGACGCTCGACATGGTGTCCGATCTGCACAAGCCGAACAGCCGCCTGTGCTGCCAGATTCGTCTGAGCCCCGAAATGAACGGTTTGAAAATGACGGTTGCGCCGTTCGAATAAGTCGTCGGCACCTATCTGACGGCTGTCATTAGTGGCCGGGAATTTCATTCCAGAATAATGCGCGAATCAGGGATGACATCGCGTGCGGAGAAAAGAAATGCGCGAAGCTGATCGCCTTGCTGAAATAGAAAACTACGATGTCGTGATTGTGGGTTCGGGATCGGCGGGAGCGACGGCCGCGTTGAGAGCGGCCGATCTGGGGCTCTCGGTTCTGATCGTCGAGAAGGCGCACAAATACGGTGGCACCTCGGCAACATCGGGCGGTGTCATGTGGCTTCCCAACCATCAACTGACACCGAGCGACGACAGCCGCGAAAAGGTCATGGAATACCTCGATCATTTGCTGCGCAGCGAAGTTCAACGCGACCGCCTGGATGCATTTGTCGATACCGCGCCGGAAATGGCGAGCTATCTCAAAAAAGTCGGCGTGCCGTTAATTCCATCCGCGTGGCCGGATTATTTTGCCGATGCACCCGCCGCGCGCGCCGACCGTTCGATCATTGTCGATACCTTCGACGGTCGCGGTCTCGGCGATCATTTCCTTCACATGCGCGAGCAATACAATCGCTTCAAGGTATTGGGTCGCTACGCGATGGATGTCGCGGAATTTTTCTCGCTATCGACGCGCGCGCCTGGCTGGGTAAAAACATTCATCAATATGGCGTGGCGCTACTGGTCGGATCTGAGCACGCGCCTGCTCGGCAATCGCGACCGCCGTTTCACGATGGGCGGCGCCCTGATGGGCCACCTGTTCAAACAGGTGTTCGATCGCGGCGTTGAAGTTCGCCTGGAAACCAGATTGGAAGAATTAATTCTTTCAGATGGGCCCCATGGCATTAATAAAGAGGTGAAAGGCGTTGTCGTCAGCAATTTTGGCCGGCGTTATTCAATCAGCGCGAAATACGGTGTCGTATTGAGTGCGGGCGGTTTCGAATGGAATCAGGAATTGCGCGACCGCTATCTGAAGGTACCGGGTTTGACGCGCTTCAGCAGTTCTCCTGAAGATGCGAACCGTGGCGAAGCATTGATTGCCGGTGTGAAAATCGGCGCGGCAACCGAACATACCGAAGCGTGCTGGTGGATTCCGACGATGCACATGCCGATGCCGAAAGCCTCGAATTTCGAGGAAATTCACCAGGCCGCATTCGATGTCGGCAGACCGCACAGCGTCTGCGTGAATCGCAACGGCGATCGTTTCGTCGACGAAGCCTGCAGCTACGATGAATTCGGCGAGGCGATGGTGCGCGATCAGCTAACGACGGGCGCGAACACGCCGTGCTGGCTGATTTTCGATGCGACGTTCCGCCAGAAATTCAGCGCGGGCGGTTACATGCCCACTATCATCATGCCGGACTGGATGATTCCGAAAGATCAGTGGGACCACTACATTTTCAAAGCCGATACGATCGAATCGCTGGCCGCGAAAATTCATCTCGATGGCGCGAAGCTGAAAAAAGTTATCGCCAATATGAATCAGTACGCACGTTCGGGCGTCGATCCCGAATTCGGTCGCGGCAGCAACAATTACGATCGCATGTTTGGCGATGCCAATATCGCGCCGAATCCCTGTCTCGGCCCGATCGACCGGGCACCGTATTACGCGGTACCGATCAACATGGGCGATCTCGGCACCAAGGGCGGCCTGAAGTGCGACGCGAAGGGCCGTGTGGTCGACGCCAGCGGTCAGCCCATCGCGAATCTTTACGCGGCAGGCAATAACTCTGGCAGCCCATTCGGCAATTTGTATCCGGGCGCGGGTGGCACCATCGGGCCGGCGATGGTGTTCGGTTACATCGCGGCTAACGACATCGCGGCGCGCGCTGGTAAACTTCCCGGCTAATTCGAACCGCCTCTCCCGAGTCGGTTGGTGAACGTCTCTAACCGCTCTGGAAGTTGTGAATATGTCCGAACCTGTACGCGAATACCAAACTCTCGTTCTCTCCCGCAAAGGCCGGTTATTGACGATTACGTTAAACCGGCCTGATCTACTTAACGCCGTCAATTTGCGCCTGCACGAAGAGCTGGCGGACGTTTTCACTTACGCCGCCGCCGATGCGCATTCGGATGTGGTCGTGTTGACCGGTGCGGGCCGCGCATTTTCCGCAGGCGGTGACATCGACCACATTCTCGGCCTCGCCAATAATCCCGATTCCTTCGACGAAGAAATTCGTCTCGCCAAACGCATCGTATTCTCGATGCTCGACCTGGATAAACCGTTAGTCTGTCGAATGAACGGCCACGCCGTTGGTTTGGGTGCGACGCTCGCGTTGTATTGCGATGTGATTTTCGCAAACGAAAAAGCCAAGATCGGCGATCCGCATGTCGGCGTTGGTTTGGTTGCAGGCGATGGCGGTGCAGCGATCTGGCCGCAACGTATCGGCTTTTGCCGCGCCAAAGAATTTTTGCTCACGGGCGATTTGCTCACCGCGAAGCGTGCCGAAGAAATCGGTTTGATCAATTACGCCGTACCCGCCGAAGAACTCGACAGCCGCGTCGATGCCTTCTGCGAAAAATTATTGAACGGTTCGCGTAATGCGATTCGCTGGACAAAGATTCTCACCAATCTCGAATTGAAACGCATCGCACATTCGATGATGGATGCGGGTTTAGCGTACGAAGCTTTGTCATTGCGCCAGGCCGATCACCGCGAAGCGATCGCGGCGATGCAAGAAAAACGCACGCCTGTATTTAATAAAACAGACGGTAAAAAAGAATAAATAAAAATCGGCGAGGGAGTCGAATTATGCCCCGCTATAAAATGGTCGTGCTGAGCCGCTTCGTCGAAGGTCGCGAAGAAGAGTTCAACGATTGGTATCAGCACGTTCACCTCGGTGAAATGGTCGCCTTCTCCGGATTTAAATCCGCACAACGTTTTCGCCGCGTCCGCAATCTGGGCGCGCGCGAAACCGACCCCTATCTCGCCATTTACGAAATCGAAACCGACGATATCAACGCCGTGATGAGCGAACTTGAAACTCGCGCTAATGCCGGTGAGCTGACGATGTCGGCAGCGTTCGCGCGCGAGTTTGTTTATGCGGCGATTTATGAGGAGTGCGGCGAGATTTCCGTCAAGCCAACTAAATAGTTTCGTTCTATCTTGATTGTAAGAAGAGTTAAAAGGATTAAAAATGTTTAATTTAATTATTTCTTATGATCCAGAAAGTTGGAATTCTAGTCCGCACCAGCTTGATAGGAGCCGTGTAGCGATTGAGTATACGGCCGATGAGATAAGTGAAAGATACAAATTTCTCAATGACAAAGCTATAGAGGAGCTCAAAAGTTTTCCTACTCTTTTTGTTACGGAAAATGAATCAGTAGAATCTCGGATCGGATACGTGACTAATATTCGTCTCCGTCAAACTTCGGTTGTATTTGATTTTGAGTTCGACCCAGTATTTCCAAGCTTGCCCATTGGCGCTATTGAGGCTTTAAGGGCTGATATAGATCTTGGTAGTTGGGAGTTATCAAGAACACATTGGGCGATTAAGGACGAACCGTTATTTGAAATATTGCTGTGCAAAGGATACATCACTCAACAGCAAATCAATGCTTCTCAATGGGGGCTTAATAATCAGCCGACGATTGACCCTCCAGTTATTCCTACCGCGCCAGGCGAATTTAATACTTCCCAAGTTTTTATTGTTCATGGGCATGACGCTATTGCTAAGTTAGAAATGTCGGCGTTTATTTCAAGTCTTGGGCTTCAGCCTATCATTCTCCATCAGCAAGCGAGCTCTGGAAGAACCATAATTGAAAAGATTGAACACTATTCAAATGTGGGCTTTGGCATCGTTTTATATACCCCGTGTGACATTGGTTCGAAAGTTGGAGATCTAACTAGTAATTATCGCGCGCGCCAAAATGTTGTCTTTGAGCATGGTTTTCTAATAGGTAAGTTAGGTCGTGCAAGAGTTTCTGCTGTAGTTAAGGGGAGAGTAGAAACACCAAATGACATTAGTGGTGTGGTTTATGTTTCACTCGACGACCAAGGTGGTTGGAGAGATGAATTGAAAAAAGAAATGCGAAGTGTTGGTTATAACGTTTGATTAACAGCGTTTAACTTGTGAGGACTTAGCTATGACCATTAAGGCTTTTGGCGCCTACGCAGGCGACAAACCTCTCGAACCAATGACCATCGAACGCCGCGATCCTGGCGCACACGATGTGCAAATTGAAATTGATTACTGCGGTGTCTGTCATTCGGATTTACATACGGTGCGGTCGGAGTGGGGCAAAGCGTTTTATCCATGCGTGCCCGGTCATGAAATTATCGGGCGTGTCAGCGCGATTGGTTATGCGGTGACGAAATTCAAAGTCGGTGAGACCGTCGGCGTCGGTTGTATGGTCGACAGCTGTCAGCATTGCGCGTCGTGTGCCGAAGGGCTGGAAAATTATTGTGAGAACGGTTGGACAGGTACTTACAATTCGCTCATCAGAGATAAGCCTGGTCATTCGCTGGGTGGCTATTCGCAGCGCATCGTTGTCGTCGATAAATTCGTTTTAAAAATTAATCATGCTCAGGAACAACTCGCTGCCGTTGCACCGTTACTGTGTGCAGGCATCACCACCTATTCGCCGCTGAAACACTGGAAGGCAGGGCCGGGCAAGAAAGTCGGCGTTGTCGGTATCGGCGGCCTCGGTCATATGGGCATCAAACTCGCGCACGCGATGGGCGCGCATACGGTGGCGTTTACAAGCTCGGAAAACAAACGCGACGATGCACTGAAATTAGGTGCGGATGAAGTGGTCGTCTCGACCGACGCCGCCGACATGAAAAAACATGTCGGCAGTTTCGATCTGATTCTCAACTCGGTGGCGGCCAGTCACTCACTCGATACCTATGTCGCGTTATTGAAGCGCGACGGGACCATGTGCATGCTCGGCATTCCCGCACAACCGCACCCATCGCCGAATGTCGGCCAGCTGGTTTTCGGTCGTAAATCGATTGCGGGTTCGCTGATCGGCGGCATCCCGGAAACTCAGGAAATGCTGGATTTCTGTGCCGGGAAAAATATTGTTTCGGATATCGAAATGATTGCGATACAGGACATCGAAAATGCGTACAGCCGCATGCTGAAGAACGATGTCAAATATCGCTTCGTGATCGATATGGCGTCGCTGAGGCGTTAGATAAAACCAATCCCGGCAGGTTACTGCCGGGAATCGTCACTGATGGAGATTGCATTCGACGGGCACTGGTTGACGGCGGTGCGCACCGCGTCTTCAAGTTCCGGTGGAACCTCGCCGACCCGAACGACGGCGTAGCCGTCGTCGTGCAATTCGAACACTTCGGGGCAGAGCCCCAGACACACACTGAAACCGGCGCATATGCTGGGATCGACACGAACCTTCATTGCGAGCCCCCGGCGGCTTTCGGCACTGGGTCGAATTCGATAGCAAGATGAGTCAGTCCGCGCAGGATGAACGTTGGCAGGTAGCTATAGCGTCTTGCATCTTTCGGCCCGTGGACTTTCTCCGAAATGCGGATATCGCTGGTTCTGTCGAACATGCAGTTGATGGCAATGACCGTTTCGGCCCGCGCCAAAGGTGCTCCGGGGCAGGTATGGCGGCCGCGCCCGAATGACACATTCAAGCGCGCGTTTTCGCGGTTCAGCTGGAACTCGGCGGGGTTGTCGAATTGGCGAGGATCCCGGTTGGCGGCGCTATTGGCCATATACAAAAAGCTGCCGGCCGGGATATCGACGCCGGCGACCTGCGTCGGCTTTTTCGCCAGGCGGAAATCGCCTTTGACGGGGCCTTCTATGCGCAGGCACTCCTCGACGAAATTGGGGATGAGACTGCGGTCTTCACGCAGTTTTTTCTGTAAATCGGGACGCTCGCCAAGCACCTGAAACGAGTAGCTGAGCAATCGCACCGTGGTTTCCTGTCCGGCCGCGAACAGGTTGGCGGCGATCCGCGCGACGTCGAGCGGCGTCGGCAAGGATTTGTCGGGGAAGGTGGCCTTAGCGAGTCCCGAGAGGATATCCCCTGTGGGGTTTGCACGGCGGTCTTCGATATACGCCGAGAAGGTGCTGTACAACCATTCCAGCGGAGAGTGGTGGACTTCTTCACCATCCTTCACGCCGCCTATACCGGCACTCTGCTCTTGTTCCTGTCGAATGAGTTGCTTGCGGAATTTGATGCGGTCTTCGGCGGGCACGCCCAATAGATCGGAGACGACGAGTACGGCGAATGGTTGGGCAAAAGCGGCCATCCATTCGCACTCACCACGATCGATGAAGGTAGCGATCTGCTGATCGGCCAACTCCCACATGAAGTCCTCGTTTTCCTTGAGGCGCTTGGGCGTGATCAGCGCCGACAGTAGCGCGCGATGTTTGGAATGGTCCGGCGGATCCATGGTGGTGATCTGATCGCTGAACGGCGTTTTGTCGCGATGGGTTGCGATCAGCTCGGAAATGTCTTCGTTTTCATGGCCTTCCAGCGGAATGGCATTGCCCGCAAACGGTCCGGTGGTCGACATACAGGAGGAAAAGCGATCGGAATCGTTGTAAATCTCGAGGAGCTCGTTGTAGCCCGTCACCATGAAGATGCCCTGATGCGGCTCACGAAATACCGGCGATTGCGTTCTCAGATAATCAAAGTAGGAGTACGGATCGTTTATGAAGCGGTCACTGCGAAAGAAGTCGTGCTTCTCAAACTCTTGTTGCTGGTCGTTCATAGATGCTCCTTATTCGAGTTTTTGCCGGTTGAGGGGGCATTCGTCGTGCATGGGAAGGTTCAGATGCTGAATGGACACCGCCAAAATGTCCATATTATTTATAAATCTTTAACTTTCAGGGATGTTCGGGCGAAAGCCGTTTTGAAGAAAGCCGCCTTGAAATTAAAAAGGCCGCTTTCGTGAGAGAGCGGCCTTTCAGGCGGTAACGGGCGCCGGATGAATTAACGCGGTGGCATCCGGATCGCGCCGTCGAGACGGATCACATCGCCATTGAGCATCGGGTTGGTGATGATGCTTTGGGCGAGCAACGCGTACTCGGAAGGCTGGCCGAGACGATTTGGGAATGGCGTTTGTTTGCCGAGCGAGTCCTGCACATTTTGCGGCAGGCCAGCCATCATCGGTGTGTAGAAAGTGCCGGGTGCGATGCCCATAACGCGAATACCGAGCGATGCGAGATCGCGTGCGATGGGCAATGTCATCCCGACGATACCGCCTTTCGATGCGGAGTATGCCGCTTGGCCAACTTGACCTTCGAATGCAGCGACTGACGCCGTGTTGATAATCACGCCGCGCTCCTCGCCAACCGGATCCGCTGCGGAAAGACGCGCTGCGAAATGAGTGATGACGTTGAAGGTGCCGATCAGATTGATTTCGATGGTTTTGCGGAACTGATCCATCGGGTGCGGTGCATTTTCCTTGCCGACGGTTTTCGCGCCGGTGGCGATGCCCGCGCAGTTGACGAGGATGCGCGCAACACCGTTTTTCGCTTCAGCGGCGGCGATCGCCTCGATCACGTTGGCGGTATCGGTGACGTTGACTTTGATAAAGCTGCCACCGATTTTTTCCGCGTGCGCTTTACCCGCTTCTTCGTTCATATCGAACAATGTGACTTTCGCGCCTTCTTTAGCGAGCATTTCCGCCGTTGCGGCACCGAGACCTGAAGCGCCGCCGGTAACGATGGCTGCGAGACCTTTAATTTGCATTGATAATTCCTCTGTTGGATCAGTTTTTCTCAAGTCTTTTGAATAACTCGAAACTCGTCGTTCCTGTGTAGGTGGGAACCCATGTGTTACTGCATTTTCTGGATTCCCGTTTTCACGGGAATGACGTATTCAGCGTTCTTAAAATTTAAACGAGTTCGACCGCAACGGCTGTCGCTTCGCCACCGCCGATACAGATACCGGCAACACCGCGCTTGAGTCCGCGACGTTTCAGCGCGGCAAGCAGGGTAACGATAATGCGCGCGCCCGATGCGCCGATCGGATGGCCGAGCGCACAGGCGCCGCCGTTCACATTGATTTTGTCGTGCGAAATATTGAGATCTTTCATCGCGATCATGGCGACCACGGCGAACGCTTCGTTCACTTCGAACAGATCGACATCGTCGACCGACCAGCCGCATTGCGCCATGACATTTTTCATCGCCGGTACGGGCGCGGTCGGAAACAGAAAGGGCTCGTGCGAATGCGCAGAGGTGGCATTGACGCGCGCGACGATATTCAAGCCGAGCTTTTTCGCCACGCTTTCGCGTGTCAGCACGAGTGCAGCGGCGCCATCGGAAATCGAGGAAGCGTTGGCCGGCGTAATCGTACCGTCCTTGCGGAACGCGGGTTTCAGGTTGGGAATATTATCCGGCTTGGCTTTGCCGGGTTGTTCGTCGAACGTAACCAGTTCGCTGCCCTTGCGCGTTTTGACTTCCACCGGAACGACTTCATCATCGAATGCGCCGGATTTGATTGCTTCGTTGGCGCGCGCGAGACTCTCGACGGCGTAAGCGTCCTGGTCCTGGCGGGTGAAGCCGTATTTTTCGACACAGCGCTCGGCGAATTCACCCATCGGCGTGCCGGCTTCGTAGGCATCTTCGAGACCGTCGAGGAACATCGAATCCTTGATAACGTCGTGGCCTGCGCGCGCGCCGCCGCGATGTTTGGGAAGAATGTAGGGCGCGCCAGTCATCGATTCCATACCGCCGGCGACGATGACATCGGCAGTGCCCGCCTTGAGGGCATCGTAAGCCATGATCACGGTCTGCATGCCGGAACCGCACATCTTGTTGACGGTGCTGGCCTGCACCGAGAGTGCGAGACCGGCGCCGAGACCCGCCTGACGCGCAGGCGACTGGCCGAGACCTGCCGGCAATACGCAACCCATGTAGATGCGATCGACTTTGTCGGCGGCAACGCCTGCGCGCTCAACCGCAGCCTTCACTGCGACCGCACCGAGATCGCTCGATTTAACCGTACCGAGCGCGCCCTGAAGTCCGCCCATGGGGGTGCGGGCGTAGGATGCAATGACAACAGGATCCGATGACATGATTAAGTCTCCAAGAGTTTGGCGCGAATAAACGCGATTGAGATGTGCGCAGCTAAATAAAAAGCGTCGGTAAACCGGGTTGGTAAACGGTCGTCAGCAAGCCGAGAGTTGCGTCAGAGCGAGCGGGCAATGACCATGCGCTGGATATCGGACGTGCCCTCGTAGATCTGGCAGACTCTCACGTCGCGGTAGATTTTGGCAATACCGAACTCCTCCAGATAACCGTAGCCGCCGAGTGTCTGGATGGCGCCGGAGCAGACCGCTTCCGCAGTTTCCGAAGCGATCAGTTTGGCCATCGACGCCTCTTTCAGGCACGGTGCGCCGGTATCTTTCACTGCAGCGGCGTGCAGCACGAGCTGACGTGCCGCTTCGAGGCGCGAGGCCAGATCGGCGAGACGGAAACCGACGGCCTGGTGTTCGATGATGTGTTTGCCCATCGACTGGCGCTCCTTCGCGTAATTCACCGCGATTTCGAGCGCCGCCTGCGCCATGCCGATACATTGCGCGGCAATACCGATACGACCGGCTTCGAGATTCGACAGCGCGATGCGATAACCCTGGCCTTCCTGGCCGAGCAGCAGATTGGATTCGAGGAAAAGATTTTCAAAGCGCAGACCGCAGGTATCGGACGCGCCTTGCCCCATTTTGTGTTCGACCTTATCGACGAAATAACCTTTTTTATCGGTCGGTACGAGGAAGGCGGAAATGCCTTTTTTGCCTGCTTCCGGATCGGTTACGGCGATAACGATGACAAGGCCGCCGATTTTTCCCGAGGTGATGAACTGCTTGCTGCCGTTGAGGAGGTAACCGCCGTCGACTTTGGTGGCGCGCGTGCGAATCGCGGAGGCGTCGGAACCGGCATCGGTTTCAGTCAGCGCGAATGCACCGATCATTTTTCCGCTGATCAAAGCGGGCAGAAAGCGTTGCTGCTGTTCCGCGGTGCCGTCCTTGAGCAGGCCGGAAACGATGAGGCTGTTTTGAATCGACAGAATGGTGGAAAGCGCGCCGTCGCCCGCGGCGATTTCGATCAGCGATAACGCATAGGACACATAATCCGCCGCCGCGCCGCCGAATTCTTCCGGCGCGGTCATTCCCATCAGGCCAAGCCCGGCTAATTCTTCGAACAGCTCGGCGGGGTAGCCGCCTTCGGCTTCGAATTTCAGTGTGTTCGGGCGAATGCGCTCCTGGGCGAAATCGCGTACGGCATCGGCAATGGCTTGCTGGGTTTCATTCAGGATCATAGCTTGTTCACTGTCATAGTTGGCGGACTTTCAATTCCTGCGGAGCGGCGTTCGCTCCCTTCGGATTATCGAGCGCGTCCAGCAGTGTTTTCAATCGGGTTTCGTAGCGTTTGACCGAGGCTTCTTTTACATGACCATAGCCGCCGATGTCGCTGGCTGCGCTGGCGATCTCGACGCCGGTTTCGACGTTCGTTGAATCGAGCTTGTCGACGATGCGGTTGATGAGATCGCGGTATTCGACGATCAGACGACGCTCCAGCTTACGCTCGGGCAGGTAACCGATCAGGTCGAATGGAGTGCCACGCAGGACTTTGAGCGGCGCCAGCAACTTGAAAAGGGTCAGAACCCACGGTCCCAAATTGCGCTTTTTCGGATGGCCGGCCGCATCGCGCGCGGGCAGCAACATATCCGAGGCGAGATTAAACGATATTTTGAAATCGCCGGCAAACTGTTCGCGCAGACGCTGCATGAATTTCGGATCGGTATAAAGCCGCGCGACTTCGTACTCATCCTTGTAATACATGAGTTTTGCGAGCGACAGCGCCACTTCACGCACGAACTGTTCGCCGCTCGCGTTTTTGTCACCGGGGATAGGGCGCGCGGCGACGCGTTTGCGCACGTCTGCGACGAAGGCGCGATACGTTTCGGCGTAGCTTTCGTTCTGGAATTTCGTCAGCAGCTTCATGCGGCTTGCGAGCACGTCGTCGGTAGTGTCGAGCTTGACCGCTTCGACTTTCTCGCTCTCATTCAATTCACGCGCCAGCGCCGCAGGATCATGCGCAGCCAATCGACCTAAAGCGAACGTGCGCAAATTGCCTTTGACGAAAGTGCCGTTGAGGCGAATCGCTTTTTCGATCGCCGCGATCGACAGCGGCAATAAACCTTTTTGCGCCGCATAACCAAGCATCAGAATATTGGTGCCGATGCTGTCGCCGGTGAGGTCGGTGGCGAGTTTGCTCGCGTGCAGATCGAACGCGGGACCGCCATCGAGTGCATCGAGAATCGACGCGCGCAAACGCGCTTCGCCGAGATCGAGCGTTTTATTGGTCTGGAAATCGCCGGTCGGTGCGACGTCGGTATTTAAAATCGCCGTGGTGTGACCAGGACGTACTGTTTTAAGTACGGGCGCGCCGGCGCCGACGATCAGATCGCACGCGATCAATAGATCGGTCATGCCTTCGCTCAGACGCGACGTGTAAATACTTTGCGGATCTTTGCCGATACGAATGTGACTCGTCACCGCACCGCCTTTCTGCGCCATGCCGGTCATATCGAGAATCGTCGCGCCTTTCTTGTCGAGATTCGCGGCCATGCCGAGCAGTGCGCCGATGGTTAAAACGCCGGTGCCGCCGATACCGCCGACGAGAATGTTGTAACCATTTTCACTCAGCGGCGCTAATGACGGCTCCGGCAAATTCGCGATGAGTTGTTGCAGGCGCGCGGGATCGCCGCTCGAACGCACGGCGATTTTCGCGCCTTCGACCGTAACGAACGAAGGACAAAAACCTTTCACGCAGCTGTAGTCTTTATTACACGTCGATTGATCGATTTTGCGTTTGCGGCCGAATTCGGTTTCGAGCGGCGTGATGCTGATGCAATTCGATTGCACCGAACAATCGCCGCAGCCTTCGCACACTTCGGGATTGATGAATAAACGCTTGTCGGGATCGTCCATCAAACCGCGTTTGCGGCGGCGACGTTTTTCAGTCGCGCAGGTCTGTTCGTAAACGATGCCGGTGACGCCCTTCATTTCTCGCAATTGACGTTGCAGCATGTCGAGATCATCGCGGTGATGCAGCTCCGAATTTTTCGGCATCTCACTGCGCGTGTATTTCTCGGGAGAATCGGAAACCAGATAGACCGGATGCACGCCTTCCGATAACAATTGATTGACCATATCGATCGGCGAAATCTGTTGCTCGACCGGCTGGCCACCCGTCATTGCCACAGCGTCGTTGTACAACACTTTGTAAGTGATATTGGCTTTCGCCGCGACCGCTGCGCGAATCGCGAGCACGCCCGAATGCGAATACGTGCCGTCGCCCATGTTTTGGAACATATGCGGCGTATCGACATAGTTGCCGACCGAAACCCACGGCGAACCTTCATGACCCATCGGTACGAATTGCATCGTATTGCGATCCATCACCACCGCAGCTAAACCGTGACAACCGATACCGCCCATTGCGCGCGAACCATCGGGTAATTTCGTGCTGGTGTTATGCGGACAACCCGAGCAGAAATACGCGGGACGCTGCGTTGAATTACCAACCGTTTGCGCGCGCGCTTCGAGTTTTTCGTATTCGGAATATTTTGCTTCGATCTTGTTTTTGAGATCGATTTGGGCGTCGACGATGCCGACTTGATCAAGCAACGTTTTAATCGCCTTGCGCGCTTTGCCGACAGTGAGTTCGCCAATCGACGATAACAATTGCGCGCCATTCAGATCGCGTTTGCCGGCGAGAGCGGGGCGTCTGTTCGCGTCGAGTCCGTAAAGGGCATGCGCGATCTGGTCCTCCATCATCGGGCGTTTTTCCTCGATGACCAGAACCGCTTTGCTGCCCTGCGCGAAATTAATTAAACCGACGTGATCCATCGGCCAGATCAGACCGGGTTTGTACAGACGAACCCCTAAGCGTCTGCAGGTTGCTTCGTCGAGGCCGAGATCGGCCATCGCCTGACGCACATCGAGATAGGTTTTGCCGGCGGCGACGATCGACAAATTGCGTTGCTCGCCGTCGATTACCACCTTGTCGATCCCGTTCGCGCGCGCGAATGCGGTTGCAGCAGGCAATCGATAATTGACCAGCCATTCCTCCTCGACGAGCGGTGGCAGGTTCTGGCGCAGGTTGAAACCCTCGGGAGGCACCGGAATATCGGCCGGCGCAACGTAGGTGCGATACGGATCGGGCAGTTCGACGCACGCGGTTAAATCGAGCGTGTCGGTGATGCATTTGAGGCCAACGTAGCAGCCGCTGTAACGCGACATGGCGATGCCGAACAAACCGAATTCGATGATTTCGCCGACGGTGGCGGGGTAGAGCATCGGCACCATCGCGGCGATGAGCGTGTGCTCGGACTGATGCGCGCTGTCCGACGATTTACCGCCGTGATCGTCGCCCGCGATGATCAGGAATCCACCCTTCGCGGCAGCGCCTTCGAAATTGCCGAGCTTCATCGATTCGCACGCGCGGTCGACGCCGATGCCCTTGCCGTACCAGATGCCGAAAATGCCTTCGAATGCGGATTTGCCGAACCATTCGAGCTGCTGCGTGCCGCGAATCGCACTCACCGCGAGTTCTTCGTTGAGCCCCGGCCGGAAGGTGATGTCGTGTGCGTCGAGCAGTTTCTGTGCGCCCCACAGTGCCGAGTCGTAAACGCCGAGCGGCGAACCGCGATAGCCGGAGATGTAACCCGCGGTTTTCAGGCCGGCGGCGCGATCGCGGCGTATCTGGTCCAGCGGCAGACGCACCAGCGCCTGGTTGGAATTCATGAACACCTGACCGCCCGGTTGCACGTACTTGTCATCGAGAGTCACGTCGTCGAGCGTAACGGTGCTGGCCGCAGCTGCGGGTCTGGTTGCAGGAACGGGGTTGGCCGCAGGAAGGGAGTTGGCTGGAACAGCGGGTTCGGTCATGGGCAAATCACAAATCTGTCGATTAAGTCATCCCCGCGCAGGTGGGGATCCAGCGAGAGAAGCTGGACTCCCGCCGTTGCGGGAGTGACGCGTTAGAGGGCGCTGGCTTATTGGCGCGTAGGTTTCCCATCCAGTTTGCTCAGCGGGAAATCACAATTAACGGTTTCCTGAATCTCGATCACATTGCCTTCCGGATCGCGGCCGTAAATCGAGGTCACGTGCCCCATCTCGATCGGGGCGGGCTGGCTGAAGGTCATGCCGAGTCCTTTCAGGCGCTCGAATTCCTCTTTAATATCAGTCACATCCACACAGATGTGGGTATAGCCCTTGTCCTGCGGGTTGAGCGGTTCGGTGACTGTCGGGGCCGGCGCGTCGTATTGAAACAGCTCCATATAGCAGGTGCCGGCGCGCAGCATGCAACCGCGCGCGGCCGATCCTTTCACATCGACGATTTTGTCGATGAACTCATCGTTGGCCCAGCTGAAGGGGTCGCCCATGAGTTCGAAGCCGAACGCGTCCCGGTAAAACCTGATCATGCGATCGAGATCGCGCACGTGAATTCCGACGTGGTGAATGCCTCTAATCATGGTGTGTTCTCCGGCTGAGCCTGTTATTTATCTGTCGCCTGTCCGCCTGCTGGGTGCGTGGCGCGTGGGGGTTTGATCTCGATCAAGAGTTTATCGGGGCGGGACTATGGCGGTAAGCGGTCTAGCCGAAATGGGCAAGTCGGTATGCGCACACGGTCATTTTTGGGGTGACGGCGCATAGGCATAATGTTCCACGGCATATGGTTCCAGGGGCCGGTCCAGAGCATCCGGAACACCGCCGCCACGCCCCCAGGAGGTGTAACGCGATGACCCATAAAATAATCATTCAGGGCGCCACCATTTTCGATGGCAGCAGCACATCGACTTTCGAAGGCGATGTGTTGATCGAAGGCAACCGTATCAAGGCGGTTTCTCAAGGGACGGGAAAGCTATCCGGCGACGGTGCTCAGGTGATTCCGGCGAAGGGCAGATTCCTGATGCCGGGAATGACCGAAGGCCATGCGCATCTCTCGTTCGATAATGTCACCGCGACCGAGGATCTGATTTCGCCGCCGCTGGAAGAGCATGTATTTCTCACCGCACGCGTCGCCGAGCGTCTGCTCGATCAGGGTTTCACCAGCGCGTGGGGCGCGTCCGAGGCGAAATTGCGGCTCGGCGTTGCGGTGCGTAACGAAATCAACGCGGGCCGCTTGAAAGGTCCGCGCATTCGAGCCGGTTCGCTCGAAATCACCGTGACGGGCGGTCTCGGCGACGAAAGCAAATTGCACAACCCGCGCAACACCACTATCTCGCCGGCGATGGTCGTCGACGGCCCCGAAGAAGTGCGCAAGGCCGTGCGTCTGTTCTGCCGCGAAGGCTGCGACAACATCAAGCTCGATGTCTCGGGCGATCCGTTCTATCCCAACACGCCCGCGCATTCGACGCCGATGTTGTACGAGGAAATCGCGATGGCGGTGCAGACCGCGCATGCGTTCGGCCGCAAGGTGAATGCGCATACGCGTTCGATTCAAGGCACGCAGGACTGCCTGCGCGCGGGCGTCGATGTGCTGTATCACTGCGAATTCAGCGACGAGAAAACGCTCGATATGTTCGAGGCAGCGAAAGACCGCGTCGTGGTCGTGCCGACCGTGAGTTTATTTCACACGCTGCTGTTCGAAGCGGAGCAATGGATGCCACCGGCGGTCGCGCGCATGATGGGTATCGATCGCCTGCTCGAACAGTCGTCGGAAACGCACGGCGCACTGCGCAAGCGCGGCATTCGTCACGTCATCGGCGGCGATTACGGTTTCGCCTGGAGCCACAACGGCACCAACGCGCGCGATGTCGGTTTCTTCGTGCAGTATTTCGGGTATTCGCCCGCAGAAGCATTGCAGTGCGCAACGCGTAACGGTGGCGCAATGATGACGATGGGTACGGATGAAAAACTCGGCCAGCTCAAAGAGGGTTATCTGGCCGACATGGTGCTGGTCGAAGGCGATCCACTGAAAGATCCTGCAGTGGTCGTCGATGCCAAAAATTTACAGCTGATCATGAAGGACGGCGTCATTCACAAACATGCTGTCGGTTCCTGAGAGCAGCCGTCTGAATGAATGATTGATTGAACGTCGGACCAAGCGAACGACTGAACGTGGAGACTACGATGAACGCAGAATTGAAAGTGAAAAAAGGTGAAGCTCGCTGCCCGAATGCGCCGAGCACGCAGGAAATTATCGCCAGCGACAATGTGAAGGCGCCGTTCTGGGTAACGTCGGAATCGTATGAATTCCTCGGCGATGAAGATGTGACCAAGGATCGCTACATCGATCCTGAGTTTGCGCAGCGGGAGTACGAACGCCTGTGGACGCGCACCTGGCAATTCGCCTGTCGCGAAGAGCATATTCCCGAAGTCGGCGATTATTATGTCTACGACATCGGTCGTCAGTCGTTCATCATTACGCGCGTTGCCGAAGACAAAATCAGCGCCTATTACAATGCCTGCCTGCATCGCGGCACCAAACTGCGCGCGTCTGGCAGCGAGGGCAGCACGAGCGAATTTCAGTGCAGTTTCCACGGCTGGACGTGGAATCTCGACGGCACCAACAAGGAAATTCTTTGCCCGTGGGATTTCCCGCATGTCGATCGCGAGAAGCTGACATTGCCGCAAGCCAAAGTGGAAGTGTTAGGCGGTTTCGTCTTCATCAACATGGATCAGAATGCGCCGTCGCTCGCCGAATATTTCGGCCCCGAGGCGATGAAGCATTTCACGTCCTGGGGGCTTGAAAACCGTTACGTCTACCTGCACGTCACCAAGCGTATTCCGTGTAACTGGAAGCTCAATATCGAAGCCTTCATGGAGGCCTATCACGTGCGCGACACGCACCCGCAAGTGTGCGTGTCGAACGGCGATATCAACTCGCAATACGATATTTACGGCGAGCACGTGAACCGTTTCATTTCCACGCTCGGCGTTGTCAGTCCGCATTTTGCCGGCGAATATTCCGAGCAGGACGTGCTCGACCAGTTCACCATTGGCGATGCCGATGCGCTCGGCGAGGGCAAGCGCGTGCTGCCCGAGGGCGGAACCGCGCGCCAGGCGATGGCCGATATGTTCCGCGGCATGTTCGAGCAGGCGACCAATACCGATCTGAGCAGCGTGTCGGATGCGGAACTGCTCGATTGCTTCTCGTACACGCTGTTCCCCAACACCTTCCTGTTCCCCGGCATTTCGCTGCCGATGGTGTATCGCTTCCGGCCGGACCCGAAAGATCATCGCGTGAGTCTTTACGAAGTGTTCTTCCTGCGCCCCGTCCCGAAAGACGGCAAACGCCCGTACCCGGCGCAGCCGATTCATCTGCGCGATGAGCAGTCGTTCACCGAAGCCGAAGGCATGCCGCCGGGATTCGGCGCGATTCTCGATCAGGACACGGATAATCTCGTGCTGCAGCAGGAAGGCCTGGAGGCGAGTGCGAAGCGCGGCCTGACCCTGGGCAACTATCAGGAAATCCGCATCCGCCACTTCGAGCATGCGGTCGATAAATACGTACGCTAGAAAAAAGTCCGCACAGTAGGGCGGACGCGAAACCGGCGCGAGTGCCTTTCAGGGATGGAGAGAACTCCCGCCGGTTTTTTTTCTTTATTCCCTTAACGGTTGATGGTTGAATATGCGCCTCGGAAAATCAGGGAGATTCTGGTGCCCGGCGCAGTTCCCGCGAAAGAAGGTAACTCACGTTGTCGACTGAATTCAGACGCTTCTGCCAGGTATCAGAGCTTCCCCCGGAATCGAAAAAAGCTGCAAAGATCAACAACACCTGGATCCTGGTTTGCCATACCGAAGGCAAACTGCTCGCGGTTTCCGGTATCTGCTCGCATCAGGTCAAGCCATTGCTGCCGGGCCGCATGCGCAATTGCCGGATCACCTGTCCCGTGCACGGGGCGCAATTCGATCTGGAAACCGGCGCGGCGCTGAATCTGCCGGCAACACAGCCGATACCGACTTATGAAGTCCGCGTCGTCGACGACTGGATCGAGGTGAAGGTTTAATCACGCGCTGGGCGGGCAGCCGCTTTCGGTTTTTTTCCACCGATTTCGTTTGAACAGATGGGATTACCGAACATGCTCGATAGCAAGTCCGAAGCACTGCGTGCCGAGGTGCGAAGCTGGCTGCAAGCCAATATTCCCGCCGGCTGGCGCCAAGACATGACCGGTTCGACGCAAGAGGCTTTCGTGGCCGCGCAGCGCGACTGGTTTCAGAAGTTGTCGAAGGCGGGCTATGCCACGCCGCACTGGCCGAAAGAATATCCGGGCGGCGGCCGTTCGCTGGCCGAACAAAAAATCATCTACGAAGAAGTCGCGCGCGCCGATGCGCCGAAGCTGATTCTCTACTTTGTTTCGCTCTATCACGCCGCCTGTACTCTCATCGAGTGCGGCACACCCGAGCAGCAGGCGAAATATCTCCCCGGTATTCTGAACGGCGATATCTGGTGTCAGGGTTTCTCCGAACCCAACGCCGGCTCCGATCTCGCCTCGCTCAGAACACGCGCCGAATTGCGCGGTGACAAATATGTCGTCAACGGTCAGAAAACCTGGTCGACGATGGCGCAATACGCGGATTACTGTTTACTGCTCACGCGCACCGGCAGCAAGGAAGGCCCGCCGCAAGCTGGTATCACTTATTTGTTGCTCGATATGAAAACGAAAGGCGTCACCGTGCGTCCGATCGAGCAGATCACCGGCGACGATGAATTCGCCGAAATCTTTTTCGACGATGTCGAAATTCCCGTTGAAAATCGCGTCGGTGCCGAAGGCGATGGCTGGGCGGTTGCGCAGGCGACGCTCGCGTCCGAGCGCGGTCTTACGCTCGTCGAACTGACGCAGCGCATGCGTTACTCACTGAAGCTCATCGCTGAAATAATGAAAGAGCGCGGACGCTTCGACGATCCGGTATTGCGTCACGATCTCGGCAAATTAATTCCAAAAGTCGATGCGGCATGCGCGCTCGCCGATCGCTATCTGCAGAAACGCATCATGCACGACGAGCAGGTCGGCGATGCCTCGATCGTTAAATTGTATTACGCACGCACGCTGCGCGAATTCGTTTCGCTCGGTCTGCGTATCAGCGGCCTGCTCGGTCAATATCGCGAGGATTTCACGCGCGGCGGCAGCATGGAAACGGGCAACTGGGCCGTCGATTTCATGAATTCGTACAACTGGTCGATCGCCGGTGGCTCCGACGAAGTTCAGCGCAATATTATTTCGGAACGCATGCTCGGCATGCCGCGCGAACCGAAAAACTGGAAATTGAGTTGAGGGGCGGAGAGACATCATGAATAGCGAAATTAAAGAACTCCGCGAATCCGCGCTGCAAGTTATCACCGACAGCGGTGTTGCAGCAGACGAAAAAACCGCATGGCCGCAAATTGCCGAACTCGGCTGGTTGATGGTTTCCGCGCCCGAAGAGCTCGGCGGTTTGGGTTTTGGTATCGCCGGCGTGTGCGCACTGCAATTGGAAATGGGCCGCGGTTTGGCGACCGTTCCCTATTTATCGGCAATGCTCGCGATCGAAGCAGTGTCACACGGCAATATCGAAAACAAAACGGATTGGGTTGAGCGTTTATCGACAGCGGCTGAATATATCGCTGCACCGTTGGCTGATTCTCCAGTTACGGTGGCGAATAACACGTTGAATGGTTTCGTCACTGCGATGTCGTCGGTCGATGCCGCAAGTCATGTATTGGTCAGCACCAATGACGTTGTCGCACTCGTTCCGCTCAATGCGGCGGGAGTGAATGTTGTCGCGCGTCAAACCTGGGATGAAACGCGTCGTTTCTCCGATGTGCAATTCAATAACGTCGCGCTCGATGCAAAATTAATACTCGCGAGCGGTGCTGCTGCGAAAGCCTTATCGCAACGCACTTCCACCCTGCGCGATTTCGGTTTGGCGGCCGATGCCGTCGGTGGTTCTGCGGCAATTCTTGCGATGACCGTCGATTATTTGCAAACGCGTCAGCAATTCGGTCGTCCGCTCGCATTATTCCAGGCACTCAAACATCGTTGCGCAGATTTGAAAGCCTTAGTCGAAGCGTCAGATGCCTTGCTGCACGACAACCTCAGCAAAATCGCAGCGGATTTCGGCTCTGCTGAAATTGCCGATGATGCCGAAAATAAAGGCAGAGCGGCGAAGCGTCTTGCGACTTCTGCATTCGCGGCGATTGCAGAAGAGGCAATACAGTTGCACGGCGGTATCGGCATGACCGAAGAACATCCGTGCCACTTGTTCCTCAAGCGCGCATTGCTCAACGATCAACTCGGTCATGGCGATAATTACGAGACCGATTTGGCGGATAACTTGTTGCGCCGTTTTGTCTAATAAAAACGTAGTAGGGCGGGGTTTTTTCTCGCCCCGCAGCCGCTAATTTCACGCGGTGGCTGCAGTTTTTGCACAAGATGTCCAAACACTCGCATACAATGCGAGGAATGACGAACTGACCGCTGGATATACTCTCGGCGGTTGGTCGGTCGGGCGAATTCAAACCTTCCCTTAAACCAACCAACTCGATGAGCAGGTGCCTATGTTCTCTGCAGTGTTAATTTCCAAAACCGAATCTGGTCAAACCGTTGAGCTGACCCAGCTCGATGAAGCGCAACTTCCCGAGGGCGACGTTACGATCAACGTCGAATACTCGACCCTCAATTACAAAGATGGTCTCGCCATCACCGGCAAATCGCCTGTGGTGCGGAAGTGGCCGATGGTTCCAGGTATCGATTTGGCCGGTACCGTTGCAGACAGCAGCCACCCAGAGTGGAAAGCAGGCGACCGCGTTGTGCTCAATGGCTGGGGCGTCGGCGAGACGCATTGGGGCGGTCTGGCGCAGAAAGCGCGTCTCAAGGGCGATTGGCTGGTGCCGTTGCCGAAAGAATTCACCGCGCGCCAGGCGATGGCGATCGGCACCGCGGGTTACACCGCTGCGCTGTGCGTCGAAGCGCTGGTATCGCACGGCGTGAAGCCTGAGCAGGGCGAAATCCTTGTCACCGGCGCGACCGGCGGTGTGGGCAGCGTGGCCATCGCGCTGTTGAAGAAATTAGGTTTCAACGTGGTTGCCTCGTCGGGCAAAGCGTCCGAAGCGGATTATTTGAAAGAGCTCGGTGCGACCTCGATCGTCGATCGCAACGAGTTGTCGGCAGCCGGCAAGCCGCTGCAAAAAGAGCGTTGGGCCGGTGTGGTCGATTCGGTCGGCTCGTTCACCCTCGCCAATGCGTGCGCACAAACCCGTTACGGCGGATACGTGGCAGCGTGCGGTCTGGCGCAAGGTATGGATTTCCCGGCATCGGTTGCGCCGTTCATTCTGCGCGGTGTATCGCTGCTCGGTATCGATTCGGTTATGGCGCCGAAAGCGCGTCGTATTCCGGCATGGCAACGTCTCGCGCGCGATCTCGATGTGAAAGCGCTCGAACTGATTGCAACCGATATCGGCCTCGGCGAAGCGATTAAATCCGCAGCTGGCCTGATGGAAGGTACCGTTCGCGGTCGCTTCGTGGTCGACGTCAACAAATAAGTTGTTATCAACTGAACGTTGAAGGTCGCCAGACGAGCTCAACCGTAACGCGTATTTACTGACCTGAAATACATCGCAGTGATGTATTTCAGCGGCGCGCCCAGCGCCAAAAGTATTAATAACGACGTGAGGTAAGCAAATGTCTGGTGACGTAAACGAAAGCACAGCGAAGCTCGACCTGAGCGATCTCGACAAATGGGTCGGTAAGCCCGTCGTCTTCGCTGAGCTGTGGGACCCGTGTAATGCTACCGATATCCGTCGCTGGGTCATGGCGATGGATTATCCCAATCCCATCCACTGGGATGAAGAGTTCGCAAAATCCTCCAGATTCGGCGGCATCGTCGCTCCGCAGTCGTTCGCGGTGGCGATGGATTATGGTCACGGCTGCCATCCTGCCTGCGTCGGCAAAATCGACGGCACACATTTAATTTTCGGCGGTGAGGAATGGTGGTTCTACGGCGCACCGATTCGCCCCGGCGATAAACTTTTTCAGAAACGCCGCTTCGATGGCTACGACGTAAAAGAAACCGGTTTCGCGGGCCCAACCGTTTTTACACGCGGCGATACCGAACATCGCAATCAGGACGGTGTACTCGTTGCGCGCGAGCGTGCGACCGCGATTCGCTATCTGCGCGAAGAAGCCAACAAGCGTGCGGTTTACGGCGCGGAAAAAGCGTCGCCAAAACGCTGGACCAAAGAAGAACTCGAAGAAATTCAAAAAATCCGTTTCGACTGGATTCTGTCGAATCGCGAAGGCAAATCGCCTGCGTACGGCGATGTGAAAGTCGGCGATAAATTACCGCGCCGTGTCATCGGTCCGCACTCCGTCGTCACTTTCGTTACCGAATATCGCGCGTTCCGTCAAAATATCTGGGGCACCTGGCGCTGGAATATTCCGGCGGGCGCGTACGATCCAGCCAAAGAAGACGCGGGTTTCTCCGCGGATATGACCTACGATCACGATGCGCGCAAAATCGATCCGCGTCAGGGCGACGGTCTGTACTACGGCCCTTCGAGCGGTCACGTCAATCCCGAAAAAGCGTCGAACATCGGTATGGGCGGCATGTACGGTTACGGCGCGTCGATGAATTCCTGGCATGTCGATTACATCGCGTACTGGGCTGGCCACAACGGCTTCATCTGGCACTCGAACACGCAATTTCGCAGCCCCGCGTTTGAGGGCGATATCACTTACATCGATGGCGAAGTGATCGAAAAAATCGATCGCTCGTCGTTCGGTTGTCCGGTGGTGAAAGTGCAGGTGAAGATGACGACGCAAACCGGCGAAGTCATTCTCAAGGGCACGGCCGAAGTCGAGCTTCCGTACTAATAAATATGAATTCAAAAAAACTATCTCTCGTGCATGCGATGCCGCTCAGCGAGGAGCCGGGCATCGGCGCATTATCTCTTCCGGGTTATTTGCGCGAAGTGACGCAGCGTTACGCCGACAACGAAGCGGTGGTGATGCATAAAGCGGCCAGTTCATCTGAGGGCGCAAGTGTTGAGCGTTGGAGTTATCGCGATCTGTGGAATCGCTCGGTCGACGTTGCCAAAGCGCTGATTGCAGGCGGCGTTACTCGCGGTACGCGCGTCGGTATTTTGATGACCAACCGTCCCGAATATCTCAGTGCATTATTCGGCACGGCGATGGCCGGCGGCGTCTCTGTCGTGCTCAGCACGTTTTCCACGCCGGCTGAACTGGATTATTTATTGTCGGTATCCGGCGTTTCGATATTGCTGTTCGAAGATCGCGTGCTGAAAAAGGATTTCGTATCGATACTCGCGGAACTGGAACCCGGCATTCGCGATGCGGCGCCAGCCAAAATCACCTCGGTGAAATTTCCTTACCTGACGCGGCTGGTAGTGCTCGATGGCGTTACCGCGCAGGGCGAGGCCGAGCTCGATCCGCAGCAAGTCAGCGCCATCGAAACGTGGAACGCGTTTTTGCAGCAAGGTGGAAATATTTCTAACGCTGTGGTTGAGGCGCGCGCTGCGCTGGTGGCTCCGAGCGACGATGGCGCGTTATTTTTTTCGTCGGGTACCACGAATCTGCCGAAAGGTATTTTGCATGCACAGCGTTCGTTCACGATTCAATTCTGGCGCTTCCCCCGTCTGTGGGCATTGAAGGGGCCTGCGCGTAGCTGGACGGGTAACGGATTTTTCTGGTCCGGTCCCGTCGTGATTATTTTAGGCACCGCATTTTCCACTGGCGGCGCCATCATCATGCAGCCGTTATTCGATGCCGATGAAGCGTTGAAATTAATCGAGGCCGAGCGCGTCACTTTGCTGAATGGTCGTCCGCATCAGTGGGCGCGCATGCAATCGTCGCCGAACTGGGATAAAGCCGATCTCAGCAGTCTGCGCGAATTCACCAAAGGCGAAATTCTGCTGCAGCACCCCACGGTGAAAACCGATTGGGAAATGCCGAATGCGTTTGGTACCACCGAAACGATGGCGATTCTGTCGTCGTTCGTGGTCGGTGATCCCAACAATAAAAATCCGCTGATTTTCGGGCAGGTGCTGCCTGGAAATATCATCAAGATTATCGATCCGCACACCGGTCAACTCGTGCCGATGGGGGAGCGCGGCGAGGTCTGCATCAAAGGGCCGACGCTGATGAAGGGTTATCTCGGCAAAGCGCCCGAAGATATTTTCGATGAGGACGGCTTCTATCACACCGGCGATGGCGGTTACATCGACGAGGAGGGCCATCTGTTCTGGGAAGGCCGTCTCAACGACATCATTAAAACCGGCGGCGCCAATGTATCGCCCACCGAAATCGATACCGCCATTGCAGCGTATCCCGGCGTTCGACGCACGCAAACCGTCGGCGTACCGCACGCTACCTTGAGCGAAATGGTGGTGGCGTGCGTTGTCGCCATCGATGGTGCCACGATCAACGAAAATGAATTGATCGCGTATCTCAAGGAGCGTCTCGCGAGTTACAAGGTGCCGCGCGAAGTGCTCGTGTTCGCTGAAAAAGATTATCCGCTCACCGGTAATGAAAAAGTGAAAGCGGGCGATCTGCGCAAGCTAGTGTGTCAGCGTCTCGGTATTGAATTACCTGCCGCGTAAATATCCCTTCATCAATACGTGATTTCCGAAGCGCCACCGTTCGACAGGAAATAATCCCGATAGGGTTTATTTCCTGTCGTGAATATCTGCATCTCCGCGTTTCCTCCTATTGATCTGAATTAAATTTAACGCCAATAGAAATGTTCAATGACGCACATAGTTAATATTAAGTGCCACACTCCACGTGGGCGAATTACAGTCTGCTCGCAAACGTAATCCACACACGATGGAGTCAGTCATGACGATTAAACCCCGATCTTTATTCACTGCTTTGGCGATAGCGGTTTCACCGGTGTTCGCATCGATGGCGGCGCATGCGGCCAACGAAAATCACAACTGGTGGCCTGAAAAATTAAACCTGCAGCCTCTGCGGGCGAACGCTTCCGAATCGAATCCGCTGGGCGCGGATTTCAATTACGCCGCCGAATTCAAAACGCTCGATCTGCAGGCAGTCAAAAAAGATATCAGGGCGCTGCTGACGACATCGCAGGACTGGTGGCCAGCCGATTATGCCAACTACGGTCCGTTCTTCATTCGCATGGCGTGGCACAGCGCGGGCACTTATCGCACCTCCGATGGACGCGGTGGTTCCGTCGGTGGTCAGCAGCGTTTCGAGCCGCTGAACAGCTGGCCGGATAACGTGAGCCTCGATAAGGCGCGACGCCTGCTGTGGCCGGTCAAGCAGAAATACGGTCACAAGATTTCATGGGCCGATCTGATGGTGCTGACGGGAAATGTCTCGCTCGAAACGATGGGCTTCAAAACCTTTGGTTTCGCTGGCGGCCGTGAGGACGACTGGGAGCCCGATACCATGTACTGGGGTCCCGAAACCAAGTGGCTCGAAGACATGCGCCATTCCGGCGACCGGCAATTGAAGAAGCCTCTCGCGGCCACGCAGATGGGCTTGATCTACGTGAATCCCGAAGGGCCCAACGGCAAGCCCGATCCGCTCGCGGCTGCCAGAGATATTCGCGAAGCCTTCGGTCGCATGGCGATGAACGATGAGGAAACCGTTGCGCTGATCGCCGGCGGTCACACCTTCGGCAAGGCCCACGGCGCGCATCATCCCGACAAGTGCGTGGGTGCGGAACCCGCGGCAGCCGGCATCGAGGAGCAGGGGCTGGGCTGGAAAAACAAATGCGGCAAAGGCAATGCCGAGGATACGGTCACCAGTGGTCTCGAAGGTGCGTGGACGGCAACCCCGACGGCGTGGAGCATTCAGTATCTGCAAAACCTGTTTGGATTCGAATGGGTGCAAACCAAGAGCCCTGCCGGCGCGACACAATGGATACCGAAAAACGCCGACGAATTGAAGTTCGTTCCCGATGCGCATATTCCGAACAAGCGTCACGCGCCGATCATGTTCACGACCGATATCGCGCTGAAGGAAGATCCGGTTTACCGCAAGATCAGCGAACGCTTCCTGAAAAATCCGAGCGAGTTCGATCTGGCATTCGCGAAAGCGTGGTTCAAGTTGACGCATCGCGATTTAGGTCCGCGCTCGCGTTATCTTGGTGCTGAAGTGCCGAGCGAAATATTGCCGTGGCAGGATCCGATTCCCGCTGTCGATTACACGCTCGTCGATGACATGGATATCGCGCAGCTGAAATCGAAAATTCTTGCATCCGGTCTGAGCACATCCGAGTTGGTGAAAACCGCGTGGGCGTCGGCGGCATCGTTCCGCGGAACCGATATGCGCGGCGGTGCGAACGGTGCGCGTGTGCGCCTTGAGCCGCAAAAAAACTGGGCGGCGAACGATCCTGCCGAACTCGCGAAAACATTGAAGAAGCTCGAAGCGATTCAGGGCGATTTCAACAAATCGCTGAGTGGCGGCAAGAAAGTTTCGCTGGCTGATGTGATCGTGCTCGGTGGCTCCGCTGCGGTCGAACAGGCGGCGAAGAAGGCGGGTTACACCGTCGCGGTTCCGTTCAAGCCGGGACGCGCCGATGCCACGCAGCAGCAGACCGATGTCGCTTCGTTCGCGATACTCGAACCGGCAGCCGATGGTTTCCGCAATTACTTCGCCGCGGACAGTCAGTTGTCGCCAGCGGAAGCGCTCGTCGACAAGGCCGCCGCGCTGACGCTGACGGTGCCTGAAATGACGGTCCTGGTCGGCGGCATACGTGTGCTCGATGCCAATACCGGAAAATCGCAACACGGCGTTTTCACCACCCGTCCGGGTACGTTGAGCAATGATTTCTTCGTGAATCTGCTCGATATGTCGACGAAGTGGGCGAAATCGCAAAAGAGCGAAGGCGTCTACGAAGGTTCTGACCGCAAGACGGGCAAGGTGAAATGGACGGCAACGCCGGTCGATCTTGCGTTCGGTTCGAATTCCGAACTGCGCGCGATTGCGGAAGCTTATGGAACCAGCGATGTGCAGGAGAAATTCGTGAAGGATTTCGCGCAGGCCTGGGGCAAGGTCATGCACCTGGACCGCTTCGATCTGCGTCAGTAGTTCCGTGGGATTGTTCCTCGACAAGCGGCGCTTCAGGCGCCGCTTTTTTTTGCCCACAATCAGGGGTGTTGACAGCTGTGATTTCGCAATGTACTTTGCATTACAAAGCTTTTGCGTTACAAAGTTAATGCGAGGTGCCGTGCATGAATGATGTCGATTTAGCCCTGTCGCAAATTTCAAATATCCGCGCACAGCTGGTCGCCAGCACGCGGTTTCGTGGCATCGCTCCCGGTCTCAATGTGCTTGCAGGGGTGCTCACGCTCGCTGTGGCTGCCGCACAGAGTTTCCAGGCCTCAGCCGTGGAGCAAAGCGGTCTGAGCTACATAACGGTGTGGGCTGCCGCCCTTGTGCTTTCGAGCGGGTTCGTGGCCTTTGAGGCCTCCTCGCGGGCGCGCCGCCTGCACGGGCGCATGGCGTATCCGATGCTCAACGCGGCTTTACAGAAGGTGCTGCCTTTTGTTGCCGCCGGAATCGTGATTACCTGGGCGGTTTGCAGCTTTTCCCCGGAGAGTCTCTGGCTGTTGCCGGGGTTGTGGCAGATTCTGATCGGGCTGCTGGGCTTTTCGGCTTTAGGCAGTCTGCCCCGGGGAATGGTCTGGGCCGCAGGCTGGTATTTTCTTTGCGGGACGCTGGTTCTGGGGTTCGCGGGGCAAAGCGGGGTGCTGTCGCCCTGGATGATGGGAATTCCGTTTTCGGTGGGGCATATCCTGGTGGCGGTGATTCTGTGCCGGGCCAATCGCGAAGAGTGCGGCGTGAGTAACGAGGAGGCGGGTAGTGAGTAAATCGAAGGCGCCTTTTGCCTATGACGGGCTGGACCGCGTATTCCATGAAAAGGCTCGCCTGGGCATCGTGAGCTCGCTGATCGGACATACCGACGGCCTCGCTTTCTCGGATCTGAAATCGCTGTGCGGACTGACGGATGGCAACCTCAGCCGCCATCTTCAGGTGCTCGAAGAGGCGGGTTATGTCCGCATCGAGAAAGGGTTCGAGGGCAGGCGCCCGCGCACGCAATGCCGCTTGTCCGATGAGGGTCGCGCCCGGTTTCTGGCGTATCTCGACGAGCTGGAGGAGGTTCTGCGCAAAGCGGCCTCCGCCAGGGAGAGCGCGGGTCACTGGGTGTCGGGCGCACTATCGAGTTAATTTTTTTGCCTTTTTGCTTTGCAATGTAAAGTTATTTGTATTGCAGTATTTGGAGTGAATCGGGCCGCGCGCAGCGCTGCCGATGAGGGTTTGAATGATGCCGAAACTCAAAGTGATCAATACGGGCGGTCAGCTGATCGAACTCGCGGGAAAAAGCGGCGCCTCGCTGATGGAGATCATGCGCAATGGCGGCGTCGATGATCTGCAGGCGCTCTGCGGCGGGGCGTGCGCCTGCGCGACCTGTCATGTGTGGGTGGATGCGGCGTTCCTGCACAGGTTGCCGGCCATGAGCGCGCAGGAGAGCGACATGCTGGACTGCACGCCGGATCGGCGCGAGAACTCGCGCCTCTCCTGTCAGTTGAAACTCACCGACGAACTGGACGGGATGCGGGTAACGGTTGCTCCCGTTTAAAGCGAACGGCGACGAATGCATTCGAAAATTGATACCGCTCCATCGCGGCTTGATTGACTCGTTAGATCGGGGAGAACCACTGATGACTATTTCGCAAACCTCCGCGCAGCGCGTACCGGATCATGTACCCGGAGAGCTGGTGCGGGATATCGATATCCAGAAATTCACCGGCGAACTCGATGATCCTTTTCTCGCGGGCGCGCGTCTGCATGAGGGTCCCGATATTTTCTGGGCGACCGTGGCGGCCAACGGTCACCCGGGCTGGGTGTTGACGCGTCACGCTTTATTGCAGGAGGCGTACGCCGATCCCGAACATTTTTCCAGCGAGCGGGCCGATCTCGCCGCGATGGGTATTGATCTGAAGCTGAATCCGCTGGAGTTCGATCCGCCCGAGCACCACAAATATCGAAGGCTGCTCAATCCTCTGTTCTCGCCGCGCGCGGTTGTCGCGTTTGAAGGGCCGGTCAAAAAAACCTGCGACGATCTGATTGCCGAGTTTGCCGAGCGCGGTTCATGCGAGTTCATCGGCGAGTTCGCCGAGAAATTTCCGTCCTACATTTTTCTCGATCTGATGGGCATGCCTCACGCCATGCTGCCCCGGTTTCTCGAATGGGAGCGCCAGCTGATGCGCGCTGAAGATCCGCGCGTGCGCGTCGCGGCGCTGAAATCCGTCATCGATTATCTGGAGAAGTTTCTCGAAGAACAGTGCGACAACCCGACCACGGTGCTGATGAAAAATATCGTCACGGCACGCTACGAAGATAAACGCCCGCTCAATAAAAACGAAATGATGGGCATGATCACGCTGTTGTACATCGGCGGGCTGGATACGGTGTACAGCACGCTGGGCTGGATTTTTCGACACCTCGCCACCGACCGATCGCTGCAGGAAAAATTGCGCGCGAATCCCGAGCGGATTCCCTGGGCCATCGAAGAATTTCTGCGCGCTTATTCCGTCGCGCAACCGCATCGCAAAATCAAACATGACATCGAGTTTCACGGCGTGAAGATGCGCAAGGGCGATCATGTGTTGATGGCTACGTTCGCCGCCAATCGCGATCCGCGCGCTTTCGATAATCCGCATCGAATCGATATCGACAGGAAGCCGCGCATTCTCACTTTTGCCGCCGGTCCGCATCTGTGCCTGGGCATTCATCTCGCCAAACGCGAATTGAGAACCGTCGTCGAAGCATTTCTTTCGCGGTTCAAAAATATTCGCCTGCGGGCCGGTGAAAAAATCGAATACCACACCGGCGGTACCTGGGGTGTCGATCGCATGATGCTGGAGTGGGATCGGGTGCAGGAGGAGTAATCAATGACGATGTCAGCACGCAAACAGCCCGCGGGTTTCGATCAAATAATTATTAGAGGAAATACCATGAAGCGAAATTCTGAACATCGTGATCACATTCTTCATGCCGCAGCAATATTGCCGTCGTTGCTGCTCAGCGCTGGTCTGACAATGCCGGCATTGTCAGCGCACGCGACCATCGTCTCGCCCGACGAGGTCATCGTCATGGCGCGGCGCACGGAAGAGGCGATTCAGACGGTGCCGATTTCCATGACGGTGATGAGTCAGGACATGCTCGACGAGAAAAACGTGACGAGCGGTGCGGATCTCGCGAATTACACGCCCTCATTGAACGTCAACACGCGTTTCGGATCGGATCAGGCGTCGTTTTCGATTCGCGGTTTTACGCAGGAAATTCGCACGGCGGCATGCCGACGCCGGATCTCATGGTGTATGCGAAATACGCACGTGGTTATCGTCAGGGTTCGGTGAATATTTTCGGTGCCGAAGGCGTGCAGGCATTCGGCCCGGAAAAAGTCGATGCGTATGAGATTGGCAGCAAGTGGAGCTTCCGCAGCCGGATTTCCGGCACCTTCAATCTCGCAGCTTTCTATAACAAGCTCAGCGATCAGCAGATTCAGGTCGGCTACAGCGGGCCGCAGGTTTCCGCGACGACAGGTATCCTCAACGCCGGTTCATCCACGATCAAAGGCATCGAGGCGGAGACCACGCTGCAATTGTACGAAGGGCTGGCGTTCAGTCTGTCCTGGACGTATCTGGATACGCAGCTGAACGAGCTGTCGATACCGCCGGTGAGCGCGCCGTACGACAGCCAGCAACTGACCTCGGCTGCCGGTGGCCCGTTGCCGCAATCGCCGCGCAACACGGGCACCGTGGCGGTGAGTTATCAGCTGCCTCTGCCTGTGGAGATCGGGGCGGTGTCCATCGGCGGAAGTTACAGCTACATGGACAGCTATCTGAGTTCGACCGTCGGACCTTACGGCACGGTTCCATCCCATCATGTCGCCAACCTGAGTGCGAACTGGAAAGCGGTCGCGGGCAGCAATTTCGATGCGGCGTTATTCGCGACGAATGTCACCAATGAAAAGTACCGGACATTCGTTCCGGGATTGTGGAACGCCATGGGCGGGGAGTTCCAGACAACTGGCGAGCCGCGAATGTACGGCGCGCGTCTGAAATACAACTTTTAGTATTGAGCTCTCCTCAGGGCCTTGGCGGCTGTTCGCGATGAGCCGGTGCTCGTCGCGCAGCAGCTCCTTTTTTTACCGCTCACGATTCTTTACCGCGCACAATTTCATCGCATCCGGTCTGCGTATCGGGCATTACAAATACTTTAACAATGCGCCCGCTGCCTGTGGGGCGGGTGTGATGCCAGCAAGAAAGCGTTTACTATCTATCTGCGCAGTGGTCATTTGCGCAAACGCGGTTTTTATTGATCGAATCGAGAAAAAACAATGAGCAATTTCGACGAAGTATTCGACTGGGTTGTCGTGGGCAGCGGCGGTGGCTCGATGTGTTCGGGACTGGTGATGCGCGAGCGGGGCAAAAGCGTCGTCATTCTTGAGAAAACCGAATTCGTCGGCGGCACCACCGCGCGTTCGGGCGGCGTGATGTGGATTCCGAATAATCCATTTCTCAAACGCGATGGCATCGAAGACAGTTTCGAAAAAGCCGCGACCTATCTCGACACCCTCGCAGGCGAAGATCGTGACGATACGCGCGGTTCGACACGCATTCGTCGGCACACGTATTTGCGCGAAGCGCCGCAGATGCTCGCGTTTTTGCAACAACAGAATATTCCATTCACGCGCGTGAGTTACTGGCCCGATTATCACGATGAATTACCCGGCGGTTTGAAAGAAGGGCGCACCGTCGTCAGTAAACCTTTCGATATGAACCGACTCGGCGAGTGGAAGAAAAAACTGCGGCCGGGTTTTTTAATGCTGCCCGCTGAATGGGAAGAGGCACTGAAGGTTCCGCGCGCGCGTTATATGCCGGAAGGGCGCATGGTCATGCTGAAAGTTGCATTGCGTGTCGTTGCGGGCTTGTTCACAGGCAAACGATATATTTCTGCAGGCGCGGGATTGCAGGGCTGGATGCTGCATTCGGCCCTGCGTGCAGGCATCGATATTCGCACTGAATCTCCGGTGAGCGAATTAATTATTGAAAATGGCATTGCGAAAGGTGTGCTGACAATTAAAGACGGCAAGCCGTGGCGTATCGGTGCGCGTCTCGGTGTGCTCGTCAACGCGGGCGGTTTTGCGCATAACCAGCGCATGCGCGATCAATATATTCCCGGTACGAAAACATCGTGGAGCAGCGCGGCGCCCGGCGATACCGGCGAAATGATCGAAGAGATGATGCGTATCGGCGCAGCCACTGCGCAGATGGAAGAGCGCGTCGGCAATCAGACGACATTGACACCCGGCTCCGAGCAGGCCGATATAAAACCCGGCGCGCAACAACTCACGGCGGCGCCGCATGCCATTCTCGTCGATCAAAGCGGCGTGCGTTATATGAATGAAGGCGGCTCCTACATGGCGTATGCGAAAAATATGCTGGAGCGCAATAAAACGGTTCCTTCAATTCCGAGCTGGGCAATTTTCGATAGCCAGTATCTGCGTCGTTATCCCCTCGGTGGCCCGAGCACGCCGAGCAAAAAGAAACAGCAAGCTTGGAAAGATGCGGGCTATTTAAAAAGCGCCGACACGATCGGCGCGTTAGCGCAGCAAATTAATATCGATGCAAAAGCACTTGCCGCAACAGTTGAGCGTTTCAACGGATTCGTTGCGAAAAATCGCGATGAAGATTTTCATCGCGGCGAACGCGCTTACGATAACTGGCTCGGTGATCCCACGCATCAACCTTCGGCAACCTTAGGCTCGATCGATCAGGCGCCGTATTACGCAGTGCAAGTGCATCCGGGCGATGTGGGTACGTATGGCGGTGTTGTCACCGATGAATTCGCGCGAGTGTTGCGCGATGATGGTTCTGTTATCGAAGGATTGTATGCCACGGGTGTTTCAACGGCTTCGGTAATGGGGCGTGCGTATCCGGGCGCGGGTTCGAGTGTTGGGCCTTCGTTTACGTGGGGATTTGTTGCGGCGAAGCATGCGGTGGGGAGTTCAGGTGCCGATTAGTAGGAATATTTTCATATATGAGCACTTGTGATGCATTTAAGCGCCCCAAAGCTTGGACACAATAGAGAAAATATATTTTGCGACTCCCTTTATTCCTCGGCTGTGGTTAGACGCAACTAAAGCTTCGATTTCTAATTGGGCTTCATCAAAAGATCGAGCGATACCACTTTTAACATCGGGATAAACCCGATCAAATATGGAAGTCTTGCCAGACATTTCGGAAGCTTTACGAATGTATGATTCAGACTGTTCCGCTAATACATCAAAATATTTTGTGCATATGCTTATTAATTCTTCGGAGATTGAAAGTGGTACATAAATGGATTCATTAATTACCCATTTTGATTGAGCCGCCACTAAATCTCGTAAAGAGTCTGCACAAGCTGAAACTAGGTTCATCGTTTGCTTTACGGTATTGCCAGATCGTAACGAGCCCTTTGAGGAATGCATTCTAAGCATCGCGCTGTAATTCGACGCGAGCTCTTCTAAAAGTCGTTGCAGCCCACCGTCAATTCTTTTTTCCGCAATTGAAAGAATCTTGCTCATTATTATTTGCCCAATCGTTTACTTAATGCGTTTTTGTTAAGACCCCATAGCTGCAGCAATACTACGTTGTAGTAACAGGCGTGAATACAAACTGTCCAGCCAATAAAAGGGCGCCATACGGCGCCCTTTTTTGTAAGCATCGAAATTACGAAACCCGAATACCAATCGCTTTGATTTCGAGGAATTCCTCGATACCTTCGCGACCCCATTCGCGGCCCATACCGGATTGCTTGTAACCACCGAACGGTAAATCGCCGGTGATGCTCATGCCGCCGTTGACGCTGAGCGCGCCGGCGCGAATGCGGCGAGCGATGGCGAGTGCGCGTTCGGTTGGGCCGAAGATCGCGCCGCCGAGACCATAGATGCTGTCGTTGGCGATGCGCACTGCGTCTTCTTCATCGTCGAACGGAATCACCACGAGCACCGGCCCGAAGATTTCTTCCTGCGCGATGCGCATGCTGTTTTTCACATCGACGAAGCAGGTGGGTTCCAGGAAGAAACCGGTGCCCATGTCGGTGCGAATATTGCCGCCGGCGAGCAGACGCGCGCCTTCCTGTTTGCCGATATCGATGTAAGCTTTTACGCGCTCGAGTTGGCGCTTCGAAACGATCGGCCCCATGATGCAGGTCGGCTCGTCGATTTTGCCCCACTTGGTCGAGTAACCCGCGTAAGCCATTTCGAGTGCTTTAACGGCTTCTTCGTAGCGGCTTTTCGGTACGAGTAAGCGCGTTGGATATGCGCAGCCCTGGCCGGCGTGGAATACCACCATCGAACCCATGACGGTCTGCGCGAAATTCGGTGCGTCTTCCAGCACCATGAATACCGATTTGCCGCCGAGTTCGAGGAACACGCGTTTGAGCGTCGATGCGCCGTTTTCCATGATTTTTTTGCCGACGGCGGTCGAGCCGGTGAACGAAATCAGATCGACGCGCGGATCTTTCGTCAGCATTTCGCCGGCCATCGCAGGATCTGCCGACGTGATGACATTGAATACGCCAGCAGGTATGCCGACTTCAATCGCCAATTCGCCCATGAACGATGCCATGAGAGGAGTATCGGGAGCGGGTTTCAACACGACGGTACAACCGGCGAGCAGGGCGGCAACAACTTTACCGACGTTGATATAGAGCGGAACGTTCCATGGTGTGATCGCGCCGACAACGCCCATCGCTTCCTTTTCGACGAAGCGTTTGGTGTTGAAGCCCATTTCATTTTTGACGCCGAGGTCTTCGCTCCATACGATTTTCGAGAAGCATTCGAGCAGGCCATCGGCGCCGGTCAGTGCGCCGTCGATCTGTGCGCGGTACGCAGCACCCGGAGCAGCACCGGCTTCGTGCACAGCGATTTTGATCAGTTTGTCGCGATTGGCGTACAGCGCATCGCGATATTTTTTCATGAGTTCGAAGCGGTATTCGCGGTTGGTCGACCAGTCGGTTTCATCGAATGCGCGGCGGGCTGCAACAATCGCGGCATCCACATCGTCGACGGTGGCATCGGCGACCTGTCCGACCACCTGGCCGGTCCACGGGCTGATGTTGTCGAAGGTTTTACCGTTCGACGCGTCGCGCATTTCGCCGTTGATATACAGTCTTGCGTCTGGAAGCTTTTCCATTACGTTCTCCTCGTGGTGCTGCACGTGATTCGATGCCTGCACAAATTGAAATAATTGATTTGGCTGCTTCTGTGTAGTGATTTTGATTGCGTAAAAATATTCGTTACGCGCGGCTTTCTCATTTCTCTCTGCGTATTTTTTTCTTTATGTTCGACTCAGGCTCAGCGCATGCTTTGCCGCGATATAGCCGAATGTAAACGCAGGGCCGATGCTGCCGCCGGCGCCGAGTTCGCCGGGCCCCATGACCGATGCCGTCGATGTGCCGGTTGCGTAAAGCCCTTCGATAACCGAGCTGTCGTCGCGTAAAACGCGCGCGTGTATGTCGGTGACGAGTCCGCCATACGTGCTGACATCGCCGGGGAATAATTGCAGTGCGTAAAACGGACCCTGCTCGATCGCGCCTAACGATTTATTCGTGTCGCGCAACGGGTCGCCGAGCCATTGTTCGTATGCCGATTCACCGCGATGGAAATCTTCGTCGCGATCGTTGCGCGCGAAACCATTAAAACGTTCGACAGACGCTGTTAAGTTTGTTGCATTGATGCCGCACGACGCTGCCAGCTCATCGAGTGTTTCGGCTTTATGCAAAAACTTTTCGTCGAGCCAGGCTTGCGGTTTTTTCGGCCCCGGCATGCTGCCTGCGAGCATAAACGTGTTGATGTATTGGCTATCGAAAATCATCCAGCTCGGAACCGTCGTGCCCAATGTTTTTTGATGCGCGAGCATACGGCGCACGAATTCGATCGATGAGCCGGCTTCGTTCATGTAGCGCGTGCCGTTCTGATCGACGACGATGCTGTGCGGCTTCGATGTGTCGTTTTGCATCACCGCCGGTTTTTTTGTCGCGGCTGTCTTTTTGCTTGCACTGGTGGGAACCATCGCTACCTGTCCGCCGATACGATGTTCCATTTGCGCAATCGCGCCGCCGATGCGCTGGCCTTCCTCGATCATTTCGCCCAGGTCTTCGGGAATGACGCTCGACCATTCCGTTTTTATTCCGGGAATGTATTGATCGAGCATGCGTTGATTGCGCGAGAAACCACCGGCATTAATCAGTACGCCGAGGCGTGCGTCGATACGCGATTCGGTACCGTTAATTTCAGCGACGACACCGATGACGCGATTGTTTTCGACGGCGAGCTGTTTCACTTTCGCATGGGTGCGAATGTCGACGCCGGCTTTGAGCGCTGCCTGCAGCATTTGCCCCTGCAATGCCTGACCGGCAGTCGTTCTTTTCCTGCCCGTGAAGATGTCGGCGAGTACGCGGCCGATCCCCCTGAACAAAACTTTCTTTGCCGACGGCGTGCGTTTGATGAGCGGCATCTGCATCGCTTCGTCGAGATTGAGCGGTAGCGGCAGAAAGCCGGGGCGCAATTTCTTTTTCCAGTCGCCGAGCTGGTTGATGTCGAATAACTCGGAAACGACGGTGCGACCCGGAATCGATTCGCCCGGCGCGCTGTAATAATCGGGCCACGAGGGAATGCGGCGCAATTTGATGCCTTGCTCGACGAGAAAGTCGAGCATTTTCGGTGCTTCGTCGACATAGGCGATACGGCGTTCGCGACTTGCACCGGGCATATCCGCATGATCGCCGATGACGGCATCGAGGTAGCCGATCGCCTGTTCGCGGCTGTCGGGAATTCCTTCGCTTTTCATGAAGCGATTATTCGGAATCCACATCACGCCGCCTGATGTGGCGGTAGTGCCGCCGACGAGATCGCTTTTTTCGAGAATCAAAACACTCTTCCCGGCTTTGCGCAGCACGAGCGCTGCGCACATCGAGCCGCCGCCGCTACCGACGATCACGAAATCGAAAGTTTCGCTCATCCAATAAATTCCTCGGGCCCCAGTTTTTCGTGATGAAAAAATTCAGCGATCTGAAACGTCAGCGGAGCAAACGCATTACGGCTTGCGCGCGTGAATGGTGACAACGGGTGTCTGCAGATCGGGAGGCATATCCAGAACGGCGCGGAAAACATCGGTCACCGAGTTGTAGTGCGATTTCGGTGCGTCGCGCAGGTTGAGTCCGGCTGCCATGCACGCCTGACCGAAACGCATCGCGATTTGCGGATCCCAGCCCGGTGTCTTGCCTTCCTCGATCATCATGCCGGCGCGCACGGTGGTGACCTTGATGCCGCTGCCGTCGAGCTCGAAATTAAGGCCTTGGGAGAAGCGTTCGACGCCGGCTTTGGTCGCCTGATAAAGCACCAGGTAGGGCCAATTAACTTCGGTCGATTCGCTGGTGACGTTGATGATGTGACTGCCGTGGCCCATCAATGGAAT
>CAZWBA010000007.1:0-60932 GCA_964631955.1 uncultured Verrucomicrobiaceae bacterium | reverse complement strand
CGGCGAGCGAGTGCGCGGCCGAGTCCAACGCCTGCACCGGTAATCACGATAACTTTTGACACGAAAAACTCTCCTAAAACTGACTGTCGTTAATTTCAAAACTCAATGAGTAAATTTTCAAAACTTATTTTGTCGGTGCAGTGGGATACACCGACAGATCGCCCGCGTAAGCGATGCCACCTTTCCAGAACTGATTGCCGCTGATTTTTTTGAAGTAATGTACGGTGCGCGCGAACGATCCCGATTGCGAACGCGGTTCGAAAGCGATACCGCTCGGACTGCGTCCACCTGCGCGCGCGCTGAAGTCCTTGATCGTAAACATCAGGTCATCGGTTTGCTGTGCGCACAATACCAGCTGATCGCCGGGGCAATATTGACGTGGTTCGATTTGTATCGGCGTCAGCTGCCCGCGTTTCATCGCCACCTTGCCGGGCACATTGGTGACCTCGACGCTGTGCACTTCGTCGTACCATTTCTGATATTCGGCGAAACGTCCCGCGACGTAGTTGGCGAGAATGATACTCACGCCGGAAAAAGGCTGATCTTGCTGATGGTTGGGGCTGCTTTTCCAGTCGGAATACATCTGATAGCTGTAAAGCCGTTCGGTTTCATTGTCGACGATCAGACCGGCATCGCGCGCATCCGCAATTAATGGACCGAGTGCGGGAATGTCGATTTCAGGGTGCGCGAAATCGAAATCGTACACGCTGACATAACGCCAGGGCTGCGCGATATCCGGCATGATCTGTTCGGCGGTGACTTCGTAACGATCGGCAGCTTTAAAACCGCGCAGACGCGCGAGGGCTTCGCGATGCGGGCCATCGAACCAGGCCGCATATTCGGCTTCGCGCCCTGCGGTGATGTTATGCAAATGAATCGTGGTGTAGAGAGCCATTTTTTTTACCAGCGTTGATTGAATCTACCGAGGCCGCGTTTTCGTTTCGAGCGCGGTGAGTCAGCCGGGGGCGGTTTTGAGTCCTTCAGGGCGCGGTTCAATTTGCCTGAAAGAGTCGGGTTAAGCGGCTTAAATTTTTGTCATCTTCATTGCGCCTGTTTATTGCGCTTAAGGGCCGCTGTGTTTGCCGTCCGGGACAATTAAAATTTGGTAACAAGCAGGCGCGGTATATTCAGCATTGTTGACTAATACGTCAAGCCGCGTATGCTTTGCGCACTCGTTTTTCGGGGTATTCGGATGGATATTTTCTCTCCATCTGCGCCCGTGTTCTTACGATCTGCCAGCCTATTTTCAAGAGGATTAGTCATGGAGTTTTTGGGTTATAAAAATAAACGTGTCATCGTCAGTGGCTGTTTCTCCGGAATGGGTGAGGCGACTGCGCGCATCCTGACTGAACTCGGTGCGGAAGTGCATGGCATCGATTACAAGGAAACCTCGCTCAAGCTCGCATCGTTCAATCAGGTCGATCTGCGCGATCCCGCTGCGATTAAATCCGCAATCGGCCGTATTTCTGAAACAGTCAGCGGTGGCAAGGTCGACGCATTGTTCAACTGCGCCGGTTTGCCGCAAACCGCTGCCGCGATCGATGTCATGCGCGTGAATTTCGCGGGTACCCGTTATGTGGCCGAATGCGTCATTCCACTGATGAAAGAGGGCGGCGCGATCGCCAGCATTTCCTCTACCGGTGGTCTCGGCTGGAGCCGCCGCATGCCGGTGTTGATGGAGTTGATCTCCAACGCCAGCTACGAAGATGCCGTCAAATGGTGCGAAGCGAATCAGGAAGCGCACGTGAAGGAAGGTTATACGCTGTCGAAAGAAGCGATCATCGTATGGACCATGCTGGCATCGCAGCGCCTGATCAAGCAGGGCATCCGCATCAACTGCACACTGCCCAGCCCCACCGAAACACCGATGATGAAGAGCTTCGAATCCGCCACGCCGATGGCGGTGCTCGATGCGTTCACGCTGCCAACCGGTCGCCGTTCGACCCCGGAAGAGCAGGCCCGGGGACTCATTCTGCTCAATAGCGATTTCGCATCCTTCATCAATGGCGTCGTGCTGCCGGTCGATGGCGGCTTCATGGCCGGCCTGGGCAGTGGCCAGATCGATCTCGGCAAGATGATGTCGGGTCAGCGTTAAGCGCAGACGATATCCGTTATGAACGCGTCCGCCGTGTGCAAGCGGCGGACATTCTCCTCGCAGAATTCAATGGGTTTGGAATAGATGGCTGCATCACGTCCGTTACCGCGACTCGACTCCACCAACACACCTTTCTGGACCGGGGGCGCGGCGGGCGAACTGCGCATCACGCGCTGTCAGGATTGCCAGACCTTCATCCATCCGCCGCGTCCCGTCTGCCATCACTGCCTGTCCGAAAATGTCGTGCCGCAGGCGGTTGCCGGTACCGGCGTTGTCGATACCTTCACGATCAATTACCAGAAATGGCATCCGGCGGCGGAGGTTCCCTTCGTGATTGCGCGGGTTGCGCTCGATGGTGTGCCCGGTGTTTATCTGACGACGAATATCATCGGCTGTCCCGTCGATTCCGTGGAGATCGGCGATCGGGTCCGCGTCAGGTTCGAACAGCACGAGGATGTTTATTTGCCGCTGTTCGAAAAGATCGCCTGAGAGTCGGGCAAAGAGTCTGACAATTCCTAGAGATCCGCAAAAGTCGCCAGTTCGTAAAAGTCGATAGCTCGTAAAAATCGACAGCTCGTAAAAATCGTTTCAAAAATTCATTGAGAGAAGCCGTTTGACGATGACTGCAAAAAACGAAGCGTATATCACGGGTATTGGCCAGTCGCAGATTGGCATGAAGCTGACGCGCCATCCGCTGCTGCTCACACTCGATGCCGTCAAGGAGGCGTTGGCTGAATCGGGGCTGACCATCGGTCAGATCGATGGCGTGTCGACATATCCGGGGCGCGTTCCGCAGATGCTGGGTTTTTCGCCGGTCGGTGCCGATGAGCTGATCGACGCGCTCGGCATTCGTGCGACGTGGTATGCCGGCGGTGGCGAAATCACCTCGCAGCTCGGTGCGGTGACTGCGGCAGCGATGGCGGTGCGCACCGGGCAGGCGCGTCACGTCATCTGTTTTCGCACGGTTTACGAGGCGGCGGCGATGTCGCGCCCTGACGAATTCCCGATGCCGCGACGCGACCGTGTCGACGGTGGTTCGCAGTGGTTCGCGCCATTCAACGCGATTTCCGCCGCGACGTGGACCGCGCAGTACGCGATGCGCCACGTGAAAAAATACGGCATGACGCGTGAACAGCTCGCGCAGATTGCGCTGACCGACCGCAAGCATGCGCTGCTGAATCCGCGCGCGCTGGTGCGCGAGCCGCTGACCATGGATCAGTACATGTCGGCGCGCATGATTACTTCGCCGCTGTGCCTGTTCGATTGCGATCGCTACAGCGATGCTTCGACGGTGCTGATCGTTTCCGCAGGCGACGCGCTCGATGAAGTGAAATGCACGCCAATCCGGATTGCGGCGATGGCCGGTTCGGTCGAGCGCCTCAGCTGGGATCAGGCCGAGTGGATGGCGTGCTATGCCACCGGCGAAGATCTGTGGAAAAACACCGATTACAAACCCTCCGATGTCGATACTGCGCAGTTGTACGACGGGTTCAGTTTCCAGGCCGTTGCGTGGCTGGAGGCGCTCGGTTTCTGCGAAGTGGGCGAGGGCGGCCGTTTCATCGAAGGCGGTCATCGCATCGCGCTCGACGGCGAATTGCCGCTGAATACCTTCGGCGGCCAGCTCGGCGCGGGGCGTCTGCACGGTTTTGGTTTTGCGCATGAGGCTGTCGTTCAACTCCGCGGTTTAGGTGGAGAACGTCAGATCAAGGGCGATCCGCGCGTTGCCGTTGCAGCGTCGGGCGGCGGCCCGCTGGCGACCGTATTATTGCTGGCGCGGGACTGAGCGAATGGCGCCGACGGTTGCGCTGGAAGCGTTGCCGGGGTTCCGGCGGCGTTTTCGCGTAACGCCCGGCAAAGGGCGCGTGCAGACCGAAGTCGAGGACGATTATCACTGCATGAGCGTCATCGTTCATCACGATGGTGCGGTCGCGACAGCAATCGAACCGGATATGCGCCGCGCCCCCTGGTCCACCTGCCCGGGGGCCATCGAACAGCTGAAAGCCACATTCACCGGCGTCGCTCTGAAGGATTTCTCAATCAGGGGCGAAAAGAAAATCAATTGTACGCATCTGTATGATTTGGCCATATTGGCTTCAGAGCACGCGTTCGACACGACGCCAACCGTGTATGACATTCTGGTTTCCGATCCTGTCGAAGGCGAACGTTTGGCGGAGCTTCGCAAAGATGGCGAAACGCTGCTGGGCTGGTCCGAAGCGAAGTTCCAGCTCGTGGCTCCGGCCGAGGTCGCGGGGTTGAGTCTGATGAATATGCGAACCTGGATCGATACGCTCGATCCAATCAGGCGTAAGGCGGCGAAGTTGTTGCAGTGGGGCAATATGATCGCGAACGGGCGGTCCATTCCGCTGGAGCAGCAGTCGGATGCAACCAGAATGCCGCCGAACTGTTATACGTTCCAGCCGGAGCGTGCGGTCGTCGCCAGGCGCGTTGGCGCGATTCGCGACTTCAGTGCCGATACCCGTCAGCCGCTGGAGGAGTACCGGCCTGCTTTCTGATATCCTAGGGCCAGTTTTTATCGCAGCTTCAAGACGTTTCAGATTAAGACTTCACTCAATACATTATTAAATCGCCTACCGCGTAGTTAAGGAGGAGTTCACATGAACATGAACGATTTGGTGCTCATCAGTGTCGATGATCACATCAGCGAACCGCCCGATATGTATGACCGCCACCTCAAAGGTGACGATCTCGCAACAGCTCCCAAGCTGAAAAACAACGAGAAAGGTCAGGCGTACTGGGAATACCAGGGCATGAAGATGCCATCGGTTGGTCTGAATGCGGTTGTCGGTCGTCCTCTCGAAGAATACGGTATGGAGCCGACTTCATTCGATCAGCTGCGCAAAGGCGTCTATGACGTGCACGAGCGCGTTCGCGATATGGATGTGAACGGCATTGCTGCCTCGTTGAACTTCGGTACCTGCGTTGGCTTTGATGGCGGCAAATTCCATCAGGCGCCGAACAAGGATCAGGCGCTGGTTCACTTGCGCGCCTACAACGATTGGCACGTCGATGAGTGGTGCGGTGCGTATCCGGGCCGTTTCATTCCATGCGGCCTGTTGCCGACCTGGGACATGGACGCGACCGTTGCAGAAGTTAAGCGTCTTGCCAGCAAAGGCGTAACTGCAGTTTCGCTCAACGAGAACCCGACCAAACAAGGTCTGCCGAGTGTTCATAACGAATACTGGGAGCCGCTGTGGAAAGCGATCACCGATCACGACATGGTCATGTGTCTGCACATCGGTGCCGGCAACCCGCAGGTGCACGCGTCTAACGAAACGCCGATCGAAGCGTGGATTACCACCATGCCGATGTCGAGCGCGGTCGGTGCGGCGGATTGGCTGCAACTCGAAGCGCTGAATCGTTACCCGACCATGAAGATCTGTCTGTCCGAATGCGGTATCGGCTGGATTCCCTACTTCATGGAACGCGCTGATTTCAGCCATTCGCGTCACCAGTTCTGGACGCATTCGAACATGACTTTCGGCAACAAAAAGCCGAGCGAAGTGTTCAAGAAGCATTTCATGATCTGCTTCATCGACGATGCGTTCGGTTTGCAGAATCTCAAGTTCGTCGACGAGGACATGGTGGTGTTCGAAACCGACTATCCGCATTCCGATACCTTGTGGCCGGAAGCGCCGGAGCATCTGTGGAAAACGGTCAATCACCTGACCGACGAGCAGATCAATAAGATCACGCACCTCAACGCCATGCGTTACTACAACTTCGATCTGTTCAAGCACTTCAAGCGTGAAGACTTGACGGTTGGTGCATTGCGTGCGAAGGCGAAAGCAGCTGGCGTCGATACCACGCCGGTATCGGCTGGCGGTTTCAAACCGCTGGAAGGCGATGCGCGCGTCATCACTTCGGGCGATTTGTTCAAGATGTTCTCGCACCACGCCAAGGCGAGTTAATCGCTTCGATTCACGCGGAGATCATTCTCCGCGTGAATTTCTTTTTTTCGTCTAGTTAGAAAGACGTTCCCCGCTGACTTTTGCCGAGCCAAAAATTCCCATCTTGCATTTGCCTGAAATTTTGTCGCCATCGATGACAAGATTGTATTTCAGTGTGATTTTCATCGGCTTCTCAACCTTGAGATCGAAAATCAAATTGTTGTTTTCGACTTTACCGGTAAAAGCCATCTGACCTTCAGGGCTGCTGAGGTAGCCGCTTAATGCAGAACCTGCCGTTTCGAAATGGCCGGTCATTGCCTGCGGGCCCATCGGGGTCGACAGCACCATTTTCCAGTCGCCATCGATCGCGACGGCATCGGCTGGTGCGGCGGCGGATACCGGCGCATCGCCCGGACCGACGATGGCAATTTGCGGCGTCTCTGCGTGATGGATGGGCGCCGGTTCCGTCGCTGCGGGCCTTGCGGGAGGCGCGGTCGGTGCGGTGAGATCGCGGCCTTCGATCACGCTGAGCAATTTCGCCGGTGTCAGCGGCAACTCCACCGGCACTTCGCCGAACGGCGCGAGCGCATCGGCGATGGCATTGACCAGTGTGGGCGGGCCGATGATCGCGCCGCCTTCGCCGACACCGCGCATGCCTCCGACCGATTTTGACGGCGTGTTGGCGTGCACGAATTCGAAGACCGGAATATCGGAAATCAGCGGCAGGTGGTAATCCTTGTACGTCGCGGCGAGCGGGTTGCCGCGATCGTCGAACGACATTTTCTCGTGTAATACCGTGCCGATGGCCTGCGCGAGACCGCCTGCAACCTGGCCTTCGACCACGGCAGGATTGATCGGCGTGCCGCAATCTTCCGACGAAATCCAGCGCAGGATTTTCACGAATCCGGTGTCGGCGCTGACTTCGACCACGCACGCATTGGCGGCGCTGGCGAAGGTCATCGGCGGCGGCTGATAGCGGTATTGCGCTTCGAGACCCGCTTCGAAACCCGGTGGCAGGCGATCGGGCTCGCCGTATGCGATATCGGCGACAGCGCGCAGCGTGCGCGATTTTTCGGGTTCGCCGTCGACATGCACCATGCCGTCTTCGATGCGAATCGCACTGGCTTCAACGCCCGCCAAATGCGCGGCAAGTTTCTTCACCTTCGCCGCGAGCAGATCGGCGGCCATGATCGCCGCGCCGCCCGCAATGACGCCCTGACGACTGCCCGCCGCGCCGGGCGAGAAACCGCCGCGCGAGCTGTCGCCCTCGAATATGCTGACATCTTCATAGGCCACACCGAGACGATCGGCAAAAATCTGCGCCATCGTCGTCGCCGTGCCGTGACCCTGCGAGTGCGTGCTCATCGTCGCGGTGACTTTGCCGGTCGGCTCGATGCGCACCTGTGCGAGCTCGCCCGTCATCGTCGTGATGGCACCGGCGGCGCCCGTGGGTTCTATATAGGCGGCGATGCCGAGGCCCAGATAACGACCTTCCCTGCGCACGGCTTCCTGCTCTTTGCGAAACGCAGCGACATCGAAATAACCGAGCAGTTTTTCGAGGCATTCGGCCGGTGTGATGTCTTCGAGCGGAATCTGCATGCTCGACATGGCCGGCTGATCTTTCAGTGTTACCAGATTGCGGCGGCGGATTTCGATCGGGTCGATACCGATCCTGCGCGCCGCTTTATCGAGCGCCGTTTCGCGCACCAGCGATTCCATCGCCCACGGTCCGCGATACGCCGCGTAGCCGACGGTATTGGTGTACCAGCCGCGCGTGAGGAATCCGTAGGCCGGCAGTTTGTAAGCGGCCCACACGAACATATGCACCGCGATATTGCATTCGGACAATTGCGGATAGGCGCCGACGTTGACGCTGTAATCGCCGTGCGACGCGATCAGTCTGCCGTCGTTGTCGAACGCGACCTGCAGCGTCATTTCCTGTTCGCGCGCCTGATTGGCACCGACCAGGTTTTCGTAGCGATCCTCGATCCATTTCAGCGGGCGCCGGAATTTCTGCGCCGCGACAATCACCGCGCATTCTTCCTTCCACGGATGATTCTTCAGGCCGAAACCGCCGCCGACATCCTTGGCGATCACGCGAATCGAAGTCTGCGGCAAACCCAGCGCCAGCGAGGTCCAGCGTGCGACCAGATGCGGGCTCTGGCAGGTGATATAGAGCGTCATTTCCTCGGCGCCTTCGGGATTGACGACGACGCCTCGCGTTTCCATCGGCGATTGCGAAATGCGCTGATGAACGACTTTGTGCGTTATGAGATGCGGCGCGTTTTTCAGCAGCGCATCGAGATCTTCGTCGATATCTTCATCGCCCATCTGCGCATTGATGTTGTCTTCCAGCGACGGATGCACGGGCGCGCCGACGCGGGCATCGGCCAGCGTGACCACGGGGTCTTCCTCGGCGTACTCGACTTCGACGAGCGATGCCGCATCTTCGGCGATGTGGCGGCTGTCGGCGATGACGAGCGCGACCGGTTCGCCGACGTAGGCAACGCGCCCATTGGCCAGCGGCGTGGTTTCCACGTCCTGGGGCGTCAGGTAGAAGCTGATCATGTCGATCTTCGGCAGATCGGACTGCAGGTAGATCGCGTGGACGCCCGGGATATCGCGCGCGATATCGGTGTTGATCGAAAGGATTCTTCCCCGCGCGATCGGACTGCGCGCGAACGCGACATGCAGCATGCCGGGCACCACGATGTCGTCGACGAACTGGCCGCGGCCGGTCAGCAGGCGCGGGTCTTCCTTGCGATGCACGCGCTGGCCGATGTAACGGCCCTTGTCGGTGGCGATTTCTTTATTGCCGAGATGGTCGGGAATGGACGCGTTCATGATGACTCTCCCGCTTCAGCGTTACAGAGTTTTCTGGCTGCGCGGCGAATGCCCTGATAGCCCGTGCAGCGGCAGACATGGCCGGACATCGCGGCAATCAACTGATCCTCATTCGGCTTTTTCTCGCCGCCGGTGAGAGCGGTAAATGTCATCACCACGCCGGGTGTGCAGAAGCCGCATTGCAGGCCGTGGGATTCGAGCATCGCCTGTTGCACCGGGTGCAGTGTGCCGTCCTCGGCAGCCAGCCCCTCGACGGTGGTCACTTCGGCACCGTCGGCCTGTACCGCGAGCATCAGGCAGCTGCGCACGGCCTTGCCATCGACCATGACCGTACACGCACCGCAGACGCCGTGTTCGCAGCCGACGTGGACGCCGGTGTAGCCGAGATCGCCGCGCAGGAAATCGGAGAGCGAGACGCGGGCTTCGATATCGCCGCTGTGGCGATTGCCGTTGATGGTCATTTCGACGCGATGCTTGCTCATGCGGCTTCTCCAATCTTCAGGGCGTCGCGCAGCGCGGCTGCAAAAAGGCGTTTGCCGACGGTGCGACGATATTCTGCGCTTGCATGGGAATCGTCGAACGGCGCGGTATCGGCGATCGCGCGCTCGGCGACGGCTTGTGGGTCGATGGCATCGAACGCCTGGCCGATCAGCATTTGCTCGGCGGATTTTGCGCGAATCGGGGTCGGTCCCATCGCGAACCACGCAATGCCCGCGCGCGCGATTTTCCCATTCTCCACGGTCAGCGCTCCGACCACGCCGGCCAGCGCGAAATCGCCGGGGCGCTGCGCCAGCTCGCGGAACAGGGTGATGTGACCTTCGGGCCAGTCGGGAAAGGTGATGCCCGTCACCAGCTCATCGGGTTCGAGCGAATTCATGTACGGACCCAGATAAAACTCGCTCGCCGGAATCTGCCGCGTGCCGCGCACCGAGCGCACCTCGATGACGGCATCCAGCGCAACGGCCGTGGCGGGCAGTTCCGCCGCAGGCTCGCCCAGGGCGATGGAACCGCCCACCGTGCCGCGATTGCGCGTCTGATGATGGCCGACATGCTTTATGGCTTGCACGATGACGGGCAGGGCACGCGCGAGCGTTTCGCTCTCGATGGCTTCGCACTGGCGCGTGATCGGGCCGATACGCGTGCCGCCATCGACGCGAGTAATGCCCTTGAGTCCGGAAATTTTATTGATGTCGACAATGATGAATGGCTGGCTCATGCGCAGATTGAGCAGAGGCATCAGCGTCTGTCCGCCCGCCAGAACCGTCGCACCGCCACCGGCCTCGGCAAGCACTGCGCAAGCCTCGTCGATGGTCTGGGGCGCGACGTAATCGAACGGGGCGGGCTTCATGGTGTTTCCCTCGCTTTTTCCGCTTCGATGATGGCCTGCCTGAGCACGGCGTTATCGATCACGATGACCGGTGCCGCCGAGTGACGGCCGAACTCGAATGCCGCTGCCGCCACGATAATGAGCAGCAGCCCGATGGCGATGCCGGCCCAGCGCGAATCGCCTGCGCCCGAAACGGCGGGACGAGCCGCAGCGGAGTTGTCGCCGGGCACGCTGGCGGTTGGTGTCGGGGCGGTCGTGTGCGCGGCGGATTTTGCGCCGCCGATGCTCTCCCCGCTGATTACCTTGCCGAACGTGGCGAAGAATTTACCCGCCAGTTGTTTTGCGGTCGCATCGATGATCGGCCCGCCGAGCTGGGCCATCCGGCCGCCGACCTGGGCGTCCACGTCATACGTGAGAAGGGTGCCGGTGCCATCCGCCTGCAGACGCACTTTGGCGGCGCCCTTCATCGAGCCGGCGATGCCGCCGTTGCCTTCGATGATGAGTGTATAGCCATTGGGAGGATTGATGTCTTCGAGATTCACGGCGCCTTTGAAGCGGGCGCCGATCGGGCCGACCTTGACTTCCACCGTCGCCGTGAAGCGGGTATCGGATTCCTTGGTCAGGCTCTGACAGCCAGGAATGCTGGCGCGCAGGATTTCAGGATCGTTCAGCGCTTCCCATACTCGCTGTGGGGAAGCAGCAATACGCTGCTCGCCGTGCATATTCATGTCGATTGAACCTCTGTAATGCGGTGTCGGGCTTTGGAATTAGTGTAGGCCGGGCGGGGTGTTTAAATTGGTGGCAGGATATTGACATTAACTTTTGGGGTGGTCAATTAACCATTTGTTTAAGAGGTTACAGGCGCCAAATGGTGGCTGTCTGGCCGCCATGGCGCGGTGTCTTTCGGCCTTATCGATGCCTTTCAGGAAATCTGAATATTTGATGTTTTACGTTTTTAAAAGGAGGAGAAACCTTGTTTATAGTTCCTAAAAAATCTGACTCGGTACAGCTTTTCAGTGTTAGTGCTTCATGGGGGCTAATAATTATTGACAATAAACAGACCCTAATTTAATTCTGTTATGGATAGCGCTGACATTGGCGTGTAGTGCAACAAAGAAATATCAGTTACGGAGTTGTTGTTTCAAGGTTGAGTTTGATGTGCATAACCGGCCCATTCGTGGAGCGTCTGCGCGTTTGGGACAAATAATGTTAATAACAATTGAGGTTCTCAAAATGAAAAAATTAGCCTTGGCAGTAGCACTTGCAGCAACTGTTGCATCGCCGGCATTCGCTGCACCGGTCGCGTATAACGGTATTGCGGTAACCAATGGCATAACGATCGTACCTGGCATTGGAAGCGTGACAGCTTGGTATGTTGATAATGCCGCTGGCCCAGCTACCAATACAGCCACCCCGGCCGTTAATTTAACCGTCAACAGCGATTGGACTTTTGATTTCGCTAATTTGTCGAACGTGCAGTTCACAGGTAGCATTGTGCTCGGTGATTACCGCGTGCAACAAAAGATTACCTCTCCAGTTGCCATGCAGGGCCGTCAATCGTTCACAGGCGTCACGCAAACTATTCTTCAGAACGGCGCGGCTACCTATAATGCAGGCACGCACACTTTGTCGTACGTGTTCAATAATACTACCTCCGATGGCGCTGGTGCTTCGGTTGAGTCGCATACTGGTACCTCCTGCACGAGCCAAGGCTCCGCCTTTGGCTCTACGGTGTGCAGTAGCTTCTCTACCACTCCTGGTGCACTTGGCTGGGAAGGCGTGAACTTGAGCCTGGTATTTAGCGACGATTTCTCGAGCTATACCGGCACGCTCACTGCGACCAACAAGTCGGGCGCGAGCCTCACTGCCGCTACCACGACCTATAAGTTCAATCTCAGCGGGTCCGTTCCCACTCCTCCGCCTGCCGTTCCGGTACCCGCCGCAGCTTGGCTGTTTGGCTCGGGTTTGCTGGGTCTGGCAGGAGTGGCACGTCGCCGGGCTAAATAAGCCGGCAGCCAAGCGGGCGCCTCTGGAACGAGCGCCCGCTTGGCTGAATTTTCGCCTCAGCGTATGAAGTAAATTTGCGGTCGTCTGACATCTGTCTCGCAAGAATAATTATTTTTCTTTAAAAACAAAAATATAGATTTGTTTCTTAATTTTTTATCAAGGTTTTTGGCCTTGCTCGACAGCACCCTTGACCAGTCCGATAAGCCAGGTCATCAAGCCCACCGCACGCTCCGCATCGAATCCCCAGACCTGAATCAGGCGCTCGTACGGCGGCATGTTCCAGAAGATATCGAGCATGGCGGCGACGTTCTCGCGGTCGTGCGCGGACATCCCCGGCGTCACTTTTGCGACTGCATTGCGCAGGGCGTCGCAACGAATCTGATCCATCGTGGCGAGGGATGGGTCGAGAGGTGGCTGCTGGGTGGGTTGCGCGGCGAACGACATCAGGTAACTGAACATGATGCGGGTCACATCCGCAAAATCGTCGAGCCTGAGTTCCCCCAGCGCCACGCCCGATTCCTGGCACATGCGCTGGATAACCGCATCGCGCAATTTGCGTTCGGTGGGGAAATAGCGGTGCACCGTGCGCTCGCTGATGCCGGCACGTTCGCCCACGGCGCGCGCGGTAATGTTGGTCCAGTCCCAGTTCGGTAGCTGATGGACGAGTTCGGCGCCGGCGACGATGATGCGCTCCTGCGTTTCCTGCGTCTGTTGCCGGCGGACGGGGCTGTCATAGCGGCGACGCTGCGGCGTCTCGCTTGAGTCGGATTCGGTGGATGCGAGCGTCGTGCGCGAATTATTGGATGACATTTCCGATGTAATCTCTGGAATTGCAAATTGTTTTTAGAAGACGTCAGGGTCGGCATTTTGTATGCTCCCGGCCGTTTGTAGCAAGTCTCAGTTGTTTGCATGAGGTCTTCATAGTGGCAGCCGAAAACACATATACCCCGGAGCGGATCACGTTGCCCGGTGCAAATCTGAATCTGATCGCGGATGTGGTCGGTCCCGAAAGCGCGCCGGCCATTTTATTTCTGCACGGCAGCGGGCAGACCCGGCAGAGCTGGGGAAGCGCGCTGGAGGTTGCGCGCGGGCGCGGCTATCGCGCCTTCGCGCTCGACATGCGCGGGCATGGCGATAGCGACTGGGCGCCCGACGGCAGATACAGCCTCGATTTATTCGCGGAGGATCTGCAGAGCGTGATCGGGCATATCGGCACCGCCCCCGTGCTGGTCGGCGCATCGCTGGGTGGGCTGGCGAGCATGCTGGCGATGGCCGCAGCGCCCGCACTGGCGCGCGCACTGGTGCTGGTCGACATCACGCCGAGGGTGGAAATGAACGGCGCGCAGGAAGTCATGGCGTTCATGGAGAGCGCGCCGGATGGCTATGCCTCGCTCGACGAGGCGGCCGATGCGGTCGCCGCGTACCTGCCGCATCGCAGACGCCCGAAGACGACGAGCGGATTACTGCGCAATCTGCGCGAACGCAACGGCCGCTATTACTGGCACTGGGATCCGGCTTTCATGCAGATGGGGCGCGATGCGAGCGAGAAATATGCCTTCGATGAAAGCGGAGAAGAGGTGATGCGCACTCCGCTGGAAGACGCGGCGCGCCAGCTCCGCCTTCCGACCCTGCTGATTCGCGGCGGGCGCAGCCGCATCGTCAGCGACGAAGGCGTGCGCGAATTCATGGCGCTGGTGCCGCACGCCGAATTTGTCGATATTCCCGATGCGCACCACATGGTCGCCGGCGACGCGAACGACGCTTTCAACGCAGCGGTTTTTCGCTTCATCGATCAGCAGTTGCAGCGCTCGAACTAGACAACAGTGTCGACCAGTGGCGGTCCGAGCGAGTATATTGTCAAGAAAACCATTGCCATCCGCGCGAAGCGTTTCGCGTCGATCGCAGAAGATTCGTAGCAGGAGAAAACCATGTCAGAAGCTTTCATTATCGATTCCGTTCGCACGCCTCGCGGCATTGGCAAGGTGGGCAAGGGCGCGCTGGCGCATATGCATCCGCAGCATCTGGCCGCCGCCGTGCTCAAGGCTCTGCAGGAGCGCAACGGTTTCGATACCCGCCACGTCGACGACGTGATCTGGGGCACCAGCGCGCAGAAGGGCAAGCAGGGCGGCGACATGGGCCGTATGGCGGCGGTCGACGCCGGCTATGACCTGACCGTGAGCGGCGTGACGCTCGATCGCTTCTGCGGTAGCGGCCTGACCGCAGTGAACCTGGCGGCGGGTCAGCTGAAAGCGGGTTACGAAGATCTGATCGTGGCCGGCGGCACCGAGATGACCTCACAAATCGCGGCCGTACAACAGGCAGAAGCGGCGGCGGGCCTGAAATCGCTGGGGCTCGGCACGGGTAACGCCCGCCTGCAGGCGAAATATCCGCAGATTCATCAGGGCGTCGCCGCCGATGCCATCGCTACGTTAGAAGGTATCAGCCGCGAAGCGCTCGATGCGTTCGGCGTCGAAAGTCAGCAGCGCGCAGCACGTGCCATCGCCGAAGGTCGTTTCGACCGCTCGATCATCCCGGTGACCGATGCCGACGGCAAGCTGGTGCTCAGCAAAGACGAGCATCCGCGCCCCGGTACGACTCTCTCCGATCTCGCAGCGTTACAACCGGCGTTCGCACAATTCGCGGATATGCCGCTCGATCAAAACGGCACCACCTGCCGCAAGCTGCTCAATCAGGTCTATCCCGACCTCCAGCTGCAGTCGCTGCATCACGCCGGCACCTCGTCGGGTAATGTCGACGGCGCCGCCGCATTGCTGATGGCGTCCGCGGAATATGTGCGCAAGCACGGCCTGAAACCCCGCGCGCGCGTACTCGCCACGGCAAACGTCGGCGACAGCCTGACGCTGATGCTCAATGCACCCGTACCCGCGACGAAAAAAATCCTGGCGCGCGCCGGCCTCACAATCGATGACATCGACCTGTTCGAAGTCAACGAAGCCTTTGCGGTGGTGGTCGAGAAATACATTCGCGATCTCAACATCGATCGCGACAGGATCAACGTCAACGGCGGTGCGATTGCGCTCGGCCATCCGATCGGAGCGACAGGCGCCGTGCTGATCGGCACCGTTCTGGACGAGCTGGAGCGCCGCGATCTCAAGCGCGGACTCATCACCATGTGCGCAGCGGGCGGCATGGCACCTGCGATCATTATTGAGCGCGTTTGACAGATATCCATCCTAATTATATGAATTAATTAGATAAAATTTTTTGGCTGGCGGCCCCGAAAAACCTCAGGTGCCGCCTTAAGTTTGTCTGAGCAGTCGAGTTCGTTGGGAGTCATTGTTGAGCGACGCCAGCCCGGTTAAAACCAAAAGAGCCAAGCGAGACCCCTTACGCACGCGCGAAGCCATTCTGGAGGTTGCCGGAAAACTGGTAGCGAAAGATGGTCTCGAAGCGCTCAGCGTGTCGCAGGTGGCTCAGCTCGCCGGCGTCAATCGAGGCACCGCGTATCACCACTTCCCGACGCGCGAAGAATTGTTGAGCACCACGAAAGCGTGGGTCAGCGAAAAGCTGTGCCGCGAAGTTTTCGGCGAAGTCGACAAAAACGGCGAGCGTCCGCCGCGCCGTGATCCCGGCGAAGTGGTCGAAAGCCTGGCGAATTTCGCGATGGAGAACCCCGAGTTCTGCCGCGTCTGGCTCTACGATGTGCTGAGTTCGAGCGAGCCGACGAACGATCCGTTCTGGAATTTATACCGCTCACATATCGATTCATTCGTCGATTCGGATTTTGCCCAGCCCGGTGTCGACGGGGACGTGCATGCGGTGCTGATGCTGGTCAGCGTATTCCTGTGGCCGGTCTGGGCGCGTGCGCATAGTCATACGGCGGCGGGTCGCAAACGCATGGCGAAACGTTTTTCCGATGAAGTGTTGCGTCTTATTTTGAATGGCGCGCTGCGCCGGGAAAAATTTCCTGCACTGGCGGCGCAGGTCGATGCCCGAATTGCCGAAAAGCCCTCGACCTGACCGTCGAACACGGCGCGGCCGTGTAAAATGCGCGCCTCTGATCGATCGCTGTCGTCGTGCGGCAGCAAAAAATTCCTACATCACACCTAGTCTGGAGACATTGTAATGAGCGATAAACCTGCCGCCGTGCTGCCGTGGCCCGCCGACGATTTGTCCGCGTTCGGACCTGTCGAAGCGAAACCGATGGGGCGTGTGCAGGCCTATGTTGCCCGCGTCATGCATCGCAACTGGTCGATGATTCCTCACGTTACGCATAACGACGATGTCGATGTGACATTGTTCGAGCAGCGCCGCAAGGCGTGGAATGCCGCAAACCCCGATAAGAAGCGCACCTTGCTGCCGGCGTTGATCAAGGCATCGGTTGCCGTGATGCAACGTTACCCGCAATTCAACACATCGCTGAGCGCCGACGGCAACACGCTGTTTCAGAAAAATTATTATCACATCGGCATCGCAGTCGATGTGCCGACCGGTCTGCTCGTGCCGGTGATTCGCGATTGCGACAAGAAAAGCGTCGATGAAATCAGCAATGAGATCATCGCTATTTCTGAAAAAGCGCGCACGAAAGGTTTGTCGATCCAGGAAATGTCGGGCGGCTGCTTTACCTTGTCATCGCTCGGCCACATCGGCGGCACCAGCTTCTCGCCGATTATCAACGCGCCGGAAGTGGCGATTCTCGGTATCACGCGTACGCGCGCGCTGTTCGTTCCCGATGCAAACGGTCAGCCCGAGTTGCGACAATTCCTGCCGTTCTCGTTGAGCTACGATCATCGTGTGATTAACGGCGCGGATGCTGCGCGTTTCCTGCGTGCGATGGCGGAGTGGTTGGACGCGTACGAATTTAATTAAGCGTTGAATTAATTAGAGGGAATTGTGAATTAATTAAATATCACGATTGAATTTTAAAAAGCGCTTTGGCAAAAACCAAAGCGCTTTTTTTTACGCGTTAAATTTAGAAATGTGCTCCTACCGATACGCCGAAGGTTCTTGGTGCGCCCCAGGTTGACAGGGCGCCGTAATACTGAGGCAAGACCTGATTCCTGTATTCCTCGTCGGTGAGATTGTCGCCGAATACGGCAACGGTGTACTGGCCGGAAGGCGAAGTCCACTCTGCACGGGCACTCAACAAATCGTATGCATCCTGTTTGTAGAGATTTGACGAGTCGAAGTAGAAATCGGATGTGTGATAAACATGGCCGGATATGGCTAATTTACCGGCCGCCAGATCGGTGCGATAGGTTAAGCCGAGTGTGGCAGTGAACTCGGGTGCACGCTGCATTTCGTTGCCTGAAGCATCGGCATACGCTGGCACGAAAACCCCATAAAAATCGCCGCAGAAAACTGCGCTGGTACACTGGTTCCAGACCTGTGATTCTGCAAAATCGTCATATTCGGTGTGCACGTAGGCAATGCCGAGATTGGCTTCCCAGTTGTCGTCGAACGCGTAACGAACCTGCGTATCCAGGCCGTAAATATTGGAGGTTGCGGCATTTTTTATGTAGCTCGCCGCACCCGAATAGCTCGCGACCTGCAAATCCTTGTAATCGTAGTAATAGACCGACGCGTCGAACATGACCGGCCCGGAGCTGTACTTGTAACCTATTTCGTACGCCTTGATTTTTTCCGGATCGACTTCGATGCCATCGAGCGTGCCGCCGCCGACATTCAGGATGGCGGATTTGTATCCCTCGGTGTAGGACACATACATACTGGAGTATGCATTGGGTTTGTAACGCAAGACGAGACGAGGCGTGAGCTGATTGTCGTCGATTTTTGCAACATCGGTGCGAATCAGATTTTCATCGCCAGGGCTTGGCGCCGTGTAAAAATAGGCGTTATCGATTTTGTCCTTGCTGTACCTCAGACCTGCCGTCAGATAAAGCTCGTCACTAAGTTCATAAGTTAGATCGCCGTAAGCGGCCAGCGTGTGCACCTCGACGCCTGAACCGCCATCGCGCGTAAATCGTCCACCATTGACGGCCGGGCCCGCGCTTCGATTATTTTCGTAAATGGCTTTGTTATCGAAATAGAACAGCCCGGTGGTCCACTGCAGGCGATCTTCTCCCGTCGACGCTAACAGAAACTCCTGTGTGAAAACCGTATCGACGTTGTCGTATTTGTAGTGGAAAAGCAGCATCGGTGACATGTCGAAATCCATTTCGCTGCGGCCTCTCTCATCGCGATATTGCGTGTAGGAGGTGAGCATTGCGAAATCGAAATCCGCTTTGAGGGTGAGCTGGGTGGTGCTCGACCGTCCATTGAACGCCGGCTTGAAATCATTGGATACATCGTAAGGTTTTGTTGCAACAGCACTGCCGAATGCTGCGCCGGTGGCAAACACTCGTCCATCTTCTTCATATGCGTTGACGGCGACAAAGGTATTGTCTTCGTTATCCGAATACGAATACCGCAATAGCGCTGAAACCTTATCGTTCAGATCGAGTTTGGCGCCGATGCGTACGGATGAGTTTTCGTAGGCGGCATCATCGTCGCTCCCGGTCAGCACGTTATCTACGAAGCCATCGCTTTTACGCAGCTGCCCGCCGATATCAACCGCGAGGTTATCGAAAAGCCCGCCGGTGGCGTAAACCTGATAACGCTGTGTGTTGTAGCTGCCGTAAGTTGCGGAAATATCTGCGCTGGGAGTGCTGGTCGGCTCCTTCGTGGTTACCAGAATGGCGCCGCCAGTCGAGTTGCGACCGAATAATGTGCCTTGTGGGCCTTTGAGCACTTGGATGCTGGAGATGTTGAGTAAATCAAAATCGGCGGCTAGTGGGTTTGGCGAATAAAAGCCGTCGGTGTAAATGCCGACATTCGAGCTTCCGCCAGCGACGGCTACCGATGTGCCAACACCGCGAATGGTCGGTTGTGATTGCGAACCGGCGCGATCAAAACGTAAAGACGGCGTTAATTTGGCTAAATCGGCAAGCTGCTGCGCATTGGTATCGTTGATTTGATTGCTATCGATCGCAGTAATCGCAATCGGCACATCAACCGCGAGTTCAGTACGGCGCTGTGCAGTCACCGTGATCTCTTCAAACGCGCTTTTGGCAGGTGTAGCGGGCTGCGCATGGACCTGCGCCGTCGCAATCATCGCAATCGACACTGCGAGTAATTTTCGCGAGCAGGGGGTGATTTTCGAAAGGGTGGTGGGCGGTAGTTGAGGCAGTTGCGATACGTCCTTCATTTTCGTTCCTCGCTCATTGAAAATTATTGGTATCGATTTAATGCAAGAGGGCAGGGAAAGCTGAAATTACGCGAGCAATATCGTTGTTTTATCGTTGTGCTCCAAGCTTAGTTCACTGTTCTCCTGTCAGGCAACGGACAATACATGACGTGTTTTTAATATTGTTTCTTTGCTGCCGGAATCGAAAAACTCGGGAACGTCAAAAACACGGGCAAAAAGAAAGCCGCGACCTCCGAAAAGGACGCGGCTTTTTGTTTTCATGCCCGATCAACTGTTGAAAAGTTCGCGAACCTTGCGTCGCAACAGCTTGCCCATTTCGTTGTAGGGCAGCGTATCCAGCACGGCGATTTTTTCCGGTACGCGCGAGGAGCGCAGGCGATCCTTGACCAGCTTTTTCAGCTCGTCATCGCTCGGCGTTGCGTGGCCCGGACGAATCGCAATCGCGACACCGACCGCTTCGCCCCATTCGACCGAGGGCACGCCGACAGCGGCGCAATCGGCGATGGCGGGGTGCGTGGCCAGCACGTCTTCGATTTCGCCGGGGGAAATGTTTTCGCCACCGCGCACGATAACGTCATCGGCGCGACCGGCGAGAAACAGGAAGCCCTCTGCATCGAGATAGCCTGCGTCGCGCGTCGGGAACCAGCCCTCGGCATCGAGCGCGGAGCGCCCGCGGTATTCGCCGGAGACCTGTTCGCCGCGCACGTAGATTTCTCCGCGCTCGCCGGCTGTGAGTTTTTTGCCTTCGTCATCGCGAATTTCGATTTCGACGGTGGGCAACGGTTTGCCGACAGAGCCGAGACGCGCGCGCACGGCGGGATCGCTCGATGCGAAGGCGATGCGGTGATCTTCAGGCCCGAGCAGGGCGATGGTCGAGCTGGTCTCGGTGAGGCCGTAAGCATTGGTGAAATTGGTCGTCGGGAACAGCACGAGCGCGCGCTCGACCAGTTCCAGCGGCATGCGGCCGCCGCCATAGGCGATGGCCTGCAGCGAGGACAGATCGGGTTTCACGCCGGCGTCCATGCGCGCGATGATGCGCGACAGCATGGTCGGAACGACGAACGCGTTGGTGACTTTTTCTCTGCTCGCCAGATCGAGCCAGGTATCGGGGTCGAACGCCGGCAGCATCACGATGCGGCGCATCGCGTAAACCGAGCTGAGCAGCGCCGCGATGCCGGCGATGTGGTACGGCGGTACGCACACGAGCGCGGCTTCGTCTTCGGACGCCGAGCAGAATTCGACGGTGCCGAGAATGTAGCCGAGCAGATTCGAGTGACGCAGCAGCGCAGCTTTCGGCGCCGCGGTGGTGCCGCTCGTGAAAATCTGCGCAGCGATACCTTCACCTTCTTTTTCTTCGCCCGATGCCGTTGCCGCAGCCGCTTCTGCGGTAGCGACGAACTGCGCGCGGGTCAGGCAGGTGTGATTGCCATTCGGGCTCAGGCGCTTGACGCGCTCGACATCGCCGATCACGCAAGCGGGCGCGATGCGGTCGAGCAGGGCGCCGAGATCGGCATCGGCGAGGCGGTAATTCAGCGGCACATAGGGAATGCCCGCGAGCGCAGCGCCGAACAGTGCGATCGGCGCGGCTTCGCTGCTCTCATCGAGCAGAGCGACGTATTGGCAGCCCGCTTTTTCGATGACAGCGGCAGCGCCCTGAGCGGCGTTGCGTAGCGCGGCGTACGACCAGCGCTTGTCGTCGCAGACCAGGCCGATACGATCGGGATCGGTATCGGCCGCCATTTGCAGAGTGAGAAAAATATTCATCAGCGAACCTAGAACGGTGAAATTTGCAGCGAAGAATTCATCAGGTGGTGGCGGCAGACAATGTTAAGTCCGGTGCCGGCGACTGCTCAGTCTGACGATGGCAACGGCTTGGCATCTTTGGTCTGCAGCGCGACGCCGCCGATGGCGAGCGAGCCCTTGCCCGCTTTTACGCAGAGCAATTCAACGGTGCCGGCAGCGTCGACGTAACGCTTGCCAATTTTGGTGCCTTCCGCGAACGCGGGGTCGACTTCACCGAGGGTGGCTGGCTTGTCTTCTGCCATCGGCTTGCCGCCGCATTCGACAACGAGGCCGCTGCCGCGAATAACCATTACTTCGGTGTCGCATACTGTGCTTTTGAGTTTCGATCCGGGTTTCATAGCTCTTCTCGTACGTATGTTTTGAACGGGGTGGTGGTACGTGGGTGTTCTTTCGCGAGCTGCGATTAAACACAAACGCCTCAAGACATGCATGTCTTGAGGCGCAGGACTATCGACACTATCTCTGGCGACGGCGCCGGCCTTCTCGGGCGCTAGCGCCATTTCGTCAGGCGATGGCGCCGGCCGCCTTCAGTTGCTCGATACGTTCCCACTCGATGCCCAGCTCCATCAGCACCATTTCGGTGTGTTCCGAAGCGAGCGGGGCGCGCGTGGTTGTGACCGGCTCGTGATTGAACTGGACGGGGCCGCGCACGAGTTTGATCGGCGCGCCGCCATCGGCCGATTCGACCTCGAACAGCATGTCGTTGGCCAGCGCCTGTTCGTCGGTCGCGATATCCAGCAGGCTCTGTACCGGCGCCCACTGACCCGAATAGGTCTTCAGATGTTCGCGCCAGTATTTGAAATCTTTCTTCGCGAATTCGGCGACGATGATTTCGCTGGCGGCCTGCCAGTTTTCCATCAGCGCCTTGACTTCGGAGAAACGCGGATCGTCGGCCAGCTCGGGCTTGCCGATATGCTGGAAGAAGCTCCTGATATGCGGGCCGGGGGTCAGCGTGCACATATTGATGACACCGCCATCGGCGCAGTAGTAATTGCCCATCAGCGGGTTGCCGGGGTTGCCACCCGACTGGGGCATGCGGTTGCCCATGATCTTGCCGGCTTCGATACCCATGTCGATCGACGTGCCCGCCGCCCACCAGGCGGTACTCAGCAGCGATACGTCCAGCTCGACCGCCTCGCCGGTGCGCTCGCGATGGAACAGCGCTGCCGAAATGCCGCCGGCGATGTTCATGCCGCCGATAGAATCGCCAAAGGCCGGAATACCCTGCGAGAGCGGGCCGCCCAGTTCTTTCGGGGACAGCGCGTCGGCCATGCCGCCGCGGTTCCAGAATGCGGTGCCGTCGAAGCCGCCGAAATTGCGCTCGGCACCTTTATCGCCGTAAGCGCTGCCGCGCGCGTAAATGATTTTCGGATTGACCGCGCGGATGTGCTCGATATCGAATTTCATTTTCTGACGCTGGTGCGGCAGGTAATTGGTCAGGAAGACATCGGCAGTTTTTGCCAGTTCGTAGATCACCTCCATGCCTTCGGGCGTGGAGATGTCGACGCCCACGCTGCGCTTGCCGCGATTGGGGTGTTCAACGAAGGGGCAGCGGTTCGGATCGGTCTCGATACCGCCCAGTTTGATGAAGCCGCGCTGCGTATCGCCACGCGTTGGATGTTCGATCTTGATAACGTCTGCGCCCCAGTCCGCAAGGATGGCACCTGCTGCGGGAACAAAGGTAAACTGCGCGACTTCGAGGACTCTAACCCCTTTCATTACTTGTGCCATAAAGTGCCCCCTCCAAAAGAGGCCGGTATCATACTAATCAACACTACTGTTGCAAAGAACTAATGCTGCTGTTGCAAAGAACGAATGTGGTAGAGCCGGACTGCACAAACCCCACGTTGCACGGACCTTACGGCCTGCGTTAGAAAGCGGTTGAATTAAATACTCATCCCGTCTTCCTGTTCATTAAAAGCTGATTAAACCTCTTGGCCATTCATCAAAAAAAACTGGAGAAAGCTATGAAAATTGATTCCTCAATCGCGGCTGTTGTCACTGGCGGCGCCTCGGGTCTTGGTCTCGCTACCGTGAAGGCATTGCGCGCGGCGGGCGTTAAAGTAGCGATCTTCGATCTCAACGACGACATCGGCGAAAAAATGGCGGCGGAAACCGGATCGATTTTCTGTCGCTGCGACGTTTTATCGGATGAAAGTGTAGACGAGGCGTTTGCGAAGGCGCGGGCCGCGAATGGCCAGGAGCGCGTGCTGGTGTGCTGTGCTGGCGGCGGCAATGCAATTCCGACCGCGCGTCGCGACAAGGAAACCGGTGAGATCAAATTTTTCCCATCCGATAAATTCGAATGGGTGCTGAAACTGAATACCGTCGGCACATTCCGCTGCATCACGCGCGCTGCCGCCGGCATGATGACGCTCGAACCGATCGACGGCGAGCGCGGCGTTCTCATCAACACCGCATCCGCGGCGGCGACCGAAGGCCAAATGGGCCAAGCGGCTTACTCGGCAGCGAAAGCGGGCATCGTCGGCATGACATTGACGATAGCTCGCGATCTGTCGCGTGAAGGCATTCGTGTAAACACATTGCAGCCAGGTATTTTCGATACGCCCGCAATGGCGCGTGCACCGCAATCGATGAAAGATGCACTCGGCGCGATGGTGCCGTTCCCGCCGCGTCTCGGTAATGCCGACGAATACGCGAGCATGGCGCTTGAGATTGTTCGCAATGGTTACGTTAATGGTGAAACAATTCGTTTGGATGGCGCGATTCGGATGCAACCGCGTTAATTTGCGTTTCACAAAAAAGGCGGCATTTGCCGCCTTTTTTGTTTGCTACAACGCGATGTGTGATGGGAGCTCAAGATAATTCCCAGATCTTTGGGATGGTTCACGATTAACTGCGTGCGACTCATGGGCAAGAATCAATTTACGCATCGGAGATTTCGGCTTTCACTCACTGGTATACAACTAATTTTGTAAAAGGCGAAGAGGGTGTTGGCCGCCATCTTGTTGTATCCATTTTTTTCTATTGGCCACTGCTTCTAGCTTTCGGTGGTTGGCTTGGCCACAGACGCTTTCGTAATTTAGCGCGCAGAGCGCAATAAATGAGGTGCGGCTAAATTAACCTTAGTTGGCATCATTCAATAATCTCAATATCCAACCCGCGCAATAAATTAATCGCCTCCGGCAAGCTGAATTTCGCGCCGGTTATTTTATTACTATGAATATCGATAGCGTAATTAAGCGCATCGGTAAAATCGGCTTTTATCAATCGTGTTTCATGAAAAGTGCTGTCGGCGAAATCGGTTTGAATGAAGCTCGCGTATTCGCAATCGGCTTCGGTGAAATCGACATCGCGGGCTTGGCAGGCTTCCATTTTTAATTCCTGCAGGTACAGTCCGAAGAATGAGCTGCCGTCGAGCATGCATTCGTCGAATTCGATTTGACCGGTTAATGGGACGCTGGGCCAGCGTGCGGTGGTCCAATCGATGCCGACCAGTTTGCAGGTTTTGAATATGACTTCGCGAAACGCTGTGCCTCTGATTTTTGCGGTACTGAGATTGCAGTCGGTAAAGCGGCAGCCGTCGAAGGTGCAATTGAGCAGTCGGCTTTCGGTAAAATTGCAGTGAATGAATTCGCAGTCGTAGAAGCTTTTATCGCGTAATTCCTGCTCGATCAGATCGAGATGCTCGAAGTGATTACCGGTGTATTCTGAGTGAGTCCATTGCGGGTCGGTCATCGCGGCTCCTGGTGATTTCAGGGCGAACACACAGGTTCGCCCCTACGTTTTCAGGAATTATTCAACACAGCTTCAATCGCAGCAATTTCCGATTTCAGCCACATCGTCTCGCTCAAATTAATACCGCCCGATTGCGCGAGCAGTGCATTGAGCGCGTCTTTTTTCACATTGAGTCCATCAGTGTGTTTCGGTTCAGCTGCGAGTGCGATATCGAGCAAGTGCAGCGCTTCAAGCGGTTTGCCTTCGCTGACTTTCTGACGTGCGCGCTTTGCCAGCGGTGTTGCGCCGCCAGCGAGTTCGGCGAGATCGCCATTCACGCTTGAACGCGGTACACCGTAGAGTCCCGTGGTCGAATCGGCGAAATGGAACCAGCCGGCATTTTCTTCCCAGATCGAGCGCACGGTCCATTTGGTTTGGCCGTGAAATTCACCGATTTTTAAATCGTCCGGCAATTTGATTTCGCGCATCAGCGTGTGCACATCCTTGCCAGCATTCATGCCTGCAATCGTTTCGCGTTCGATATACGAAACCGCCGCGTGCATGGTGTCGAGATCCGCGCGAATTTTCGCAGCGCCTTGAATCGGGTCGCCGTGTCCCGTGATCAATAATTCGGGTTCGAGCGCGCGCACTTCTTCTAACGAGCGCAAATAGGCGCGCACTAAACGCGGTCTGTCGCCGCGCATAGTGACGAGATTCGGCATCGCTCTGAATACCGGGCCGAATAAGTTGCCGGTGAACACGGTGCGCTCATCGGGCAGCCACACAAATACGGAATCCAGCGTTTCGCCACCGGGGGTTTTCACCACTTCAAAACGGCGGCCACCCTGAGTGAATTCGAGGCGATCGACGACTTCGATATCGGGATTGATTTTTGGCGGCTTCGGCGGTGGGCCATTGCGGCGCGTCATCGATGCCCAGAGTTTGCCCGAGCGGCGACCGAGGAAGGTTTCGAGCTTATCGAAATACTCGGCGGTTTCGGTAAAGCCATGACCCGCGATAATTTGCGTGCCGTCTTCTTTCTGCTCGGGCAGCGCGCCGTAATGATCGGCGTGCGATTGCGTGAGAATAATGCGGCGCAATGGCCCGGTGCGATGCGGCGCGAACAACGCTTTATTTTTCTCGCCGTTGCCGAGAAAGCCCGTGTTAATCAGCAAATCGCCATCTTTGGTCGTGACCAGATAAGCGTTGGAAATATCCTTCACCATAAAAATGGTGTCGGTGATTTTTGTCGCCGCAGTTTGCTGATCGCCCGACATCACCAGGGCGCCAAGTGGGGTTTGTTTGTCATTACTCATACAGAAACCTCATCACAGTGAATCATCACTTTTGCCGATTGCGGGGTGGCCGCAATTTTGAGCCCTTCCATCACTTGGCTGAGTGGTAGGCGATGACTGATCATCGAGGCGATTTTGTCTTTCAGGCGCGGCATGGCCGCAATAACTTCGGGCATCTCGGTGGGGTAGCCCATTGCGGTGGTAATGGTCATTTCGCTGGTCAGCATGCGACCGAGCGGAACCTCGATGGGTTTCATATACGCCGCGGTGATCACAAAGCGGGAGTGGAATTTCGCTATCGGAATCACATCGCCGAGAATATTCGGCGCGCCTGCCGCGTCGATAAAGGCATCGGTGCCGACGCCAACGCGACCGTACGACGGCACTTCGCCGTGGTATTTCGCGAGTTCAGCGCGCAGATCGATTTTGGTTGGATCGAGTGCAGCGCGTGCGCCTAACGCTAACGCTCTTTCGCGGCGCTCGGGTGCGAGATCCAATGCGACGAGATCGGTAATGCCGCGATCGATGAGCCACAAAATCATACCGAGGCCGATCGGACCGCAGCCGAACACAACGACTTTATCGCCGGCTTTCACTTCCATGCGATTGACGCCGTGCATGGCGACCGCGAGCGGCTCGCACATGGCGGCGATGTCGTAAGAAATGCCTTCGGGAATCGGCAGAATCGATTCGCCAAGTTGCGCGCCGCGCACCAGCAGTTCCTGCGTGAAAGCGCCTTCCGGACCACCGCTGCCGATATTGCCCACGGTCACCATCGGATTAATGATCACGGGCTGGCCAACGGAAATACCTTTGACTTCGGCGCCGACTTCCAGCACTTCGCCAGCACCTTCGTGCCCGAGCGCGGTGACGGTGCCGGGCGTGGGGATGCCGCCGATCTTGATGTACGAGAGATCGCTACCGCAGATGCCGCAGGCTTTCATTTTGACGACAACATCTTTCGGGCCGGCTGCAGGGCGCTCGTAGGGATCGAGACGCGCATCGCCCACGCCGTGGATTTTGAGTAGTTCCATAATCAAACTCCCGTCGGGTTTTAATTCCCTCTCCTTTAGACCCTTCAGGGCCCCAAATGGGAGAGGGGGCGCAGAGTTACGGACGAATCATGTAGCCGCCGTCGATAGTGACGGTTTCGCCGGTCATGAACGACGACGCGTCGGAGCACAGATAAGCGCCAATACCTTCGAAGTCTTCGGGGTAGCCGACGCGCTTGATCGGTGCCATCGGGCCGAAATGACCTGCCATTTTCTTCACGTTGTCTTCGCCGCCCATCATCGGCGTCATGATGAGGCCCGGCGCAACCACGTTCGCGCGAATATTGTATTGACCGAGCTCGACCGCGAGGCAGCGGATCACCGCTGCGATGCCGCCTTTAGACGACGCGTATTCCATCTTGCCGGGCAGCCCCTGGAACAGCGAAAGGCTGCCGCAGGCGACGAGGCTACCGCCAGGCTCGCCGGCTTTGGCGCGCTCGACCATCAGGCGAGCACCTTCACGCAGGGTGAAGAAGGCGCCGTGTAGTGCCACGCTCTGGAAGTCATGCCAGTGCTGGGTCGGCATATCGAAGACCGAGTTGTAACGGGGAGCGGCGCCCGAGTTGGCGAAAACACAGTCGAGACGGCCGAAATCCTTCATCAGCTGTGCATAGCCATCGATGATTTGCTGTTCGGAGGAGACATCGACCTGGTAAGCGATGACCTTGCCTGCGCCGGCTGCTTCCAGTTTGGCTTTGGCTTCCGCGTTCTTTTCCGCGTTGCGCGCCCAGATCGCGACGTCACCGCCCATTTTGGCAACGCCCATCGCGAAGCCGAAGCCGATACCGCCGTTGCCGCCGGTGACCAGCGTGACTTTACCCGTGCAATCGAAAAGACCTTTAGCCATGAAAAACGCTCCTCTCAGTCGTGCCGGCGTAATATCGCCGTATGGTTTGCCCAATTTTGAAGCTAGTGTCTGCGAGCACGCAGGACCTCACAACACAGAATAGTATCGACGGTGAGCCGCAATGCGGAGGGCGGGACAAAAAGGTTCATGGCCGATCGGCGATAGTCTGTCCTGCCTTCGCAGCTCAACCGCATTGCGGCGAAACTCGGCGAGGGTCAAGATGATTCGGTTTAAAAGCCGTCAACAGGCATCGCCTGGTATGAACACACAGCATGAATGAGGTGGGAAATGTTGCTCGACAATCATTATCAGAATGCCTACGTGACGCGCGATATTGAAAAGGCGCTCGATAGTTTTCGCGCGCATTACGGTGTCGCCGATCCGCGCTATTTTCAGGCGGAAGTCGAAGTGACGACGCCGCAGGGAAAGGGGCTTGCGGTCAACAAGGTTGCGTTTATCTGGATTGGCGATCTGCAGTACGAATTGATCGAACCCGTGTCCGGCCCGGTCGATATCTATCGCGCAGCCCTGCCCGAACAGGGCATGCGCTTCCATCACATCTGCATGCGCAGTTTCGACTGGGACGCCACGCTCGCTGAAATCGAACGGCAGCAACTGCCCGTCGTTTATCGTGGCGATACATCGAGCGGTCTTCGATTCGTCTATGCCGACGCGCGCGACACATTGGGACACTATCTGGAATACACCTGGGTGCCGCCGCAGGTATGGACGGCGATGGGCGGACGTTGATCCATTAACTAAGGAGCCCCTGATCACGTCATTCCCGGTAAGCCGATCTACCCAGCTTCGGGGAATATGGGCTCCTGTCTTCACGGTTTCGCTGCGATAATCTCCGGCAAATATTTGCCGGAGAATAACAATGACTGCACCAGCCTTTCCCCGTTTATTTAATCTCGATAATAAAGTGGCGCTCGTCACCGGCGGTGCCAGCGGTATCGGTGCCGGTATTGCCGGTCTGCTTGCGGAAGCGGGTGCGTTTGTCGTCATCGTCGATATCCATCGCGAAAATGCCGGGCGCGAAGCGGCGAAACTGGTCGCGGCAGGGCATCGTGCAGCGGCGGCGATCATCGATCTGGCCGACGAAGCATCCATCGTCAGCGGTTGCGCGGAAGTGATCGCGCGTTACGGAACGCCGTGGGCACTCGTCAATAACGCGGGCCTGCAGGATCGTCAGTTATTCCTCGAAGGCACCGCCGAAGAATGGGACCGCATGAATCGCATCAATGGCCGTGCGCCTTTTCTGCTGGCCCGCGAAATCGCGCGCGAGATGGTGGCGGCGGGACAGGGCGGGCGCATCGTCAATATCGCCTCCGCGGCATTGCGCGGCAGCATCGTTAAAGGCCTGGTGGCATACACGGGCTCGAAAGGGGCGCTGCTCGGGTTCAGCAGCGCGGCTGCCTTCGAACTGGCCGAACACAACATCACCGTCAATACCATCCTGCCCGGTGCGGTGGCGACACCCGGAGCGATCGGCGCCAGAGGCCCGGCACCCGATGGCCCCGCGCGCCGTCCATTGCCGCTGGGGATGTGTCAGCCCGAGGATATCGCCGCGGCAGTTTTGTATTTCGTCTCCGGGGCGGGGCGCAGGGTGACGAATCAGGTCATCGCAGTCGATGGCGGGTTTTCGGTGACCTGACGGTTTGTTCTTCATCTATTGAGCTGGATCAACGACAGGCGGCGGCCAGTCCCATTCTTCGCTTGACCTTTTTTTTATTTGGTGACATTCTGCTGACATCAATTTGATCTGGGGTGTTACCTATGAATGCAAATAATAATTCCGCTATCGAAAGCCCGGTTTACTGGGATCCATACAGCCCCGAAGTGAACTCGAATCCTTACCCCATCTATCAGCGGCTGCACGCCGAAGCGCCGCTGTTTTACAACGAAGACTACGACTTCTATCTGGTCAGTCGCTTCGCCGACGTCGATCGCTGTCTGCTGGATCGCGAAACCTTCAGCTCGGCGCGCAGCGATATCCTCGAATTCATTCGTCAGGACATCGACATTCCACCAGGTATGTTCATCTGGGAAGATCCGCCCTCGCACACGGCGTATCGCGCTGTCGTTTCCCGCGTGTTCACGCCGAAGCGCATGAACGATCTCGAAGAGCAGATCCGCGCTTACTGCGTGCGCTGTCTCGACGAAAAAGTGGGCACGGACAGTTTCGATTTCATCGCGGACCTGGGTGCGAAACTGCCGGGCGGTGTTATCGGCATGCTGCTGGGTATTCCCGATGAGGATCGCGACGCCGTGCGCGAACGCGTCGACGCATCGCTGCGCACCGAAGCGGGCAAGCCGATGAAGATCGAACAGACCAGTTTCCAGGGCGAAGGTTTTGAGGAATATATCGATTGGCGTGAAAAAAACCCGTCCAGCGATCTCATGACCGAATTGCTGAACGTTGAGTTTCTGGATCCGGAAGGCGTGAAGCGCAAACTCACGCGCGAGGAAATCCTGATTTTCGTGAACGTCATCGCCGGTGCCGGCAACGAAACCACCTCGCGCCTGATCGGCTGGATCGGCAAGGTGCTCAGCGACAACCCGGATCAGCGCCGTGAAATCGCCGCCAATCGCACGCTGATCGCTCCGGCCATCGAGGAAATCCTGCGACTCGAACCGCCGGGAACGATGGTGGCGCGCTATGTCACGCGCGATGTGGTCATTCACGACAGAACCGTGCCCGAGGGAAGCGTGCTGATCAGCCTGCTGGCGGCAGCGAATCGGGACCAGACACGCTTCGTCGACGCGGACAGCTTCAATGTACATCGCGACGGCCCGCCGCACATCGCGTTCGGACGCGGCATTCACTCCTGTCTGGGTTCGGCGCTGGCGAGGGTGGAAGGGCGCGTTGCGCTCGATGAAATCCTGAAGCGTTTCCCCGATTGGACCGTCGATACGAACAAGGCACAGCTCTCTTTCTCATCGACGACCCGCGGCTGGGATACCTTGCCCGCATTCATAGGCTAAGGTGAGTTTCGAGCGCCCCTAATTTGAGGTAGTCGTTGAATGGTTAAGGTTACATATATCGAGCACGGCGGAGCCGAGCACGTACTTGAGGTCGAGGAAGGCCTCTCCGTCATGCAGGCGGCAATCAACAATAATATCCGCGGAATTATTGGCGATTGCGGCGGTGCCTGTTCGTGCGCCACTTGCCACGTCTATGTCGAGCCCGACTGGCTGGCCAAAACCGGCGAGCGGAGCGAAACGGAGGGCTATCTGCTCGAAGAGGTTTGCGATGTTCAGACGAACAGCCGGCTCTCCTGCCAGATCAAGATAACGCCCGATCTCGAAGGTCTTGTGGTTCGTTTGCCGGCAAAACAGGTTTAAACCTCCACTCTATGCCCTCGCTCGTGAAAAAGAGTTAATTGGGTAAATCACGGCGGTAGCGGTATCATCGGCCCCGGTTTCTTCCAAGTTCCAACGATGAAGCTGGGGAATGCGCGATGGGTCAGTCGGTGAAATTTGAAGTGAAGGTCGAAGCGGAGTTGCGCGTTCCTGTCGCCACCGCTCAAATCGTTCATTTTGAATCGATCGAGCCGGCTGACAACACCATGCGCAAGGAAGATGCTTACCGCTTCGATCTCTGTCTGACGCCTCGCCCCCGGAATACACGCGCCTCTTATCCCGATCGCTGGAGCCCGCAACGCTTCGAGCGTCTCGGCAATGTATTTCTGGTGCCGCCCGGCGAAACGATACGTGCGCGCGGCGATGTGTCCTGCCGGCAATCCTCGCTGCTTTTTCATCTCGCGCCGGAGCCCGTGCGCAAATGGCTCGACGACGAACTGGAATGGACCGACCCGCGACTGGCGGCGGGCCTCGATATTCGCGACAACCACATACGCGGCTTGTTATTGCGTCTGGCCGATGAGGCACGTCACCCCGGTTTCGCCAGTGAAATGCTCGTCGAGCTGATCGCTGCGCAGCTATCCATAGAATTGAGCCGCTACTATCGGGCGCATACCCCCGGTGCCGGCAGCGGTCTGGCCGCGTGGCGTTTACGTTTAATCGAAGAGCGTCTGCGCGAGGTGCGCGAAGCGCCGACATTGACCGAGCTTGCCGAATTATGTCGCCTGTCGGTGCGCCAGCTGACGCGGGGTTTTCGCGCCAGTCGTGGTTGCTCCATCGGCGATTACGTATCGACTAGCCGGGTCGAGCATGCCAAACGATTGCTCGCGACCGACGAAAGCATCAAGTCCATTGCCTATTCGCTGGGATTTTCCACGCCATCCAGTTTCTGTTTCGCATTCCGTCGCGCAACCGGACAAACCCCGCGCGAATTTCGCAACAGCACATTGCGCAGATCGTAAGATTTTTTCGCTGGATAAATTCGCTGAGATTCACGCTCGCATCGGCTGAGCTTGAGCTGCGGGAAATATACTCGTCGACTATTTTTGTAAGTAATTATTTTCAATCGCGTGGTTTTTTATCTCAATTCCCTATTTCAACGCGTAATCCATCATCGATTTATTGACGAAGTCATGTCGTTAGACGGAATTTCGTCCATTTACCTACTTTTTTTTTGACGCCCTCCGCATCTTTTCTATACTTCGACCAGGTCGAATAGTAATATCGCCCGAAGAACCGTTTTTGATGCTTAATTAGTAGAATAATTAAGCACATAAGCAGCAAATGATGCCTGGGTTCTGAATTGCGGAAAAAGCAAAACATAAACCGCAATTGTGCTAAGGACTGCGTGGAAGTGGTTTTTAATGCAGGCCGTCGCGAGTTGAAGACTCGAGGCTTCCAAGCTGAATGTTCTATCAAAAAAACCTGAGGGGGCTCCATGAAGCTAAAGAAAGGAAAAAGTGTAAATCACGTATTCCACGCTGCGGCGATACTGCCAACTGCTGTGCTCAGTGTTGGTCTGACGATGCCAGCATCCATGACCCATGCCGCGATCGCGACACCCGATGAAATCATCGTAACCGCGCGGCGCACCGAAGAAGTCACGCAGAACGTTCCAATTGCGATGACCGTATTCAACCAGGAAATGCTGACCGAGCGTAACGTTACCACCGGCTCGGATCTCGTCGCCTACACGCCATCGCTCAGCGTCAATAACCGTTTCGGTTCCGATCAGGCTTCATTTGCTATTCGCGGCTTTACGCAGGAATTGCGTACCACCGCCTCGGTTGCTGTTTATTTCGCGGACGTCGTGGCGCCACGCGGTAGCGGCAACGTAACCGGCGGTGACGGTGCCGGTCCTGGCGCATTCTTCGATTTGCAGAACATTCAGGTTTTGAAAGGCCCGCAGGGCACTCTGTTCGGTCGTAACACGACCGGTGGTGCGATTCAACTCGTTCCGCAAGAGCCGACTTCTCAATTGGAAGGCTACTTAGAATTATCGGGCGGTAATTACGATATGCGCCGCGTTCAGGGCGTGATCAACGTGCCGATTACCGATTCCGTTCGTGCGCGCTTCGGTGTGGACAAACTGACTCGCGAAGGTTATCTGAAAAATGTTACGGGCATTGGTCCGAAAGATCTTGCAGATGTCGATTACATTGCTGGTCGCGCCGGCCTGATCATCGATATTTCGGATAGCGTAGAAAACTACTCGATCTTCACTTATACCAATTCCGAAAATAACGGCAGCATCCAAAAGATGATTGCCTGTTACGAAGGCGTTCCGGGTAACCCGCTTGTTGGTCCATTCGCTGGTGCTTGTGGCGTCGCGCTTCCTCTTCAGGGAAACGATTTCCTCAAAGTACAAAATACCCATCCCGATCCCAAGGCTGAACTCAAACAGTGGCAGTTTATTAACACCACGACCTGGGACGTGAATGAAAATATTACGGTCAAGAATATTCTCTCGTATGCCGACCTTGAACAGTCCATGGAAACCGCCGTATTCGGTGGTAACTTTACGGTCTTTGGTCTGCCGAACTTTATCGGCTTCAACTCTCCTTCGTGGGCGTATGCAGGCAAGCCGACCAATAGCCAGACGACGTTCGTAGAAGAGCTGCAGGCATCGGGTACGGCCTTCGATGACAGACTTACCTGGCAGGCAGGTTTGTATTATGAAAACAGCAAACCCGATGGATGGACCGGTTCTCAGGCACCGGGTCTGGTCTCTTGCGGTTCAAATACGCTTTCAGGCGATCCAGCAGATTACGACTGCTTCAACCCGCTCACTGCAGGCTTCGTTCAGGAAAACCTGAATCAGGTTGAATACCTCAACCAGGCCATTTATTCGCAGGCGACCTACGATTTCAGCGATGAGTGGCGTGCAACGCTGGGGCTTCGTTACACCGTCGACGAAACCGACGCCGATATGAAGTCGATTTTATATCGTGGCGGCTCGGGTCCTGCGTTCCCAACCTCGGTTACCTGTACAAAAAGCGGTGCTGCCGCAACAAGCATCGATGGCTGTCGCACGAAAGTAAGCACCAAGAGCGAAGCGCCTACCTGGTTGATCGATGTCGATTATCTGCCAACGCCGGATGTGATGATCTATGCGAAATACGCGCGTGGTTATCGTCAGGGCAGCGTGGTCACTGCCGCGCCAGCCGGGTTCGAAACCTACGAGCCTGAAGAGGTGGATGCGTTTGAAATCGGTGCCAAGACGAGCTTCCGTTCGTTTGTGCAAGGTACCTTCAACATCTCTGTCTTCTATAACGATCTCAAGGATCAGCAACTGCAGCTGGGTCTGGTTCCGATCGGTAGCTCTCCGACGACGGCTATCGTAAATGCGGGTGCTGCGACCATTCAGGGTGTGGAACTGGACGCAACGCTGAAACTGACCGAAGGCCTCGTTGCGAGCCTGGGATATACCTATCTCGAGACTCAGCTCGATACTGCGGATTTCCCAACAATTGCGGATTTCCCACTCGGAACTTATCAGGCGGTATCGCCTGCAGCAGTGGAAGGTGAGCATCTGACATTTTCTCCGCGCCACACTGTAGTAGCGGGATTGAGCTATCTGCTGCCGCTGCCCAAAGAGGTGGGAGATGTATCGTTTGGCGCCACCTATACGTTTACGTCCGAGCAGAATAGTTCTTCACCTGCCGCGTCGCACTCGTCTTATGTGGTATTGCCCGTACGTCAACTTCTCAGCCTGAACGCAGGCTGGAAGGCGATTTATGGCAGCCCGTTCGATGTGTCGGTGTTCGCTACCAACGTACTGGATGAGGAATACTATTCGTACTCACCGGGTCTGTATTCATCGACTGGCGCCGAGTACGGCGTTGTTGGCGAACCCCGCATGTACGGTGCTCGTGTGAAATACAACTTCTAATCGGGTTGTATGCCTTGCCGATGGATCGGCAGCAGTCACTCACTTTAAAGGCCGCGCAGATGCGCGGCTTTTTTATTTTATGCCTGAACGTTCGGATGCTCTCTGACAGATGCGCTAAGGCAGTGTATCGAGTACCCGAATCCTGTAGACGTACGGCCAGAATTTTCCGGTGACTAATAAGGTGTGATCGCGTTTATCGAAGGCGATGCCATTGAGTACATCGGCCTTTTCGCTGCGCGTCGATTTAGGATAGAGCCTGCTCAAATCCAGTCGCGCGGTGACGCGCCCCTGCTCCGTATCGATCACGACAATCTCGTCGCTTTGCCAGATATTGGCGAGCAGGCGCGGCGGTTGCGCTGCGCGAGCGGGAATCCATTCGAGCTCGTTGATATTGTCGACCGGCTTTGAATTTTCGCTCACATTGATCGTGCGCTCGATGGCGAATGTGTCCGGATCGACGAACCGCAACGTGTCGGTACCATCGCTCATGATGAGCGCTTCGTTATTATTGGTCAGACCCCAGCCTTCGTGTGAGTAGGAAAACTCGCCGAGTTTTTTCAGCGTTTTCCGATCGAAAATGAAGCCGCGGTTTTCCCGCCAGCTCAGCGTGTAGACGCGCTCGTTCCACACCGTCAGACCTTCGGCGAATACCGTATTCGGCAATGCCTGTTTGAGCGCCGTCGGTTTGGACGATGTCTGTGTGAACGATGCCGACTGCGTCGCGAGTGGCCACGCGGCGATATAGGAGTGCCGGTAAAGTCCGCTGCTTTCGTAAACGGTATCGCCGCTGAGTTCGAGTCCTTGCGTGAAGGCGTTGCCGGAATGCGCATAGCGCGCGACAACTTCGTAGCGCAGCGCCGGCGTGGCGGCATTTGCCTGCGCGGCGAGCAGACAGGCGAGCGCGAGATATGCGCGAGGGATTCGCGTCATCGGAATTCGGGAGCGTAATTACCGGTTGCCGCGCTTCTCGACGAAAGCCAGCGCATCGCGCACTGCCTTCGCCACTTTCTCTTCCATCTCCATGCTTTCTTTCGGCGAGAGATAGAACGCCATGTCGACATCGTAACGAATGTAACGTGGCGGCAGATGATTCAGGGCGACGCAGGCAACGTCTGCGATGAAATCCGTCTCGACGGTTTTATTGTCGATCTGTTTATGAATTTCGCCGATGACCATGTGCTCGTAATAGTTGTGCACACTGTCGAGATTGGCGGGCTGGTCGCTTAATGAATAGGAGGTCAGCATGGTCGCATTCCCTGGAGGCTGGCAGATGGTTTGGCTGCGATGGAAAGAGTGTAGTGATCCGGAGGGCATCTGTCAGCGTCCGCGAATGAGGTCGCGCAGGATAAAACGCGCGGGCGACAGCGCCTGCCGCAGATCGCGCGGCAGCGGGCGCGGCTCACCGGTTATCAGTCCTGCGAGCAGTTCGGCGCAGAGTGGCGTCGAGGTCAGCCCGCGCGAGCCGTGACCGACATTGACGTAAAGCCCCGGCAGATAGGCGCCCGGTTCATCGATGCGGGCATTCGCGTTTTTTGCGAGAGCCGCGTAACGACGGCGCATGTCTTCCCGGTCCGCCACCGGGCCGACGATCGGCAGATAATCGGGCGTCGTGCAGCGATAGCCGACGCGGCCGCCGAGATCGGCTGCACGCATTTCATCCGCAGTTTCGTCCAGTAAATCGAGCGGTATCGCGTGCAATAAATCGGGTAACGCGGCGTGCAATGTTTTCAGATTGTAGCGATGACTTTCCGCACGCAGTGAAAGATCGGTCGTATCGCTGTCATGCAGATCGAACGTTGCGCCGATGTGCACGCCATTTACGTTCGGCGTCAGATAACCCTCGTGACAGATAACGGCGGCCGGTTGCGCGCGCAAATAGTGCGAAGGCAGTTCGGTGATCTGGCCGCGAATCGCTTTCAGCGGCAACGACGCCGTCTGGTCGAATTGCGCAGCGCCGTGTGCGTTGGCAATGACGATGGCATCGACGGCGATATTCTCCGTGCCGGTTTCGATATGCCAGATATTTTCGTGGCGATGAAACGAAAAAATCTCGCAATGCGTGCGCACATCGATGGCGTCGTGTCGGGTTAAATATTCGCAAATTGATTTGGGCGTCACCCAGCCGGCGCGGGGAAACCACAGTGCATCGCGCTGAATCGCACAGTGGGTCAATTCGCTCGCGCGCGCGGCGTCGACAAATTCGAGCCATTCGCTTTTTTCCGAAAAAGCCTCGCGCAACAGCTGCCACTGCGTCGAATCGTCGGGCAGTTGCAGCACACCGCATAAATTGCCGCAGCTCCTGCTGTCTTTGAGAATGCGCGCATAAAAATCGAGCGCGAATAAATAACTGGTCAGCGTGAAACGGTTCAGCGTGCCGTTCCGGGCCGACAGTTTCGTATAGAGGACACCTTGTGGATTGCCCGATGCGGCATTTGCCAGCGAGCCATCCCGCTCCAGCAAAATCACTTCGCAGCCACGTCGCGCCAGCGCATTGGCCGTGCTCGTTCCTGCAAGCCCGCCGCCGATGATTGCAATACGCGCCCGCTGCGAAAGCTGGAGCGATGGCGAATACGACCAGTAGTCGATGGCTGCGGACATTCGCCGCTGTGTGTCGATATCTGCGCCGGACCCGCTGCGAAACTCGCCGCGCAGCATTTGTCGCTTGCTGCCGAAGCCCGGAAATTTCTCGATGGCGAAACCGGCCGTCTGCATGCCGCGCTTGACGATGCCGGCGACCGTAAATGTGGCGAAAGTAGTGCCGGGTTTACTCAGGCGCCCGATTTGCTCGAACAGCTCCGGCTGCCACATCTCAGGATTCTTTGCCGGCGCAAACCCATCGAGAAACCAGGCATCGATATGAAAATTATTGATCAGTGCGGGAGCTGCGCTATCGTGCAGCGCATGCAGTTGTTCCGTCGCATCGCCGAATAATAATTGCAGCGTCACTGCTTCCGTGAGATGGCGCAAATGAAAATCGCGAATGCGCGGCGGGTACTGCGAAAGCAATATTTCGCTGAGTTCCGGAAACTGCTCGATGTGTCTCCACTGTTGCAGCGCGCGCTCGAGAGTTGTCCTGTCGAGTGGAAATTTTTCGACCGATACATAATGCAAACGCCACGAGGGCGGGGCCGTTTTTTTCCACAGCCGCCACGCGCACAGAAAATTCAGCCCCGTGCCGAAACCGGTTTCGGCGATGGTGAATACACCGCCGCGTTGCGGATCGAGTGCCTGCCAGCGCTCCGCCAGGCGATTCTGCGCAAGAAAGACATATTCGGTTTCCGCCAGTCCATCGCCGCGCGAAAAATAAATATCGCCGAATGCACTCGAAAAAGGTTCGTCGTGTTCGCTCCATTGCAGATCGGCAGCGGGCAATTGCCACGGCGAAAGTTGCGGGGAAGATGTGTTTTCGTTCATGGCGCCATTCTACGTTTTTCGCACTCGACAGGTCCCATTTTCACGGGAGCGACATGAGGGCGGTTTTTCAGAGGTTCCCTAGTGATTGCCGGGTGGTTTTGTTAGGATCGCCGACATTCGTCCAAGCGGTCCGTTGATAACAATGATGATTGCAGTTCTTCGCTGCCTGTTGATCGTTTTTTTCACGCTGAGTGGATTTGCATTCGCGCAATCCGGCGTGGATGTCGCCGCAAAACGCATCCGCATAGTTCTGAAAGCCGAACCGCCCAATCTCGATTCCATGCGCGCCACCGATAATATCAGTGGTTTCGTGCTCTCCCATGTCATGGAGGGGCTGACCCGATACAACGAGCGCAATGAAGTGGTGCCCGGTGTCGCCGAGCGCTGGGAGCTGCGCGCCGATGGTGCCACGTTCTGGTTGCGCCGCAATGCACGCTGGAGCGATGACAAGCCGGTTACGGCGCACGATTTTGTTTTTGCCTGGCGACAGGTGGTGAACCCTGTCACGGCGAGCAGTTACGCATTCAGTTTATTTCCCGTCAAAAATGCCGAGCGCATCAATCGCGGTGAAATGGCGGTCGATTCGCTGGGCGTGAAGGCAATCGATGATTACCGGCTCGAAGTGACATTCGAGCGGCCGTGCTCGTATTTTCTCGGCCTGACCGCGGCGATGACCTATATGCCGGTGCGCGAGAATTTTTATCGCGCACGCGGCGAGCGCTACGCCGCCGATGTTGCTGACTTGCTGTACAACGGTCCTTTCGCGCTGTCGCGCTGGCATCACGGCGCGCATCTCACCCTCGATAAAAATCCGCTGTACTGGGACGCGGAAAGGATTCGTCTGCATCAGATCGACATTCCGTTTATCACCGGCGATATTCCGGCGGGCTTCAATTTATTTCTGGAAGGCAGCATCGCGCTCGCCCAGCTCAATGCGGAAACGCTGGATGTAGCCACCGGGCGTGGCATTGCGCTCAAACTGTTCGATACCTCGGCGGTGTATTTTCTGACATTCAATTTTCGCGCTGCGCGTCCAACGAAAAGTGTGCATCTGCGCCGCGCCATTCAGGCGGTTTTTTCGTCGGAGCAGGTCGTCAATAAAGTGATTGCACTGCCGGGTGTGCGCCCCGGTATTTCGCTGTTTCCGGCGATTGTGAAAGGGCAGCAGCGCGCGTTTCGCGAGGAATATCCGCCGCTGCGTTCGACGCCGGATCTGCAGCGCGCACGCGACGAACTGGAACTGGCTAAACGGGAACTGGGTGTGCGCGAATTGCCGCCGCTGATACTGCTGGCGAATACCAGTTCCATCGCCTGGAAGCAGGCCAATTATCTGCAGCAGCTGCTGAGCGTTGCGCTGGGTATCGAAGTCCGTATCGATATGCAGATTTTCAAGCAGACGATCGCGAAGATGAATCAGGGGGATTTCGATATCGCCCTGGCAGGCTGGGGCGCAGATTTCGATGACGCCATTACCTATGGCGATTTAATGGCGAGCTGGAACGATAACAATCGCGGTCAGTACAGCAATCCCGTTTACGATGCGCTGGTGCGCGCCGCGTACGACAGCGCGGATCAGTCTGCACGTATGGCGGCGTTCGGAAAAATGCAGCGCCTGATTTATGAGGATGTGCCGATTCTGCCGCTTTACGAGCACGCGGAAATTTACGCGATCGATCCGCGTTTGCACGGTGTGGGACGTTTGCTGTTCGGCGGCGATCTCGATTTTCGCTATGCCTACGTCGAGGAATTAAAACCCTGATGTGGCGCTATATCGTTAAACGTCTTCTCTCCGGTGCATTGACGATCTGGTTTATCGCGACCGCAACATTTTTTGCGATGCACGCGGTGCCGGGCGATCCGCTCAGTAACGAACGCGCAATGAGCGCGGAAATTCGTCGCAATCTCATCGCTAAATACGGTTTCGATAAACCGCTGATCACGCAATATGCGCTTTATCTGAAAAATATGGCGCGCGGCGATTTTGGAATTTCGTTCACACAACAGAATCGTCGCGTCAACGATATCATTCGCGAGCATTTTCCCGTGTCCGCGTTGCTGGGTGTCGTCGCTCTGGTTATTGCCGTTTGCGGTGCGATGGTGTGGGGCTCGCTGTCGGCGCGCTATCGTCAGCGCTGGCCCGATGCCGCGATCATGACGATGGTGATCTGTGCGGTTTCAGTGCCGAGCTTTGTCGTTGCCGCGCTGGTGCAGTGGTTGTTGCTCGCGGTTCAACATGAATTCGGTGTATCGCTGTTGCCGGTGGCGGGCTGGGGCAGCTGGCAGCATGTGATATTGCCGGCCTGGGTGCTGGGGCTCGGCACCATGGCCTATATGACGCGGCTGTTGCGCGCCAGTCTGCTCGAAGTTGCGCAAGCCGATTATCTGCGCACGGCGCGCGCGAAAGGTTTATCGCCGGCGCGCATTTTCTTTTTCCACCAATTGCGCAATGCGCTGTTGCCGGTCATTACGATACTGGGGCCGACCATCGCGGCAATTACCACCGGCGGTTTTGTCGTCGAACTGATTTTTGCGATTCCCGGGCTGGGTCGTTATTTCGTCGAGGCGGTGCAGCAGCTCGATTACACGGTCATCATGGGCACCACGGTTTTTTACGGCGCCTTTCTCGTCGTGATGGTACTGATCGTCGATATTATTTATGGCATTGCCGATCCGCGCATTCGGGTGAATCGATAATGTCGGCATCGGTTAACGAAAACCTGTCGATTCGCGAAGAACTGTTCGAAGCGGTGCCGCCGCGCGCAGCGCTCGAAGTGGCAGCGCAACCCGCGGCATCGTTCTGGTGCACCGTGTGGCGGCGTTTATTGCGCGACAGACGCGCCGTGTTTGGCGCATCCATCATCGTGTTGCTGATTGCCGCGGCGATATTCGGTCCCTGGCTGTGGCCGGTCGATCCGGCGCAGCAGATTCTCGGTGCTGCAGCGCAGGGGCCGATGCGTGCGCAGGCGGCCGCCCTGGTGAGCGACACCCCTCGCGCGCCGATAATCATCGAGTCGGTCGAAGAATTTCAGTCCGCAAAAAATCTCGCCGCTGTGAATCGATTGCAGATCGTCGAAGCCAGTACCGAACGCGTCACTCTGCAATGGTCGCCGGTTGCGGGCGCGCGCGATTACCGGATTTATCGCAACACGCATAAACCTCGCGATCGCAGCGATCTGGGTTTGCCGCTCGGTGCCACGACCGCGCAGGGCCAGGTGAGTTTCAGCGATGGTTTATTGCTGCGCCGGCGCGACTATTTTTACAGCGTGGTGGCGAGCGACGGCAGCGAGGAAGCGCGTGAATTCGCGACGATCGATGTCACGCCGCAAGCGGGAATCGGTGTGCTCGAAGCGCAGTTGCAGGGATTGATACCGCTCGCTGCAGGCCTCGATCCATTGCCGAAAACCGTCGTGCTGCCCGCGCATCCGCTCGGCACCGATCATCTCGGACGTGATCTGCTCGCGCGTCTGCTGCAGGGCGCGCGCGTCTCGCTGTTCATCGCCACGAGTGCGGCGTTGCTCTACGTTGCGTTCGGGTTTATGTACGGCGCCATCGCGGGTTTCAGTGGCGGACGCATCGATCACTGGATGATGCGCGTCGCCGATTTCGTCGTCGCGCTGCCATTTTTGCTGTTCATGATTTTATTGCGTATCGCGTTCGGCATCGGTCCCGGCGAGAGCGGCATTCTGCCGCTCGTGATCGCGCTGGTGCTGTTGAGCTGGCCCGCGTCGGCGCGACTCGTGCGCGGTCAGGTGTTGCAATTGCGCGAAGAGGCCTATGTCGATGCGGCGCGGCTTGCGGGCGCCGGCGATTTTTATATTATTTTTCGCCATCTGCTGCCGAATATGTTCGGCGTCATTCTCGTCGCGCTGACATTTGCCATTCCCAATGCCATTTTCACCGAAGCATTTCTCTCGTTTATCGGTATGGGCGTAACGCCTCCAGCAACATCGTGGGGCGCGATGAGCAACGACGGTATCCAGAATCTGCGGGTGCATCCCGCCGAACTATTCTGGCCCGCGCTCGCCATCAGCATCACCGTGCTCGCCTTCAATTTATTGGGCGATGCCCTGCGCGACGCGCTCGATAATAAAGAGCAAATCGCGCTCGATACTAAAGAGCAGGATGCGGTCGACAATAAGCCACAGGATGCGCCCGACAGCGGGCGGGACGGAAAAATATCGTGACGTCGCCGCTGCTTGAATTGCGCGATCTGCACGTTTCGATCCGCACGCCGCGCAACGATGTGCACGCAGTGCGCGGTGTCGACTTAACGATAAATGCCGGCGAGACGCTGGCGCTGGTCGGTGAATCGGGCTGCGGCAAATCGATGACAGCGATGAGTATCGCCGGATTGCTGCCGAATAATGCAGCCATTTTTTGCGGCGAGATTTTATTCAGCGGTGTACGCCTCAATGATTGCAGCGAAGCGGCATGGAATGACATTCGCGGCGCGCAAATCGGCTTCGTGTTTCAGAATCCGATGTCGTCGTTCAACCCCGGCATGCGTATCGGCGATCAGATCGCGGAAGTGCTGCGGGCCCATCGCGCGCTTTCGAAACATGCCGCGCAGCAGCGCGCCGTGCAATTGCTCGATCGCATGCGCATCGCCGATGCCGCGGCACGTGCGCGGCAATATCCGTTCGAAATGTCCGGCGGCATGCTGCAGCGCGCGATGATTGCGATGGCGGTGGCGTGCGGGCCGAAACTGCTCATCGCCGACGAGCCGACCACAGCGCTCGATGTCACCGTGCAAAAAGAGGTGTTGCTGTTGCTCGATGAATTGCGGCGCGAAAGTCATATGGCTTGTCTGCTCATCACGCACGATCTCGGTATCGTCGGGCAGATGGCCGATCGTGTCGCGGTGATGTATGCCGGCGAAATTGTCGAGCAGAGTGCGGTCGCAAAATTATTCGCAGCCACTGCACATCCTTACGCGCAGGGGCTGCGCGCCGCAGTGCCTTCGTTAGAGTCTGACGCGCAGGCGAGTGGTGAAGGAACCGGGTATCGTGAAACCCGCGAGCGAAATGAATTGATGGCAATTCCCGGCACGCCGCCCGATTTGTCGCGACAGTGGAGCGGTTGCAGTTTTGCGCCGCGCTGTGCGCATGCAATGAAAATCTGCACGATGCAATCGCCGCCAGCGTTTGCGGTTGACGCGACTGATATGACGGACACGACTGCCGCTGCGCATACCGCTCGCTGCTGGTTGTTGCATCCGGAGTGCCGAAAAAATAGGGGCGAGCCTGCGCATGAATGAGGTGTTGTTGCGCTGCGAAAATCTGGGCAGGCGTTTCGAGCTGCCGGGTCGCGAGGAATTCTGGGCGGTGCGCGATGTGAATCTCGCCATTTTTCCGGGGCAGGCACTCGGTATCGTCGGCGAAAGCGGCTCGGGCAAATCGACGCTCGGCCGTTTGCTGCTCGGGCTGCACGATAAAACGGAAGGGACCGTTTACTACCGGAATGAACAATTGCCGCGTATTTATCGGCGCGCCGACTTCCAGCGCTGGTCGACGCACCTGCAAATGGTCTTTCAGGATCCGTATGCGACGCTCAATCCCCGCTTTACCATCGGTGACAGCATTGCCGAGCCGTTGTTTCTAACGAAAAAATTCAGTGGTGCGGAAATGCGGCAGCGCGTGGCGCAGGCGCTCGAACGCGTCGGCCTGTCCGCAGCGATGGCGTCGCGCTATCCGCACGAGTTTTCCGGCGGGCAGCGGCAGCGCATCGGTCTGGCGCGCGCGCTGATCGCGGAGCCGGAAATCCTGATTTGCGATGAGCCGGTTTCGGCGCTCGATGTGTCGGTGCAGGCGCAGATCATCAATCTGCTCGCCCGCCTGCGCAGTGAAATGGGATTGACGCTGATTTTTATTTCGCACGATCTGGCGGTAGTGCGGCATCTCTGCGATCGTGTGGCTGTGATGAAAGCAGGGCGAATCGTGGAGCTGGCAGAGACCGCCACGCTGTTCGAATCGCCGCAGCATGAATTTACGCGGCGCCTGTTATCCGCTCGCGATTTCGATGTAAATAAATCACAGGCATGAAAGGCACGCATAAAAAAGCCGGCTTGCGCCGGCTCAATTCACATTCTGACACTTCCCGAATCGAAAGAACTCAGGCGCCGCCCTCAAGAGATTTGCGATAGATCACGAGGCGCGGCGCCTTGTTGTCGCGGTAATCGCAAAGGAAAGTCATTTCGCCCACGTCATCGGCTGCGAAGTGCACATTCCAGCGATTGAAGCCGATGACGATTTCAAAATCGCCGGCTTCCACCGTCGTGCTTGCGCGATATTGATTGTTGCCGAGCGCGCGCAGCGGCAATTTGTCCTTGTTGGTCGATTTGGCGCCGGGGTGCTTCATGTAGAGAATCAGCGCGGTTTCGCTGTCGCCGCGAGTCGCCTGTGCCGAGAGTTGCGCGGTGGTCTGCAATTCGCGAAGCACCTGCTCCTGACTGTTCAGCTTGATGAGGCCGGATGTGTTTGCCGCGGCTGCGGGAGCTGCGGCTTTCGGCGCCGGGGTTTTTGCCGCTTCCGGTTGAGGCGCAGCAGCGGCAGGCCGGGCGGGCTCGGGTGCTTTCGCGCTCGCGGCAGCGGTAGCCGGAGCCGTTTTCGCCTGCGTGGCTTCCTTTGCAGCCAGTGCGGCTTTCAGGCGTTCGATTTCATTTTTGGCCGACTCGGCTTCCTGCTTGGCGCGGGCCAGTTCCTGTTCCTGCTGTTGCCGCCTGGCGCGCTCTTCGGCCTGTTTCTGCTGCTGTTGTGCCTGGGCCTGTCCGCTGCTCTGCGCGCTCAGGTCCTTGATCTGTTGCTGTCTGGCGCTGACCTGCTGTTTCAGGCGATCGATATCTTCATTGAGCGCTTCGATGCCGTTATTCGACTTGTCGAATTTGATCTGCGCGAGCTTCAGCTTGAATTCGGCGTTGCGAACCTTGCCTTCGTTATCGGCACCCGGCGCCGCTTTCAATTCCGCGCGGGCGGTATCGAGCGCTTTCTGCGCGGCTGCGACCTCGGCCTGCTCGGGCGAGGGTTTGTTGCGCAGCGCGGTGATCTGTTGTTGCTTGGCCGATATCTGCTGATTGAGCGCGGCCAGTTCCTTTTCCATTGCTGCCTGCTGACTGCGAATATCCTGTGCTGAACTTACGGTGCTCAAAGTGGCGAAAACAGCTATCGCACTCGCTGCGCCGATTGCTCTCCAATTCATCATTACCGACAACCTCATGGAAATTGCAAAACCTCGGAAATATGGCAGATAACCCCCATTTGTCAAAAAAGCGGAATGCTGTTCGGCATCTGGCCGATGGATGGTAGTGGTGCGCGACCGGCCAGAGCGGCGGGGTGGCAAAGCGGGTGGGTCTTAATTAGACTGGCGCATCCTCAATTTCGGATTTTTGCGACTGATATGGCGCTGTATCGCACGCAGAGTATTTCTCAGGATCAATTATTGGCCATCGCCGCGAATATCCTCGACAAGGCGTTTTTCGATAGCAGTCGCGTGCTCGCCAAGCGTCGCTATCAGGCGCTGGAAAAGGGCGATCGCGTATTTCTGGTCAATATGGCGATGGAGGATCGCAGCGAACTCGCGGTCGACCTGCGCCTCGATCGCAGTGAACTGCAGAGCAAACTCAACTTCAGTACTTTTCGCGATGTGCTCGCGCAGCTGCTCGGTGCCACTGCACAACTGCTCAAGGCCAAGCAGTCACTGCCTGTGTTCGTGACCGAAGATAAAGGGCGCTGGAGTTATCTGATTCCGGCGGTCTATCGCGGCGATGTGCGCGACGAAATCCTCATTCTCGGACTCGACGCGCGCCGTCCCGGCAAGCTAACGCTGGAACTTATGTTCATCGATCCGGCGCAATTCCAGCAGGCGGTCAACGCCGGCTAATTTCCGGAAGAGGATTCACCATCATGCTTAGAACAATAATAGAAACTGCGCGCGCCAAAGCCGGTATCGCTTCTCATGTCGACGTCGATCAGTACGTCAGTGTGCTGGACATGTTCGATGCCGCGCTGAAAACCTACGCGGACCGGCCCGCCTACAGCAGTCTGGGTTGCACATTGACGTTTCGCGATGTCGATCGTCTGTCGCGTCGCTTCGCCGCATTTTTACAGCAACAACCTCAGTTGCAGCCCGGCGATCGCATCGCCATTCAGCTGCCGAATCTCATTCAGTATCCCGTCGCGTTATTCGGCGCAATGCGTGCGGGGCTGGTGGTGGTGAACACCAATCCGCTGTACAGCGCTTCCGAAATCGAACATCAATTGAATGATGCGGGCGCCAAGGCGCTCGTCGTGCTGGCGAATTTCGCGCGCACCGCGGCGAGCGTGCTGCCGAGGACTGCGGTGCGTCTGGTGATCGTTACCGAACTGGCCGATCTGCATTCGCCGTTCAAGCGCACGTTGATCAATTTCGCCGCGCGCTATATCAAGCGCATGGTGCCGCCCTACCATATCCCCGGGGCGGTTTCTTTCACCGATGCCCTGAGTAAAGGCGATCCGGCGACGCTGCGTGCCGCGACTCCGCAACCTGACGATATCGCTGTGTTGCAGTACACCGGCGGTACGACGGGGGTGGCCAAAGGTGCAATGCTGAGCCATCGCAACCTCGTGGCCAATGCGCTGCAGGGCAAGGCGATGTTCGAAACCTACGGCCTCGTCGATGCCGGCGAGGTATTTCTGCTGCCCTTGCCGCTCTATCACATTTATACATTTACCTTCAGCATGATCATGCTCAATGGCGGCAATCACTGCGTGCTGATTCCGAATCCGCGCGATCTTCCCAGCATCATCAAAACCCTGAAGCAATATCCGGTCACGGGTTTTTGCGGGCTGAATACCTTGTTCGTCGCGCTCTGCCAGCGCGACGATTTTGCCGCGCTCGATTTTCACAGAATGAAAGCGACGATATCGGGCGGCATGGCCCTGACCTCGGGCGCCGCACAACGCTGGAAGCAGATCACCGGTACCGATATTTATGAAGGTTACGGTCTTACCGAGGCATCGCCCGTTGTTTCGGTCAACCCCGGCACCAACAATCAGCCCGGCACCATCGGCCTGCCGCTGGTGGGAACCGATATTAAAATTGCCGATGACAACGGCGACGCGCTCGATGTCAATCAACCCGGCGAACTGTGCGTAAAGGGCCCGCAGGTGATGCTGGGCTACTGGAAGCGCGACGACGAAACCCGCAAGGTGCTCGATGCCGAAGGCTGGCTGCGCACGGGCGATGTCGCACTCGTGCGCGAGGATGGTTTCATCAAGATCGTCGACCGTCTCAAGGACATGATCGTGGTGTCGGGTTTCAAGGTATTCCCGGGCGAAGTCGAAGATGTCGTCAGTCGTCATCCCGATGTGATCGAGTGCGCGGCGATCGGCGTGCCCGACGATCATTCGGGCGAAGTGGTGAAGGTTTTCGTGGTGCCGCGTCGCGCCAGTCTCACGGAAAAGGAAATTCGCGATTTCTGCCACGAGCAGCTGACGGGTTACAAAGTGCCCAAGCACGTCGAATTCCGCAAGGAATTGCCCAAGTCGAATGTGGGCAAAGTGCTGCGCCGCATGTTGCGCGACGAGGCCACCAAGACCGCTTAAATCCCCCGCTCGCACGGCTCGCTTCCCCCTTTAATTAAAGGGGGACAGGGGGATTTGCACGTATAATCGCGTTTGAAAATTCCAGCGGTTTTAGTCAGTGCCATCAAAACATTCTCCTTCATCGAATCGATCATCGCGCCCGCGTCACCGTAGCAACGGTCCGGTGCCGCCCGCGCTCGCCGCGATACGCCCGTTGCTCGACCAATGCTGGCAAAACGATCGTCATAAATTCTGGCGGCGCTGGCAGACGCTGAGCGAACAGGCGCACGCGGATAAAACGATCGATGCTGCGTTGAATGATTTACGCAACGATCTCGCGGCATCGTGCGAGCGTGTGCAGCAGCGTCTGGCGCAGAGACCCGTGCTCGAATTCGACGAGGCACTGCCGGTTTCATCGCAGCGCGAAATGATCGCGCATGCGATTCGCGAGCATCAGGTTGTCGTCATTGCCGGCGAAACGGGTTCGGGCAAGACGACGCAAATTCCAAAAATCTGTCTTGAACTCGGACGCGGCTCGCGCGGTTTGATCGGTCATACGCAACCGCGTCGCCTGGCTGCGCGCACCGTCGCCGCGCGTATCGCCGACGAATTAAAAACGCCGCTCGGCGGTGCCGTCGGCTATCAGGTGCGTTTCAGTGAAATCGTCGGCGATAACAGTTACATCAAGCTGATGACCGACGGTATTCTGCTGGCGGAAATTCAAAACGACCGTTTTCTCAATCGCTACGACACGCTCATCATCGACGAAGCGCACGAGCGCAGTCTCAATATCGATTTTCTGCTCGGCTATCTAAAACAATTATTACCGCGCCGCCCCGATCTGAAAGTAATCGTTACTTCGGCAACGATCGATGTCGAAACTTTTTCAAAACATTTCGGCGATGCGCCTGTCATCAATATCGAAGGCCGCACGTTTCCAGTCGAGGTACGTTATCGCCCCGTTGAAGAATTAGTTACCGAACCCGATCTGCCTGCGGCAATCGATGCTGCAATCGCCGAGCTGGCGAGCGGGCGCGGAGGATTGCAGGGTGACGTGCTCGTATTTTTACCGGGCGAGCGGGAAATTCGCGAAACGGCATTGCAGTTGCGAAAAAGCGCGGTGCCGCATCTCGACATCATTCCGCTGTACGCGCGTCTGAGCTTGAGCGAGCAGCAGCGTGTATTCGATATCGGCAAGCGTCGCGGTAACCGCGTGGTGCTGTCGACCAATGTCGCGGAAACTTCGTTGACGGTTCCCGGTATTCGTTATGTGATCGATAGTGGTCTGGCGCGTATTTCGCGCTATAGCGTGCGTTCGAAATTGCAGCGTCTGCCGATCGAGCCGATTTCAAAAGCCAGCGCCGAACAGCGCAAGGGCCGTTGCGGGCGCATCGGTCCCGGCATCTGTGTGCGGCTGTATTCGGAACTGGAATTTGCACAGCGCGCCGATTTCACCGACGCGGAAATTCTGCGCACGAATCTGGCATCGGTGATTCTGCAATTGCTCGCACTGCGTTTTGGCGCTGTCGATGAATTTCCGTTTGTCGATGCGCCCGATGCGCGCCAGATCGGCGATGGCTTTTTGCTGCTCGAAGAGCTGGGCGCAGTCAAAGAACGCAAATCGCTGACGGCATTCGGTTCGCAGCTTGCGCGCCTGCCGGTCGATCCGCGCATCGCGCGCATGTTGCTGGCGGCGAATCAGCTGCGCAGTCTGCGCGAAATACTGATTATCGCCGCTGCACTCAGCATTCAGGATCCGCGCGAGCGCCCGGCGGATAAACAGCAGGCAGCCGATGAAATGCATCGGCGTTTCCACGATACCGAATCGGATTTCATCGCCTACATCAAACTCTGGAATTATCTGGAAGAGCAGCGTCAGGCGCTCAGTCAGAACCAGTTTCGAAAACTGTGCGAGCGCGAATTTCTCTCTTATTTGCGCGTGCGCGAATGGCGCGAGGTGCATCATCAGCTCAAGCTCGCCTGTGCTGAACTGAGCTGGCGTGAAAATAATGAGGTTGCGAATTACGAGGCAATACATCGCGCCATTCTGGCCGGCTCGCTGAGCCATATTGCGACCCTCGACGAGAAGCGTGAATATCTCGGCGCGCGTCATCGCAAGCTGCGTATATTTCCCGGCTCATCATTATTCAAAAAAAATCCCAAATGGATCGTTGCGGCAGAGATTGTCGAAACATCGCAAGTGTATGCGCGCACGGTAGCTTCGATCGACCCGTTGTGGACGCTCGGTATCAATGAGTCCTTGCTGAAGCGTCGCCATAGCGAGCCGCACTGGCACGCGAAAAGCGGCCGCGTGGTCGCGCTCGAAACGGTAACGCTCTATGGCCTCACGGTCAGCGATAAGCAGCGCGTGAATTTCGGCGCGATCGATCCTGTACAGGCGCGCGCGATTTTTATTCGCAGCGCCCTCGTCGCCGGCGATTATCGGACGCGTGCGGAATTCTTTTTGCACAACCGGCAAATAATCGCCGATATCGAGAGCATGGAGGAGAAGGCGCGCCGGCGCGATATTCTCGCCGACGAGGAGGAGCTGTTTCGTTTTTATGACGAACGTATTCCCGCCGATATCACCACTGCTGCGCAATTCGAGCAATGGCGCAAGCGTGCAGAAGCAAAAGACCCGGCGTTATTGTTCGTTGCGCGTGAGCGCCTGATGCGTCACGCGGCCGAGGCGATTACCGAAGCGCAATTTCCCGATCACATCGCGTTCGACGATATGTCGCTGCAGTTGCAGTATCGTTTCGAGCCGGGGCATGTGCAGGATGGTGTCAATGTGATCGTGCCGATCGCATTGCTGAACCGTGTGCCCGAACATTATTTCGACTGGCTGGTACCGGGTCTGCTGCGCGAAAAATGTATTGCCTTGCTCAAGACATTGCCGAAGCAGTGGCGCAAACAATTCGTGCCGATTCCTGAAACGGTGAATCGGATTTTTTCGCAGCTGCACGCCTGCGATCGATCACTCACGGAAACCATTGGCGAGCTGGTTGCGCCGCACGGCGAAAAAATTCCGCCGGCCGCGTGGCAGAGTGAAGAGCTGGATCCGTTTTACCGCGCGAATTTTCGCGTCGTGGACGCCGGGGGGGAGCTGCTCGGCGAGGGCCGCGATCTCGCCGAACTCAAACAGCGTTTGCGTGCACCGATGCAGCAGAGTTTACAGCGCGAGGTGACGCACGGTTTTCAGCGGGTCGCGCTGCAAAAATGGGATTTCGGCGAATTGCCCGCATCTTACCGGTTCGATCAGGCGGGGGTGACGGTTACCGCGTATCCGGCGCTCGTCGATGAGCGCGACAGCGTTGCGATCAGATTGCTGGAAACACCAGCCGCTGCCCGGCAGCAAAGCGAGCGCGGTGTGATTCGCTTATTGCAGCTGCAAACCGCTTCGACCCTGAAATATCTGCGCAAGGAATTATTGCGCGGCAATGCACTCAGCTTGCAGTTTGTCGGCATCGATCAAAAGCGCGAGCAGTGGATCGAGGAAATTATCGAAGCGAGTTATCGCGAATTGTTTATCGAGGGCCGCGAATTGCCACGCAGCGAAGCCGAGTTCGATGAGCGGCTGGAAAAAAGCAAAGCCGGGATCGTTGCGGTCGCGCAGCGCTATGAAAAGCTGCTGACCGGTGTCGCGCAGCAGTATGCGCACATCCGCAATCTGCAGCGCAACAAGGTGGACTCGTGGGATGAAGCCTTTGCGGATATCGATCGACAACTCGCGCAATTATTCAAACCGCATTTTATTGCCGATACGCCGTGGCAATGGTTGCAGCATTATCCGCGCTATCTGCAGGCGATCGTGCAGCGTATCGAAAAACTGCGCGGTTTCTTCGCGCGCGACCGCGAATTGAGTCGCGATTTGATGCCGCTGCAAAAACAATTGCTGGATTTATGGCAGAAGCAACCCGAGTACGCGGTGGAGTCGGAATCGCTCAATCGCTATCGCTGGCTGCTCGAAGAATTGCGCGTGTCGCTGTTTGCGCAGGGGCTGCGTACGCTGGAGCCCGTCTCGATCAAGCGGCTTCGCGATCTCTGGCAGCAGATAGGGCACGAACTGGCAGCGGGCAGATAGCCAGTTGTTTTTTTACAGTCTGAACAATTCCGCTATAGTGAATTGCGTTCACAGCCGGAAATTTTTCCTACTCACTGAATGAATTCGATAAATGGAGATGCGTGTGCAAAACGCAATCAGAATCTGGGTGTTGTCGCTGGCGGCAGTCGTTTCGCAAACCGCCGGTGCGCAGGATGTCAATACGAATCCCGATCCGTGGGAGCCGTTCAATCGCCGGGTTTACGTTTTCAACGATTATCTCGATCGTTATTTTCTCAAACCGGTTGCGAAGGGCTACCAGACCATCGCGCCACAATTTATCGAAGACGGCGTGCATCACATGTTCAGCAACGTGGGCGAAGTCAGCAATATCCTGAACAGTCTGTTGCAGGCCAAATTCGTCAATAGCGCAGAGAGCGGTGGCCGTTTCATCGTCAACAGCACGATCGGTCTGCTCGGTTTTTTCGATGTCGCCAGCAGGATGGGTCTGCAGCAGCATGACGAGGATTTCGGGCAGACGCTGGGGTATTGGGGCGTTGGTTCGGGACCTTATCTCGTGGTGCCGTTGCTGGGGCCGCGCACCATTCGCGACGGTGTGGGTTCGATGGCCGATTCTTTCACCGATCCGGTATCGGAAGGTATCGATCACGTGCCGACACGGAATCAGGCGCTGGGTGTGCGCGTAGTCGATATGCGCGCGCAATTGCTTAGGGCGGAAGAGCTTGTGACGGGCGACCGCTATATTTTCATTCGCGACGCCTATCTGCAGCGACGTCAATTCCTCATCGACGATGGTGTCGTGCAGGACAATTTCGGCGACGATGATTTTTCATACGATGAAGTGGACAGAGATGGCGGTTCGTCAGCGACTTCTCGGCCTGCCGCAGAGTCATCTGCAGAGGAAATTCAGCCCGGATCGGAATAATCCGGGCGTCATGCAGCGGTAAGTCAGGCAGGGTTAGTCGTGAATGGCGTTGAGCGATAAACCGAGAATGAACCCCGAGGGATTGACCGGATCGACACGCACCACTTCACCGGTGGCGCGAAATGGGGTCAGCTTGTCGCCTTCCTGCTGAATCAATATTTCAACCGGAGTGCCCAGTGCCAGCGCCCGATCGGTTTGAATCAGAATTCCCGAGCCGCTCAGATCCTTGCAGCGCGCAGTGAATTTTTCATTTCCTGCGTCGACCTCCACGGGCGCGTTGATCTTCATGCGGATAAAATTGCGTTTTTCGCTGTAGGCACGCTGCTCCAGCATCATCGTCGGCCCTCCGGTTTGTTATTGAAAAATGAGAAATGCGACTTGCGAATAGGTGTGACAAGGATAGCTGTCGCGATGCATCCGCACCAGTGCTTATGTCACATCGGAAACTGGTGCGCGCATTTTCATTAAAAGCTTTATATGGCGGCACAATTCTCTTTCTCTGCATTGGGCTAAGCTCTTGCAAGCGTCATTCTAAGGGCGTAGTGTTGCCGCCTCGATTAAATCGTGCCCAGCCAGGTATGTTGCAGGTGCCGTTACAGAGTCAGTGTCATGCCGCGTGAACGCAATCGTCTGTTGTTGATTGACGACGATGACGCGGTGCGTGACAGCATGGCCGCGTATCTTCAGGAACTCGGATATACCGTCGAACAAATCGGCGATCCGCGCCGTGGTCTCGAAGTTTTCGAACAAGACCCCCCCGATACTGTTCTGCTCGACCTGAGGCTTCCCGAAATCGACGGCCTGCAGGTTCTCAAAACCATTCGCCAGCATCCCGCCAATGTTCCCGTCATCGTCGTCTCGGGCTCCGGTGTGACCAACGATGTGGTGCAGGCGTTGCGTTACGGCGCCAGTGATTACCTCATCAAACCCATTACCGATCTCGAAGTGCTCGAACACGCGGTCGCTCGCAGCCTGCAGCAGAATCGTCTGCAGCGCGAAAACCACCGGTATCGCCAGCAGCTGGAAGAAGCCAACCGCGAATTGCGGCAGAGTCTGAGCGCGTTGCAGCAGGATCAGCAGGCGGGCCGGCATGTTCAGCTCAAGATGTTCCCCGCGCGACCGCTGGCGCAGGCCGACTATCACGTCAGCCACCGGATTTTTCCGTCGCTGTTTCTGAGCGGCGATTTTGTCGATTACTTCACCGTGGGCGAAAGCCATATCGTGTTTTTTATCGCCGATGTCTCCGGGCACGGCGCATCTTCGGCGTTTTTAACGGTGCTGCTGAAGAATCTGTTCGCCCGCAAACGCAGTGACTATGGCCGCTGGTCCGACCCCACGGTGCTGTCGCCTGCGGGTATGCTGGCTCGCGCCAATCGCGAACTGCTGGCGACCGAAATCGGCAAGCATGTGACGCTGTGCGTCTGCGCGCTCAATACGGCGGACAACTCGCTCATTTATAGCGTCGCCGGGCATCTGCCGGCACCGATCCTGTGGTCGAAGGAGGGGTGTAGCTACCTCCGGGGCGACGATCCTCCGGTCGGCCTGTTCGAAGACGCCGAATACACCGAGCAGGCCATGAAGCTGCCGTCGCGCTTCGTGCTGACGCTCTGTTCCGACGGCATTCTGGAAACCATTCAGGCCGATGGGCTGCTGGCGAAGGAAGAGGCGCTGCTGAACAGTGCGCGCGGCGGTTACAACTCGATGGACGCCCTGGTCGATGCGCTGGGGCTGCACGGCGTGAAAGAGGCGCCGGACGATATCGCCCTGCTGCTGGTGTCGAAAAACTGATCGCCGGCGTCAAACGCCAGTTTGCAGTGTCGAAGCGTTGAGTGTGTCGAAGAACTGGTGTCCGAGAGCAGGTGTTTCAGGAGTTAATGTCGAAAGTTGATGTATCGAAAGGTGAGCTGGGTTGATTACCGGGGAGTACTGGCGTTGACCGCCGGGAGATGATTCGATGCAGAGTGGCAGAATTCTCATTGCACAACAGAGCGGTGCTTTCGTCATCAAGCTGACGGGCGATGTGCGGCTGACGTTCTGTTCGGCCCTCGACGAATTTTTCGAGCGCATGTTTGCGACGCCGCATTTCGCAAGCGTCATCGTCGATCTGTGCGAAGCCGAAAATATCGACAGCACCACGCTGGGCCAGCTCGCCAAGCTCGCCATATCCGCAAAGCGCACTTACAACTTCATTCCCGTCGTGCTTTCCACCAATCCGAATATCACACGCATTCTGCGTTCGATGGGTTTCGAGCGCGTGTTCGATATCCGCGAGCAGCGCCCAACGAGCGAAGCCAATCTCGCCGAATTGCCCGTCGTCAATGGAACCGAGAACGATGTGCGCGATAAGGTGCTCAATGCGCATCGCGTATTGATGGGCATGAATGAAAATAATCGCGCAAAGTTTCAGGAGCTGGTGTGCGCGCTTGAGTCCTGCCGTTAGCCGATCGGTCAGCGCGAACCGACGATTTCCAGCTTCGTTTTCACTTCCTGTCGCGATTTGATCAGGAGTGAATGCGGCAGATAAATCAGATCGGCGATTTTGCGAATACGATGATCCTCGTACTTGTCGAGATTTCCATCCGCAAAAGCGATACGCCAGCACTCACGAATCAGCGCGTATTTTTGTTCTTCGCTGCAATGCTCATTGATTACCCGCGTGAAGTCATATAACGATGGCGCATTCGTGCTGGCGACATGCGCCTCCTGCACGAGTGCATCGACTTCCTCGGGGCTCAAGCTATAGGTTTTGCGGATGGCGGTAACGATGGCTTCTTCTTCGCGCACATCGAGCTGGTGATCGGCCGTGCTGACTTCGATCAGCAAAGCGGCGCCCGCCAGCTGCAGATCATGCTCGCTGGGAGCGTGATCGACATCGAACGTACAGAATAATTCCTTGAGTTTGCGCAGCATTATCTCGCCCCCAGTTGTGTTTCCAGCGCAACCTGATCCTCTGCGAATTTACGAATGCCTTCCGCCAGTTTTTCCGTAGCCATGGCGTCTTCATTCATCGCATAGCGGAAGCTGGCCTCGGTATCGTGCTGAGCACCCAGTACGTCGCCGGTATTGTTTGCGTCTAGCTTGCGCAGGAGCGTGCCGCTATCGTTTTCCAGTTCCTGCAGTAATTGCGGACTGATGGTAAGCCGATCGCAACCGGCGAGCTGTTCGATTTCGCCGATATTGCGAAAGCTGGCGCCCATCACGATGGTGTTGTAATTGTGTTGTTTGTAGTAATTGAAAATGTGCGTCACCGAAATGACACCGGGATCCTCTGCCGGCGCATACGCTGTTTTTCCCGTGCTTTTCAAATACCAGTCGAGAATGCGGCCGACAAACGGTGAAATCAGGGTCACGCCGGCATCGGCGCAAGCGGCAGCCTGTGCAAAGCCAAACAGCAGCGTGAGATTACAGTTGATATTTTCCTTTTCGAGAATTTCTGCGGCGCGAATGCCTTCCCAGGTTGAGGCGATTTTTATCAGCACGCGCGAGCGGTCGACTTCCGCCTGCTCGTAAAGATCGATCAGGCGCCGCGCTTTTTCGATCATGGCGCGCGTATCGAAAGACAGTCGTGCATCCACTTCCGTGGAAATGCGTCCGGGAATGATCTGAATGATTTCGGTCCCGATCGCGACCGCGAGTTTATCGACGCAGGCGCTCAACTGTTGCGCGCGCGAGCCGGACTGCTGCGCGGCCCAGTTTTTCGCCTGCTGAACCAGCGGTTGGTAAGCAGGCAACGCCGCGGCCTTTAACAGGAGCGATGGATTGGTTGTCGCGTCGAGCGGTTTGAAACGTTTGATCGCATCGATATCGCCGGTATCGGCGACGACGGCGGTCATATTCTTTAGCTGTTCCAGCTTGTTCGTCATTGCGCAATTCTCATTTTTTCACTGGTGAAAACGGGCTCGACAGCGGCCAGCGCAGTGAGTAAAACATCGATGCCGGCATTCTTTCGCGGCGCGTGTTCGCTCAGTGTGCGGCGAAACTGCCGTGCCCCCGGCTGGCCCTGATAGAGACCCAGAATATGACGCGTGATGTGATGCAATGTCGCGCCACCTTTTATTTCATTCTCGATGTAGGGTAGCAAACCTTCGATCACTTCAGCGCGCGTGAGCACCGCAGCATTGGCATCAAACAGATCACGATCGATCGTGCTCAGCAAATACGGATTGTGATAGGCGGCTCGTCCGAGCATGACTCCATCGACGTGTTGCAAATGTTCGCGACACGCATCGATATTGTCGATGCCGCCGTTGATCACAATATTTAATTGCGGAAACTCCTGCTTCAGTCGATAAACCTCCGCATGGCGCAGCGGGGGGATTTCGCGATTTTCCTTCGGGCTCAATCCACTCAGCCACGCTTTGCGCGCGTGCACGATAAACGTATTGCAACCGGTTGCGGCAATCGTGCCGACGAAATTCGCCATCGCGTCATAGCTATCGAGATCATCGATACCGATGCGATGTTTGATCGTCACGCGCAACGAGCAGGCATCCTGCATCGCCTTGATGCAATCGGCGACGCGCTGAGGTTGTGCCATCAGACAGGCACCGAAAGCGCCGTTCTGCACGCGATCGGACGGGCATCCGCAATTGAGATTGACTTCGTCGTAACCGTGTTGTTCCGCGAGTTTTGTGCATGCAGCCAGATCGGCGGGATCGCTGCCGCCGAGTTGCAATGCAAGCGGATGTTCGCTCGGATCGAAGCACAAAAAGCGCGCAGCAGCGCCATGCAACAGCGCGCCCGTGGTGATCATCTCAGTGTAAAGAACCGCATTTTTTGTTAGCAGACGCCAAAAAAAACGCGCATGACGATCGGACCAGTCGATCATCGGCGCGATACAAAAGCGATGCGTGGTGAATCCGGTATTCATCTAAATATCGCTTCAGCCTTCCAGCAGTTTTCGGCGCAATTCACGGCGCATGGGTCCGTCGACGTGCAGTGCTTCGCGCAGATAGGTTTCCAGTGAGCCATATTGCTCATGCACGGCATCGAATGCTGCACGCAGATATTCCTGTCGCACCTCAAGCATTGGGCGCATGACTGCATCGGGTAAATCGAGGCCGTATTTTTTGCGAACGACATTTATTTCGCGTTCGACCGGAAAATATTTTTGCGTCAGTAAATAATCGTGCAATAGCGTTTCTTCGGGGACGCCGAGCGCCGATAAAATCAGCGCTGCACCGAAGCCGGTGCGATCCTTTCCGGCCGCGCAATGAATCAGCGTGCTTTCGTCGTGCTCGGCGAGCAGCAGAAACAATTTGCGATACGCATCCTGTTGTCCCAGTGCAAGATCGCGATTGACGCTCATCATGACGCGCGCCATTTCGTCGGCAACGGCGTTTTCGTTGCCGTTGAGCTGCGCGAAAATATTGAAGGCGCTGCCCGGCAGAATCGGCAGATTTTCGATGCGCGGTCGATGGTGTGAAGCGTAGCGATTTGGCGTGCGCTCGCTCTCCTGTACGTCGCGAAAATCGCACACAAGTCCGATGCCCAGCGCAGCCATCGCATCGAGATCGCTGTCGGTGAGCTGATTCAAATGCCCCGAGCGATACAATCGGCCCCAGCGCACGCGTCGATTATCGCCGGTGGTATAGCCGCCGAAATCGCGAAAATTCGGCGCACCTTGTAAGGTCAGGCGGCGCTCGGCGAGCAAGAGCTCGGTACCGTTATCGAATTGCACCCGAAAGAAATGGCGGGGAGCGGCGGCGAGATCGAAAACATCGGCGATGCAATCGAGATTGTCGACAGACGCATGTGCGGTGAGCGCATCCGGTGTGCAGCCGGCATCGACAGCGGTGATGTGTACGCCAGTGCGCGGTTGCCAGTGCAATCGATAATCGCAGTCGCCAATGCGTTCCAGTTCGAACTGTTCGCTGGTTAACGGGGGAGTCGGCATCTGAAGCTCTCAATGGGTGAAATCTCTTCGTAAACTATCATGTTTCAGCCGGTTTTTGCCGTTAACCGCGCACGCCGTGATGCGGGCGAGGGTGGCCGAGGCCCGGAGCGCCCCGTATAATCGCGGCCCGATTCTTTCCCGATTTCCAGATCGCCATCGCAGGAATTCCATGACTGTTCGCACCCGCATCGCGCCATCGCCCACCGGCGATCCTCACGTCGGCACCGCTTATATCGCACTGTTCAATCTGTGTTTCGCGCGCGCCAACGCAGGTCAGTTCATTCTGCGTATCGAAGATACCGACCGCGTGCGTTCAACCTTGTCTTCGGAGCGCGCGATTCTGGATTCGCTGCGGTGGCTGGGTCTCGAGTGGGATGAGGGCCCCGATGTCGGCGGTCCGCACGGTCCTTATCGCCAGAGTGAGCGCGGCGAAATTTATCGCGAGCATTGCGATCGTCTGCTGGAAACGGGTCATGCATTCCGGTGCTTCTGCACCAGCGAGCGTCTCGGTGCGTTGCGTGCGGAGCAAACGGCAAGTCAATCGCAGCTCGGCTATGACGGCCATTGCCTGCGCTTGACGCAGGATGAGATTTCACGTCGTCTCGCCAATGGTGAGACCCACGTCGTGCGCATGAAAGTGCCGCGCGAAGGCACCTGTGTCGTCAACGATTTATTGCGCGGCGAAATTGCCATCGAATGGACTCAGGTCGATATGCAGGTGCTGCTGAAAGCGGATGGCATGCCCACCTATCATCTGGCCAATGTCGTCGATGATCATCTCATGCAGATCACGCATGTGATTCGCGGCGAGGAGTGGATCTCGTCGGCGCCGAAACACAAACTGCTTTACGAATATTTCGGCTGGGAAATACCGCAGTTCTGTCATTTGCCGCTGCTGCGCAATCCCGATAAAAGCAAACTCAGCAAGCGCAAGAATCCGACCAGTATTCTGTATTACCAGCGCATGGGTTTCCTGCCCGAAGCGCTGCTCAATTATCTCGGGCGCATGGGCTGGTCGATGCCCGATGAACGCGAGAAATTTTCGCTCGACGAAATGCTGAAGGAGTTCGATCTGAAGCGCGTGAGCCTGGGCGGCCCGATTTTCGATCTCGAAAAATTGCGCTGGTTGAACGGTACCTGGCTGCGCGAAAATTTAAGCATCGAACAACTGGCCGACCGCATTCACGAATGGGCCTTCAATCGCGACTTGTTGCTGAAGATTTTGCCGCTCGCGCAGACGCGCATCGAAACGTTCAGCGATTTCGCGCCGCTCGCGAGTTTCTTCGTTTCGGGCATGTTGCCGTTAGCGCCGGCAAATTTCGATAACAGGGATTTTTCCGCAGAGCGTTTGCCTGAAATATTGCAACTGGTGCTGTGGCGACTCGAAGCGCTGCAGGATTGGCAGCGCGATCGCATTTTTGCGGAAATGAAACAGCTGGCCGACGCGTTGCAGATCAAGATCAAAGTGCTGCTCGCGCCGCTGTTCGTTGCCATCTCGGGTAGCGCTTCGTCGGTATCGGTCGTGGATTCGATGGCGATCATCGGTCCCGACATGACGCGCGCGCGGTTGCGCCACGCCATCGAGGTGCTCGGCGGCGTCGGTAAAAAGCGTTTGAAGGCATTGGAAAAAGAAGCGGCGGAATTATCGAAATTCACGTCTGCGCATTAACCCGGATGCGCGGTTGACACCCGGGGGGGCGGTCATTATGATGCCGTCCTCCGCGAATACCGGGGCTATAGCTCAGCTGGGAGAGCGCTACAATGGCATTGTAGAGGTCAGCGGTTCGATCCCGCT
>CAZWBA010000006.1:114692-175174 GCA_964631955.1 uncultured Verrucomicrobiaceae bacterium | reverse complement strand
CCGATGCCATCGCTCGCCCCCGTCGGGATGACGAATGGAATACGGCCGGCACGGCCGTATTCCATTCGTCATCCCGACGGGGGCGAGCGATGGCATCGGTCTGTGGGGGTATGTCGCCGCATGCGAGGAATTGCGCGACGATTTTATTCGTTATCAAATCGAGCCGAAGCATATCGTCTGTGCTACCGGCTCGGGTGGAACACAGGCAGGCTTGACCGCTGGCGTTGAGTTGCACGGCATCGACGCGAAAGTCTGGGGCATCGCCGTCTGCGATGACGAGAATTATTTTATCAACAAGGTTCGCGCCGATTTGCGCGACTGGCAGAAGCGCTGGCCGCAGCACACGCTCGCTATCGAGCAACTGCCGGTTTATGTCATCGATGATTACATGGGCTCCGGTTACGCCAAAGCCGAGCCGGAGGTTTTCGAGACCATTGCGCGTGTCGGGCGTAGCGAAGGCATCGTGCTGGATCCGGTGTACACGGGCAAAGCCTTTCACGGCATGTTGAGCGAAATCGGGCGCGGTCGCTTCGATGACAGTAACGACATCGTTTTCGTGCACACGGGCGGTGTATTCGGTTTATTTCCCCAGCGCGATCGGTTTCAGTTTTAATCCGAATGAAAATTTCGAATCGGTTTCAATTCAGATAGATTCGATCGACACGCGCGGTAACGCCGGTAAATAGTTCGTAGCTAATCGTGTGCGCATGATGCGCGACGATATCCGCCGACAAATTTGCTCCCCACAACTCCGCTTCGTCACCGGGTTTCACGCCGGGGTGATCGGTAATATCGACTGTGATCGAATCCATCGAGACGCGCCCGGCCAGCGGTACGCAGCGACCGTTCAGCCATACGGGTGTGCCGTTGCGCGCGTGGCGTGGATAACCGTCGCCATAGCCGATGCCGATTGTCGCAATGGTGCTATCGCGTTGCGCGGTCCACGTGCGGTTATAGCCTGTGGATTCGCCTTTCCTCACTGCCCTGATTGCGATGATGTTTGCGTGCAGCTGCATCGCTATCCGTAATTTTTGTATATGTGCATCTTTAATGGGGCTGATTCCGTAGAGCATCAGACCGGGGCGGACCCACGCCGCGTGTGTATCCGGTCGGCCGATGATGGAGGCAGAATTGGCGATGCTCACCGGGCTTTGCTGTTGCGCGCGCGAGGATTGCATCAACGCCAGTTGCCGGTCGTTGATATCGTTGCGCAAATCCTCGGCATCGCTGAAATGTGTCCAGTGCAATAATTCGATGATGCCGTCGTTGGTGTGAAGTTTTCGATCGGCTTGTTCGAAGCTGGCGGGATCGAGCCCAAGACGATGCATGCCGGAATCGAGTTCGAGCCAGACGCGCAGGGGATTTTGCCTCGCTGCGGCGTCGATCAGCGCCACTGATTCGACATCGTGCGCGGTCACGTCGATATTCAGTTCCGAACACAATCTCAATTCATCGCTATCGAGCAGGGTGCCGAGCAATAAAATTCGCTGTTCGATACCGGCGCGTCGCAATTGCAGGGCTTCACTGAGTCGCGCTACGGCGAATCCGTCCGCGTCGATAAGCGTTTGCGCAACGGGTAGCAGCCCGTGCCCGTAGGCGTCGGCTTTAATCATCGCCATGATGCTGCTATGCGTGCAGAGCTTGCGTACGATGGCGAGATTGTGACGAAGCGCGGAGAGATCGATGGTGGCGCGAGCGGTATTCAGCATGATGAATTTCAATTGGGCCTGAGCCGCGATTGTACTGGTTACATTCACGGAAATCAGTGCTCTTTGCCGCGCGCGTTATTGGCGATATATTCCGACTGCATCGAATCCAGCCATTTTTCTGTTCAAGCCGACTTCACATGACCGATAACATTACGATCAATAAACTCGTCATCGCCATTTCCTCGCGCGCATTATTCAATCTCGACGATAGTCATCGCGTATTCGAGGAAGAAGGACTGGAAGCATTTCAGCGTTATCAAATCGAGAACGAGGAGCAGCCGCTGCAGCCCGGCGAGGCATTTCCATTCGTGCAGAAACTGTTGAGGCTCAATGAGGTGCTTTCGAGCCGCGATGGAACGCGCGTCGATGTGATTCTGCTGTCGCGAAACAGTGCGGATACGGGGCTTCGTGTATTCAATTCGATTCAGCATTACCGGTTGCCGATTTGCCGCGCGGCGTTCTGTGGCGGGCAGGACCCCTATCGTTATGTGTCGGCTTTCGGCTGCCAGCTTTTTTTATCCACGCATCCGGAAGATGTGCGTGCAGCGCTGGCGAATGGCGTGGCGGCGGCGACGCTGATGTCCCCGCGCGGCGAGCGTGTCATCAGCGATCAGCTGCGCATTGCGTTCGATGGCGATGCGGTGGTCTTTTCCGATGAAGCCGAGCGCATCTACAAAGCCGACGGTCTGCAGGCCTTCGCCGACAGCGAACGCGCGGCGGCAAAACAGCCGCTCAGCGGCGGCCCCTTCAAACCGTTCCTGCAGGCGTTGCATTTATTGCAAAGCGAATTGCCCGTCGATCAGCCGTTACTGCGCACGGCCCTGGTCACCGCGCGTTCCGCGCCGGCGCACGAGCGCGTTATCCGCACGTTGCGCGCCTGGAATATCCGTCTCGATGAATCGTTGTTTTTGGGCGGATTGCCGAAGGGAGAGTTTCTCCGGGCGTTTGGGGCCGATGTTTTCTTCGACGATCAGCTGGGGCATTGCGATTCGGCCAGTCAGCATGTCGCGACGGGTCATGTTCCGCATGGGATCGCGAATCTTCCGGAGCTGCCAATAGAATAAAAGATGTGCCAATAGAATAAAAAAGCACCGTTTCTTGTGCCAAAAATTCGTGTTTTCCAGGCAAGTGCGCTATGTTTGGCTATAAGAGCCGGTGCTCTGGTAACCAGCGGTTTTGCCGGCCATAAGAAGTTTTAATTTGTTTTTTCAGTAAAATAAGTAGCTTATGGGCGATTGAGGAGAGGGTACATGAAGTTACAGCAGCTGCGTTACATCTGGGAAGTAGCACACCACGAGCTCAACGTCTCCGCCACCGCACAAAGCCTTTACACGTCGCAACCCGGCATCAGCAAGCAGATTCGCCTGCTGGAGGATGAGCTGGGTGTAGAGATTTTCTCGCGCTCGGGCAAACACCTTACGCGAGTGACGCCTGCGGGCGAGGCGATTCTGAAAACGGCGGGCGAAATTCTGCGCAAATGCGAAAGCATCAAGCAGGTGGCGCAGGAATTCAGCAATGAGAAGAAGGGCAGCCTGTCGATCGCAACGACGCACACGCAGGCCCGTTACGCCTTGCCTCCGGTCATCAAGCTGTTCATCAAGAAATACCCCGACGTCGCGCTGCATATGCATCAGGGCACGCCGATGCAAATCTCCGAACTGGCTGCCGATGGCACTGTGGATTTTGCGATTGCCACCGAGGCGCTCGAACTCTTCAGCGATCTGGTGATGATGCCCTGCTACAAATGGAATCGCTGCGTCATCGTGCCGAAAAATCATCCGCTCGCGCAGGTTTCGAAACTATCCCTCGAAGATGTCGCCGCGCATCCGATCGTCACCTATGTATTCGGTTTCACCGGCCGCTCGAAACTCGATGAGGCTTTCCTCGAAAAAGGGCTGCAGCCGAAAGTGGTCTTTACCGCAGCCGATGCCGACGTCATCAAAACCTATGTGCGTCTCGGTCTGGGCATTGGCATCGTGGCCCATATGGCCGTCGATCAGGAGATCGATGACGATCTGGTGGCGCTCGATGCGAGCCATTTGTTCGCCTCCAGCATTACCAAAATCGGTTTCCGTCGCGGCACCTTTCTGCGCGGTTTCATGTATGACTTCATTCAGATGTTCGCGCCCCATCTCAAGCGCGATATCGTCGAACAGGCTTTTCAGCGCCATACCAGGGCGGAGCTCGATGAACTCTTCGAGCACGTGCAATTGCCCACTTACTGATTTTCGGCGTCAGATCCCGCAGGGCGCTGTGTTGCGCCCCTGCTTGCCGATACCCATCGTCAACTTTCCCAAGATTGCCTGATCTTTAGGTTCCCGGTATCGTGCCGCCTGATTTTTTCTTACTGCGCATTATTAGGAGTCGTCCGTGGAAATCGCCTGCCTAGACCTCGAAGGAGTTCTTGTCCCTGAAATCTGGATTGCCTTTGCCGAGGAAACCGGCATCGAGGCGTTGCGGGCGACGACGCGCGATATTCCCGATTACGATGTCCTGATGAAGCAGCGTTTGCGTATCCTCGACGAGCACAAGCTCGGCCTGCCCGATATCCAGGCGGTGATCGCCAAAATCAAACCGCTCGAAGGCGCCCGCGAATTCGTCGACTGGTTGCGCGAACGTTTTCAGGTCGTGATCCTGTCCGACACGTTTTACGAATTCGCACAGCCATTGATGCGTCAACTGGGTTTTCCGGCACTGCTGTGTCACAAGCTTGAAACCGATGAGAAGGGCCGCGTGGTGAATTACAGGCTGCGTCAGGTCAATCCCAAGCGCCAGTCGGTACTCGCGTTCAAGAGCCTGTACTATCGCGTCATCGCTGCGGGCGATTCCTACAATGACACCACCATGCTCGCCGAAGCCGACGCCGGTATCTTGTTTCATGCGCCGGAAAATGTGATTCGCGAATTTCCGCAGTTTCCGGCCGTGCAGACCTTCGACGATTTGAAAAAGGAATTCATCAAGGCCAGCGTGCGCGATCTGGTGTTGTAAAAATTGCGAGAATAAAAAAGCCCGGTTTAACCGGGCTTTTTTATGCATGCGCTGTTAGCGTCCGGGCAGCACGTCTTTCAGCTTTTCGCGCATCGTACGCAACGAGTTTTCCGTCGCATCCCACGCGATACAGCCGTCGGTGACGGAAACACCGTACTGCAGTTTGCTCAAATCCTCAGGGATCGATTGATTGCCCGCGAACAAATTCGATTCCACCATCAAGCCCACAATCGATTTATTGCCTTCGATTACCTGATTGGTCACGTTCTCGATCACGAGCGGTTGCAATTCAGGTTGTTTGTTCGAATTGGCGTGACTGCAATCGACCATGATGTTCGGCTGCAGTTTGGCTTTCTGTAATTCCTGCTCGCACAGCGCGATATGCACCGAATCGTAATTCGGGCCGTTGCTGCCGCCGCGCAAAACCACGTGCGCATATTTGTTTCCGGTCGTGGTGATAACGGCCACCTGACCGCGCGAATCGATGCCGAGAAAGCGGTGCGGTTCCGATACCGATTTCAACGCGTTAATCGCAACCGCGAGGCCGCCATCGGTGCCGTTTTTGAAACCGACCGCCGAACTCAAACCGCTCGCCATTTCGCGGTGTGTCTGCGATTCGGTGGTGCGCGCACCGATCGCCGACCAGGTGATGCAGTCCTGCAGATATTGCGGCGAAATCGGATCGAGCGCCTCGGTGGAGGTGGGCAATCCCATTTCGGTGATATCGAGCAATAATTTGCGGCCGATATGCAGTCCTTCCTGAATTTTGAAGGTGTCGTTCATGTGCGGATCATTGATGAGCCCTTTCCAGCCAACCGTGGTACGCGGCTTTTCGAAATAAACACGCATGACGATGAACAGGGTATCGCCGACTTCATCGGCGAGTTTTTTCAGGCGACGCGCGTAATCGTGTGCGGCATCGATGTCGTGAATCGAGCAGGGGCCGACCACGACGAACATGCGATGATCCTTGCGATCGAGAATATTGCGAATGACCTGGCGACTGTTGGCGATGGTTTCGCGCGCCTCGGCAGACATCGGCAGCGCGCTTTTCAATTGATCGGGCGTAATCAGGACTTCCTGCGCAGCGACATTGAGATTGTCCACGGGCTGAGCGCCGACATTGGCGTTCGAATTGGCATTAGTACGATCGGGCATGACGGTTTCCGCGCTTTCCTTCAAATACATGAGTGATGAAACTGCAAATACCAGGGTTGATAAAACGGGATTGGCGATTGCGGCCGGGCCGGCAATTGTAGCGAAAAAGGCATCCGATCGATACCGAGCGGTACCGGATGCGAAGCCTGAGCCGGTACAATTGGCGCATGTCCGAATCCGCTTTCCTTTTTGATCCCGCTTTAATCGACGCCGATCTCGCACGCGGTGCGGTCGTGCTGACGCCGAACCGACGCCTGGCGAGCCGCATTCGTCTTGCGATCGCAGCGACACGGCCGGCAGCGCCGGCGGCTCCGGTATTCGCGATTGCAGACTGGATCGACCAGCTCTGGCAGCAAATGTCATGGCGCGGCGATGAACTCGCGCATGGGCGCTGGGTGCTCAACGCGTCGCAGGAGCTGCTGTTGTGGGAATCGGCGCTGCGCGAGCGATCGACGCATACCGGCGAGATACCATTATTGCGGCCGGGTCAGGCTGCATTGCATGCGCAGAGCGCCTTTCGAACACTTTCACTATGGCGCCAGCTGCCGCTGAGCGATGCCGTTCGCCGCGAATGCGAAGCGCAGCCCGATAGTGCGATGTTTCTGCAATGGCTAGATCATTTCGTATCGGCTTGCGAGGCGCTGCAGGCAGTCGCGACAGCGGAGCGCGACCGGCGCGTGGTCGAGGCGGTACGGCAGCAAAAGGAAAAAAACGCGCGCGTGCAATTGCCCGACAGCATCGTGAGTGTGGGTTTTGACGATGTGCCGCCGCTGTATGCGGAACTGCTGCACGCGGTTGCGGATTATTCCGCCATTGCATTGCCGCATCGCAATAAAAATGCGGTGCGCGCGGGTTTCGAATCGCTCGAAACGCAACTGCAGGCCGCAGCATTATGGGCGCAGCGCGAGCTCGAAAAAAATCCCGCAGGCCCGGTTGCGATTGTCGTCCCCGAGCTGAACCAGCAGCGGCCATTGGTGGAACGCGTGCTGCTCGATATCATCGCACCCGAATTCAAGTCGCCGCCGCGGGCGCGCGCGCTGGTGCCGATCAATTTTTCCTCGGGAGAATCGCTCGCGCAGACGCCGCTCATTCGGACCGCGCTGCAGTTGCTCGAACTCGCGGCCAGGGAAATCGAGCGCGAAACACTCCTGCAGATCACGCGCTCACCGTTCACGGGATTTACGAAGGAAAGCCTCGACGCGCAATCGATATTCATCACTTCGATCTGCGCACTGCGCGCAAAAAAAATACGCTCCTCGCAGATTCGTCGCTGCAGCGACGCCATCGCGCAGACTTTTACAGACTGGCAGTGGGCGGATTCGCTGCATCAGCTGGCGGAGCGGGAGCGTCGCGCGAACTGGCATAAGGCCATGTATTCGGCAAAGCAATGGTGTGATTTCTTTAGCGAAATTCTGACCGTGCTGGGCTGGCCGGGAGTGCGCACGCTCGATAGCATCGAATATCAGCAGCACGCGCATTGGCAGCAGGCATTGATCGAATTTGTCCGTTTCGATCAGGTGAGTGCGCCGATGGATTTTGCAACAGCAATGCAGCGCCTGCGCAGCGTGATGCAGGCGCAGGTATTTCAGCCGCGCACCGCCGACACGCCGTTGCAGGTGCTCGGTGTGCTCGAAGCGGCGGGATTGCAATTCAAGGCGCTATGGATCTGCGATATGGGCGACGATCGCTGGCCCGCAGCCGCTGCTCCGCATCCGTTATTGCCACGCGATCTGCAGCGTCGGTTGCGCATGCCGCGCTGCGATGCCGGGCGCGAACTTGCGATTGCACGAGAGCTTACACAATCGATGCTCGCCAGCGCGGAAACCATTGTCGTGTCATACCAGAACGAACGCGAAGAGGTGGCGCGCGGTATCAGTCCGCTGTTCGATGCACTGCCGGAAACTGGCGGCGACGTTTTATTGAATAGCGGGAATGGCTCGGAAAGAAAATGGAATGCCCGATTGCCCGAGAGTATTCGTCATGCCGGCAACCGGGCGAAATTTGCGCTCGATGATTTTCAATCCGGCTGCGCGCCGCAATGGACAGACGACGAAGTCGCGCGCGGCGGCAGTGCACTGTTGAAGGATCAGGCCGCGTGTGCATTTCGCGCCTTTGCCACGCACCGACTGAATGCGCGTCCGCTGGACGAACCGGTCGCCGGTCTCGATGCCGCCGAACGCGGCAGTATCTTGCATGCTGCGCTGGAAAATATCTGGCGCGAACTGAAAACGCAGAAGGCATTGCTCGCGCTCACCGAACAGGCGCAGGAACAATTAATCCAAAACGCCGCGGATATTGCACTGCGTGATTTTTGCGAGCGCGATACGGCGCGTCTCGGCCCGCGTTTTCGCGAACTGGAAAAGCAGCGGCTGGCGCGATTATTACGCGGCTGGCTGACGGTCGAGCGCGAGCGCGGCGAGTTCGTCGTTCACGCGCTCGAACAGACGAGTCGTGCGGAATTTAATGGCCTGTCATTGCGTTTGCGCATCGATCGTATCGACCGCTTGCACGACGGCCGTTTTCTCATCATCGATTACAAAACCAAAAATGGAAACTGCTCAATCCATGAGTGGCTGGGTGATCGTCCGGACGAGCCGCAATTACCGTTGTATTCACAGCTGGCGCAAGATGAAACCGCTATAGCGGGTATCGCCTTTGCGCAGGTGCGTCTGGAGAAACCACAAATCGTTGGGGTCGGTGATTTCGACGAAAAAGGTTTCTCTCTGCCTGCGCAATTTTCGGAAGACACGGCGATCGAAAATTGGGAAGCCTTACAAACACAATGGCGTCGAGTATTGCAGACGCTTGCGCAGCAGTTCATCGATGGCGATGCCCGCGTCGATCCGAAAAATCCCGCCTCCTGCGATTTCTGCGAACTGGACAGTATCTGCCGTCGCTATCACGAAGCCTGCGCCGGCGCCGACGAGGCCGATGTATGACGGCGCCATCCATCGATGTCATCGCTCCGGTCGATCATGCGCAGCGCGCTGCTGCGCTCGATCCGACGCGTTCATTCTGTGTAACGGCGCCAGCGGGCTCCGGTAAAACCGAATTACTGAGCCAGCGCGTGCTGGCGTTGCTCGCGCATGTGCAGCAACCCGAGGAAATTCTCGCGATCACTTTCACGCGCAAGGCCGCTGCCGAAATGCGCGAACGTATTTTGCGGGCGCTGCACACTGCAGCTGGACAGGACGAGCCCGCCGAGGAGCACAGGCGTAAAACATGGCAGCTGGCGCGCGCGGCGCTTACGCATGCACAGGCGCAGCAGTGGAATTTATTGCAGAACCCGCAGCGTCTGCGCGTGCAGACCATCGATGGCTTGTGCGGCAGTCTCACCGCGCAGATGCCGATACTGTCGCAGTTCGGCGGTCAGCCGCGTGTCACCGAACGCGCGCAGCCGCTGTATCGCGAGGCGATCGATGCTCTGTTGTTGCAGTTGGAAAGAGGATCGCAACTGGAAACCGATAGCGACATCGGTCATAGCCTGAGTGCATTGCTCATGCATCTCGACAATCGCGTCGAGCGTCTGCATGAATTGCTAGCGGGTTTGCTCGCCTGCCGCGATCAGTGGCTGCCGCATGTTTCCGTCGGCATTGGCGGTCGCGGTGCGCGAACGAATGGCGCGGGGCGCGATGCCGTGCGTGCGCATCTCGAAAATACCTTGCGGCAGGTAAGAGAGGATGCTCTCGAAAAAATTTGCGAACGCATGCTGCCTTATCACGGTGAAATTCTGCCGCTGCTCGATTTCGCTGCCACGAATATCGCGCAGGAAAATCCGGATCATTCGCTGTGCGCATTTAAAGGTTGCGTCGATTTGCCGGGCGCTGAATGCGAAGCGGTGCAGCAATGGCAGGATATCGCGGATTTTCTGCTGACGCAGAAAGGCGAATGGCGCAAGTCCGTTACAAAAAATCAGGGCTTTCCCCCTGCGAGCGGCGTGAACAAAACGCTGAACCAGGAGCGCAAGGCGGCGATGGAAGCGCTGCTGGCGGTATTTTCTAACGATGCCGCTCTGGGGCAGGTGCTGCAGGAAGTGCGCACATTGCCGGCGCCGGTCTATTCCGATTCGCAGTGGCAGATGCTTGTGCACTTAACGCAGGTGTTAGCCCAGGCTGTCGCGCAATTGCGGCTGGTATTTCAAAGTCGCGGCGAAGTCGATTTCACCGAAATTGCGATGGCGGCGGAGCAGGCGCTCGGCAGTGCGCTGAACCCCACCGAATTGATGTTGAAACTCGATCAGCGCACGACACATTTGCTCATCGATGAATTTCAGGACACTTCGTCCACGCAATTTCGCCTGCTCGGACGTCTGGTTGAAGGCTGGCATGAGCAGAACGAAAACGGCGCGATGCCGCGCACCTTATTTATCGTCGGCGACGGCATGCAATCGATTTATGGTTTTCGCGAGGCGAAGGTCGGTCTGTTTCTCGAAGCGCGCGACAAAGGCGTCAATGCTCTGCCACTGATCAGCGCGCCGCTCGAAGTCAATTTTCGCTCGACACCGACCGTGGTGAGCTGGAACAACCGCGTATTCGAACAGGCGTTTCCGCAGGTTCAGCATATTCCGCGCGGTGCGGTGCGTTACGGGCATTCGCATGCATTCAAATCCGACGATGCTCTTGGCGAAGTCAAAGTCTTTGGCATGCGCAACGATCCCGACCGCAGCGCCGAAGCGCAGCAGGTCATCTCGTTAGTGCAGTCGGCATTGCAGCAATCGAAGGACGGCGAAGTGGCGATTCTGGTACGCAGTCGCCCGCATCTGCACGCGATTGTGCCGGCACTGCAGCGTGCGGGCATTGCATTTCGTGCCACCGATATCGATCCGCTGGTGCAGCGCTCGCATGTGCAGGATTTGCTGGCGTTGTTGAAAGCCTTGCTCAATCCCGCCGATCGCATCGCCTGGATCGCATTACTGCGCTCGCCGCTGATCGGTCTCGATAATCGCGAATTGCATGTCATCGCGAATGGTGGCGACGGCAGCGGTTTGCGCGTGCCGATCCTGCGGCGATTGCGCGATGCAAAAGTCATTGCGTCATTGAGTCCGGAAACTGCGCAGCGTTTGCGGGCGATCGTCGCCCTGATCGATATGGCGCTGCAGCAGCGTCAGCGTAAACATTTGCGCAGCTGGCTCGAAGGTCTCTGGATTGCGCTCGGCGGCGATCTGCTCACGCCCACTGAAAATGCGGTCCGCGATATTCATGTGCTGCTCGATCTGATCGAGCAGAGCGGCGAGGATTTGCAACTCGTCGAACTGGAAGAACGATTGCGCAATTTATACGCGCGCCCGGAACACGATGCGGCGGCGCGCGTGGTGGTGATGACGATTCACAAATCGAAAGGTCTCGAATTCGATACGGTGATCGTGCCCGCACTCGATGCCGGTTCGAAATCCGGCGACAAACCGCTGTTGCGCTGGAGCGAATATCTCGCCGGGAACGGTGAACTCGGCATCGTGATTGCACCAGCCCAGGCCATCGGCGGCGATGCCGATGCGATTTACGGCTGGCTGGAATATGAAAATAAACAGCAGGAAAAACTCGAAGACACGCGTTTGCTTTATGTGGCAGCGACGCGTGCGATAAAACGTTTGTATTTACTATTCCGCACCAAAGATGTGGATGAATTCAAGCCGACTGCGAACAGTTTATTGAGCCGGATATGGCCCGCCGTGCAGGACGAAGTGGTATGGAGCGAAGCGCCGTCGCTGCGAATTATCGACACGGAAATTGTCGAGGAGAAACTGACACGCGTGCCGCTTGCCTGGCATACGCAAGCCGCCGTTGCAGCGCCGCTCGCCGTCGCGGAAAACCCGCTGCCGGTAATTTCGCACTCGCTGGAAGCGATGATCGGTGTTGCGCTGCACAAAATGCTGGAGTTGCTGGTGCGCTACGGTATCGAACACTGGCAGCGACATGACGCTGCGCAACAGCACACATTGATCGTTCAAGGGCTGAAACAGGCCGGCGTGCCCGCTGCGGAAATCGGAATTGCCGCAAATCAGGTGCTCGCATCGATCGGAAAAACACTGGGCGATGCGCGCGGCGCGTGGCTGTTCTCCCGAAGGCATTCCGAGGCGGTGGCGGAGTGGGAATTGCTCGCCGCGGGTAACCGCCATGTCATCGATTATTCATTCGTCGAAGTGAATGCAGACGACGCAACGCAGACGCGCTGGATTATCGATTACAAGAATTCGGCGCCGCGCGCGAATGAATCGGTCGGGCAATTCGAGCAGCGCGAACTGGAAACGTATCGCTCACAATTGCATTTGTATCGCGAGCTGGTTTCGGCTTTCGATACGCGTCCGTTACGCACCGCGCTGTATTTCCCGCGTATCGCGCATTGGGTCGAGTGTCATTTGGAATGAATAAACGAAAAAAATCCGGGCCGCTATTTTTCAAACCGGAGCGATCGGGCCGGGAAAAAACGGTGCAGAACGCGGTGACGGTCGTCATTGAAAAACTCAGCGGCGAAGGGCGCGGTATGGCCTTTCACAAGGGCAAACCGCTGTTCATTCCGAATACATTGCCCGGCGAAACGGTTCGCGCCGCAATCACACTCGATAAACGCGATTACGCGGAAGGTGAGTTGCGCGAGATCGTCAGCGCCGCCGATAAGAGAATCGAGCCGCGCTGCGAATTGTTCGGCCGCTGCGGCGGTTGCGATTTGCAGATGCTCGATTACGAAGCGCAGCTTCAGCATAAATCGCAGACACTGACGCGGCTTTTAAAGGCGCACATCGATACGCTGGACGAACCCATTGTCGCGTCGCCCTGGCATTATCGTCATCGCGCGCGTTTCGCCGTGGATGAAACAAACGGCAGACCCGTGCTCGGTTTTAAAGCGGCGAATTCGCATCGTGTCGTTGCCATCGCGGCGTGCACGATTCTCGACGAACGTTTGCAGCCGCTGCTGAAGAAAATACCGCAATGGCTGGCGGCGCTCGATCAGTGGCGGCGTATCGACGAAATTCGCATCGCCATCGATGGTGTAGGCCGAATCGCGCTGGCATGGAGCGGCAGGCGCGCACTGCCCGCAGATGATGAAAATATGTTAATTGGATTCTGCGAAAACGAGCGGATACTCTGCCGCGGCATCTTTGCCGATTCCCGCAATCAGGACGATGCAAGGCTGACGTATCACGTGCCGAGTCAGGACAGCGCGTTTTATTTTTCGCTCGATGATTTCACGCAGGTCAATTCTGCAATCAACGATCGGCTGGTCGCGCGTGCGCTCGACTGGCTGCAGCCACGCAGCGATGAAGTGATCGCCGATTTTTTTTGCGGGCTCGGTAATTTCTCGCTGCCACTGGCCCGGCATGCGCAACGGGTCGTCGGTTATGAAATCGATGCCGCGATGGTGAAACGTGCGGCGGCGAATGCGGGCGAGCGGGTCAATCTTGAATTTCATGCTGCCGATTTATATGCTGCGGGTGCAGCCATCGACGATACCTGTCAGGCCGCGCTGCTCGATCCACCGCGCTCCGGCGCCCGGATGCTGTGCGAACGCCTCTCTCTAACAGAAATACTGCGGCGCATTGTTTATGTGTCGTGCAATCCGCAAACGCTCATCCGCGACATCGACATCCTTGCGCGTGGTGGTTTCAGCGTCAGCCATGCGGCCCTGGTGGACATGTTTCCACAAACCGGACATAGCGAAGCCATCGTGCTGCTGCAGCGAAACCGCTGATCGTTTCGTCCGTTATTTGATTCTAGTCTTGTCTGGAATCGTCCTGCGAGGCGATTGCCTGCAAGGCATTTGTAGTACTCATTGGTTTTAGTCGCTACAGAGATTTTTTCGTGACTGATCTGTCTCAAGGCCTGCCTTTTCCGCGCCGTGTCATTGCCGTCGTTACCACATTTATCGGCTCGCTGATGTTGATGATCGATACCTCGATTGCGACCGTCGTGCTTCCCACCATCGCCAGGGAAATGAATCTGCCGGACTCGTCGGTGGTGATCGTGGTGACGATCTATCAGCTCGTGCTCGCAATGACGGTGATGTCGATGGCGGCGCTCGGCGATCGTTTCGGGCATCGGCGTTTGTATCAGGCCGGATTCATTCTGCATATCGTCGGCGCCGCGCTGAGTTTTTTCGCGGATAATTTATTTTCGCTGGTGGCGACGCGCGCATTGCAATCGCTGGGTGCGGCAGCGGCGTCGAGCATGACAGTCGCGCTATTGCGCGAGATTTATCCGATGCGGCGACTGGGAGCGGGACTCGGGCTAAATACCATTGCCAACGCCACGGGGACATCGCTGGGTCCCGTCTTTGGCGGCTTTCTGTTGTCGGTCGGCAACTGGCACTGGATATTTGCCGCCATCGTTCCATTCGCACTGGTCCTGCTGGCATTGAGCCGTACGCTGCCGGAACCGAAACCGCGCGATCATGGTTTCGATGTCAAAGGTGCAGTGCTGTGCGCTCTAACGTTTGGACTTGTCGTCGGTGGTCTGGAGGGATTGATTCACAGCGACTATCCGTTATTTTCCGCCGCCATCATTCTCGGCGGCTTTGGACTTGCGTATTTTTTCGTGCGGCATGAGCTGGGCGAATCCGAGCCGGTACTGCCTGTCGATTTACTGACGATGCCACCGATCGCGTTTTCGACCATCGCGTGTTTTTGTGCAACGCTTTCATCGATCATTCTGATTCTGTTCATGCCATTCAAATTGCAGAATGGTTATGGCTTCAGTCCTGCGGAACTCGGTGGACTGCTTTCGTTTTATGCGGTCGGCAGTTTGTGCACAGCGCCGGCCGCAGGTTTGCTGGCAGACCGCGTGTCGGTGGCGCTGCTCAGTATCATCGCGATGGTCGCGGCATCGATCGCGCTGGGATTCGTTGCGTTCATGCCCGAGCAGCCGACGTATTTCGATATCGGCTGGCGCATCTGGCTGTGCGGAGTCGGCTTCGGTATTTTCTCTTCGCCGAATGCACGCCTGATCGTGGCATCCGCGCCGCCACAGCGCACCGCATCGGCGGGCAGCATTTTTACGACGACGCGCATGCTGAGTCAGGCGTTTGGCGCGACGCTGATTGCCGCATTGCTTGCGTTTGAACTGGGGGACGGTCCGATTCCCGTATTCGTCGCGATGGGGCTGGCAGTCATTGCCGGTGCGATCAGTGTTCTGAGTTTCCGCGCCGAATCCCGCAGCAGACATAGCCGGGCACAGGTTTGACGTGGTGACAGATCCGAATCGGGGTCTGCCGCAACCTCGCCGCATTTATGCGGTAATGGCGCTATCGCTCGCCAGTCTGGTGACAACGATCGATTCGTCCATTTCCAGCGTCGTGCTTCCCAGCATCGCGAAAGAGCTGCAGGTGGAAAGCTCCGCCTCGGTACTGGTCGTCACTGTGTATCAACTGATTCTCGCGATGACGCTGCTGCCGTTTTCCGCGCTCGGCGAGCGCATCGGTCACCGCCGGGTTTTTCAGGCCGGCCTGTGTCTGCATGTCGTCGCGGCCATCCTGTGTCTATTCACGCACGATCTGCTCATGCTGATTCTCGTGCGTGCGTTGCAGGCATTTGGCTGCGCGGCGGCGTTGAGCACATCGGTGGGATTGCTGCGGCGAATCTATCCGGTTGCCTGGCTCGGTCGTGGCCTTGCGATCAATACGGTAGCGAATTCGCTGGGCTCGGCAATGTCGCCGATTCTCGGCGGCTTTATTATTTCAGTCGCCGCGTGGCAATGGGTTTTTTTCGCTGCGTTACCGCTTTCCGTGCTGTCGCTGTTATTGAGTCGCACATTGCCCGATCCGGAATCGCACGAGCACCGCTTCGATCTGGCCGGCGCCGCCCTGTGCGCGCTGACTTTCGGCTTGTTGTTTCTCGGAATGGAAAGCGCGGTGCACGGCGATCAGCTGTCGTTATCGATCGGCATTTTCGTCGCAGGCATCGTCGTCGCATGGTTTTTCGTGCGGTATGAAAAAGGCGAGAGCGAACCGGTATTGCCGGTCGATTTACTGGCGAAGCCCCTGATCGGCTTATCGGTGCTCGCGGGTCTGACGGGCATCGTCAGCGTGATGGTGATGATGCTCTCGTTGCCGTTTCGCCTGCAGCAGGCCTTCGGTTTCAGCCCTGCGGAAATCGGCGGCATCATCGCAGCGTATATGGTGGTGAGCAGCATCATTTCGTCGCTGTCCGGATTCATCGCCGATCGCATCCCCATGTTGTGGCTCAGCGTGGTCGGCTTGACGCTGGCGACTCTCGGCCAATTCTTTATTGCGTTCATACCGGAAAATCCGGCGCGTTTCGATCTGATCTGGCCGATGTGCGTGTGCGGCTTCGGTTTCGGATTATTTTTCGCGCCGAACGTGCGGCAGGTGGTGATGGCATCGCCCGCGAAGCGCTCGGCGCCGGCGGGCAGTCTGAACAATACGGTGCGCATGCTGGGCTATGCGGTCAGTGCGTCGATAGTGACCGCGTTACTGGCGCTCGATCTGGGCGAGGGTTCGGCGCCCGGCGTGTTGTCGGTAGTGCTTACCGCAGCGACATTATTCATCAGCGTGATCACACCGCGCGGCAGCAAATGAGAGGGAGAAAATTATTTCTCCGTGGCACCGCCCATGACCGGCGTCACCGTCAGGCGATTGAGGATTTCCGCCATTTGCCTTGTCGACGGCGGATCGGCCTGTTTCAGCCACCACGTCAATATTTCGAGCAGCGAGGTTACGCAAAAGGTCACCGCCAGATCGCCCGGCAGCCAGGATTTTGGATTGGCTGCTTCTTCCACCAGTTCCAGTGCCTGCCGCAGATACTCCTCCTTGAGAATGGTGGAAGCACCGCCGGTCAGCAATCCCGTCCAGAGCCGGCGATGCTCCCATACGTAAGCACATAGCGCCTGATACGACGACAGACTATCGACCGCGTAAAAAATCGGAATGGTCATTCCCAGCAGGCGCTTGATTTCATCCGCACTCAGGTGATGCAGCAGGGCTTCCTTGTCGGGGTAATGCCGAAAGAATGTCGCATAACCGACCCCTGCCTTCGCCGTGATGTCCTTGGCGGTGATCTCTTCAAAAGGTTTTTCAAGAAGCGATAACAGCAGCCCTTCGCACAGGGCCGCCCGCGAGCGGGTGTTGCGTTGCTGTCGAGGTATGTGTCCTGGCATTTTTTGATTCATGGAAATACCAAATGGATGAATTCAATTAGCTGGCCTGAAGCCTAACATAGTCCTTATTTTTACATTATCTTATTTAACAATGAGTTAATTAAGTGTTTTCCACCCATACTCCAAATTATTGATTTCAGATCGTTGACACCAATTAACACTAATGATTCACTAGTGAATCATTAGTGTGACTCGGCACGCGCGCTTCGGCGGGATCGCTGTCTCTGAGCGTAGCGAGCCGCACTGGATACCCGAAAGACTGGAGAGCGAGTTTGAATCATGAGTGACGTTGCGCGTGAAAAGGGTGAGCCGGTTTACTGGGATTCGTATCGTCCCGATATCAGTTTCAATCCGTATGGGATTTATCGGCGTTTGCGCGAAGAGGCGCCGCTTTACTACAACAGTGAGTACGATTTTTACGCCGTCAGCCGCTTTGCGGATGTCGATCGCGTGTTTCTGGATCGCGAGACTTTTAGTTCTGCGCGCGGAGACATTCTCGAAATCGTCAAATCGGGAATGGAAATTCCGAAAGGGTTTTTCATCTGGGAAGACCCGCCGCTGCACACGGTGTATCGCGGTATTGTGTCGCGCGTTTTCACGCCCAAGCGCATGAACGATCTGGAAGAAAAAATTCGCACGTACTGCGTGCAATTGCTCGATCCGATCGCCGACACCAAACGTTTCGATTTCCTTGCAGATCTTGGCCACAAACTTCCCGGCGGTGTTATCGGCATGATGCTGGGAATTCCCGACGAAGACCGCGACAAAATTCGCGAGAGTGTGGACACCAATCTTCGCACGGAAGAAGGCAAACCCATGAAACCCGTTGAGGTTCATGACTTGATGGCGGGGTATGTGGAATATATCGAGTGGAGAGAGAAAAATCCGTCGGACGATTTGATGACGGAATTATTGAATCTCGAATTCACCGATGAAACCGGTATCAGGCGCAAATTAACACGCGATCAAGTGCTTATTTTCGTCAGCATCATCGCGGGCGCGGGCAATGAAACCACATCGCGATTGATCGGCTGGATCGGCAAGGTGCTCGGCGATCATCCCGATCAGCGTCGCGAAATTGCGGCCAATCCTTTATTGATTCCCGCAGCCATCGAAGAAATTCTCCGTTTCGAACCGCCGAGCACGCAGGTCGCGCGCTACGTTACCCGCGATGTGGAAATACACGGGCAAATCGTGCCCGCCGGCAGCGCCATTCAGTGCATCGTCGCGGCGGCGAACCGGGATGAACGACGCTTCGTCAACGGCGACACCTTCGATATCCATCGTCAGGGTCAGCCGCATATCGCTTTCGGGCGCGGTATTCATTCGTGTCTTGGCGCATCGCTTGCCCGCGTCGAAGGACGCATTGCGATGGATGAAATTCTCAAACGTTTTCCGAATTGGACATTGGATATGGAACAGGCCCGGCTGGCGTCGTCGTCGACCACGCGCGGCTGGGATACCTTGCCGGCGGATATCGGTTGATTGCCTTTTCGTAAACAGACTTCGCGATGGTGGATATGGATTTCCACCGGGATGCGCGACGCTATTGAGCCCGGGCGGAAAGCACCACGAACTTTGCGTTTGCCGCGACACTCCGGCAGTTGCCGAAAATTTTTTTCAGCTTGAGGTGATAATCGAGATGGCGGTTGCCGACAATCCACAATTCGCCGCCCTGACGTAAATGTTTTCTGCTCTGCGTAAACATCTGCCACGCAATATGATCACCCACCACATGTCCCTGATGAAACGGTGGGTTACATACGATTAAATCGAACGCATCGTCTGCGTAATTCGAAAATATATCGTCGACATTAAAGGTTGCATCAGGTTGCGTTTCAGATAAGCCATTCGCACGGTAGTTCGCTTCGGTCGCTGCGATGGCCTGATACGACTCATCGAGAAATTCGACCTTCGCCAGGGGCTGCAATTGCTTGAGGCGCATGCCAAGCACACCGTTGCCGCAGCCGAGATCGGCAATATGTTGCGCACGTGGCAGCTTCTCGAATTGTTCGAGAAAGAAGCGCGCTCCGATATCGAATTTATCGTGCGCGAAAACATTCGCTCCGGCGTTCAGCGAAAAATCGAATTCACGCAATACCAGCGTTCTGGTTTCAGGAGGGGCAGGGGTGGGCAGCGAAAGGTCGGGCAGGATTTTAAATGCGCGCGCTTTTTTCTGTGCCAATAGATAATCAGTTTTACCGAGTTTTCCGAGAATTTCTGCGGTTTGTGACGGCAAATGTTTCTGCATGCCCGCCGCGAAAATAAGCGTTTCGTCACCGATGCACTGGCGCAGCTCGGCAGCTTGTTGTTGCAGCAGGTGAATGTTTTTGGGAATACGCCAGAGTACCTGAGTGAATTTTTCGGTCGGGATTCGGGTTGCAGGCAATGACGAAAAACGATTCAGCGCGAGGTGATTTCGCTGCAGATTTTCCTGCGCGGCGAGATGTGATGTGTACGAGTCGCCCCAGCTCGTTACGGGCGCTTGCGCTGCCAGCAATGCCAATGCACCGAATTGATCGTTGATGATGAGTGTCGGCGCATCGACGCTAAAATGTTCCTTTGCCAGTGCCAATAAATATTCGTCGGCAGCGTCCCATGCCTGCAGCGGCAGATGTGGCGTATGCGGACGGCGCAGTAATTCGAAACTGCCGAGTATCGAGTTGAACGTCGTTTCAGACACGGCGATGAATTACGCGAAATGACACGCAGTCGAATGCGTCAGGTTGCCATCGCGCGCGATCAACTGCGGCGATTGCACTTTGCAGATGTCCTGCGCTTTCGGGCAACGCGTATGAAAGCGACAGCCACCCGGCGGATCGATCGGGCTCGGCACTTCGCCTTCGAGCGCGATGGGCGCGCGTTTGCCTGGCTCCGGTCTGGGGATCGAGGCGATGAGATATTGCGTATACGGATGGCGTGCTTCGCGGTAGATGGTTTCCGCGTCGGCCAGCTCGACAATTTCGCCGAGATACATCACGGCAACGCGATCGCTGATATGGCGCACGACCGATAAGTCGTGAGAAATGAACAGCAGCGATAAATTCATCGATGCGCGCAATTCGAGCAACAGATTGATAATTTGCGCCTGCACCGAGACATCGAGTGCGGAGAGTGGTTCGTCGCAGACAATGAATTCCGGCTTCAGTGCAATTGCGCGCGCAATGCCGATACGCTGACGCTGACCGCCGGAGAATTCGTGCGGGTAGCGATCGGCGCTTTCCGGCGGCAGGCCGACCTGTTGCAAAAGTGCATACATCGTGGCGCGGCGCTGATCCTTATCGCCAACGCCATGCACGATCAGAGGCTCCTGAATGATGTCGCCGATGGTGTGCCGGCTATTGAGCGAGTCGTACGGGTCCTGAAATACCATCTGCATGCGTTTACGCAGCGTGCGCATTTCATCGCGCGATATTTCGCAGATATTTTTTGTGTCGAAACCATTTCCGCTGAAAAGAATTTCTCCTGCGTCGGGCTCGTACAATCGCAGCAGGGTTTTACCCAGCGTCGATTTTCCGCAACCCGATTCACCGACCAGCCCCAGCGTTTCACCGCGCGCGATGTCGAAGCTGACCGAATCCACTGCGCGCAGGAATTTTTTTTCGCGCCTGAACGGATTTCGATAATTGATAGCGCTGCCGCGCTGCGCGAAATATTTACGCAGATTGCGGATACGAAGCAGCGGCTGGTTATGGTCGGTCATAGGCTTTCAATCTGGGTTTTGACGGCTTCGGGCCAGTTAAAACAGGCGACGGTGTGTTGCGTGCTTTCAGGTGGCTCCGGGCTTTCAGTTTTTTGCGGTTTTTCCAGTATTGGCAGACGCGAGCAGATACCGGTGCGAAAGCCGCAGCGATTCGAAAAAGCGCAGCCGTTAGGGCGCGCGTCGATGGCGGGCACTTGTCCGCCAATGGTTGCGAGCGGCGTTTGTCTTTTACCTGCGCGCGCGGGCAGCGAATTCAATAATCCGCGCGTATAAGGGTGATACGGCTGCGCAAATAAATCGGCGACGGTCGCTTCTTCGATGATGCGCCCTGCATACATTACCGCAACACGATCGCAGGTTTGCGCGATCACGCCGAGATCGTGTGTGATCAGCAGCACAGCCATATGCATGTCGCGCTGCAATTCCTGAATCAATTGCAGTACCTGCGCCTGAACGGTGACATCGAGTGCGGTCGTCGGCTCGTCGGCAATCAGTAATTGCGGCTCGCACGCAAGCGCCATCGCAATCACCACACGCTGACGCATGCCACCCGATAATTGATGCGGATAATCATCGAGACGCTGGGTTGCTGCCGGAATGCGCACGCGATCGAGCAGTTCGATAATGCGCTGCTGGCGTTTGCGTTTATCCCAGTCGGGCCGATGCAGTAACAGGACTTCTTCGAGCTGGCGACCGATGGTTTGCACGGGATTGAGCGCAGTCATCGGATCCTGAAAAATCATCGCGATGCGATCACCGCGTAGCGCGCGCAATTCTTCCGGCGAGAGTTCGAGCAGATTTCTTTCTCCCCCGTTTCCGCTGAAAAGAATATCGCCGCTGTCGATTCGCAGCACGGGCTGCGCCAGCAATCGTAAAATCGACAGGGCCGTCACGCTTTTACCGCAACCCGATTCACCGACGAGGCCAAGCATTTCGCCCTGCGCGATTTTTAACGATACGTTGTCGAGCACGGGCCAGCGCTTGCCATTGCTTTCGACACTGACGCATAAATTCGAAATCGTCAGCAGGCTCATGGTTTTTCACCTTCGGGGCGCTTCTGTGTGGAAGGCTGCTGGCGCCAGCGTTCGTCGACGATATTAATGGAATCGGATTTTTCGCCGAGAATGCGTGCCTTCTGCACTTTTTCCTTTTCGGCTTCGTCGATCCAGAAGAGTCCGCCCGGATCTTCTCCCGATGTGCTGTTAAAAGGTTCGAATACCAATTGTGACGTTCGCGTTGCATGACCCTCCGGCATTTTCAGCCAGCGCCAGAATCCTTCGCGTGTATAAGGTACTTTGAAGCTCGGTATGAAAGCGGCATTGTCGTAAATCATTTGTTCCAGTTCGCGCGCCAGCCGCACGCGTTCTTCCTCTGTTGTCGCATCGCGATATTCGATGATTTTTTTATCCAGTGCGGGAATGTCGGTATTGGTGACATTGTTGGTTTGGGGTTTATGTGCATTATCGGAATGATAAAACTCCCAGTACGTGGGGGAGATGCCGCCACCGGCCCATCCCATCCATGCAATCTGATGCTTTTTTTCCATCGTCTGCTTGTACGAAGCGGTGGCGTCGAGCAACTGCAGGGTGAGTTCAATGCCGGCTTTAAGGGCTTCTTCTTTCAATACCACCAGACGCGCGGTGTGATCGCCGCTCGCGTATGAAACGCGCAATGTGAGTCGTTGGCCGTTCTTGATACGAATCCCGTCGGCAGCCCGCTGGTTCCAGCCCGCAAGATTTAAATAATGATCCGCTTGAGTCAGATCGAATCGGCGCGCCCTGATTGAACGATTGCTGTAATCACCAAAGCCTTCGTTTTGCGTTTGCAGGCGTTCGTAATCGCCGCGTAACACGGTGTTGATGACCTTGTCGAAGTTCATTGCGTGCGCAATACCCAGGCGTACATTGCGATCAGCAAGCAGCGGATCATCCTGATTGAGAAACATGCCCTGAGGCGGCTGCGGGGTGTCGTTATAAAATTTGATACGTCCAATGTAGCCGTTATCGTAAGGCTCGCCTTGCGCTTTTTTATACCAGAGGCGGGGCATGACCAGCGGGAACGCATCGAGTTCGCCTTTGGCGAAATAGTTGTAGGCAACATTCAGGTCGCGAATGACTTTGATGCGCACATAATCGACATTGAAGCGATGGCGATAATATTTTTTATCATTTCCCCACCAGTCTGTCTTGCGTTTGAATTCGATGTATTTGCCTTTGCGAATTTCGCTGATGATATAAGGTCCCGTATTGGGTTCGATCAGCCAGTTGTAATTTTTAACCCAGTCTTCATCGAGTTTATGAAAATGTTTCGGCACGGGGTTGATGGCAAGGTCAAACAGTAATTCATTCGCAGGTTTTGATGTCGCCTCGCGTACCGCGATCGTATGGTCGTCGTATTTGATGATATCGGTGATAATTTCGGTGTAGTAGTTGTTGTACCACGGGGCCACGATGAATTTCGAACGCATGAATTCAAGTGCGAAAACATAATCGTCGGCGGTGACGGGGACTCCGTCCGACCAGCGCGCATCGGGGTCGAGTTTGAAATAAACCGTTTTGCCATCGGCATCGAAAGCCCAGTGCGTTGCAAGCTCTGGAATCGGGTTGAGCGTGTTCGGATGCAGGTTGACGAGGGCAAAATTGTTGGCGCGAAGATACTGCACGAATCCGCTATTGGCATCCGGGCCGACCAGACGCAGTGTCGGTGGAAAGCTCATCATGAAGGTGCGAAAACGCCCGCCGCGTTTTGCATTCGGATCGGCGAAAACAGGATCGCTATCGTTGGTCTGCCACTGCAAATTATCAGGCAGCTTGGGTGCATCGGCGCTAACATAAAATGCACATAAGAAAATTAATAACGCAGTTAGATTTCGTAGCACAAAATTACTCATAGGTGCGAAACACCTTTGGATCGAACGCTTCGCGAATGGCTTCGCCGATGAATGTGACGAGCATAAGCACGAGTGTCATGGCGACGACGACGCTGGTAACGATCCACGGCGATTCGAGATTGTCCGTGCCCTGTTTCAGTAATTCACCCCAGCTTGGCGTCGGTGCTGGTAAACCAAAACCCAGATAATCGAGTGCGGTAAGAGCAGTGACACCAGCAGCCACTGAAAACGGCGCGAACGTGACCACGGTGGAAATGCTGTTCGGCAGAATGTGTTTGAAAATGATGCGTGGGTCGCTCGCACCGATGGCGCGTGCCGCGAGCACATAATCGCGCGTATTTTCGCGATAGCTCGCGGTGCGCATATACCACGTCATGCCGGTCCAGCCGAACGCGATCATGATGAGCAGTAAAGTCCAGAATCCCGGCGGCACGATCGAGGCCACGATCATGATCACGTACAGCGTGGGAATATTCGACCAGATTTCGATAATGCGTTGAAACACGAGATCGAAAGCACCGCCCCAGTAACCCATGAGGCAGCCGATCGTAATGCCGATGGCATATTCAAAAATCAGCAGCACTGCGGAAAACGCGATGGCGATGCGAAAACCATAGAGCAGACGCGCAGCGACATCGCGGCCGGTGGTGTCGGTGCCCAGCCAATGTTGTTTCGATGGCGCGAGCGGCGGGAAATCATTCGAGCGCAAATCGGTTTCGAAGGCGTTGTATGGAATCGGCGGCATGAGAATCCAGTTGCCGTCATGCGTTTTCGCGAATTCTTTTTGCAGCGTTTTGTAGTCGGCTTCGTAGTCGTAATCGAGACCGAAGGTTTTTCCGCTGAGCACAGCGCCGTAAGTGGGAAAATAATAATTTCCCTCATAGTGCACGATCAGTGCGCGATTGCTGACTAATAATTCCGCGAGCACGCTCAATAAAATCAAGCCACTCAAAAAAAGTGCAGAAACATAACCGCGTTTAATCGAGCGAAAGCGAGCCCAGCGGCGCCGGGTGATCGGGTTGAATTTAAATAGCAAAAAAATGACCCCCTCGCCCTGCGGGCACTCCCCCTACTGCATAGGAGGAGCCAGTCGCGCGGCGAATGCTGCTGTTACAAAGTGTTGATGGCCTCCCCTGCAAAGTAGGGGAGGTGTCGCGAAGCGACGGAGGGGTCATTCCTGCTCTCCAAACCGGATACGCGGGTCGACGAGAGCGACACAAATATCGGAAAGAATATTACCGAGCAAAAATAATAAGGAGCTGATGACGAGAATACCCATGACTACGGGGTAGTCGCGTTCGAGTACGGATTCGAAACCCAGCAGGCCGATACCGTCGATATTGAAAATGGTTTCGATTAAAAATGAACCGCCCAGCAGCAGCGAAATGTTATTGCCGAATGAGGTTGCGATGGGAATCAGGCTATTGCGCAGTGCATGCGTGCGCACGGCATCCTTGAAGCTCTGGCCTTTCGCAATGGCGGTGCGCATGTAATCCGCCGCGAGATTATCCATCAGCGCGTTTTTCATCATCAGCGTGGTCAATGCAAAACTGCTCGCAAGATACGCAGTCAGCGGCAGTGCAGCGTGATAGAGCACGTCGGTTATTTTTTTGCCGGTCGAATAATTATCGAAGTCGTCTCCGATGAATCCGCCGAGCGGAAACCAGTCGAGTTGCGAGGCGAAAATTGTGATGAGTGCGATTCCCACTACATAACCGGGCACGGCGTAACCGAGAAATACCATTATCGATGAAAGATTATCGAACAGCGTGCCGTGGCGAATTGCCTTCGACATGCCGAGCGGAATGCAAATGCCGTAGGTGATGATGAGCGTGGCAAGGCCGTAGAAAATCGAAACCGGAAAACGTTCTTTAATCAAATCCCACACGGGGTCGTGATAACGCGTCGAGGTGCCGAGATCGAGATGCACGACGCGCCATAGCCATTGTCCGTAACTGACGAGTACGGGTTTGTCGAAACCGTAATAGGCCTGCAGTTGCGCGAGCTGTGCTTCGTCGAGCGTATTGCCGCTGCGTGTGCGGGCGCCGCGCTGATCGCCTTGTTGCAGCGCGGCCTGCGTCATCATGCGTTCGATGGGGCCGCCGGGTACGACGCGCGTGATCGCAAAAACCAGCAGGGTGATCCCGATGAAGGTGGGAATGATCAATAACAGGCGGCGTAGAAAATAATTCGTCATGAATGGCTTCAGATCATGCGTGTACTTCGAATAGAGCAACGCCGTTAAGCAAAAACTGCTGCCCGGATGCGAGGGTGGCAAGGTAGCAAGTTCCATCGCTTCATGACAACCGTCGCTCCCCATCAATAATCTCCGGGCTCATCGATAATCCCGGAGTTCATCAATAATCCCGGAGTTCATCAATGGTCTCGGGACTAATCGATAGCCTCGGAGCATGGCGCGCTGGTCTACACTTCAGGCGTTTCATTAATTGATATACCGGGGCGAGATGAGCAAGCAGCAAACGATGGGTATCGATGCGTGGGTCACGCGTCTGAGTCGCACCGAATTGCCGGTGTTATCGGAAGTGATGCGGCAGATCAATGTGCTGACCAGCGGCTCCGATACGTCGGTCGGTCAGTTGTCTTCGGTAATTCTGCGCGATGCCGCGCTCACCGCAAAAGTTTTGCGCGTCGCCAACAGCGCCTATTTCAATCCGCACGGCGGGCAGGAAGTGACGACGATCAGCCGCGCGGTCGTCAAGCTCGGTTTCAAGGGCATCAAGGCCATTTCGCTCTCGGTCATACTCATCGATTCGCTGCTTAAAAAAGGTGCGAAGCAGCGCATGCTCGAATGGCTTGCGCGCGGTTTTCACGCAGCGGTGCAGGCCGAACAATTGCTCGGCGGTCGCGACAAGGCGATGAAGGAGGATGTGTTCATCGCGACATTGCTGATGCACGTGGGCGACATGGCATTCTGGAGTTGCCGCGGTGAACAGATGAGCGAGCTCGAACGCGTGCTGGGTTCACTGCGCGGAAACGAAGCGTACGAGAGATCGGTACTGGGCACCTCGCTGAAGGAAATCACGCGGCGGCTGGCCGATGTGTGGGAGCTTGGCGACACCCTCAACGAGGCCTTGCAGGCGGGTGAGTGCGATAGCGTCGCCGCGCAGGCGGCGAGGCTCGGCAATGAAATCAGTCTGGCCGCCGAAGAGGGCTGGGATTCCGAAGAGCTGGAAAATGTGCTCGATAAAGTGACCGCATTTACCGGCCAGGGCCGCGAGGAGGCGAGGCGGATGCTGCTGAAAGGCGCCGAAGATGCCGCTGCGGTCGCACTCAATTACGGCGCTAACAAGGTCTGCAATTTCATTCCCAGCACCACCGATGCGCCGCCGCCTGTTGCGCGGCAGACGCGAGCCGATCCGCAATTGCAGCTCAGTATTTTGCGCGAGCTGGCGAGCATGATTAACGAAGGCGTCGATGCCAACACGTTGTTTCAGACCGTCGTCGAAGGCATCCATCGCGGTGTCGGTTTCGAGCGCGTGGCACTTTTGTTGATCGACCCCAGGAAGAAAATCCTGCAGGCGAAATACGCGCTGTGTGACGACGCCGCACAGTGGCGAGAATCGATGCAATTTTCGATGAAGGGCGAGCAGGACAATGTGCTCTCGTATTGTCTGCACACGCGGCAAATCGTGTGGATGCGCCGGGAGAATCCCGGACAGCTGAAGCATTTGCTCGATGCGCATTCGAAAGCGGTGCTGGCGGCGGATAACTGTGTCATTTCGTCGCTGTACGCAGGTTCGCGCCAGGTCGGCATCGTGTATGCGGATCGGGGCAGGGAGGGCGAGGTTATCGAGCAGGATCAGTACGAGAGCTTCTGCCATTTCGCCCAGCAGGCCAACATGGGCCTGTCGATGCTGGCCGAGCGTCGCAATCGCTGAGAGGTGCCGCTACTGCGCGGGCGTCCTGTTCGCCGGGTCTGGATTCCCGCCTGCGCGGGAATGACATGATGCGCCGAAATTATTGCGCGACGAACAGCGTGAGGCGACGACCCGGCTGCAGCAGCGCGCGCGGATTGATCTGGTTCCAGCGCAGGATGTCCTCGATTTCCAGATTGAATCTGGTGGCGATGGCGGTCAGCGAATCGCCATTCTGAATCGTATAGCCGACCTTTTTCGTCGAGCCAGATGCCGAGCCGCTTTTCGCGTCGGCGGTGGCAGTCCTGGGCGGCCTGCTGCCGATGGCGTCGGTCCAGATGTTCAGCTTCTGACCGAGCTTGATCGGGTCGTTCGCGCCCAGACCGTTCCAGCGTTGAATATCGCCGATGCCGACGCCGTACTGTTGCGAGAGGCGGCGCAGATTATCGCCGGCTTCGACGGTGTGGAAAATTTGTGTCGAACCGAAAGGTGTCTGCGTGGTGACAGGCGCGGGTGCATTCTGCACCACCTCAACCGCGCTCTGCGCTCCGGTCTGACCTTGCGGAATCAGTAATTCCTGCCCAGGCTTCAGCAGTTTTCCTTCCAGCGAATTCGCCGAAGCCAGCGCGGCGGCGCTCACGCCAAATTTTCGCGAAAGGCTGGTGAGCGTGTCGCCCTTGACCACTTTGTGTTGCTGCCATTGCACCCGTTCGCTGGCGGGCAGTGCGGCGAGTTCTTTCGTGAACGTATCGTACGCATGGATCGGGAGCAGAATGCGCTGTGGCGTTTCTCTGGAAACGGTGGCGTGATTGAGGCCGGGATTGAGGCGCAGCAGTTCATCGATATCGACTTTCGCCAGACGCGATGCTTTCGGGAGGTCGAGCTGGCCTTTGGTTTCCGCCGCGGCGAAATAGGCGCGGTCGGGAATCGAGTAAAGCGTGATGCCGTAGCGCTGCGGCTCCGCCACCACTTTCGCGAGGGCGAGCAGGCGGGGCACATAGATGCGCGTTTCCTCGCGCAGGCTCAGGTTCCAGAAATCCGTGGGCAGCCCCTTGCTGCGATTTGCCGCCATTGCACGCTGTATCGAGCCTTCCCCGAAGTTGTACGCGGCGATGGCGAGCAGCCAGTCATTATCGAATTTGTCGTGCAGGTATTGCAGGTAGTCCAGCGCGGCATCGGTCGATGCGACGACGTCCTTGCGGCCGTCGTACCACCAGTTGCGTTTCAGTCCGAAAGCGGTCGCGGTTTGCGGTATGAACTGCCACATTCCGCCCGCGCCGCTGCGCGAATAGGCGAAGGGATCGTAGGCACTCTCGATGAAGGGCAGCAATGCCAGTTCGGTCGGCATATTGCGCTGCTGCACTTCGGAAACCACATAGTGGAGATAGCGGCTCGAACGCTCGGAGGCGCGATAGACGAAGGTTGGATTCTTGCGATACCACGCCACCTGCTTTTCGATGAGCGGATGCTGGAGGCTCCTGTCCAGCTGATAGCCGTCGCGCAGTCGCTGCCAGAGCGAATCATTGTCGCCGGCAAAGAGACGATCCTGCGAGGTCGCGGATTCGGCCGCCGGGCTCAGCACTTTGGCCAGCGGTGCGGCGCGTTCGGTGATGGCTGGGGAGGGCGGTGTGGAGACGGAGACGGTTTTCGGGGGGGTACTGCAGGCGCTGATCAGGAGGGCGAGAGCTGCAATCAGCAGCGGTCGCGGGTCGTTTCGCAGTCGCTTCTTGATCGTGGCTTGATCGAAATAAGGCATTCTCACAGTCCTTATAGGGTCGGCGCAGGGCGCGTTCTGATTCGAAATTATTGTCCGGCAGTTTCGAAATTGTTGTTCGTCAGTTTATGAATCGAACTGAAACCGGTCAAAAACCGAGTCTCAAAAGAGAAAGAGGAGTCTCAAAAGGAAAAAAACTGAGTCTCAAAATTGATCCTTCCACTGTCTTATAGCCGCGAAAACATCCACTTCGTTTGCGTTTTGTGGGTTGTGTCGCAAGGCGGCGTTCTGTACGGCCGGGTGCTGTGTGCGCAGAAACGGATTCGTTTCGAGCTCCAGAGCCAGGGTCGAGGGGAGGGTTGGCTGATCGTTCGCCCGAACGTTATCGGCGCTTTGCGCGCGTTGTTGGAGCGCGAGGTTATCAGGCTCGACGGCCTGCGCAAAGCGTAAATTCGCCTGCGTATATTCGTGTGTGCAGAAAACTCGCGTTTCCGGCGCGAGCTTTTTGAATTTGTTCAGGCTGGAAAACATCTGCCCCGGCGTGCCTTCGAACAGGCGGCCGCAGCCCGCGGCGAACAGGGTGTCGCCGCAGAACAGCGCGGGCGGCTGCAGACTGGTCGATACATAGGCGATGTGATCGAGCGTATGGCCGGGCACTTCGAGTATCTCGAATATTTCGCCGAGCACCTCGATGCGATCGCCCTCGCGCAGTATGTGGGTGATGCCGTCGATGGCGGGATTGTCGGGACCATGAATCGTATCGAGTGAATGGAGCGCGCGCAGCTCGCCGATGCCGCCGGTGTGATCGAAATGGTGATGCGTAATCAGAATGCCCCGCAGCCGCAGTTTTTTCGCCGCGATAAAAGCGACGACAGGCGCGGCGTCGCCGGGGTCGACCACATAGGCATCGACGCCGTTATGCAGGCACCAGATGTAATTGTCGGTAAACGCGGCGATGGGCTCGATAGTGATCATTCTGGCGGTCGCTCTGAACAAGTTACTGAATGTGGCTGGCGATGCGTAATATACTCGCCCGGCGTCGCCGGCGCTGGCAGCGAGCGCACCAAAATAAAGGGCAACGAAATTAGCGAGGTATCAGCGCATGCGCGTGTGGAAGCGCCAACCCGAAGTTGAAACCCTGGCGCCGGCGCTGCACGCGTGGTTCGAAACAGAACTCGGTCGTGCCGTGCTGGCGCATGAGCAAACCCTGGTCGAGCGCACGCTGACCAACTGCTTCGGTTATCACCTGCTTCAGCTTGGCATCGACAGCGATCGCAGTTTTTTCGACGAGTGCCGCGTGCAGCGCTGTTTCAGGGCGGGTCCGCTTTTGCCGAAACAGGGGCTGCAGAACACCGGCTCAGCCGCATTCGTGCAGTGCAATTTCGAGGAACTGCCCTTCGATTCGGACAGCCTCGATGTCGTTATCGCCCATCACGTCGTCGAATTCGCCAACGATCCTCACGCCATGTTGCGCGAACTGTACCGGGTCGTCGTCCCCGAGGGGCGGGTGATCGTGGTCGGGTTCAATCCGTGGTCGCCGCTCGGCGCGCGCATGGTGGCGGGCCGCTGGAAAAACGGCAGCATGTGGCGCAATCACTGGCTGTCCGTATCGCGCATGCAGGACTGGTTCCAGTTGCTGGGGTTCGCCGTCGAGCGCACGCAATATGGCTTTCATCACCTGCCGATTCATCGCGCCGCGCGCTGGTCGAGACCCGACGCCGAATGGGCGCGCCATCTGCCCGGCGGCGGCATCTATATGATTACGGCGATCAAGCAGGTGGCGAAATTCATTCCCGTACGTCCGCTGCGCATGCGGCCGATTTCCGTGCTCGCCCCCATTTCGGCAAAGCCCAGCGCGGCGGTGGGTGAGCGGCGTCACGAGGAGCATGGGCGTTGAAGCGGGTCGAAATTTTCACCGACGGCGCCTGCAAGGGAAATCCGGGGCCGGGCGGGTGGGGGGCATTGCTCCGGTTCAATGGCGTCGAAAAAACCCTGAACGGCGCGGAGCCGCTGACCACGAACAACCGGATGGAGCTGATGGCCGCGATCAAGGCGCTCGAAGCGCTGAAGCAGCCCTGCGAGGTGGAGCTGACCACCGATTCGCAATATGTCCGCAAGGGAATTACCGAGTGGATGACGCAGTGGAAACTGCGCGGCTGGCGCACCGCGGCGAAAAAGCCGGTGGTGAATGTCGATCTCTGGCAGCGTCTGGATACGCTCAACCAGCTCCACCGGGTGAGCTGGCACTGGGTCAAGGGGCACAGCGGCCACCGCGAAAATGAAATCGTCGATGAACTGGCCAATCACGCCATCGATGATCTGAGACGGCAAGCGCTTTAGGGCGAAGAAAACAGGAGTAATACGTGCGGCAAATCGTTCTGGATACCGAAACCACCGGTCTCGAGCATGCCCAGGGGCACCGCCTGATCGAGGTCGGCTGCGTCGAGCTGATCAATCGCAAGCTGACCGGGCGGCATTTTCATCGCTATATCAATCCCGAGCGTGAAATCGACGCGGGCGCGATCGAGGTTCACGGTATCACCAACGAAATGCTCGCCGACAAGCCGGTGTTCGCGCATATCGTCGAGGAGCTGCTCGAATTCGTGCGCGACGCGGAGCTGATCATCCATAACGCGCCATTCGATATCGGCTTCCTGAACTGCGAACTGGCCTTGCAGGGCCATCCGGACCGTATCGACAGAATCTGCAGTGTGGTCGATACGCTGGTCATGGCGCGGCAGCGTCACCCCGGCCAGAAAAACAATCTCGATGCGCTCTGCCAGCGTTATGGCGTCGATAATTCGCAACGCGAACTGCACGGCGCGCTGCTCGATGCCGAAATTCTCGCGGATGTCTATCTGGCGATGACGGGCGGACAGACGGCATTGGCGCTGGCGAGTTTCGACCCCGAAAATGCCCACGCCCACGGGGCGGGCGAGATCCGGCGCTCGCAGATTCCGGCAGCGGCGCTCAGAGTGGTGCGGGCGTCGGCGGAGGAGCTGGCTGCCCATGCGTTGCAGCTGGCGCTGCTCGACAAGAAGAGTTCTGGAAAAACCATATTTAAAACAGATGGTTAAACTATTTTTTTCATCAAGAATATGAACTTCTGAACGCAGCCATCCAGCACCGGCAATGGTCGATTTTGTGGCTGGTTTCCAGTCGTTTCAGGTGGCGGGCCGCGGATCGCTTTGCTATACCTGACAAGCATTTATTTCAGTTAATGAAAACACGGCATAACAACTGCGGCCAGGTTTTCACAGGGGCTGGAAAATGGCTGTTTCCCGATCTGGTTTTCCCGGACCCGATTGGTTTCCCCGGAGATAAAGCGATAAAGCCGCTGTCGTCGGTCTGAAAGCAGCCTCTGCCAAGAGCCACCACCCTGCCAAGAGCAGCCATTTGCCAAGAGCAATCATTTGGCAAGAGCAACCAGTAGGAATCGCGCAACGTGTCGGATGTAGCCGTAAATCTCAATTCGCTTGCACTTATCCGTGAAGAGCTCGACAACACGCTGCAGCGCGCCGCGGGCGAGTTCGAAGCGTTTCTGCTCGATGCGACCAACCGCAGCGCGATAGACAATTGCCGGACCGATATCGCCCAGATCGCCGGCACCCTGCGCCTGATCCAGTTTTCCGCGGCGGCTTTGCTGGCCGGTGAAATGGCGGCTGCGCTCGACGATATCGCCAGCGCGCAGGGCGCCAGTGCCGAGGCGCTGGCGGGGGCGCTGAGCCATGCGATTTTCGTGCTGCCGCGCTATATCGAATTTGTCGCATCGCGCCGTTTTGCCGAGCCGATCCTGATCATTCCCTACGTCAATGAGCTGCGCGTCGCGCGCCGCCAGCCGCTGATTCCTGAATTCCATTTCGATCAGACGCCGCTGACGCTGCACGCGGTGAAACCGCTGCCCGCCGCGGAAGCTCCCAACAAGGAAGCGTTGCCCCGCCTGCGGCAGATGTATCAGGTTGGTCTGCTCGCCATTCTCAAGCAGCAGAACCAGGCGCTGAATCTGCAGCTGATCGCGCGCGCAGCCAAACGGTTCGCGGCGGAAACACCGAGCGATAGCGGCGGCGGCTTCTGGTATCTCGCCGCCGCAGTGGCCGAGGCGCTGGCGCGCGGCGGCCTGACGCTCAATCTGAACCGGCGCCGCACGCTCGGCACCATCGAGCGCCTGATGGCGCGTTATCTGAAAGGTGGCGAAACCGTTTTGAACGAAGCGGTCGACGAGGCGGTCCGCCGCGAACTGATTTTTTTACTGGCGTTGTCGGCGCATCGCGAAGGCGCGGTGCAGATTGCCATCGAGGCGTTTTCGATTCCGCATGTGCATCCGGACGATCGCGAGCTGACGGCGCAGCACGAAGCCATGCGCGGTCCCGGGCTCGAAGCGATCGATTCGGTGGTCAAGGTTCTCAAGGAAGAACTGCGCAGCGCGAAGGATATTCTGGAAATCGCCTCGCAGAATCAGGGTATTTCCACCGACGACGTGGTGCCGCTGAAAGAGACCCTGACCCGCGTCGCAGATACCCTGCGCGTGGTCAACCTGCGCGCACCGGCGAATATTCTGCGCGAGCAGCTTCAGTTCGTGGAGAACTGGGCCGAGCAGAAAAATGGTGTGCCGCCCGCGGAATTTCTGGCGGTTGCCGACGCGCTGCTCTTTATCGAAAGCAGCCTCTCCGGGCTATACCGCAACGAGCTGGCGACGAGCGACCTCGAACAGGTCACCGATGCGATGCGCAAGCAGATCATCGCCGACAGCCAGCTCGCCGAAGCCTCGCGTATCGTCATCGACGAATTGCAGGCGGGAATTTCGCTGTGCAAGCGCGCGATTACTTCGTATGTCGAATCGAATTTCGATGCGGTGCATATCGCCAATGTCGCGGTGACGTTAACGGCGGTGCGCGGCGGTGCGCAGATATTGAATCACGCGCGTGCCGCGAATATTTTGAAAAGCTGCGTGGCCTTTGTGGAGGCGAGCACGCGCGACAAACAGTACAGCGGCCCGCAGCGTCATCAGCTGCTGGAAACGCTGGCGGATGCGCTGATCAGTCTCGAATATTATTTTTCGGAAATCGCGGCCGGCCGCACACCCGATGAAAAAATTCTCGGCGTGGCCGAAGAGAGTCTGGCCGCGCTCGGTTTTTCGGTGGCCTCGTGATTTATCTCGGCGTTGCCATCGTTTTCGCGCTGATTGCGATAATTATTTTATTGGCGTCGCTGCGCCTGCTGATCGGCAACTGGATTCTCGCCTGGCTGCGCGGCAGCGCCGGACTGCTGTTGCTCTGCATCGCGATTGTTCTGCTGCTCGCCGCCTGGGATGTGCGCGGCTATCAGCAGGTTTCCGCCACGCGCCCGATAGCGACGCTGGCGTTCAGCAAAATCGATGACAAACAATTCAACGTCAATCTGGTCGATCAGGCCGGCAACGAACAGCGCTATCAGCTGAGCGGCGATTTGTGGCGGCTCGATGCGCGCGTATTGAAATGGTTCGACGCTGCGGCGCGCGCGGGCGTGAAATCCGGCTATCGGCTCGATCGTTTGTCGGGTCGCTACATCTCGCTCAACGACGAGCAGGCATTGCCGCACACCGCGATCGATTTGAATACCGAGCAGCCTTATTTCGATACGTGGTCACGACTGCGCGCGGTGAATCGTTATTTTTCAATGATCGAAGCGCAGGACGCCAGTGCGAGTTATCTACCGATGGCCGACGGCGCGCTGTACAACGTGACGATCGGCAGCGACGGCCTGATCGCTGAACCTCTGAACGAGCGCGCCAGACTCGCTGTCGAGCAGTGGCAGTAACGCTCCACTGCGCAATAAAGCGACATTTTTCGCTTGCTTGACTTCGCTTTCGGCAGTCGCCACCATGACCGCCGCTCCCCTCGAAACCCTTCTTGACGCATTCAATGTCGGAGATATCGCTTTGCAGTTTCTTGCCGATTACGGTCTTTTTCTCGCCAAAACAATCACGCTTATCGTCGGTTTGCTGATATTGATCGCAGGCATCGTTGCGCTGTCGCAACGGAAACATAAAGAAAGTGAGGGGCATATCGAGGTCAGGGATCTCGGTGCGCGTTTCGAGGATTTCGAGCAGGATATCAAGCACGCCATTCTGTTCGAGGACGAACTGAAGGCCGAGCACAAAGAGCACCGCAAAAAGGAAAAGCTCGAAGAGAAGCAGCGCAAGAAAAATAAGGATAAAGAAGCGGAAAAGAAAAAGCGGATTTTCGTGCTCGATTTCGATGGCGATGTCAAAGCGTCGGCGGTGGAAAATCTGCGCGAGGAAATCAGCGCGATTCTGACCTTATCGAAACCCGGCGAGCAGGTTCTGGTGCGGCTGGAAAGCTCGGGTGGCATGGTGCATAGCTACGGGCTTGCATCATCGCAATTGCAGCGCCTGGTCAATGCGCAACTGGAATTGATCATCGCGGTCGACCGCGTCGCGGCGAGCGGCGGTTACATGATGGCGTGCATCGCCAAACAGATCATTGCCGCACCATTTGCCATCATCGGTTCGATCGGTGTCATGGCGCAGTTGCCGAATGTGCATCGTCTGCTGAAAAAACACGATGTCGATATCGAATTGCACACCGCCGGCGAATATAAACGCACGCTGACCGTGCTCGGCGAAAATACCGAAAAGGGGCGTCGTAAATTTCTCGAAGAGCTCGAAGAAACGCACACGCTATTCAAGCAGTTTGTCGCGCAACATCGCCCGCAACTCGATATCAATAACGTTGCTACGGGTGAGGTGTGGTACGGCGCACAGGCGGTCGACAATCATTTAATCGATGCGATCAAAACCAGCGACGAATTCCTGATGGAAAACCGCAAGGACAACGATTTATTTCTCGTGCGCTACGTCGAGAAAAAACCGTGGCAGGAAAAACTGGGCATGGCGGTGGATGCCAGTGTCGAGCGCGTGCTGACACGTTGGCTCAGCCGGTTAGGTCAGCGATTCTTTCTGTAGTGATTTGAATAATCTGTAATGACTTGAACAAATAGATGGCGGCGAGCGCAGGACTGATCTTCTGATATTCGCTTCGGACAATAAAAAGCCCGGCTAAGTGCCGGGCTTTTTTTGTACGCAGAAAACGCGATATCAAGGTTTCGCCCGCACCGGCGAAAAGGTTTCGAAGTCTTCCATCCTGGCGGGAGGCATCGGATTTTTCTCCGTCGTCGCATGTGACGGCTGTTGCGATTTTTCCTGCACGCGCTGCATGTACTCGTAATTTTTCTGACTGACCTGCTTGGCTCTTTCGTCGTCGCGCAAAATGACGGGATGAATGAATACCATCAAATTGTTTTTCTTATGTTGAGTGCTATCGGAGCTGAATAATCTGCCGATCAAAGGCAGGTCGCCAAGAATGGGCACTTTTTGTTTGCTGCCAGTTTGCTCATCGCTGATAAGGCCGCCGAGCACGAGCGTCTGGTCGTCGCGCATCAATACCTTGGTGGAAATTTCGCGCTTGTTGGTGACGATATCGGACGCGCCCTCGACGCTGGCGGTGACGTTTTCCACTTTCTGTTTGAGATCGAGCGTGAGGGTGTCGCCTTGATTGATGCGCGGGGTAATTTGCAGGGAGGTGCCGATATCCTTGCGCTCGATCGTGACGAATGGATTGGTGGTCGACGATGCCGCGCTGGTTTGCTGACCGGTCTTGAGCGGAACGTTCTGGCCGACGAGCAGGGAGGCTTCTTCATTGTCGATCGCGACGATGGTCGGCGTGGCGATGATATTGGCCTTGCTGTTGGCGCTCAGTGCGCGGATCGCGGCCTGCAGGTTTCCGCCGGTGTAATAGCCCAGCGTAAAGCCTGCTCCGGGGGCGGCGATAACGCCGACAGTGCCATCCGACGTGATGCCCGTGGTTGCTCCGATCGGCGCCAGCCTGCCGAGGGTATTGACGCCGGCGACACCGCCGCTGCCATTCAGGCTGTTGATATTCGCCGTGCCCCAGATAACGCCGATGTCGTTCTGGATATCGCTGCTGACTTCGACGATCAACGCTTCGACAAGCACCTGCGCGCGCCGCACATCGAGTTTGTTCACGACTGTTTTCAGCGAATCCGCGAGACCTGGCGGGGCGTTGATCACCACGGCGTTCGCGCTTTCGCTCGCCTCGATGCTGAAGCTGGTTTCCTGGTCCTTCTGGTCCTTCAGCACGCTCTGCGCGATGCTTTTTAAAATCGGCACGATTTCCTTCGCGGATGCGTATTGCAGATACAGCACCTGCGTATTGCCGCTGCCGCTGATTTCGGAATCCATTTGCTGAATGAGGCGACGTACCTGCGCGCGTTTGCCGGGATCGCCGCTGAGCAGAATGCTGTTCGAGCGTTCATCGGCGGAAAGGTTGAATGAGGGGCCGTTGGATTGCCCGGGTATGCCGCCACCGTTGCTGGCGCCCTGCGCTGGAAAGAGCGTGCTCAAACTTGTCAGCACCTGTTTGGCGTTCGCGTGTTTCAGTTGCACGAATTCCACTTCGGACGCGCCCGCGCGATCGAGCTTCGCCACGAGATTCTGCAGCTGATCGACATTGCCGGCGTGATCGGCGACGAGCAGCATGTTCGTGCTCGAATCGGCATTGAGGACGGCGTCCTTGCTCGCGAGCGGTTTGAGCATCTGCGCCATATCGTTCGCGGATACGTTATTGACCTTGAAAACCTGCACGATCATGTCGTCGGTGGCCGAGCGGCGCTGCGGCACGCCGCCCTGGGTGGCGATGCTGGCAGGAACGATTTTCACCGCTTCGGCGCTTTCGATGGCGGCGAAGCCATGCACCTGCAGCACCGATAAAAAGATGCGATAGGCCTCTTCGCGTGTAACCGGCTTGGCCGAAAGCACATTCACCTTACCCTGCACGTCGCGATGCACGATCATATTTTTGCCGGTCTGATCGGCGATCCACTGGATGAGCGTACGCACATCGGCATCGCGCATGTTCATCGTCACGGTATCGTTCGAGGACGCCGATGAAGCGGGTGCGGCCGCTGGCTCCGGCTGCGCAAATGTCTGCGAGGCTGTCAGCAGCAGGGGTGCCAGCAATGCGCCCGGCGTAAACAGCAATGCGGTCAACGCGCTCGCGAGCAGTGTCTGCTGCGCATGCGGACGAGAATCTGTCCGCCGGTGAGACATTTTCAGTTTGCGAATTAGCATCGCGTTTAGTCCTTTGGTAAGGCTCAAGATCAGCGCGGCGTGCGCGCCCGCAATTCTTCGAGTCGCTGCAGGATCGCGGCTCGCTTGATCTCCTCGGCGGAAGCATCGGCCGGAAGACTGGTCTCTGTCGGTGCTGCATTCGGTAATGACGGATCCTGTGCGCCGGCCATGCTGTGGTCCGGAAGATCGGCCGATTCCTGCGGCGCAGGAAAGTACAGCGTCTCCAGCTCGCCATTGTGTAACAGCACCACGCGGTTCGGATGCACCGCCTGCAGTGTGGTCGAGCCATCGACGGTGCCGCCGACCTTGATCACCTGCGTGCGTCCATCGCTCGATTCGATGACCGCACTGGCGGCACCGGGGTCGCTCGCTGCAAATATGGCGCGCAGGGTGACCTGCAGCGTGGTTTGCGGCAGGTTGCCATTCTGGCTGGCGCTGCGCCCGAAAAGTTCAGCGGCGGCGATTTGTTCGGCGTTTGCGATATCGCCCGAGGCCGGTGCGCGGTTGCGCGAGGCTGTCGGTTTTTCCAGTTGGGTGGAGACGGCCAGCGCTATTTCCCAGCCGATCAGAATGACGGCCGCGGCAATGCAGAGCGCCCGCGCGAACGGCTGGGGGCGATCAATCGCACTGCGCCAGAAAGGTAAGCGGCCCGCTTGCAAGGAGATATCCTCTAATTTTATTCAGTTCTTGAGTGCGCCCGAGGTAAGAGCCATTATAGCAGCCACAACAAGTATTTATGCGCGACTGTTAGAATAGATTCCAGAAGGCTTCGATTAAAAATGCGCCGGGCTTGCCAGCTGTCCCGGTCAATCATCAGGAGAGCGGCTCCATGCAGACGCAAGCAGCGCAGTCCCCGACGACACTGCCGTTCAGTTTTGCGCGGCGTTTTGGCGTTTTTCTCGATCCGCAGGCCGAGGTGCTGGTGATTTGTCATCGCCCGGATACGACTCCGCAGGCGCTGGCCGAAGTTGCGCGCATCCTGCAGGCGCCGTTCGAATGCCGCGCGCTCAGCGACGAGCAGTTCGATCGCGAACTCGCCCTCGCGTATCAGCGCGATTCCAGCGCAACCATGCAGATGGTCGAAGACCTCGGCGGCGAAATGGATCTCGCAAGCATCGCCAACTCGGTGCCTGAAACCGAAGACCTGCTCGAAAAGGAAAACGATGCGCCGATCATCCGCCTGATCAACGCGCTGCTCACCGAAGCCATCAAACAGAACGCATCGGATATTCATCTCGAAACATTCGAGCGCCGTCTCGTCGTGCGCTTTCGCGTCGACGGCGTGCTGCGCGAAGTCGTGCAGCCCAAACGCGAACTCGCGCCGCTACTGGTTTCACGTATCAAGGTGATGGCGAAACTCGATATCGCCGAAAAGCGCGTGCCGCAGGATGGCCGCATTTCGCTCAAGGTCGGCGGTCGTGAAATCGATATCCGTGTGTCGACGATGCCGTCCAGCGCGGGCGAACGGGTGGTCATGCGGCTGCTCGATAAGGAAGCGGGCCGATTGAATCTGGTCGCGCTCGGCATGCCCGAAAATCTGCGCAGGCAGCTCACCGATTTATTGCTGCGCCCGCACGGCATTTTGTTGGTCACAGGACCGACCGGCTCGGGTAAATCGACCACGCTCTACGCCGGCCTTTCCGAAATCAACGATCAGACACGCAATATTCTCACCGTCGAGGATCCGATCGAATACAACATCGAAGGCATCGGCCAGACGCAGGTGAATGTAAAAGCCGATATGACCTTTGCGCGCGGTCTGCGCGCGATGCTGCGGCAGGATCCCGATGTGGTGATGGTCGGCGAAATTCGCGATAAGGAAACGGCGGAAATCGGTGTGCAGGCGAGTCTGACCGGACATCTGGTGCTATCGACGCTGCACACGAATTCTGCGGTCGGCGCGATCACGCGTTTGCGCGATATGGGCATCGAGCCGTTTTTGCTCGCGTCGAGTTTGCTCGGTGTGCTCGCCCAGCGACTGGTGCGTGTGTTGTGTCCGCACTGCAAGGAAGCGCGCAAACCGACGCCGATGGAGCAGGCGCTGGGCCTGCGCAGCGATATGCCGATCTATCACGCGAAAGGTTGTGCGCAGTGCAACAACATGGGTTATCGCGGACGCACGGGTATTTATGAATTGCTTGTCGTCGATGAAAGCGTGCGCCAGATGATTCACGAGCAGGCGTCCGAAGAATCCATTTTGCAGGCGGTGCGGGCGCACTCGCGCAGTATTCGCGACGATGGTATCCAGCGCGTGCGCGAAGGCATCACCACGATCGAAGAAGTTTTGCGCGCGACGCAGGAAGAGTGAGCGACTGAGGAATGAGCAACAGTTGACCGTGAAGAAGCGTTTGCGATTGTCGAAGCCGGGTTGTTTGAGGCGGGGGATCTGATATGGCGGCATTCATGTTTGCCGCGCTCGACGCCGCTGGCAGAGAGCAGCGCGGTGTGCTCGAGGCCGATAGCTCGCGGCAGGTGCGCCAGCTGTTGCGCGATAAAGGCCTGGCGCCCTTACGGATCGAACCGGCGGTAAAACCTTCCACGCAGCGTGCGAAAAGCGGCTCGGCCCGATTCACGCTCGGCGGCCCTTCGCTGAAAGTTTCCGAACTCGCATTGATTACGCGCCAGCTTGCAACACTGCTGCAGGCGGCGATGCCGCTCGAAGAAGCGCTCGGCGCGGTGAGCCGGCAGGCCGAAAAACAGAAAGTTGCGAATATCGTGTTATCGGTGCGCTCGAAAGTGCTCGAAGGTCATTCGCTGGCGAGCAGCATGGCGGAATTTCCCGCCGCATTTCCCGATCTGTACCGTGCGACCGTGGCCGCCGGCGAGCATTCCGGGCATCTCGATCTCGTGCTCGGCAAACTGGCGGATTACAGCGAAAACGCGCACGCCTCGCGTCAGAAAGTTCAACTCGCGTTGTTGTACCCATCGCTGTTGCTGATCGTTGCCGTGGGAATCGTCGCCGGTCTGATGACCTTCGTCGTGCCCAAGGTGGTTGATGTGATCGCCGGGCAGGGGCAGGAATTGCCCATGCTCACGCGCGGTCTGATCGGCCTGAGTTATTTCATCACGCACTGGGGATTGGTCGCACTGGCGGTGATTGTCGCTGCGGCTTTTGGGGTGCGCTACGCGCTGCGCAATGAAGAACTGCGCTTGCGCTGGGATCGAAAACTGCTGCAGTTGCCGTTGCTGGGGCGATTGAGTCGCGGGAGCAATACCGCGCGTTTCGCCAGCACGCTGAGTATTCTGACCAGCAGCGGCGTGCCGCTCGTCGAAGCGCTCGGTATCGGTGCCGCGGTGTTATCGAATACCTGGCTGAAAGGCGCCGTCGAAGTGGCGACGCAGCAAGTGAAAGAGGGCAGTGCGCTCAATCGTGCGCTTGAACAATGCAGTTATTTTCCACCGATGATGATTTCGATGATCGCGAGCGGCGAGATGAGCGGCTCGCTCGATACGATGCTCGAACGTGTGGCGTCGAGCCAGCAGCGTGAATTCGACAATATCGTGTCGACGATTCTCGGCATTTTCGAGCCGATGATGTTGCTGGTGATGGGGATGGCCGTACTGCTGATCGTGATTGCGATATTGCAGCCGATTTTCAGTTTGAACCAGTTGGTATAGATGCGTGGGAGAAGTCACATGAATAAATTACTGAAGCAGCGAGGCTTTACTCTGATCGAAATCATGGTGGTCGTGGTGATCATCGGGATTCTGATCGGACTGGTGGCGCCGAATGTGCTCGGCCGCGTCGATAAGGCACGCGTCACCGCAGCGAAAACCGATATCGCGACGATTGAACAATCGCTCGAAATGTATCGGCTCGACAACCATGCGTATCCGAGTACCGATCAGGGGCTGGAGGCGCTCATCGCCAAACCGGGCGGCCAGCCCGAGCCGAAAAACTGGAATCCCGAAGGTTATCTCAAGAAAAAACAATTGCCGAAAGATCCGTGGGGCAATGCTTATCAATATGTCAGTCCGGGACAGGAAGGGCGCCCGTACGATTTATATTCCTTCGGTGCCGATGGCCGCGAAGGCGGCGAGAATTACGATGCCGATGTGGGCAACTGGTCGCAGGAATAATTTGCGCAATTTGTATCGTTTACAAAGGACGCACTTCCTCCGCGTTCAGGCGGGCGCGGCGAGCAGCGCCCCTACTTGGCGATATCATCGACGGCTTACCGGCGGATTCACGCTGCTCGAAATACTGGTAACGCTCGTCATCGTCGCCGCGATGGCGGCGATGCTGGTGTTTTCCTTTCAGGATTCCTCGCAACAGAAATTGCGTCGCGAAGCCTCCGATTTTGCCGTGGTTCTCAATGCTGCCGCCGATGAAGCCGTGATGCGCGGTATCGAGATCGGCGTGGTGCTCGATGACGAAGGTTATCGCTTCGTCGTCTTCGATCCCGAAACGAAGCAATGGCAGACGCCCAAGCTGGGCGGGCTTGCCGAACATACATTTCCCGAGCCCTATGCGCTGGAGTTCTCGCTCGATGGCAGCGAGGTCGATCCGCAGCTGATCGAGCGCATCAAATCACTGGCACAGCGCAGCGACGACGAACAGTTACGCCCGTCCATTTTGATTTTATCGAGCGGCGAAGTGACGCCATTCAGATTGATTCTGCGCACGCAGAGCGAAAACGCGAATAAACCCGCAGCGATGATTTCATTGCACAGCGATGGTTTGAACCCGGTTGCGCTCGACGTGAACTCCGCTGCGTCGGCTGAAACTGCCGCGAAGGGGCGCAGCTGATGCGGCGCGCACGCGGCTTCACCTTGCTGGAGGTCCTGGTTGCGCTGGCGATTCTGGCGTTGTCGGCCGCAGCGGTTTTGCGGCAGACACATCTCAATATCAGACAGCAGCAAACACTGGAGCTGAAATCGACCGCGCTGTGGATCGCCGACGATGTGCTCACGCTGACGCTGGCGCAGGAACAGTGGCCGCCGATCGGACGCGTCGAACAGGAGCACGCGCACGACGGAAAAAGCTGGCGCGTGCTGACCGAGGTGCAGGCGACGCCCGATCCGCTCATGCGCAAAATCGACGTCAGCGTCGCACCGGCAGAACAGGATGACAATGCAGCAGCGCTGATCACGCTGACGGCGTACCGGGGGCGCTATTGATGCGACGCCCGCTGCCTGCACTGCGCACCGCTGAAACCGGTTTCACGCTGATGGAAGTGCTGGTGGCGATCAGCATTTTTGCGTTGATCGGCGTGGCGAGTTATCGCGTGCTGAGCTCGGTGATGCAGGCCGACGAGCGCGTTGCCCTGCGCAGCGAACACATGCGCTCCATCAATCGCGCGTTCTGGCTGTTACAGCAGGATGTGGAGCAATTGGTGAAACGCGATGTGCGCGATGCCGGCGGCACCATCGTTCCCGACAATTATTTGCGCGTGCAGAACGACGGCGACTTACCGCTGCAATTCACGCGCGGCGGCCGCGCCAATCCGCTCGGTTTGCCGCGCAGCTCGATGCAGCGCGTCGCGTACGCGGTGGGTCCGCATCCCGATGCCGAAAAAACTGACAGCCCGCATTATCAGGACGAGCGTTCTTATTTACTGCGATACACGTGGCCGATGCTCGATGGTTCGGGCGATAAAGCCCAGGCGCAGATTCAAATCGTTCTGCCCGATATCACCCGTCTGAGCGTTGCGGTATTGACGCGGGAGGGGCCGCAACCGAGCTGGCCGATCATGGGTGGCACCGAAGCGCCGCTGGCAGTGCAATTCGAGTTCGCGTTCAAGGAAGGCAGTTCGGTGACGCGGACCTATAAATTATGGTGATCCTTCGTGCGAATAATAAAAAGCAGCGCGGCGTGGCCTTGATCACCGTGATGCTCGTCTTCGTGCTGATCGCGGTGATCGCGACGCAGATGCTGCGGCGCAGCCAGCTCGATGTGCGCAGCGTGGGCAATCTGATCGAAACCCGGCAGGCGTATTACTATGCGCTCGGCGGCGAGGCATACGCGCGGCAGCTGCTTGCGAAGGATGTCACCGGCGGCCACGGCAATGTCGATACGCTGGATGAGCCGTGGGCGCTGGCGAAAGATCAGCAGCCGTTCGAAATCGACGACGGTTCGATGAAAATCGAAATCAGCGATTTACAGGCGCGCTTCAATCTCAATAGCCTGGTGGCCGATGCGCAGGGTGTGCAAACGAATGGTCTGGCGCTCGAACAATTCCAGCGCCTGCTCGGAAATCTGCAGCTCAATCCGAATTACGCATTCTTATGGCTCGACTGGATCGACCGCGATCAGAACCGTTCGGCCAATGGCGCGGAGGATGCCGATTACGCCGATTATCAGACGGCGGCTCGCCCCGAAACCGATATCAGCGCGCTGCGGCTTTTGAACTCGATGCAGCCGCAGGATTATGCCAAACTCGCGCCGCACGTGACGGTCCTGCCGTTCAACGCAACGGCGGAGTCATCGCAGTCCGCCGCGATCAACGTCAATACTGCCGACGAGATCGTATTGCGATCGATTTCTTCTACACTTAGCGCTGCACAGGCGGCGCAGATTGTCGCGAGACAAAAGACGGGCGGCTATCGCGATGTCGCGGAAGTGCCTGGCGTTGGCAGCGGTGCGGCCACGGTGAATTCGAATTATTTTGAAGTGGTGGTCACGGTCAATTACGCGAATCGCTGGCAGCGCATTCGCACCGTGCTCGAGCGCCGGCGCAACAACGCGAACCAGGTGGAAATTGCAGTGCTCAGTCGCGTGCGCAGCCCGCTCATCGATGACCTGGAGCTTCAGCAATCAGCACCCTGATAACACACTGATCGAGCGGAAAACGCGGTGACAGCTGACGGACGCGGCAAGAGCGCATAGCGATAATCAAGGCGCGCACAAGCGAAGCTCGCGACACATGGACACTGGCGACACATGGACACTAATCGGCGATACGAATCATGAGCAAAACGCTGGTCATCAAAATTCCCTCGGCGGAACTCGACGCGGCATCTTCCATCGTCTGGCATGTTTTCGGCGAAGGCGTGCTGGTGCATGGCGGTAGAGCGACGCTGGCTGAATTGTCGGAAACGGTCGGCCCCTATTTCGAGCGCGGCGAAACGCTGGTGCTGGTGCCCGGCGAACTGGTGCTGCTCGCGCCGGTGCGCATTCCCTCGCGGCAGATGCGGCAGATCAAGCAGGCGCTGCCGTATATGGTCGAGGAAATCATCGCCGACAATATCGAGGAGGTGCATCTCGCGCTGCCATCGCTCAAACCCGAAGCGAATGCGGCGATGCCCGTTGCGGTCGTGCGCCACCATTTGCTGATCAATTGGCTCGATCAGCTCTATCAGCACGGCATCAGGCCCGACTGGATGCATCCCGATAGTCTTGCGGTGCCCTGGCGGGTCCAGAGCCGCAGCTTTTTCATCAGCGGCGAGCGCGTCATCATTCGCAGCGAACGTTTCGGCGCCCAGATTTTCTTCAAATCCCAGATCGACGTGTTTCTGCCGCTGCTGCACCGGCAATTCGCCGCCGATGAACTCGGCGCGGTGCCGCGTTACATCGTTTCCAGCGGTGCCGATCATGCCGACGCTGCACGCGCGCTGCAGCAGGCGGTCATTGCCGAATTCAGGGTTGAGGTCGATCTGGCCGAATACGCCGAGAGCAGCGATGAGGTGATGGCTACCGAAGCGTTGCGCGCGCGCGATGAGTCGATCAATCTGCTGCAGGGCGGCTACGCGGTGCAGCGACAGGATGGCGGCACGCAATGGCTGCGCACGGTGAAAGTTGCGGCGGCGGCGCTCGCCGTTTATATCGGTGTCACCGCCGCGAGCGGCCTCTGGTATTCGTCGCGCGCGCGCGCGATCGAGCAGCAGACTTTCAGTTTCTATCGCGAACTGTTTCCGCAGGAGCGACGGGTGGTGAGCCCGAAAAAACAAATGCTCGCGCATATGGGCAGTGGTGCCGTGACATCGTCGCCGCTGCCATTGCTGACCAAGGCGGCGCTGGGTATGCGCGCCAGTTCGTTATCGAACAACGAGACCATGCAGATCGATGAGTTGCGCTACAGCCAGAAGAGCGACGATCTGCAGGTTCAGCTGCGCACGCCGACACTCGAATCGCTCGACAAAATCAAACAGCAGCTCGGCGGTGTCGGCCTGCAGGTGGATATCACGTCCGCATCGCAGCGTGGACAGGAAACGGTGGGGCGTCTGCATCTGCGCGAGAGCTGAGTGCTCATGATGGCTCCCCCTGCGCAGTAGGGGGAGTGCCCGCAGGGCGAGGGAGTCATTTTTTAAAACAGTGGAAAGACGATCCCTCCGTCGCTTCGCGACACCTCCCCTACTGCGCAGGGGAGGCCGAATAAGGCTGATATAGATGAAATTCATCGACAATTTACTGGAAGAATTGCGCGAGCGTATCGCGGCGACGGTGCCGGCCCAGAAATTATGGGCATATTACGAGACCGCTGCGCCGCGCGAGCAGACTGCGCTCAAGGCGCTCGGTGTGTTTTTGAGTCTGGTGCTCATTTTGTTGCTGGTGGTGTTGCCGCTGCACCGCTTCAATAGCGGGGCCGTTGCCGATTACCGCGCGCAGCGCGAGACCTTGCAATGGATGCAGGACAATCGCGAGGCGATCAACAGCAACCCGGCGCAAAAACAGCGCGACCCCGGCTCTTCATTGCTGACGCTCGCCAATCAGAGCGCGCGCGATTTCAATCTCGCCTTCAAACGCTACGAACCCAATGCGAATCAGGGGCTGAATCTGTGGCTGGAGCAGGTGCCTTTCAATCAGGTGGTGAAGTGGCTCGAAGCGCTGCAGCGCGATTACGGCATTGTCGCCGTCGAATTCACCGCGAGTCGTCGCGACGAAGCCGGTATCGTCGATGTGCGCGTCGTGCTGCAAGGCTGAATTATCGAAGCCATCGAGCGATCGATGCGCAGAATAAACCGATCGGGCAGGGCTGACGGCATTCATGTACAACCATCATTTCGGGCTGGCTGAGGCGCCATTTTCCATCGCGCCCGATCCGCGTTATCTCTATCTCAGCGAGCAGCATCGCGAGGCGCTCGCGCATCTCGCCTACGGCATTGGCGATCACGGCGGTTTCGTCGTGCTGACAGGAGAAGTCGGCACGGGCAAGACGACGGTCTGCCGCTGTCTGCTGCAACAGGTTCCCGATCATCTCGATATCGCCGTCATCGTCAATCCGAAACTCGATTCGCATGAATTACTGCAAACGATCTGCGAGGAACTCGGCGTCGGCTGCGCTGAAGATGATCCGACTTCGAAGCAATTGCTCGATGCGCTCAATCAGTTTTTGCTGGCGACGCACGCGCGCGGACGCAATGCCATTCTGATCGTCGATGAGGCGCAGAATCTGGCGCCCGATGTGCTGGAGCAATTGCGCCTGTTAACCAATCTCGAAACCAATGAGCGCAAATTGCTGCAGCTGATTCTGCTCGGTCAGCCCGAACTCAATACCATGCTGGCGCAGCCGTCGCTGCGTCAGCTCGCGCAGCGAATCACCGCGCGCTATCACCTGCGTCCACTCACGCGCGGCGAGGTTGCCGGTTACATTCAGCACCGTCTCGCCATCGCCGGCGGGCGCGAGCATCTGTTCAGCGAGGCGGCCACCAAAGCGGTGTATCGCTACAGCAAGGGCATTCCGCGGCTGGTGAATTTACTCTGCGATCGCGCCTTGCTGGGCGTGTATGCGCAAAGTGGAAACAGCGTCGATGTGGCGATGGTGCGGCGCGCTGCCGCTGAAGTCCTGCCGCCGGCCGGCATCCGGCAAACTGTTTCCATGTGGCGAATGGCGGCGATAGTCGGTGTTGCGATACTCGGTATCGGCCTGGCCGCTGCCGGTGTCTATCTCTATCGCGAAGCCGCGAGCGCAATAGCCGTCGAAGGTAGCAGCGGCGACTGGCTGACCACGCTCGAACAGGTGCCTGCAGAAAAATTGCCGGCCCTGCATGGCCTGATGTCGCTATGGCGGGTCGATGCGGCAACGATTGCCGCCACTCATGACTGCGCGAGTGAAGACCGCTGGAGCTGTATCGCGCTGTCGTCGCTCGGGCTGGACGATTTGCGGAATTTCAATGTACCCGTCGTGCTGGAGTTGCGACGCGTCGATGATTCAGCACCGCAGTTCGTGGTGCTCAAGCGATTGGAAGGCGACAGCGCGCGCATCGAATTCAACCGGCGCGAGTGGCGGGTCAGCTGGCCGGATCTCGCCTCGCTATGGCGCGGGCAGGTGCTGATGCTGGTACCCGCGCCGGCGGTTGCGCAGCTACCGCTGCAGGCGGGTGCCAGTGGCGATCTGGTGGCGTGGTTCGATTCGCAGTTGTATCGCTACCGGCATGCCAATGACAGACGCTGGCAGCGCACCGTTCACGATGGCAGCGATAAGATCGGGGAAGGCGTTTCGAAGCAGGCGTGGCTGGCGAGTCATTATCTGGCGTTGCGCGAAGCCCCGGCAAAAAATCAGTACGATGCGGAATTGCTGGCGCAGGTGAAGCAATTTCAACAGACGCAGGGTCTGCCCGAAAACGGCGTCATCGATCTGCAAAGCGTATTTGCGCTCAGTCGTGTGGTTGACGCCGCGCTGCCCTCGCTGATGGCAGCGCAGAAGCGAGACGGCTGATCATGTCACTCATTCTCGAAGCATTGAAAAAATCCGAGCAGCAGCGCCAGCGCGAGAAAGCGCCGAGCCTGCAGAGCATTCATCAGGCGGCGAATGTCGTTTCCAGACCATCGAAGCAGCCGTGGTGGCTGCTCGTGGTGTTCATCGTGATCTGCAATTTCGCTTTTTTCAGCTACTGGTTCTGGCGGCAGCAGAATCCCGTGGTGCCGCCGGTGCAATCCCCGGCTGCGACACAATCCCTTTCGACACAAGCGGCTTCGACCTCACAACCGCCAGCAACTGCACCGGCGTCAGCAACTGCACAAACGTCGGCGTCTTCAGTTGTCGCGACGAATCCGCAGCAGGGGAGTGGATCGATTCAAACGCAAAATCCGGCTCCGGAGTTTACGCAGATATCACCGCGAGGAACGGTGCCTCAATCAGCGCCGGTCGAAAGCGCGCCGCGCATCCATGAAATTCACGAGTTGCCGGAAAGCGTGCGCAATAATTTGCCCGCGATGACATTTTCCTTTCACGTCTATTCGGAAAACCCCGAGCAGCGCACCATCATCATCAATGATCGACGGGTGCGTGAAGGTGAAGAGGTCACCCCGGGGTTGCGGTTGCAGTCCATTACGCAGGATGGCGTGATTCTATTGTTCGAGCAGCACCGCGTTCATATCAGCGTGCTTTCTGACTGGTAGAGACTGCCTTCTATAAGCGCTAGGGCTGGTCGGCTTCCGTCGCGGGATTTTTTGCCTGCGGTTTGATTTCTTCGAATTCGGGCAGGGCGGGCGCACCTGCAGGTTCGAGCTTGCCCCCTTCGAATTTCATTTGCTGAACGCGACTTTGTTCGTACTGGTTGCGGCTGATTTCATTCGCGCTCGCTTCGGAATCGATCACGCGCGGATGAATGAAGACGAGTAAATTTTGTTGCGTGTCCTGATGGTGTGTCGAGCGAAACAGGCCGCCAATCAGCGGTATATCTCCCAGGATTGGCACTTTGCTTTCCATATTTTGCCGCACATTCGATATCAGTCCGCCGAGCACCAGAGTGTTGTCGTCGGCGACCTGCACTCGGGTGGAAATGCTGCGTTTGGTGGTCACGATATCCTGCGCGCCCGCCAGTGATCCGCTTGCGTCGGCAACGTTTTGCACTTCCTGCAGAATATTCAGCGTGACCGATTTGTCGGCGTTGATTTGCGGCGTGATTTTCAACGTGACGCCGATATCCTTGCGCTCGTAAGTTGTAAATGGATTGTCGGTCGTTGAAGCATCGCCGGTGCTCTGTCCGGTAATGATGGGAATATTCGAGCCGACAATGATTTGGGCTTCCTGATTGTCGAGTGTCAGTACGGAGGGCGTCGAGAGAATATTTGCTTTGGAGTTCGTGCGTAAGGCGCGAATTGCCGCCTGCAGGCTTCCGCCGCTGTAATAGCCGAGCGTCAATCCGTTTCCAGGTGCTGCCTGGAGCGTGGCGTTGCCGCTGCTGTCGATATTGGTGACGGTGCTGACGACGTCGAGATTGCCCAACGCATTTACGCCCGCAACCGCGCCGCTGCCTTTTAAATCATTGAGATTTTCTGTTGCCCAGAGTACGCCGAGATCGTTGGATATATCGGCATTCACTTCGACAATAATCGCCTCCACCAGAACCTGCGATCGCTCGACATCGAGTTTGGTAACTATGTTCTGCAAATTATCGAGTAAGTCCGGCGGTCCGGTCATGACGATCGCGTTGTTGCTCTTGCTCGCCTCCAGGCTGATCGCTGCACTCCTGACATTTTCTTCGCTCGACTCCTTTTGTGCACTCGATGTGACCCCTTTTAATATCGGCAATGCTTCTTCGGAAGAGAGATAGCGAAGAAAGACAACGCGAGTGGCATTGTCGCCTGCGAGTGGCTTGTCGATTTCATCAATGAATTTCAATGCGCGCTGACGATGAGCGGGATCGCCGGCCAGCAAAACGCTGTTGGAGCGCTCATCGGCAGCGATTGAAAGCGAGGACGAATCGTCATTGCTATCGACGCTGCGTACGCTGTCTTTGGACTGCATCAGCGTTGAAAGTGTTTGCGCAACATCACGCGCATTTGCGTGCTGCAATTTCACCACGGCAATATCAAGCGAGCCACCGCGATCGAGTCGTCGCGCCAGTTCAGCCAGACGTTTGACGATATCGCCGTTGTCCGCAATGATGAGATTGTTGGTTGCATCTAACGAGGCGATATAGCCGGCGGTCGACAGCAGGGGTTTGATGATTTGCGCCAGCGCCGACGATGAAATATTTTTTACGTCGAGCACGTAGGCAACCTGATTGCTGTTGCCGATCCGATTGAAATCGTCGACCACCGTGCGCGGTGAATTTTTTGCCAGCGCGCTGGGATAAATACGCAAAATACCGTCTGCTTCGGAACTGCTAAAACCGTACACTTCCAGCAGGGCGAGAAATACCAGATACGCCTGACCGATCGCCATCGGTTTGTCCGCATAGGCGGATACGCGTCCCTGCACGCGTGGGTCGATAACAATTTGCTTATGAGTCTGTTCGGCAATCCACTGAATCAGCGCGCGGATATCGGCATCGCGCATATTGAGCGCGACAAGATTTCCATTAGCGTTATTTGTGTCGCCATTAACCGGTTGCGCATACGCGAGCTCTACATTGGCTGTAGAAAATGCAGTTAACAATATTGTCGACAACAAATTGCATCGCATTGCGCTGCGAATTCTGCGGGTAATGCGCGAATTGTCGGTTGGAAAATACATTGATAAGAATGCCGTGTGGCCTGCGCAGATAATCGAAAATCTAATTGCGACAAAAGCTTAGCTTAGAATCATGCAAATTCCTATGCGCTGTGGATGCGCGTATGCGAACACCGAAGCACTTGCGTGTCTGCGAAAGTAATACACAAAGAAAAGCGGGATGTTTCAATAATGCAATGCAGGAATGGCGATAAGACAATGCGTTTTCCCGTATTTTATTGGTAAATTTCGCTTGACCTGGGAAATTAGCAATCTTTACACTTGCTTGCCTTTTTTAGGGCGGAGGTCTTTCGGGCACCTCTGTAATAAATAAGATTAATTTGTAGGCCGTCAAAGCTCTTCAATGTCGCGTCTACCAACCTGACTCGCATGCTCAGGCGTGCTGCGGTAAGCCAGGTTCATGGCTTTGGCTGCGGCACAGTCAGCGAGTTAATACGAATATAAAAGAGCCAATCGCTACGCGGTTGGGTGTCGTGTAGTCCACCTCGCGCCCCGAGGGGAGTAGTTGCGGAAGCTAGCTGATTCATGACTTATAAATCTCGAAAAACCGCGTCGCAGCAACTTACAGGAATAGGTTTTGTCGTAGGTCTTCACTTGGTTGGCATCTATGTGGTCGCGTCCGGTTTGGCGCATCAGGCGGTTCAAACCGTCATGGGCCCCATAGAAACCAAGGTGATTGAAGAGGCGAAACCCAAGCAGGAAGAGTTGCCGCCGCCACCGCCGAAGTTACAAACGCCGCCGCCATACGTGCCGCCGCCCGATCTGGACGTGGCAATCGAGGCGCCGCCACCTCCGCCGGGGCCAAGCACTGCCATTGCTACGGTAACTGACAAAAAGCCTGTGGCAGCGCCACCGCCACCCGCTGTTCCCGATGTTGAAGCGAAATTCGATCCTCGAGGCCGTTATAACGCCTTCCCGGACTCGGAATATCCGTCGCAATCCCGCCGCCTCAATGAGGAGGGCAAGGTAATTATTTCGATTCTGGTACAACCGGATAACACCGTAGGCGATGTCAAGGTTGTGCAGAGCAGCGGTTTTGAACGGCTCGATACTGCGGCGGTGGAGTGGTATCGGAAGCGCGGCCGCTTCCTGGCTGCGGTGAAGGATGGAAAACCGATCGCGTCATGGAAAACGTTCACTGTCAATTTCCAATTGAAAAAATAGATGGGTGTGGTTTAAGCCATCGTAACGACTCATTCTTATTTACTTAGCTTAAAACAATTGTTAGGAAGGAAGATGCAATGATTACCAAACGCTTTATCCCGTTGCTGCTCCAGTTGGTGCTAGCGATTGCCGGCCAGCAGATGATGGCCAACGTAGCTTTTGCACAAGAGCAGACTACAGACGCAGCCGCGCCAGTGGTTGAAGAGCCTGCAGCAACCGATACTGCAGCGATTCCGGTGGAGTCGGCTCAATCGGCGGCAACTGCGGCCGAGGAAGCGACCAAACAGCACAATCCGTACGGTCTCGATGCCCTGTGGTCACAGGGTGATTCCGTAGCGAGAGGCACCCTCGTACTGATGGGCATCATGTCTGCGGTGACCTGGTACATCCTGTTTACCAAGCTCTGGGAGCAACAGCGTTTGTTCGCGCAGGCCAAGGAAGCCAAGAAAATGTGGGACGCGTCGAGCCTGTCCGATGGTGTTCAGAAACTTAGCAAGAACAGCGCCTATCGCGGCCTCGTTGAAGATGGTCTGAAGGCGGTCAGGCATCACGACGGCAAGTTAACCGACAGAATCGACCTGCAAGACTGGGTAAATTCGACGGTACAGCGCAATGTGGAAGCGATTCAAAGCGCACTGCAGGGTGGCTTGGCCTTCCTGGCAACCACGGGTTCCACTGCTCCGTTCATCGGTCTGTTCGGTACGGTTTGGGGTATTTATCACGCCCTCGTCGCGATTGGTCTGGCTGGTCAGGCAAGTATCGATAAGGTCGCTGGCCCGGTGGGTGAAGCGCTTATCATGACTGCAATCGGTCTCGCAGTCGCGGTACCGGCGGTACTCGGTTACAACTGGCTCGTACGTCGCAACAAAGTTGCTCTTGAAGACGTACACGCGTTCGCTAACGATCTCAATGCATATCTGGTGGTAGGTGCACGTCTGGCCGATCAAGGCGAGACGCGCGCAGCGCAACGAGGTAAATAAAAATGGGGATGAATGTTTCCTCGGGTGATGACGACAGTGCACTGAACTCTTCCATCAACACGACGCCGCTTGTCGACGTCATGTTGGTGATGCTGATCATCTTCTTGATCACGGTACCGGTGGTAGTACAAACGGTACCAGTTCAGTTGCCGAAGGCATCGAACGTGCCTACGCATACCAAGCCCGAGAATATCGTCATTGCGATCGACTCGGATGGCGAGGTGTACTGGAATACATCGCGCCTTCCAGATAATGCGACCCTGTTGAAGAAGCTGAAAGAGATCGCAGTGCTGACACCGCAACCAGAGATTCATATTCGCGGTGATCTTAGCGCTCGATACGAAAGCGTCGGCAAGGTCGTGCTCGCTGCTCAGCGCGCAAGTATTCGAAAGGTCGGATTTATCACCGAGCCCGGTGTTGGTGCTCAATAAGTCTTAGAGTTTTCCTTTAGGAGTATCCCCATGGGAATGAGCGTAGGTAGCTCTGATGACGACATGATGATGGAAATGAACACCACGCCGTTGATCGACGTGATGCTCGTTTTGATCGTAATGTTGATCATCACCATTCCAATTCAAACTCACGCTGTAAAGCTGGATATGCCACGTCCCTCGGAAAACCCGCCATTAGTGCAGCCCGAGGTAATCGATCTGATCGTGGATTTTGATGGCACTTTGCTGTGGAACGGCCAACAGGTTCCAAATGGCGAAACCCTGGTGAGTTATTTCGAGGAAGCATCGGCAAAAGATCCTCAGCCGGAGCTTCATTTGCGGCCAAATAAGCTCGCGAAATACGACATCGTTGCAAAGGTGCTGGCTACGGCGCAGCGCAAAGGTATCCGTAATATTGGTGTTGTTGGCAACGAAAACCTGGAATGAGTTGTCAATAGTCATTATGTTTGGCTGAAAATGGGTCTATTCGATGCGTTTAGTTAAAGCTTTAGTTTTGTCGCTTCCTGTAGTTGGTATGACGGCCGGGTTTGTCGCTCTTAATACGGTCGCTGTACCGCCCGCTTATGCGGCTGATGAGAAAAAGGTCAGTGCAAAGGTGGGTAAACCATTGCAGGAAGCTATGCAGCTGGCGAAGTCGAAAGACTTTAAAGGCGCAATGGCCAAGCTTGGAGAAGCGCGTGCCGCTGCGAAAAAAGGCTCATTCGACGAGTACAAAGTCAATGAAATCACCAGTTATGTAGCCTTTAATACCGGCGATACAACCACCGCAGTAAAAGCGCTCGATTCGAACCTGGATAGCGCAGAGGCAACGGCTGAAGACAAAAAGCGCATCCTGGATCAGCTGGCTAAATTCGAATACCAGTCCAAGGATTATCCCAGCGCGATCAAATATGGCCAGCGTTATCTCAAGGATGTGGGTTCGAACCTGGATATCGCCTTGCTGGTAGCGCAGGCCTATTACCTGGAAAAAGATTACCCGCAGGCAATTTCTGCCACTCAATCATTGATTCGCATGGCGAACCAAGCCGGTCAAACTGAAAAGAAGGAGTGGCTGGATTTACTGCGTAGCGCACAACAATTATCTGGTAAGGATGAGGATGCGGCGGCTACTCTCCAGGCGTTGCTGGTTAAATATCCGTCCCCGGAGTACTGGCGCGATACCTTTATCATCGAGCAGAACAAGGGGCGTGGCTCAGAACGTAAATCGCTCGAAACTCTCCGTCTCAAGATGCTGACCGGTGTACTCAAGGATTCCGAATATATGGATATGGCGGAATTGGCGTTTGCCTCCGGGTTTCCGGGCGATGCCAAAATGATCCTCGAAAAAGGGTTCGCCAATAAAGTACTGGGAGTTGGCCCAACTAAGGATCGTGAGAATCGGTTGCTTGCCAAAGCGCAGACGGATTCAGCCGCAGATCAAAAATCATTGCCAGCATTTGAAAAAGAAGCGGGTGCCATGGCAAGCGGCGATGCGGACGTTAAGCTTGGGTATGCCTACGCAACTTATGGCGATTATGAAAAAGGTATTGAAGCCATCAAGCGTGGCTTGAAGAAAGGCAAGCTCAAGGCAGAGGATGAGGCTCACCTTTTACTGGGGGTTACTTATTTCAACGCGAAGAAAACCTCGGATGCAATCGCACAGTTCAAGGCAATTCCTGCGGACTCGAAATTGTCGAGCATCGCCAAACTCTGGATTATTTATGCCAACAGTAAAGGCTGAGTAATTGATAAAAAAAGGCGGCTATGGCCGCCTTTTTTTATTTAAAAATTATCATGGGACATGCTCTTTGCAAAGAGACAGCCAGCGTTGAATTCCGGCGCTTCGATATTTTTGTTTGTGAACGACGAAATAAAAATTACGGCGGAAATCTCTTCCGGGAACTTCAAGCGGGACCAGGCTGCCGCGATCAAACGACTCTTGTAGTGCAACACGTGAAATACATCCGAGACCTAAACCAGCGCTCACCGCGCGCTTGATTGCTTCGGTGTGTTGTAATTCGAGCATGACGTTAAGGTCGGATAATATGCCGTACATGGCCCGATTGAATGTTTGTCGAGTGCCCGATCCGGACTCTCGCAAAATCCAGGTGGCGCCTAACAGATCGTCATCCATTAATCGCTTTTTTTGTGCGAGTGGATGAGTAGGCGCACAAAATACACAGAGTTCATCCTCATGCCATGCGCTGATTTCCAAGTCGGGATGAGGCGTTTCACCTTCGATTAGCGCCACATCGAGTTCGAAGTTGGCCACCTTGTGAATGATATCGGCGGTGTTAGCCACCTCGAGCGTGATTTGTGCTCCAGGTTGCTCGCGCATGAATTTCGCCATCAGCTCCACGGCTAGATAATTGCCAATAGTTAGAGTGGCTCCCAGCTGAAGACGACCAATATCGGAGTGATTGCGTAATGAGTTTTCAAGGTCTTGCGCCTGCTCAATCAAAGACTGTGCTTTAGGGCGCAACGCTTTACCAAATTCGTTGAGTTGAATGCGTTTACCGATGCGATCAAAGAGCTTGACGTCAAAATGATGCTCAAGATCAGCCAGAGATCCGCTGACAGCAGATTGCGACATGGAGAGAGCTTCCGCGGCACGACTTATATTTTGCGTGCGGGCTACAGCCAGAAATACCTCAAGTTGACGCAGGGTATAATGCATCATCGGATAATCCGAAAATAAAAATCACAATAACCTTGTTTGCCGATAATGTAAAACGGCTTAGAATGTGCTCCCTGCGATTCCGAACGATTGTTATCTGTTAACCGTTGATGCGTTGTACCGAGAGGTTTGAAAAGTAAATCATGGCTGCGTTTATCACCGAACACGTCCTTAGCGTCCGGCATTGGACCGACAAGCTGTTCAGTTTTACCACTACGCGTTCGAACACGCTGCGCTTCAAGAACGGTCATTTCATTATGATCGGGCTTGAGGTCAATGGTCGGCCGCTGATGCGTGCGTACAGTATCGTCAGCGCAAATTACGAAGAGCATCTTGAGTTTTTCAGCATCAAGGTTCCCGACGGCCCGCTCACCTCGCGCCTGCAGCATCTGAAGGTCGGTGACCCAATTCTGATGAGTACAAAGCCGACAGGTACGCTGGTCACGGATTATTTATTGCCGGGTAAGCGCTTATATATGCTCAGCACAGGCACCGGTCTGGCGCCATTCATGAGTATCATCAAAGACCCGGAAACCTACGAAAAGTACGAGAAGGTGATTCTGGTTCACGGCGTACGTAATGTTAATGAATTGGCTTACGATGATTTCATCACGCGCGAATTGCCGCAAAACGAATTTTTCGGCGATGAAGTGAAAGAGAAACTTTTGTATTACCCCACTGTGACGCGCGAGTCTTTCCGGAATCAAGGTCGCATTACCGATTTGATGATCAGCGGAAAGTTATTCAGTGATTTGGGCGTGCCGCCGATGAGTATCGAAGAGGATCGCTTCATGCTCTGCGGTAGCCCGCAAATGCTCAAAGACACGTGTTCGATATTCGATAGTAAAGGCTTTGTCGAAACACGCCATGGTGAAGCTGGGCACTACGCGATAGAGCGCGCCTTCGTTGAACAGTAACGATCGATTAAAAGCAAAGCCCGGTTTATCCGGGCTTTTTTTATGGTTTTTTTGCAAAAGAAGCGACTTCTAGCGGCGGCGTACGATCACACAGCGCGCCTGTCCGCGTGTGGCTGCCAGTTCCAGACGTGCAAGATCTTTCTCCGACAATGTTTCCACCTGACAAAAAACCGTATGACTTTTCCCTGCTGCAAGTGCACGTTCAGCGATATCGACAACATTACACCGCTGGCCCGGCAGGACTTGTAGCAGTCGATAGCGGTTCAATCCAAATTGACGGCAGTCCTTCTTTGACAATAACAGGGCGCCAATACATGTGACCCAGCGCTGATCTTCGCTATAGCTAAGATGACCAAGCAACGGAAAAATAAACGCGAGCTGTGACAGTGATATTTGTGGAACCACAAATTCGACCACGCGCGATGTCTGCGGAGTGCCGTTGCGCAGCAGTGCGTCATTCAGCAATGGTTGTTGCAAGCCCGACATTCTCAAATACCTCGCCGCAATACGCCGACACTTAAACCTTCAATGGAGAATTCCTGCGTACGCAAATCGACTTCGATGGGCTGGTAGTCGGTGTTTTCAGGCAATAGCAATAATTGGTGCTTGCTGCGCGTGCGCTGCAGACGCTTGACTGTGACCTCATCATCGATGCGCGCGACAACGATGTCCCCGTTATTGGCATCGCTGGTGCGGTGTACCGCCAGCAGGTCGTCCTCGAAAATGCCGACGTTGATCATGCTGTCGCCTTTAACCCGCAAGAAATAATCCGCCGAGGGATGAAACGTATTGGCGGGAATCGCACAGTATTCCTCGATATTTTCCTGGGCGAGAATCGGATTACCCGCAGCGACACGACCGACTACCGGAATTCCTTTATTTTCTTCGGACAGGCGGATACCGCGCGATGCGCCTGCGATCATTTCGATCGCGCCTTTACGCGCCAGCGCTTTCAAATGTTCCTCGGCGGCGTTGGCAGAGCGAAAGCCGAGTTCCTGCGCGATATCGGCACGGGTGGGGGGGTAGCCGGTCTCGTCGATATAGCGACGGATCAAATCCAGAACTTCCTGCTGGCGCTCGGTCAATTTCATGGGCAATCCCTCTGGCTGATATCGGTTGGTAATGCGAATGCCGATAGATATGGGTAGTGTCTGGTTGAATATACAGTGACTGTGATTATATACAGTGATCGAATAATTGCAAATGATCGCAAAATTTTTGCGGCATCGGAGTGAGGTATCGATGGCGCCGCATTTTGCGGGCATCTATGCGGCGGTGGGGATGATAATAAGATTTTAACGGTCGCTGCGATGCGAGTGACGATGACATCGGCGCGCTATACCTGGAAAACGTTGAGCGTATTTTTTTGCAGGGCAGGCATTATTATTGTGAAGTTTTGACCGGGGTCACGAGTACGATCAAACCGAGGCGCGGATGATCGAAATAATGGACTGTGCCACTGCGTAAACGTCGCTGCTCCTGCAACACGACGACCTGCGTTGTGGTGTAAACGGGATTGGCAGAATTATCGGTACCCGTCAGTGTCATCGCGCCGGGAGGATTGGGCAGGGTAGTTGGCGATGCTGCCAAGTTCGTATTGGAAAATCGACTCAGCCATAAATTGGCATCCGCGCGTAAAAAGTGATCGATACTCAGCGTAAACGTACCTTCCAGTTCATGATGTTCGCCGACAGACTTGCCGCCGTGGATGACAACTGCTGTTGCCTGCTGCGGGTTATCGACGGTTTGCCGCCACGCGGTGTGCAATAACACGCGCCAATTTCGACGCCCGGCAATCGCATCGGTTTCGCGATTCAATTGCATCGCATCGGCACCCAATGCCTGGAAAGGCGCATCGCTGCCATCGGCGGCCTGCAATGAAATCATGCGCGCGGGATAACGCAGATTATATTTGCGATCCCAGTTTTCTTCGTTTTCAGCATCGGCGCCATTGCGCGCGAAGGCAATCAATTCGATCTGATAAAGCGTCTGTGCATTGACATTAAATACAAAAGCATTAAGTGCGAGCGCGAAAGCCAGTCTGCCAATATTTTTTTTCATCGCGACACCTTATTGTGAATGCCTGATCGGGTCTCAAGCGCTGCGGCGAGTATTTGCCGGCGTTATCGTATCGAGTAATTGCTCGACGAAAGCAAATCGCAGTGCGTTGTCGCTGAGTTCCGTCTTGAACGATAACGCGGATGCACCGGCGAGTTTATAGATATGAGGTTTGCTCTGCACCAGTTTCACGAGCGCAATCGGTTCGATGTTCGGCTGCTGCTCGAATTCCAGTTTGCCGCCAGCGGCACCAGCTTCGATTTTGCGAATACCCAATTGCTGTGCACGCTGCTTGATGGAGGTTACCTGCAATAAATTTTTCAATGCATCGGGCAGCAGTCCGAAACGATCGATCATTTCGACCTGCAATTCGCGCAAACCTTCTTCGTCGCTTGTATTGGCAATGCGTTTGTAAAGAATCAGTCGCGCCTGTACATCGGGCAGATAATCTTCCGGAATCAGCGCAGGCAAGCGCAAATTGACTTCGGCACCGTGATCGAGCGGCTCTTCGATATTCGGTGTTTTGCCGGCGCGAATCGCCTTCACCGCGCGTTCGAGCATTTCCATATACAGCGTGAAACCGATCGTGTTGATCTGACCGCTTTGCTCTTCGCCAAGCAGTTCG
>CAZWBA010000006.1:0-114682 GCA_964631955.1 uncultured Verrucomicrobiaceae bacterium | reverse complement strand
GCCCACATGACGGGGATCCACGCGCACCTGGCCGCCACGAATTTCGAGATCGTGCGTGGCAAGGGTGAAACCCGCACCGAGATTTTCAGCCATGCTGATCGCTTCAAGGCGTTTCTCCGCATCCGAACTTATTTTGGTTTCGGTCGGGGTCAGCAAATACGCATACGCCTGATGATGCGAGCGGCCGACGCGTCCGCGCAGTTGATGCAGTTGCGCGAGGCCGAATTTATCGGCGCGCTCGATAATGATGGTATTGGCGTTGGGTACGTCGATACCCGTTTCGATAATCGTTGAGCACACCAGTACGTTGTGACGCTTGTGATAAAAATCCGACATCACCTGTTCGAGTTGGCGTTCGCGCATCTGGCCGTGGCCGATGCCGACGCGTAGCTCCGGAACCAGTTCCTGCAAATCGCGCGCGCATTTCTCGATAGTCTTCACATCGTTGTGCAGGAAATACACCTGACCGCCGCGCAGAATTTCGCGCTGAATCGCTTCCTTGATGAGTTCGTTATCGTATTTGCGGACGAAAGTTTTTACCGATAAGCGTCGCGCAGGCGGTGTGGCGATTATCGACAAATCGCGCATGCCGGCCATCGCCATATTGAGCGTGCGCGGAATCGGTGTCGCTGTAAGCGTGAGAATATCGACGTGCGCACGCAATGCTTTGAGTTGTTCTTTTTGACGCACACCGAAGCGGTGTTCTTCGTCGATGATAACGAGCCCGAGGTTTTTATAGCGCACATCGGGCTGCAATAATTTGTGCGTGCCAATGACGATATCGACCTTGCCTTCGCCGAGGCGATTGAGCACGGCTTTTTCTTCGGCATCGGAACGAAAGCGCGATAACACTTCGATCGCGACTGGCCAGTCGGCGAAGCGATCTTTAAATGATTCGTAATGCTGCTGTGCGAGCAGGGTGGTCGGCACCAGAATGGCGACCTGCATACCGCTGTGCACAGCGACAAACGCTGCGCGCATCGCGACTTCGGTTTTGCCGAAGCCAACATCGCCGCAGACGAGGCGATCCATCGCGCGCGGCGCCCTCATATCGTCTAACACGGCGGATATGGCGCTCAGCTGGTCCGGTGTTTCTTCGAACGGAAAGCCGGCGGCAAACGCATCGTAGGCCTGTTGCGGATCGGCAAATGCGTGCCCTGGCCGGGCCGCACGGCGCGCGTAAATGTCGAGCAATTCCGCCGCGACATCGCGAATCTGCTCGGCGGCTTTGCGCTTGGCTTTTTGCCATTGATCGCTGCCGAGCTTATGCAGCGGTGTCGAATCGCCCTCGGCACCACTGTAGCGGCTGATCAAATGCAGCGAAGCGACGGGTACGTACAATTTCGCACCGTCGGCATATTCGAGCGTGACGAATTCGGCCGGTTGGTCGTCGATGGTCAGCGTCTGCAAACCGCAATAGCGACCGACACCGTGATCGATATGCACGACAGCGGTGCCAATGCGCAATTCGCTGAGATTGCGCACCGCATTTTCGGCGATTTCCGTTTGGCGTTTGCGGCGGCGCGTTTGCAGTACGCGCTGGCCGAATAGCTGATTTTCCGTAATTAACGCAATGCCATCGCCCGGGAGTAGCAGGCCTCGATCGATCGGCGCAACGGCGATCGCCAGCATCTGGTTTCCGCTGACGAAATCGTCCCAGCCTTCGATGGTTTTCGGCTTGAGCTGGTGGCGCGCGAGCAAATCGAGCAGTGTTTCGCGACGGCCCGGTGATTCCACGCAGAATAAAATGCGCCGGGGCTTTTCCGGCCTGTTTTGCGTTGCAAAATTGCGCAGCGCAGCGATCGGGTCGGTGGCTTTTGCATCGATGGGTAAGGGCGGCGGTGTGACCGTATCGAAGATTGTTCGCCCGCTGCCCGCATCGATCGTTGCACCGTCGACGACGATTTGATGGTGGGTTTTGATGCGGCCGAATAGCTGCTCGACGGCATCGAATAGTTTTTGCGGTGGCAGAATCGGCCGTTCGATGTTGTGGCGGCGCTGCTCGTAGCGTTCGTTGACTTCGCTCCAGAAACCTTGAGCGGCATCGTGCAATTGCGGGTCGAGCGCGACGACGGTTTCCTTCGGCAGATAATCGAAGAGACTGGCGCATTCATCGAAAAACAGCGGCAGATAGTATTCGATACCGGCCGGGGCGATGCCTTGCGTCACGTCCTGATACACGGGGCAGCGACGATGATCGGTATCGAACTGCCCGTGCCAGCGTTCGCGAAAACGTTTGATTGCTTCGTCAGTCAGTGGAAATTCGCGGCCAGGTAGCAGGCGGATGCTGTCGACCTGATCGAGCGTGCGTTGCGTTTCGGTATCGAAGGTCCGCAGCGAATCGATTTCATCGTCGAGCAGATCGATACGGAATGGCAACTCGCTGCCCATCGGGAAAATATCGAACAGCGAACCGCGCTGCGCGAATTCACCGTGCTCGTAAACCGTGGTGACTGCGCGATATCCGGCGGCGGCAAGACGCTCGCGCAATCGTTCGATATCGAGCGTCTGGCCTTTGTCGAGCATCAGACTGTTGCCCTGCAGATAGGCGGGCGGACTCAGTTTGTGCATGAGTGTCGCGATCGGGACCACCAGCACGCCGCGTTTGAAACCCGGCAGGTGATAGAGCGTGGTCAGGCGTTCGGAAATGATGTCCTGATGCGGCGAAAACGAATCGTAGGGCAGCGTTTCCCAGTCGGGCAGATGCAGCACATCGAGGTCCGCGGCGAAAAATCGCAGTTCCTGTTCGATCGTGCGGGCACTGGCGGTGTCGCGCACGATCCATAGCAGGGGCTGCTGCAGATTGCGTGCGGCGCTGGCAATGGCCAGGCTCGATGCACTGCCGAGCAACTGGCTCCAGTGGCGGCGATCAGCGCTCCTGGGCGTCTGCAGAGGAAGTTGTAAAGCTGCGTGAAGCGGGGATTGCGACATTGAAATAAGACGGCTTTTGAAGCGGGGCTGCATTGTAGCCGGACTTTCGTTCGCGCATAAATGCGCGTACTGACATACCACGTGCGGCATGTGGCTATGGATCAACAGGGGCGATTGCCGCTAGACTAGCCGCCGTGTTTTTCCGGACAACATTTTGCTGGTCAATGCGCTGAAATCTGCGCTGTTCTGTCACTTTTATTTAGGAATCCCATGAAGACTCGTATTACAGAAATGCTCGGTATTCGCTACCCGATCATTCAGGGCGGCATGATGTGGGTGGGACGCGCGGAAATGGCGGCTGCCGTTTCCAACGCCGGCGGTCTTGGCATTTTGACCGCATTGACGCAGCCGACCCCCGAAGATCTGGCTAAAGAGATCGCACGTTGCCGGACCATGACCGACAAGCCATTCGGCGTGAACCTGACCATTCTGCCCTCGGCGAACCCGCCGCCTTACGAAGCTTACCTCGACGTCGTTATCAACAGCGGCGTGAAAATCCTCGAAACCGCCGGTAACAACCCGAAGGAATTCATCATCAAGGCCAAAGCGGCCGGCGTGAAAATCATTCACAAGTGCACCGCGGTTCGTCACGCCTTGTCGGCAGAACGCAATGGCGTCGACGCAATCAGCATCGATGGCTTCGAGTGCGCAGGCCATCCGGGCGAAGACGACGTCTCCGGTCTGGTATTGATTCCTGCAGCGGTTAAAAAGCTCAAGATTCCGGTAGTGGCATCGGGCGGTATCGGCGATGGTCGCGGTTTTGCGGCGGCGCTGGCATTGGGCGCCGATGGCATCAACATGGGTACGCGTTTCTGCGCGACGGTTGAAGCGCCGATCCACGAAAACATCAAGAAGATGATGGTCGAGAAGACCGAGCGCGATACCAATTTGATTTTCCGCACCCTGCACAATACCGGTCGCGTGCTGAAAAACGCCATTTCCGACGAAGTGGTTGCCACTGAAAATCGCCCGGGCGGCTGCGAGTTCAAGGACATCCATCACCTGGTCAAAGGTGCACGTGGACGCGAAGCGCTGGAAAACGGCACGGTCGACGAAGGTCTGGTCTGGGGTGGCCAGGTGGTCGGCCTGATCGACGACATTCCGACCTGCGCCGTGTTGTTAGAGCGTATGGTCAAAGAAGCGAAAGAGCACTTGACCGCTTCGGTGAATATGTTCGATTGATCCGAACCTGTGTTGTGTGAATGGCCCGCCGAAACTCGACGGGCCATTTTTGTTTCCGGATCCGCTACAGAAGCTCGTCGATTTCGTCGCCATTTTGTCAAGGCATGGTTGCAGCTCAAAGAGCGAACAAAGATAATACGCGCCCATTTTTAGCTATTCTTGATGTTCGTTTTAACCCTTACCTTATGGTGTGCTCCTAATGGAACAGAGAAAACGCGGTCGTCCCGACGATTACTTCAAAGACTGGAAACAGCGCGAAGCGCTGGCCGAAGGCCTGATCCCGCTGGTCGGCAAGCTGTACCGGGAAAACAACGTCAAGACCTATATCTATGGTCAGAATCTGGTTAACCAATCTCCCATCGACATCATGCAGGCACACCGCCTGGTGCGTCAGATCGAGCAAAACGAACTTTCCGAATTCGAAACATTCCCCGTTGTAAAAGCATTGGCTGCGTTGAATCTCGGCACTGCGCATATCGACGCGGGCCGCATCGCAGTGATGTACGAAGAAGTAAAAGCCAAAGGCGTTAGCGTCGACGATTTCGTCAGGCAGCAAGTCGCCGATCTGGTCGGTGTCGATGCCAGGCCGATCGAAAAGCCGCGCGACATCGTACTGTTCGGATTCGGTCGAATCGGTCGTTTAATGGCGCGTCTGCTTATCGAGAAGGCTGGTGGTGGCGACACCCTGCGTCTGCGCGCCATCGTTGTGCGTAAAGGCAAGAGCGATGACGATTTGATGAAGCGCGCGAGTCTGCTGCAGCGGGATTCCGTGCATGGCAAATTCAACGGCACCATTCGTGTCGATGAGGAACGCCAGGCGCTGATCTGCAACGGTAACGAAGTCAAAATCATCTATGGCGATTCGCCCGATGCGATCGATTACACCGAGTACGGTATCAGCGATGCGATCGTGGTCGACAACACCGGCAAGTGGAGTGATCGCGAAGGTCTGGCCAAACACCTGAAATGCCCGGGTGTTGCCAAAGTCATTCTGACGGCTCCGGGCAAGGGCGATCTGAAAAATATCGTTTTCGGCGTCAACGACAATGAAGTGCTCGATGACGATCAGATCATCACCGCAGCGAGCTGCACCACGAATGCGATCGTGCCACCGCTCAAGGTGATCGACGAGCATTTCGGTATCGTCAATGGTCACGTTGAAACCGTGCACGCGTATACCAACGACCAGAATCTCATCGATAACTATCACAAATCGAAACGCCGTGGCCGCAGTGCGCCGCTCAATCTCGTCATCACGGAAACTGGCGCCGCGAAAGCAGTGGCGAAAGTCCTGCCGCAATTACAGGGCAAGCTGACCGGCAACGCCATTCGCGTACCGACGCCGAACGTATCGCTCGCGATTTTGAAATTGAATCTGAAGCGCGAAACCAGCGTGGAAGAAATCAACGAGTACATGCGCAAAATTGCGCTGCATTCGCCGCTGCGCAAACAGATCGATTATTCGAACTCGCCGGAAGTGGTATCGACCGATCTGGTCGGCTCGCGACACGCCTGTATTTATGATGCAGAAGCAACCATCGTCAACGGCAGCAGCGTCGTGCTGTACTGCTGGTACGACAACGAATTCGGTTACAGCTGCCAGGTACATCGCGTACTCGAAAAAATGGCCGGGGTCAGCTACAAGATTTATCCGAAAGAATGATTGCAGGATAAAAGCCGGAAATAAAAAACCGCCCGAGGGCGGTTTTTTTATGGGCGAATTTTAATTTCGCCATATCTGTTGCCGCGCAATATAGGCGTTACGCGCAATCTCTACATCCTTTAAGAATCTGTCCAATTCATTCAGCAGCAGCGCCTGCGGTCCATCCACCAGGGCTTCTTTCGGGTTGGGATGAAAATCGACGAGAACCATATTCGCGCCTGCGATAATGCCTTGGGCCGTTGCGTGCAACAAATCGAGCACGCCATCGGGTGCCCGGTCGCGCGAGCCGACCGAGTGCGATGGATCGATGCACACGGGCATGCGTGTCAAGCGTTTGATAATGGGGATCTGCGCGAAATCGACCATGTTGCGGTGCGGCGCCCCGAAATCACTTTTCATGCCGCGCAAACAGAAAATCACCCGATCGTTGCCTTCGCTGGCGAGATATTCCGCGGCGTTGAGCGATTCGCTCAGCGTAATGCCAAAACCGCGCTTGAGCAGCGCAGGATAGCGATTCTGTTTGCCGATCGCTTTCAGTAATTCGAAGTTTTGAGTGTTGCGGGTACCTATTTGCAAAATCACTCCGGTGGGGTTGCCGGTTTGCGCAAGCGCCTGGTCGATATCCGCGATATGGCTTTCGTGCGTCACTTCCATCGCAATGACTTTAATGCCGTATTTGCCGGCGAGCTCGAATACCCACGGCAAACAACTGGCGCCATGCCCCTGAAATGCATAAGGGCTCGTGCGCGGCTTATACGCGCCCATTCGCGTACAGACCTGACCGTTGTCGCGCAACGCGCTCATCATCGTCTCGACATTTTTCCGGTTGTCGACCGCGCATAATCCTGCGAACACATGCAGATTATTCTGATCGAAGCGCAATCCCTGATATTCGAAACCACTGACACGCTGATCGTCACGATGCCGGCCGAGCACCCGATATTCTTCCGAAATTTTTATCGCGCGTTCGACCGCGGGCAATGTCTCCAGCTCGGCCTTGTCGAGCGCATGGGTATCGCCAATCAAATAAATTTCTGTCAGCGATTGCTGTTGCCCCTGGACGAGATGTTTCTTGAGTTTCACGCCGGGCAGGTGTTCCAGGTAATCGAACGTCGTTCGATAGGCTTCGCTGCTTTCGTCTATATCAGGATGAAGAATGAGTAGCATGAGCGTTTCTCCATGCGGCCAATTATTGGGGGCGGGCGGCTATTGGCGATTATTCGGGATCGCTTTTGCCCTGTTGTTTTTTCGCGGCAATTTGAACCTGCAAAATGTGTCGAGCCAGAATTTGCCGATCGCTTTCGCGTATGCGCAAAAAAGCGACTACCGTAAATCCGTTTTCATTTCGTGCTTCCAGTACTTCGCCGTAGAGGGCGAGTCCCGTGTGACCGGGCAGCAGAATCAGCTCCAGAGCCAGAAAGTTTCCGCTGGAGAGAGCGGGATCAGCCGGAAAAGCAATGCTGCCTTCGCTGATCGAAACGCGTTGCGCAGTTTGCTGCTGATGATCATGACTCAGGGTCGCGAGCGCGTTGGCGACCAAATCGATTTTGCGATTGATACTTTTGAGATAAGCACCGAGCTCGCGGTTTTGTTCTGTGAGTCCGCGCAATACGTTATTATGCTCCTGATCGATCTGACGCAATTCACGCAGCAACGCGAACATTTCGCCATTGTCGAAATGGCGTTCGGCAGGCATATTGCCGACAGCGTCGGGCGATACGCTGCAATAACGCAGAATGAGTTGATCCTCGACGCGAAAATATTCGCGCCGGTCGAGAGCAGGGGTCAGGTCGCCCGCTAATGAAGAAGCATTCTGCTCGGCCAATCTATCGTCTCCGCTTGCATCCGTTGCTGTAGTAAAGGTGGCTTTTGTACAGGTGGTTTTAGTACAAGTGACTGTAGTACAAATGACTGTAGTACAGGCGCAGCCCGAATCACAAGGCTTGAGTCACAAGCCTCTTTAATCACAAGGAACAGGCAATGTTTCGACCATTCGCGGCATTCATTGGCTGGCGCTATACGCGCTCGCGCCGCCGCGATCAATTTGTTTCCTTCATGGCGCTGATATCGCTGCTCGGCATGGTGCTGGGCGTCGCAGCGCTCATTGTCGTGCTGTCGGTGATGAATGGTTTCGAGGCGGAATTGCGCGGTCGCATTCTGGCGTTGATTCCGCATGGTTTTGTCGATGCGCGCGAAGGTTATTTAAACGATTGGCAACCGCTTGCCGATGATCTTGCGCGCACGCCCGGTTTCGTTGCGGCGGCACCCTATATCGGCGGCAGCGCGATGGTTTCGCGTTCGGGGCCTGTGCGCGGCGTTCAGTTGTGGGCAATCGATCCGCAGTACGAGCAGCAGGTGTCGTCGGTGCAGAATCATGTTGTTTCCGGGCATTATGAAAATCTCGCGAATACTTCGTTCGGTATCGTGATCGGCGATATCCTCGCGCGCCAGCTCGATGCGATGGTGGGGGATAGCATCGATGTGATTCTGCCGCAGGTCACGGTGACGCCGCTCGGTGTTTTTCCACGCCAGAAGCGTTTCGTGGTTACCGCGATTTTTCGCAGTGGTTCACAACTCGACAGCACCACGGTATTCATCAATCTTCAGGATGGCCAGCGCTTTTATAAAACGGCTAACGGGGTGAGCGGGCTGCGCATTGCCGCCACGGATTTGTTTGCAGCGGGGCCGTTATTGCAGCGCTGGAATGCACGACACAACAACCATTATTCGGTGCGCGACTGGAGCGTAACCCAGGGCAGTCTGTTCCAGTCGGTGAAAATGGAAAAAACCATGGTGGGTCTGCTGCTGTTCGTGATCGTTGCCATCGCTGCTTTCAATATTGTGTCGATTCTAACCATGATGGTGAACGAGAAGCGTGCCGATATCGCCGTGTTGCGCACGATGGGTTCGTCGCCGCAAGCGATGATGGCTGTATTCATGGTTCAGGGGGCAATGATTGGATTCGTCGGGATTGCCATAGGCGCGTCGATCGGTATTCCGATAGCACTCAATGTCGGCGCTATCGTCGAATCACTCGAACAGCTCGTGGGAGTTCATGTTTTCGACCCCGCGATTTATTTCGTCACCCGAATACCGTCGGTTGTCGTTGCGCAGGATATTGTAAAAATTAGCGCGGCTGCCTGGATGCTGAGCCTGCTTGCCGCACTTTATCCCTCGTGGCGGGCATCGCAGATTCATCCGGCGGAAGCCTTGCGTTATGAATGAGTTGCGTGTCTATGAATGATGTATCTCCTGGGTCTGAAAATAATATTCTCGAATGTCGCGATTTGCGGAAGGCGTACGATGAAGGCCCGCAGAAGCTGGAGGTGCTTAAAGGCGTCGATATGAGTATTCGACGCGGTGAGCGCGTTGCCATCATCGGCTCATCGGGTTCGGGTAAATCGACATTGCTGAATCTGCTCGGTGGACTCGATACACCGAGCAGCGGCAGTGTCCATATCAACGGCGAAGCGATTTCCGCGCTGAATGAAAAGCAGCGCAGTGTATTGCGCAATCGCACACTCGGTTTCGTTTATCAGTTTCATCATCTGCTCGGCGAATTCACTGCGCTGGAAAATGTCGCGATGCCATTGCTTATTCGCGGTGAAAAAGTGACGGCTGCGGCTCAGGCCGCTCGTGCAATATTGCAGCGTGTCGGCCTGAGTGCGCGGCTGGAACATAAACCTGCAGAGTTATCCGGCGGCGAGCGTCAGCGTGTGGCGATTGCGCGTGCGCTGGTTGGGCAGCCCTTGTGCGTGCTGCTCGATGAGCCGACCGGCAATCTCGATCGCAATACCGCAGAATCGATGCACGAATTAATGCTCGAACTCAATCGTGAGTTCGAAACCTGTTTCGTTGTCGTCACCCACGATCCGGTTCTCGCGCAGCGCATGGATCGTGTGCTGCATTTGCAGGATGGTTTATTGCTTGACGATACGCGCACGATAAAAACAAATGCGGTAACGAGCTGATGTTCACGCCATACAGCATCTTTATCGGCGCGCGGTACACCGGATCGAAGCGCGGCTCGCGTCTCACCAGTTTTCTTTCGCGCACGGCCATTGCAGGTCTGGTCATCGGCGTGAGCCTGTTGATTGTCGTGTTGTCGGTCATGAATGGGTTCGAGCGCGAAATGCGCGAGCGTATTTTGGGGCTGGTGCCGCACATCAGCCTTTACGCCGCGAGTCCGGCGGCCGACTGGCAGCAGACTGCGGGTCGCGTCGAAAAAATTCCGGGCGTGCTGAGCGCGACGCCGTTGTTGCAGCTCAATGCCATGCTCGTGAATGGACAGAATGCGCAGGCGACGCTGGTGTTTGGTATCGATCCGGAGCGTGAACGTAAAGCGACTGCGCTGTCGCGTTTTTTATCCGAGCAATCGATCGCGCAATTAATCAGCGAAGATCAAGCGATTGTGTTAGGCCAGGGGCTCGCGCAGAAACTCGGCGTCGAAGTTGGCGGTCGCATCACCGCGATGGTGCCGAATCGAGATGCCGGTACCGGCAACATGCAGCCACAAATCGCGCGTTTTACGCTGGTGGGTCTAATACAAAGCGGCACTGAGCTGGATGAAAGTCTCGCACTGTTGCGGCTCGATACGGCGCAGGCGCTCAGTGCCGATCGCAGCGGTGCCATCGCCCTGCGCGTGACCGTCGACGATTTATTCGCGGCGCCGCGCATTGCCGCTGACCTCTGGCGTGAACTCGAAGGCAGATATTACGCAAGCGACTGGACCTCTTCGCAGGGCAACTTATATTCGGCGATCGCGCTATCGAAGCGTCTCGTCGGCATGATGCTCGCCATCATCATCGCGGTTGCCGCATTCAATGTGGTGTCGGCGCTGGTGCTGGTGGTGAACGACAAGCATGGCGATGTCGCCATTCTGCGTAGTCAGGGCGCGACGTCCGCCGGCATCGTGAAAATATTTCTGGTGCAGGGGTTTCTGGTGGGCGCGATCGGCACGCTGGCCGGTGTAATTGCCGGTGTCGCGCTGTCGCTGGTAATTACCGATCTGGTCGTGGGAATCGAGCATTTATTTCATGTGCAGTTTCTGCGTGCGGACGTTTATCCGATCAGTTATCTGCCATCCGACGTACGCTTCGGCGATGTGCTGTATGTGGCCGCTACCGCGTTGGTAATGAGCATGCTCGCAGCGATTTATCCGGCGTGGCGCGCCGCAAAAATTCAGCCGGCGCTGGCGCTTCGTTACGACTGATCGACTCCGATTGAAACACCCTTGCGGCCGGTATTGCAGATCGGGCCGCTTGCGCATGCGGCTGCAGCAAAGATGGCGCTCCGCCGAGGACAATGCGCGCTTGTTGACTCACGCAGGGTGACGGCACACAATGATTCATTGAACGACAGTGATGATCATTTAGTGGATGGCCCAGTGCGTCGCAAAGTCATAAAAGAAGCAACTCGCGAAACAATTCTGGCTGCGGCCCGCACCGTTCTGGCATCCGATGGACCCGAAGCGCTCAGTCTTTCCAAGGTTGCGCATCTGGCCGGCGTCAATCGCGGCACGGCCTATCAGCACTTTCAGACCCGCGAGGATTTGATCAAAGCCACGGTCGCCTGGGTCAGCGAACACCTTTCCACAACCATTTTCGGCGAGGTCGACGACCTTACACGCGCCAGTCGTTCGAAGCTCAAGGAACAGCGTCCCGTTTATGACACGATTGCCGGGCTGGTCGATTTCGCCGTCGAAAACCCCGCGCTGGGACGCATCTGGTTATTCGAAGTGTTGTCCTCGCCGAATCCGGGCGACGATTTGTTTTTCCGGCAGTTCAAGCAGGCGACGCAACAGCTCGCGGAAAGCGAACACAGTCAGGAGGGTATCGATGTCGAAGTGCTCTCGGTGATTATTCTTGCCGGCTATTTTCTGTGGCCCGAATGGGTGCGCGCCCACGCGTCGAATAACGATGATCGTCAGGCGATGGCCGGGCGCATGCGTCGCGAGGTGTTGCGTTTGTTTATGTTCGGCGTTTTGAAGTCCGAAGATTTTCCCCAGTTGAAAGATCTTTTGACGCGCAGCTGAAAGATCGCTTGAGAAATGCCATTGCAAATTTAATGGTCTGCAACAAATTGCTTCTCTAAATAGGGAATCACCAATGAAAAAGGCTCCATTCAAGGAGCCTTTTTCATGCGCGGATTTTTACTTCTTCGGCAGTTCGATTTCCGCTTTGGCGGTCGCCATGGTAACGCCGAGATGGCTCGCCATTTTGACGTCGACCTGGACGAGGTTGCGGCCCTGCTCGTCGACCAGTTTGTCGACAATGCTCGCCGTCATGTAGGTCGCCTCGCCGGTGAAGGCCGGGCCGCGATAGGCGGAGTTGATATGCACGACCTGACCCCATTCGCCGGCCCAGCCCGCGAGATAGTCGATCAGCCACGCACCCATCGACGCACCGTAACCGTAGCCGCGCGGCATGCCGATGTAGCGCGCCCAGCGCGGAAATAAATGTCCGCGCGACGGACCGAAATACGCGCCGTCGGTGAGTTCCGGATTGACTCTTTCCATCACGCCATCGTTTTCGTGACCGGCCATTTTCGGATCGAAACCGAGTGCTTCGAGATCGAGATTCGGGCGATGCGTGTTGCCCCAGTTGGTGAACAGATAGGCTCGCCATTCGGTGGTGAAGCTCGCGATCGAATGCACTCCGATGACGCGCACGGGGAGGGCGTCGCCGACATTCACATCGTCCCAGTACAGCTTGTCGTGTCCGAGCTTGTGCATGTAGTTGATGTATTCGAGTTTCTTTTGCTCCAGCTCGTCGAGCGCTTCATCGGTCCAGTCCGGATCATCGATATTGGTGAGAGAGCCTTTTTCGACCGCGAGATCGTTGCGATAACGAATGGCGGTGGAGCGCTGTTTCGCGATGAAATCACCGTTCTGGTTGTAGTAATTGTTGTCGCCGCGCTGGAAGCAGGTCGGGCCGGCGAATTTGGTTTCCTTGACGACGTAATCGAACGGGATTTTTTCGTTGGTGATGAGATCGCCGGCAAAAATGCGCGGGCCGTAGAACCACCATTCATCGCCGCCGAAAATCAGATGCGAATTGGGAATGCGACCGACGCAGGCAGGGCCCGCGCCATGACCGTCATCGGTGGCCACCGCGAACGATTGCGGTGCGACCAGACGACCGAAGCGGCTGGCCGCGGAATATTCCTGATCGTAATGCAGCAGGTTTGGATAGTGCATCGCCTGCGCCCAGCGGCGGATTTCATTATTGTGCAATGTCTCTTTCTGCTTGGCGGGCTGGATGGGTTTGCCCATGTAATTGTCGAGATCGGAACAGTCCAGCGTCTTGTCAGTCATGGTGACCCCCAGAAAATATTTTTGAATAAACGTATTTTTATCTAACGTTATCGCTCAGCGGTGCGCGGTCTTGCCGGCGCCGGAATGAGTGGGGCGCCAGTATATAGCCGGGTGGGGGTAAATGAACACCAGTGTTGACTGGCGCAGGTCCGGCATTTAATGTGGCCGGCCTTACTTTCTTTCCTTTCAATGAAAACCAGCGGGGTGGATATGGCGGGTTGCGCGATTATTACGGGTGCGGGCAGCGGTATTGGACTGGAAACTGCCGTCAAACTCGTGAAAGCCGGATTCAGCGTGCTGGGTGTTGGTCGCGATCCGAAGAAGCTGGCCGACCTCGAAGCTGCGATAGGCAATCCCGATAAAGTCGCGACGCTGTCGGTGGATGTTACCGCCGACGACGCACCCCGGCGCATTGTCGACGCGGCGCTCGAGCGTTTCGGTGAAATTTCCGTTCTTGTCAATAATGCCGGCGTCGGTCGGCCGAAGCCCTTGCTCGAAGTCGACGACGAAATGCTCGATTACTGTCTCGATCTGATGTTGCGCGCGCCTTTCCGTCTGGCGCGTGAAGTCATTCCGCACATGAAGCGCGGTTCGGCGATCATCAATGTCACTTCGACCTTTGCCGTTATCGGCGGCATGCACGGCGGTGCGTACTCCGCGTGCAAGGCCGGCATTACCGGTCTGACGCAACACATCGCGTGCAAATACGGTCCGCTCGGTATTCGCTGCAATTCGGTGGCTCCCGGGGTGACGCCGACGCCGATGACGGAGGGACGTTACGAAGATGTCGCGTTCCAGAAAATGAATAATGAAATGACGCCGTATCCGCGTCTGGGGACGGTCGAGGATATTGCGGCCACGATCGCATTCATGTGTTCGCCGGGTGCCGAATTCATCAATGGTCAGACCATCGTTGTCGATGGTGGCTGGAGTTCGACCAAATATCTTTCCGATTATGGTTTGAAATCGGATTGGGTCGTGCCTGGCAAATAGGATGTCCGGTGGCCTGGGCGATGTCTGGCAAGCCCCGTTGCGAGTGATGGAATGACAATCGATAAACGAAAGCTTCGCGATGCCATGGGTAGTTTCGCGACCGGCGTTTGTGTGGTGACGGCGGTATCCAGGCCAGGTGTGCCGACGGGAATGACGATCAATTCCTTCTCGTCGGTTTCGCTGGAACCGCCACTGGTGCTGTGGAGTATTCAGTACACATCCGATTGCTTCGACGTTTTCAACAGCGCCGAAAAATTCGCCATCAATATTTTATCCAGCCATCAGGAAGCGCACTCCAATCGCTATTCCAGGAAAGACGGGCACGAGCTGGACGTTGCGCATTATCGGCACGGCCGCACGGGCAGCCCGCTGTTGCGTGATGCGCTGGCGAGTTTCGAGTGCCGCGTATGGGCGCGCTATCCCGGTGGCGATCATCTGATCATCGTCGGCGAGGTGCTCGAAGTGACGACGCGTCCCACGGGTCATCCGCTGCTATTTCATAAAGGGAAATACGCGCACATACATTGAGGTGATTTTATTTCTTTGGCGGAAGCGACCAGCCCTCTGCGGTGGCCTGCTTCATCGTTTCGTAAGCGGTTTCGTAAAACGCCTTGATAAGATTCGAAAACGATAATTGAAACGGATAGACGACATACACATCTTTCGTTTCGAGCTGCCAGTTGTCGAGAATGGGGGCGAGATTGCCTTCCGCCAGATCGCCTAAACAGAGATGGCGAGGCAGCGCGCCGATGCCGATGCCCTGCAGCACATAATATTTTCCCACTTGAAAATTGTTGGCCTGCGCCCGCACGGGCGGTACCAGTTCATGATGTTTCTTGCCGTTTTTCAAATGCAGCTTGAAAGTATCGCTATCGTGGCCTGCATCGATAAACGGCAGCTCATCGAGCTGCGCCGGCTGGGTGATGCGTTGCGGTAATTGCTCGATAAATTTCGGCGATGCGCATAACAAACTCTCGATCGAAAATAATTTCTGCCCGATCAGCGTGGAATCCTGCAGCGGGCCATAGGCGAGCGTTACATCGTAACCATCTTTAATGGGATGGACGACGCTGTTGACGAAGCGCATTTCCAGCCGCGCCCGGGGATATTTCTGCAGAAATGACGCGCCGACCCGCGATGCGAAATCGACGCCCATGAATATCGGCATGGCGACGCGCAGCACACCCTGCGGCTCCTGTTTTCTGCCGCCCAGAATCGCGCGGATGAAATTCATCTCGCTCTGAATGTTTTGCGCGTGCTCGTAAAGCTCGTAACCCAGATCCGTCACGGTGATCTGCCGGGTGTTTTTACGCAGCAGCTTGATGCCGAGATCGGTTTCGAGTTTGCTGATCTTTCTGCTGACGGTGGAGCGGGGCATATTCAGCGCCGAGGCCGCTTTGGAGACGCTTTTGAGTTCGATGACCCTGGCCAGAATCAACAGGGTGCCGGCGTCGAACTGGTCGACCTGCTTCATGATTTCATTGTTCCGGAATTGGAATAGACATGCTCATAAATGAGCTTTAATCATGATACTGCGGCTGGCATGATGCGGGCCACCCTAATTAAGTGCCGGGCTTGCCCTGAATTCGTGGGAATGCTCGTGGAGGAATGTATGAGCGATAAGACCTTGGACTGTTCCGATCTCGATCAGCATCTGGGCAAGCCGATGCAGCCGGGTCGCATGAAAGAGCCGCTGCACAACAACGATTTCCGGCGCTGGGCGCAGGCCATGCATTACCCGAATCTGCTGCATTACGACACCGACTTTGCCGCGGAAAGCCGCTTCGGTCGTCTGCTTGCACCGCAATCGTTCGCGGTGGCCACCGATGACGGTCACGGCGCGCATCCCGCCAGCGTCGGCTGCATTCTCAATTCGCATCTGGTGTTCGGCGGCGACGAATGGTGGTTCTACGGTCCGCGCATTTTTGCGAACGACATGATCACCAATCAGCGCGTTCCGTTCGATTATGTCGTCAAGGAAACCAAATTCGCCGGACCGACCTGCTTCCAGCGCGGCGACAACAATTACTACAACGCCAGCGGTGAACTGGTCGCGAAGCAGCGTTCGACCGCGATTCGCTATCGCGCCGATCTCGCGCGCGAAATGGGCACGATGACGGCGACCGAAGATCCCGAATGGAGCGATGCGCAACTGAAGGAACTGGAAGCGCAGAAACTCGATTACATCAATTCGCTGCACGCGCTCGGCCACGACAGACGTTATTGGGACGACATCAACGTCGGCGATAAGTTACCCGTCCGCGTATTCGGCCCGCACAGCATCGCCAGTTTCACCACCGAATGGCGCGCGTATTTATTCACGATCTGGGGCGGCACCCATCGCCGTACCGATCTCGATCTCGAAGCGCTGGGATACGATCCCGATATGGCCGGCCACGAAAACGATCCGGTGATGGAGCGAATCAATCCCGAGCTGACCGATGGCGCCTATTTCGGCCCGTCGCGCGGGCATTTATTTCCGCGCTGGGCGCGCTACATCGGCATGCCACGCGGCTACGGTTACGGCGCGTCGATGGGGGCGTGGATTCTCGATTATCTGGCCGGCTGGGCAGGCGAATGGGGGCAGGTGGTTCATTCGAACTGTGCGTATCGCGGCCCGGCCTTCACCGGCGATGTCACCATCATGAACGCCGATGTGATCGACAAGCGGGTGGACGATCAGGATCGCCCGATCGTTCAGGTCGATTGTAAAATGACCAATCAGCTCGGCACCGTGCTGGCAACGGCAAAAGCGGAAATCGAGCTACCGAAGCGTTAATCGCCCTCGGTGCAAACACAGAGCGAAAACTCATCGCCTGCACGATGAATAATGATTGATAGAGCGAGACAGAAATGACAGGTGCGCTGAAAACTACTGAAGGGTTGTCGATCGTTTCCGGTATTCCGCTGAGCGAGGAAACCGGCCTGGGTCCGCTGACGCTGGGCGGTTACGTCAGGGAAATTGCCGCGCGTTTTGGCGATCGCGAAGCGGCGGTGATGCGTATCGGCGATGACATCGAACGCTGGTCCTACAACGATTTGCTCGCGCGTTCGATGGACGTTGCGCGCTCGCTCGTTGCGAGCGGTGTCACCAAAGGCACGCGAGTCGGCGTACTCGCCACCAATCGACTCGAATTTCTTTCCGGCATGTTCGGCACCGCGCTCGCAGGCGGCGTTGCGACCTGTCTAAGCACTTTTTCGACGCCTGCCGAGCTCGAATTTTTGCTGCAAAGCTCGTGCTGTTCGGTCTTGCTGGTCGAGCGCAATGTCCTGAAAAAGGATTTCGCGCAGATCCTCGTCGACCTCGAACCTGCGGTAGCTACGGCAAAACCCGGCGCAATCGTATCCCTCAAGTTCCCTTATCTGCGCCACATCGCGCTCATCGACAGCGACGAAGGTATGGGCGCCATCGAAGGCTGGAGTGCATTCCGCACCCGCGGTCACAGCGTCAGCGATGAACAGGTTCTGGCGCGCGCGGCGTGCGTCACTCCGGCCGATCCCGGCATTCTGCTTTACTCATCGGGCTCCACTGGCAAGCCCAAGGGCGTGCTCAGCGCACACCGCGGTGTGTGCCTGCAACTCTGGCGTTTCTGCAAGTGGTTCGCGACCGCGGAGGATGTGCGCAGCTGGTCGGCGAACGGCTTCTTCTGGTCGGGTAATTTCTGTCAGGCGCTGGGTAGCACGCTGTCTGTGGGCGGCTCTCTCGTGCTGCAACGCTTCTTCGATGCGCCCGAAGCGCTGACGCTGATGGAAAAAGAAAAGGTCAACATGGTCATCGCGTGGCCGCATCAATGGGCGCAGCTCGAAGGTGCGCCGAACTGGGCCACGGCGAATCTGTCCTCGCTGAAATATATCGACCGCAATTCGCCGCTCGGCAAGCATCCGACCGTCACCAGTACCTATCGTGAGCCGACCGCGTACGGCAACACCGAAACCTTCACCTTCAGCACGGTGTATGAAGCCAATACCACCGACGAGGAGCGCCAGGGCAGCTTTGGCAAGGTGGTGTCGGGCGCGACGGTGAAAATCGTCGATATCGAAACCGGGGAAATCGTGCCGATCGGCCAGCGCGGCGAAATCGCGGTGAAATGCGCGACGCTCATGATGGGTTACGTCGGCGTGCCGCTCGATGAAACCGTGGATGCCGACGGCTATCTGCGTACCAGCGATGGCGGTTACTTCGATAGCGAAGGCCGCCTCTTCTGGGAAGGCCGGCTCAATGACATCATCAAAACCGGCGGCGCCAATGTTTCACCGGTCGAAATCGACGGTGTGATCGCGCAATGTCCGGGCGTGAAAGTCACGAAAACCGTCGGCGTGCCCGATGATCTGCTCGGCGAGCTGGTCGTCGCGTGTATCGTTCCGCATGAAGGCGTCACGTTGACGGCGGAAGATGTGCGCAGTTTTGCGAAGCAGCGTCTGGCCAGTTACAAATTGCCGCGCAGGGTATTGTTCTTCGACGAGAGCGAGCTCGAGCTAACCGGCAGCGCGAAAGTGAAATCCTCCGAGCTGCGCACGCTGGCCATGAAGCGTCTGGAAAACGAAGCTAAATAATCGATTGATCCTGCGCGCGCCGACAACGATTGTCGGCGCCATTTACCGCAGATGGTCTAAACAACCGACTCCCCGCATAATCGCCGCCTCACTCTTTCTCAGCGACACGGTTGGGCATGACGGCGAAACAGCAGGAAATAAAACCTCAGCGGCTGCGCGGGCGGCCACGCCCGGAAGATGTAGCCATTCTCGAAAGCAGGCTGCTGCAGGTGGCTCTCGATGAATTCCTGGCGCACGGTTACGGCGGCGCCTCGATGGCCCGCATCGTCAAAGTCGCGGGCGTCTCCAAAACCACGCTCTATTCGCGCTTTTCCTCCAAAGAGGATTTGTTCCGCGCCATCATTCATCTGCAGATCGATAGCAGCGCCCCCGCGACATTTTTGAAATCCGGCGTGAGTCTGGAGCAGGCCCTCAAGTCGTATGCCAACCAGATGATCAGGCTCAATCTGGAGGGCGACATGCTGGGCGTGAATCGGCTGATTTACAGCGAGTCCCAGCGCTTCCCCGAAGTGGGCGCCGCCGCGGCCGAGAGAACGGCGCTCGGCGCGAAGCGCATTTCACAATTCATCCAGGATTGCGCCAGAGCGGAAGGGGTTGGCTGCAAGGATCCCGATGCCGCGGCCGAAGTCTTCATTCTCATGCTGAGAGGCTGGTTCGTGAACGTGCTGCTGACCAACCGTCAGGTGTCGATCGCGGAACGCGAGCAGTGGATCGAGCGCGCGATCACTATTTTTCTGAACGACCGCAGGAGCTGGTGATTGCGGATTACCCGGTCACGGTGCGCTCGTTAATTCATTAATTACCTTAGATTGTATCTATAAGATATTTATTTAATTATAAAAATTAATTTTTAAAGTAAATTATCAACTGTTGTGGATAACTTTTTCGGGCAGAAATAGAGCTTGATCTTTAAAAGTACCGATCTGTATCATTTGGTGATCGCCATCCGACCCGTTGGAGTACAGAAATGACATTCGAAGTGCTCAATCTGAAAGACAGTATCGGCGCCGAAATTCGTACGACTGCGGAAGCGTTGCTCATTCCCGGGGTCGCGAAGAAAGTTCGCGACATATTGATCGAGCGCGGTATCGTCGTATTCAAGGCGCTCCATCTCAGCGAAGAGCAGCAGCGCACGCTGAGCGGTTTGATGGGTACGCTCCGGCAGGAAGGCGACAAAGGTGTCATCAAGATCACGCTCGATAAATCGCTCAACGCGAAGGCGGATTATTTGAAGGGCTCGTGGCTGTGGCATATCGATGGCACCCACGATGACGTGCCGCCGTTTGCGTCGCTGCTCACTGGCATCACGCTGTCGAAAACCGGCGGGCAGACCGAGTTCGCCAATTGCTACGCGGCCTATGACGCATTGCCCGAGGATATGAAGCAGCGTATCGACGGCCTGAAGGTCGTGCACAGTTTCGAAGTGTCGATGCGCAATGCGGGTGTCGAGCCGACGCCGGAAACCCTCGATTACTGGCGCAGCCTTCCCGAAAAAAGTCACAACCTGGCATGGACACACGACAACGGTCGTAAATCGCTGGTCATCGGTTGTTCGGCTTCGCATATCGAGGATATGGACAAGGCCGAAGGTCAGAAGCTGCTGCAGGAATTGTTGGAGTGGTCGACGCAGCCGCGTTTCGTTTATCGCCACGAGTGGACGCCGGGCGATTTAGTGATTTGGGATAACACCGGCGTATTGCATCGCGCCGAACCGTATCCGATCGATTCCGGTCGCGTCATGCGCCGCACCACGCTGCTCGGTGAAGAGGCGTTTGCCTGAGCCGATCGAGCGATCGATTTCGTACCTGATTGTCAAAAAATAATTTTAATGAGAGCCGTGAATGATGCGTACGTTGCCAACGCAGTGGGATTTTGAAGCGGATATCGTCGCCATCGGTTCGGGCGGCGGCGGATTAGCCGCCGCGATCACCGCGCACGATCACGGCGCGAGTGCATTGGTACTCGAGCGTTCCGATCAGGTCGGCGGCATCACCGCTTATTCGATGGGCGAAGTGTGGGTTCCGGGTAATCATCTCGCCGCTGCGCTCGGCATTAAAGATTCACCCGAAAGCGGTTATCGCTACGTCAAACGGCTTTCGATGGGTTATGGCGAAGAGGTGGCGATGATCAATCAAGCGCTGCATGCGCCCGTCGCCATTAAATATTTCGAAGAAAAAATCGGCCTGAAAATGTGCGTCGTGCGCGAGCTGCCCGATTATTATTTTCCGCATATCGACGACAGCACCGCCGAAGGCCGCTGCCTCGAAGCATTGCCGTTTGCCGCCGAGACGCTGGGCGAATGGCAATTCAAAACGCGCGTTTCGCCGCATGTGCCTTACAGTCTCACGCACGAAGATATTTTCAGGAACGGCGGTTTGGCCAACATGCTGAAATGGGATTACAGCGTGATGGCCGATCGTCTTGCGAAAGACGAACGCTGCGCCGGTCCCGGTCTCGCTGCGTATTTCGTGAAGGGTGTGCTCGATCGCAATATTCCCATTCATACGGGCGTCAGCGCGGAAGAACTGATCGTCGATGGCGAGCGCGTCGTCGGCCTGCGCGCGACGCTTCGCGATGAAAGTGGCAATGAACAAACCATTTTCGTGAAAGCGAATCGCGGCGTTGTCATTGCGGTGAGCAGTTACGAACGCAATCCCGATTTTGCCAAGACATTGGGGCATCAGATTGATCCCGTGTCGATGGTGATGCCATCGATCGATGGCGCACATTTTCGTCTCGCCGGTCAGATCGGCGCGCGTGTTGCCCGCGTGCCCGATGTCAGCATGCTCGGCTTTCATGTGCCGGGCGAAGAGCAGGAAGAGGGCGTGCCGTTATGGCGCGGCGCATTGCCGTTCATGGGGTTGCCGCACACGATTGTCGTCAATCGCGCAGGCAAACGTTTTTCCAATGAAGCGTTTTATCGCTCGGTGTATTTCGCGCTCGAAACCGTCGATGGCGCGACACAAACGCATCCGAACTTTCCATGCTGGATTATTTTCGATAGTCAGGCGCGGGAAAAATATCCGTTCGGTTCGGTCATGCCCGGCCAGCAAATGCCGGAAGGTCTGGGTATCAAAGCGAATTCCATCGAAGAGCTCGCGGCGAAAACCGATATCGATCGCGCAGGGCTCATAAATACAATCGCGAAATTCAACGAATATTCCGCAACGGGCGACGACCCCGAATTCAAGCGCGGCACATTTCCGTGGGGCGCACTGATGTGCGGCGACCCGCTGCAGAAACCCAATCCCAATCTCGGCGCCTTAGTGAAACCGCCATTTTATGCCGTCGAATTACGCCGCATGGCCGGCGGTGGAATCGCTGCGGCGGGTCTCGTCGCCGATCAACATTGCCGTGTCATCGATTGGAACGATAAACCCATCGAAGGACTTTACGCCGCCGGAAATTCAGTCGCGCGTCTGGATAACGGTGCTGTCATGCAGAGCGGAATGACCAATGCGCGCGGCATTACCCACGGCTATCTCGCAGGGCGACATGCCGCAGGCAAACCGAGCGATTTACTCGAAAAAGAGATCGATCGTTTCAAATAATTAGCGTAGTTCGAGAAAATCATGATCGAAGCGGAACATTCAATTGCCATTAACGCCGATATCAATGCGGTGTGGAATTACGTGCAGGATATTCGTCAATGGGCCGTACTGTTTCCCGGTTGCAGGGAATGTGAAGTCATCGACGAACATAATTCGAAATGGATTATTAAAGTCGGCGCGGGCGGATTGGTAAAAACCGTCAACGTGCTCGTGCATATCGACGAATGGGCCGGACCCGGGCGCGTGAATTTTTCCTACAAACTGGAAAACGAACCCGTCGTCGGCAGCGGCAGCTATATCGCCTCCAAGAAATCCGGCAGTGAAACCGAAATCAATTTAAAAGTGCGCGTTGAAGGCAGCGGCCAAATGGCCCCGATGTGGGAAGCGATGTGCAGACCATTGTTGCCGCAATTAGCGAAATCGTTTTCAGGAAAATTAAAATCAGAAATCGAGCAGCAAGTGAATAACTCACCAGAGCCTGCGATCGAATCGACCCAGCCAACGTGGTTCGCCGCAGTGAAAAACTGGTTTAAAACCTGCGGGCGTTCAATCTTCAACCGACAAACTAACCGCGTCGAGTAGGAATATTCTTGGGGAAAAGCGCGCGGACCATCCCCAATAGGAGCACGGTTTTTCCCAAGAATATTTCTACTCGGCGCCTGGCAAGATGCCTGTTCCAACACGCAATTTATTTTTTAGGCACCAACATCTCAGTATTTAACGCAATGATTTCAAGCGCGGTGTCGTAAAAAGCGCCGATTAAATTCGAGAACGATAAGTGAAACGGGTAGACCATATAAACGTCTACCGAGGGTGGAGACCATTCCGGCAATACCGGGACAATATTTTGTACGTCAGGCTGGACCATAAGCGTTGGCATCACACCCACGCCCAGTCCTTGTGTAATGTACTGCTTGGTAATTTGAAAACTGTTGGCGCGCGCCCGTGTGTTGGGCAATAACTCATAGTGTTTTTTGCCATTCGTGAGCAGCAATTTATGTCGGTCGCCATAACAATCGGAATCGATAAACGGAAGATCGCTCAACTGCGTCGGCGTTGAAATTTTAGTGGGAAGCGTTTCGAGAAATGGCTTCGACGCGTACAAACAGCAATCGAGTGTAAATGCCTTGCGGGCGATCAGCGTGGAATCCTGCAAAGGCCCGACACCGAACGCAACGTCGTAACCGTCTTTGATCGGGTGGACCATGTTGTCCACCATGCGAATATCGAGACGCGATTTGGGGTAGCGTTTTAAAAACGTGGTGCCCACGCGCGATGCGTAATCGATGCCGACAAACACCGGCACGGCGGCGCGCAGTTCGCCCTGCGGCTCCTGCTTGCTGCCTTCGACGATGGCGCGAATATCATTGGCTTCAGAAAAGATTTTAAGACTGTGGCTGTAAATCTGTTCGCCGATATCGGTGACGGTGATTTGATGGGTATTTTTGCGCAGCAATTTAATACCGAGATCGGCTTCGAGTTTGGCGATTTTGCGGCTGACGGTCGATTTGGGCATGCCTAACAGCGCAGCTGCTTTCGACAGGCTGCGGCATTCGATGACTTTGCCGAACACGAGCAATGCATCGATATCGAACGGAAGGTTTTGTTCCATAAGCGGCTCTTAGAAGTAGCGTTCCAAATTTGCAACACCTTGTTCGAAATAAGGCCCTGTCGGCGCATTTTAGTCAAGTGTAAAGTTATGTGACTTGAATAATGAGGCCGGTGCAATGAGCCAGGAAATCGTGACGAACGACAGAGACGTAATAAAAAAGCCCGAGAGCGGTTACTGGCACGATGCGTATCCTGAACTCGGGCGCGGTCCCATTTCGCTGGAAGACAGCGTGTGCCCGCAGTTTTACGCAAAAGAAAAGGAACATATTTTCAAAAAGAACTGGTTGTACGTCGGGCGCGTCGAACAATTGCCGAAGAAGGGCAGTTATTTCACGCGCGAACTCGCCGTGCTTGATACATCGGTCATTCTGTTGCGCGACAAGGACGATACGATTCGCGCGTTTCACAATATCTGCCCGCACCGCGGCAATAAATTGCTGTGGCAGGACGATCCGTTCCAGGAAACGCAGGGCAGTGCGCCGTTGCTGTACTGCCGCTTTCACGGCTGGCGCTACAACCTCGATGGTTCCCTGATCAAAGCCTCGCGCGAAGATTTGCTGCTCGATTTCGACAAAAGCAAATGCAGCGTTCCGGCGATTCAGTGCGAAGTGTGGCAGGGATTTATTTTTATCAATCTGGATCGCGATAATCGCCAATCGGTGCGCGATTTTCTCGGCGAATTCGCCGAAGGCATTGAAGGTTACCCATTCGATCGCCCCTATCAGCTGTATAAATTCAAAGCCGAACTGCAATGCAATTGGAAAATTTTCATGGACGGCTTCGCCGAAAGTTACCACGGGCCGTACTTGCATGCGGGCTCGTTCGGTGCGCTGACCGAGGTGGCGAAACTGGATAAAGCCAATCCCTATACCGATGCGCTCGCGTTTCAGCTCAAAGGCTTGCATCGCATGTTTTCGTTTTATGGCGAGCCCTCGAAGCAGACGCCATTTTCGCGTCCGATCGAATGTCTGACCGAATCGAGCGCCGCCGGTCCCTGGAATAAAAAAGACGATATCGGTCCGCTGCCGAAAGGTTTGAATCCGACCCGATCGGAAAAATACGGTTTCGACTCGTTTCAATTCTTTCCGAATTTCGTGTTGATTTTTGGCTCGTCCGGGTTCACCACGCACGCGCATTGGCCGACCGGCCCGCATTCGCATGTCATCGAAGTCGAAATGTTTTATCGCCCGCCAACCACACATAAAGAACGTATTGCGCAGGAGCTGACGGTTTCGTTCCTCAACGACATCGTGCTCGAAGATGCGAGCCCGCTGGAAGGCATGCAGGCGATGTTGAACAGCGGCGCGCTCAAAGAGTTTTACGCGAACGACGAAGAAATTCTGGTTCGCCATCTGCATAAAGTTGTACAGGATGCGATTGCCCAGGGTGAAAGAAACAAAGAGTGTGAAAGAAATAAAAGAGATGAAAGAAATGAAAAAGCCGGAGGTGGGAAATGACCTCGTTATTGCCGCCAGCGTTTACCGATCTGGAACATCTCGTTGCCGAATGGGCGATAGAGGATGGCCATCAACGCTATCTCAAGCGCGTGAATAGCTCGATGGAGGAATTGAAAGCGTTCTACGACGAAATGTTTCCTCGCGGTAAAGCGGCAATCGAATATGTCGATCAATTCGACTACCAACAGCCCTTACCGAAAGACGCGGAAAATTTACGCAATTTAATTTATGCGTTGATCACCGTGGCGATGGCTGTGGAAGTATGGAAACAGCCGCGCGTAAAACATTCGGCCAAAACCGTACTCACGCGCTTGTCGTAGCGTTCGGCGCTTATCGTAAATAATTCAGAGAATGGGTGAGAAAAAGCCTATGGCATTACAAGTCATCAACATGACACCGCGTATCGGCAGTGAAATAAAAACCGATGTCGACACTTTATTGAGCGGGCGCGAGGCAAAAACCATTCGCGAAGTTCTGGAGCAGCGCGGCGTGGTCTTTTTTCGCGGTCTCGAAATCAACGACGAGCAGCAGGTCGCGATTGCCAAAACGCTCGGTCAAACCGTACAAAGCGAAGGCGAGGGCGGTATTTATAAAATTTCGCTCGATGAAAAGGTGAATGCACGCGCCGATTATTTGAAGGGCTCGCTGTTCTGGCATTTCGACGGCTCGCTGCAGCCATATCCGAATCTGGCCGCGCTGTTGCGCGCGATTAAATTATCGGATGTCGGCGGTCAAACCGAATTCTGCAATACCTACGCGGCGTATGACGATCTTCCCGGGCAGGAAAAAGCGGCGATCGAAAATCTGCGCGTCGTGCACAGCGCCGAGCGCTCGCAGTATTACGTTCGCCCCGAAATGAGCTACGAGGAAATTGCGTTCTGGCAGAAATCGCCAGCGAAAACCATCCCGCTGGTATGGACGCATCGATCGGGACGTAAATCATTATTGCTTGGCGCAACGGCTGATTATGTGGTCGGCAAACCGGTGGAAGAAAGTCGGGCCTTGCTCGCGCGCCTGCGCGACTGGGCAACGCAGCCGCAGTTTGTTTATCGCCATGAATGGCAGGTCGGCGATCTGCTGATCTGGAGCAACACCGGCACCATGCATCGCGCCTTACCTTATGCGTTCGATAGCGGACGCCTGATGCATCGCACCATTCTGGCCGGTGAAGAGCCGCTGAATTAACGTTTTTTTAAATTTTGGAATCATTCATGAATCAATTGCTGGCGGGTCAGGTTGCGATCATCACCGGCGGCGCGAGCGGTCTGGGCCGTGCGTCGGTGGAGTTGTTCGTCGAGCAGGGCGCGAAAGTCGTTATTGCCGATGTGAATGTGGAGCAGGGGCAGGCGCTCGCCTCGGCATTGGGTAAATCGGCGGTATTCAGCCAGACCGACGTCGCCGATGCGCAGCAGGTGCAGGCGCTGATCGATTTCGCCATCGCGCATTTCGGCGATCTGCATATCATGTTCAACAACGCGGGCATCAGCGGCGCCGTGCACAACAGTTTTCTGGAAGATGATCTCGCTGATTTTCATCGCGTCATCGATGTGAATTTATACGGCGTCATGACCGGCAGCCGTTTCGCCGGAAAATACATGGCGAAGAAAGGGCGCGGCTCGATCATCAACACATCATCGATTGCGGGTATCAAACCCGGCCTGCCGTTGATTACGTATCGCGCCGCGAAAGCCGGCGTCATTCACTACACAAAATCGATCGCGCGCGAACTCGGCGCTTACGGCGTGCGCGCCAATTGCATCGCGCCGGGCCATATTCCTGCGGCACAGACGTTTTACGATATGCAGGAAATGGTGAGCCGCATGCAACCGCTAAAACGGCAGGGTGCACCGAACGATGTGGCGAATGCCGCGTTGTATCTGGCGAGCGAATTAGCCGCACAAGTGACGGGGCTGGTTTTACCTGTCGACGGTGGTTCGAATCTCGGCGGTCCGTTGTGAACGGAATTAATTCAGACTGAATTCAAGAGACGATCATGAGCGAGCAAAATAAAACGGTAGTGCTGACATTTATCGACGCGATGGGGAGGGGCGATGCCGAGGCTGCAGCGCCGTGTATCGCGGAAGATACATTCACCCTGGCGAAAGGTTTCGGAAAATTTGCCGGCGTGCGCACTCGCGACACTATTCTGGCTACGATCGGCGCATTCAGACAATTAATGCCGGGCGGAATGCAGCCCGAGATTATCAGTGTGACGGCGGAAGGCGAGCGTGTCGTGGTGGAGTTCGAGGGCAATGGAACGCTGATCAATGGCGAGTCGTACAGCAATCAATATTGCATGGTGTTCACTTTGCGCGATGGCAGGATTCGTCAGGTCAACGAATATTTCTGCACCCTTCTGGCCGATGAAAAATTGTGGCCACTCGTGGCGAATATGACGCTGTAGGAACAGGGGCGAATCATGTCACGGGATGGCAATCGCGCAGCGCCAGTTTCAGCGTTCCGATGTTGTAGGGTTTGTTCAGCACAATGGCGCCATCGAGTTCTTCATTCGATAAATCCTGGCCCGTCGCATATACCACGCAAATATGCGGAATAATGTTTTTTGCCTCTCTGGCCAGCTCGATACCGGATGCATCGGGCAGCTGGACATCGGTCAATAGAACATCGAATGCGTCTGTTTGCAGCGCTGCGATGGCGGCATTTTTCGATGCGGCGGAGACAACGGTATGCCCCAGTTTCTGCAGCAGATAAGTGGTATTCAGGCGAATGATCGACTCGTCTTCGACTAACAGTATGTGTAAGGGGCGGGAGCCGTCCCGTGTTGCCGTGTTCGCAGGCGCATTCGCCGCTGGCGCGGGATGTGACCGCGCGCCCGCTGCTTCTGCGATTTTTGCCTTGAGCTGCGCGATATGTTTCTGGTTGGCGAGTACGTGCCGAATTTTTCGCGCCAGCGCTTCGCGGGTGTAAGGCTTGGATAGCAATTCGACGCCGGGATCGAGGCGACCGCCATGCACAATGGCGTTCTGCGTATAGCCCGAGGTAAATAAAATACCGATATTGGCATCGAGCGCTTTGGCTTTCTGTACAAGCTCGGTGCTGCGCATTGGCCCCGGCATCACCACATCGGTAAACAATAAATCGACATGCACGCCGCTTTCGATGATGGCAAGTGCACTCGCCGCATCGTGCGCCTTGAACACCTGATAGCCAAGTTCCCTCAACATTTCGACCACGGTGGTGCAGAGCGGAATATCGTCCTCCGCAACCAGAATGACCTCCGCGCCGCCAACGATCACGGTTGGCGCGATCGCGGGTAATGACTCTTCCGCTTTCAGCGAGCGCGGCAAATAAATTTTCACACTGGTGCCGTGATCGATCTCGCTGTAAATCTGTACGTGTCCACCCGACTGCTTGACGAAACCGTAAACCATCGACAGCCCGAGGCCGGAACCCTTGCCTTCAGGCTTGGTGGAGAAGAAGGGATCGAATACCTGCGCCAGCAGATTTTCGGGGATGCCGGTGCCGGTATCGGAAACGCAAATCATCACGTATTGCCCCGGCGTCACGTCGGGATGCGCCTGCACATAATGATCGTCGATGAAGGCATTGCCGATTTCGATCGTCAGTTTTCCACCGCTTTCCATCGCATCGCGCGCATTGATCGCGAGGTTGAGCAGCGCGCTTTCGACCTGCGCAACATCGACCTGGGTGTTCCACAAACCACCGGAGACGATCATTTCAATTTCGATCGATTCGCCCAGCGTGCGCCGCAGCATGTCTTCCATGGCGGCGACATGACGTCCCAGATTGACGACTTTCGGATCCAGTGCCTGACGCCGCCCGAAGGCCAGCAGATAACTCGCCAGTTTCTTTCCGCGCGAAACACCGTCCAGTGCGGCGTCGATGCGTCCCAGCGTGCGTTCGTTGTTGCTGAGGTCGAGTGCGAGCAACTGCAAGTTGCCGGAAATGATTTGCAGCAGATTATTGAAGTCGTGCGCAACGCCGCCCGTGAGTTTGCCGATGCTTTCCATTTTCTGCGCGTGCTGCAACGCCTTCTCGGTGCGTTTCAGCATTTCCGCCGCTGTGCGCTTTTCGGTGATATCGCGCGTGATTTTGGCAAAGCCCAGCAGGCGCCCATCGTCAGACCGTATCGCATCGACGACGACATTCGCCCAGAAGCGGGAGCCGTCCTTGCGAACACGCCAGCCTTCGCTTTCGAAACGTCCCTCTTTTTCCGCGACTGACAGAATTTTTTTCGGCAGGCCTGCCGCGCGATCTTCTTCGGTGAAAAAACGCGAAAAATGATGCCCCATGATTTCGGTCTCTTCGTAACCCTTGAACCGTTGCGCGCCAGTGTTCCAGCTGACGACCTTGCCCTCGATATCGAGCATGTAAATCGCATAATCGCTGATGGCATCCACCAGCAATTGAAAGCGTTGCAAATCGAGCAGCGATACGTCTTCGGGAAAGTTGCGGCTTTTCATTTTTTTCCGGTGTCACTTTTTTCCTGATCGTTTTCAGAGCGGGTGCTGTTCATGAGCGGGTGGTTTGCCGCTGGGTTGAAACCATTGCTCGACCCCTTTCATGGGTGCGACAGCACACATTTACTCCGCAAAGAGTTATGCACCATACCTCACCCGACGTCAAACGCCCGTGCGGTTAAATACGATACGTGTCGGTTGCGGTGCAGAATATTCTGTTCAAGGCGATGACGGGTTGGGGACAGCAGCAGGATATGCGGGACAGGAAAATGCCGGCGTCGATTATCACCTCACCACGCCGGTCGATATCAATGAATTGCTCAAACTGCTGATGGGCGAGCGGGGCGATAAGGCGATGCGCCCGGGAGGGATGAGACATTGAGCGCGGCAACGCCCGGCAACTCATGCCGGGCGATATTCATTACGGGAACAGACGGCGCGGGAACAGAGGATGACAACGCGGATGTCGAAGACAGCGCGATCAGATCGTGCAGGCTCTGCCAGCCTTCATGCCATTCGCCATGACCCGATTGCACATTGATATGTCCCACATCGCCCGCGCATTCCACCTGCAACCCCCATTGCTTACCCAGCGCCTGCGCGCCGCTCCAGCTCAGCCAGGGATCGGACAGACTGCCGAATAGAACACCGCGCACGGGCAGATTCGATGCGGGCAGCCGATGCCTCACATCGAATTTATCGGGATCAGCCGGTGCGACGAAAAATACGCCGCGCAGCTTTTCGATATTTTTGATTTTCCCGGTATTGCCGGGTACTGAATTTTTCGATTGCGCGGCGACGACCGCACTCGCCAGCGTGCCGAAGCTGTGCGCAACGATATGTGTCGGCGCAAAATCGGCAATCGCCGTTTCGATCGCATGAATCCACGCATTCAGATCCGGTGTGCTCCAGTCGGTGAGCGCAATGCGATGCGAGCAGGGCAGGCGCCGCTCCCATTCCGTCTGCCAGTGACCTGCCCCGCTGCTGTGCAACCCCGGCACGATAAGTACCCGATTGGTTGGGAGTACACGACTCACTGCATCACCTCATTGCCCGTTACGTCTGCACGCAAGATAGGCGCAGAGCGAGTCGATGAGAAATATTGTTTCGGGATGAGCTTATAATTTGGCGCGCGCAGCGGCGCGATTAAATCATTTGCAAATAAAAATGCAGGCACCGAGCGGCGGGGTGATCACGCTGATCGAATCGTTGAAATGATGTGACGCGATGGCTTCGCTGTTCACACCGCCGCCGTTGCCGAGATTGCTGCCGCCGTAACAATCGGCATCGGTATTGAGAATTTCGCGCCAGTATCCTGCGCGCGGTACACCGATGCGGTAATTCAAGCGCGGTACCGGCGTGAAATTGCAGACAACCACTAAAGGCGGCGCATCGTCGGCGTAGCGGCAGAATACAAACACACTGTTCTGATGATCGTCGGCGACCAGCCACTGGAAACCGCGTCCATCGCTATCGTAGTGATGCGCAGCGGCATGATTCCGATATAAACGATTGAGATCGCTGACGAGTAATTGCATGCCGCGATGCAAGGGATCGTCGAGCGCTTTCCAGTCGAGTTCCGCGTTGTGATTCCACTCCTGCGACTGCGCGATTTCCCCGCCCATGAACAAGGTTTTTTTACCGGACTGCAACCACATGAACGCAAAGTAAATGCGCAGATTCGCAAATTTTTGCCAGCGATCGCCGGGCATTTTGCCGAGCAGTGATGCCTTTCCGTGTACGACTTCATCGTGCGAAAGCGGCAGGATGAAATGTTCGGCAAAGGCATACAGCAATCCGAACGTCATTTTGTTGTGATTGTATTGACGATAAACCGGATCGAGCTGCATGTACTGCAGCGTGTCGTGCATCCAGCCCATATTCCATTTGTACGAAAATCCAAGACCGCCTTCGCGCACCTGTCGCGTCACCCCGGGCCACGCCGTCGATTCTTCGGCGATGGTGATCGCACCGGGATTGCGCTGTGCGACGATGGCGGTGAGCTGCTGCAGAAAATCCACCGCTTCGAGATTTTCGCGACCGCCGTATTTATTGGGAATCCAGCCGCCGGGCTGACGCGAGTAATCGCGGTACAGCATCGATGCAACGGCGTCCACGCGCAGACCATCGATGTGATAACGCTCGATCCAGTGCAGCGCGCTCGCCAGTAAAAAATTGCGCACCTCGATACGGCCGAAATTGTATATGAGCGTATTCCAGTCCTGATGAAAACCCTCGCGTGGATCGGTATATTCGAACAGCGCCGTGCCGTCGAAATGCGCGAGGCCGTGCGCATCCGTCGGAAAATGCGCGGGCACCCAATCGAGAATGACACCGATATTCGCCGCGTGGCAGCGATCGATAAAACGCGCGAAAGCGGCGGGCTCGCCATACTCCGCTTGCGGCGCATACAGGCCGAGCGGCTGATAACCCCACGAACCGCCGAATGGATGTGCCATGACGGGCAGTAATTCGATATGCGTAAATCCCATCTGTTGCACGTAGGGAATGAGCGCATCGCCGAGCACATCCCAATGCAATTTTCTTTTATCGGGCTGCGATAAATATTCCTGCGCGAATTGCCGCCACGAACCTGCGTGAAACTCGTAAATGGACACCGGCGCATCGACGGCCTGACGATGCGCGCGCTCTTTCAGCCACTGTGCATCGTTCCATTCGAATTTGAGCGGGTGCGAAATGACCGATGCGGTCCCCGGCGCAATCTCGGCGCGCAATGCGAACGGATCGGCCTTGAGCGGCAATAAACCGTGCGGACCGAGAATTTCGAATTTGTATCTAACGTCTTCCTGCAGGCGCGGCACGAATAATTCCCACACGCCCGCCTCGACACGACGGCGCATCAGGTGGCGGCGGCCATCCCAGTTGTTGAAATCACCGACCACCGATACGCGCCGCGCATTCGGCGCCCACACGGCAAAGCGCACGCCAGGCACACCGTTGACAGACATCATCTGCGCGCCGAGACAATTGCCGAGTTCGTAATGATTGCCGTTGGCAAATAAATAAATATCGAGTTCGCCGAGCAGTAAACCGAACGCATACGGATCTTCGGTTTCCTGTGCCAGCGTTTCGTTGTCGACATGGGGCCATTCAATGCGCAGGGCATAGCGTTGTGCGTGCGGCAGAAAACCGGCGAACAATCCGGGAATTTGTATCTCTTCGAGAGCGATGAGTGTCTGCCGCGTTCTGGTATCGATCAGTTCGACGCCGACCGCGCCCGGCAAATAGGCGCGCACCACCGAGCCTTCACCGTCGCGATGCGGACCCAGAAATGCGAAGGGGTCGCCGACACTGCCGTGCGCGAGCGCGTTTGCCGCCGTATCACTGATACGCAGTCGCGATTTCATAAAGACCATGCAGCGGCACGCCGATCCAGTCCGGCCGGTTGGCCGCTTCATAGGCAATTTCGTAAGCGGCTTTTTCGATCGTGAATAAATCGATGAGCGATTCGATTGCGGCCGCGTTCACGCGCGGTTGCAAGCCGGCACTCGCTTTCCGGTAGGCTTCGAGAAACGCGGCGCTGGAAGCGATGCGGAATTTTGCGAGCAGATCGTTGCGAATCTGCTGGATATTATCGGTGTCCGCACTCGCCGCGACGGTAGCCGCGGGGCTCACTATCGCCGTTGCATAAGCGAATGAGCGCAGCATGCCGGCGACATCGCGCAGCGGGCTGTTTTTCGCGCGCCGCTCGCTCAGCGGTCTGGCGGGCTCGCCTTCGAAATCGATGAAATACGCATCCTCGTGCGACACCAGAACCTGGCCCAGATGCAGGTCGCCGTGAATGCGAATGCGCAGTGTGCCCTCGCCATTTTTCGCGAGCCGTTTAACGATGTCGCGCGCACGCGGACGCCATGTCAGCAATTGTTCCAGATGAGAACGATCGGAGGGATTAATCGTCTGCTGCTGCGAATTCAGCAATGCAAACGCGTCATCGAGACGTGCGAGCGTCGCCGCTGCCCACGCCTCGCAATCTGCGGCGGTGGCATATTCCGCTGCGAAATCCGCTGCGTCCTCCTCAATGGCCGTATTTTCCTCAGGCGTCCGGGCGAGGGCGACATGCATTTCGCCGAGCCGGCCGCCGAGCACTGCAGCGAACTGGGCAAATTCCGCGATGGGATCGGCGCCGATCGCGCTGCCATCGGGGACCGGCACGAATACCTGCTGGAACGCGCGCTCCAGATGATTCTGCGCCCACGTCCAGGCATCGCCCTGCGTATGGATATAGCGCTGCGCCACCATCATCACGTGCGGCGTGCCGGCGGCATCGAAACGCGTGACCTGTCCGATCAGCTGCGCGGTATGCGCGAAATTACGTCGCGTCAGCGCGCGGCTCATTTCCGCTTCGGGGTGAATGCCCGCGCTGATGCGGCGAATGATCTTGACGATGACATCGCCGATCACGATCGAGCTGTTCGATTGCTCGGCGCCGAGCCAGCGGATTTCCGCGTCGGGACCGATATTCGAATTGGATAATGCGGGACTGCCCTCGAAGCGGATCACGCCACTGTTCAGCGTGTCGTTCAATGCGTCGCCGATGTCGATCGTGGCGTTCTGTTTCAGCAAGTCAACGATCGCGCGCGCGAATCGCTCCAGCGTGTAGGCATCGGTGAGAAAGCCCACGCGTTTACCGCGCCGCGCACGCGCGAATGCCAATTGCGTCGGCAGCGGGCCGACGGCTTCATCTTCCGCGACCACGCCGATCGGCAACAGATAGTGACTGATGATTTTATTGCCGTGGTTCGCGGCAGCCGCAGGTGCGCTACCCGTGTCGGCGATTGCCGCGGTTTCGATTTCCGCAATCAACAGAGGCAGACCGTCGTATGGCAGCGATATCACGCTTTTTATGCGCACGCTTTCCAGCGCATTGCCCTTGCCGGAAAACCACCGGCGCTTCGGCAGATAGGTCGGCAGAATTTCGCGTTCCATCTGGCCGCGCACGGGTTCCTGCAAAAGATCGCTGGCGCCATTGCGTATCACCAGCGTAATCAGATCCGGCATCGGCTCGGGGTAGGGCGTGTGCCAGTTCGGCATCTGTTCGGGGCCGGCCATGTAGAACCAGTAAAAGCCGTACGGTGGCAGCGTCAGCAGATACGGCAATTGTCCGATCGGCGGAAACGCGGAACCGCCCATCATTTCCACCGGAACGTTACCGGCGTATGCGGATAAATCCAGCTCGACCGCCTGCGCAGAGCGCGACACATTGGCGACGCACAACAGCGTTTCGGCAACGCCATTTTCATCCGCATAAATTCTGAGATAAGCCAGCACGCGGCGATTCGCCGGGTATAACGGTTTCAATATGCCGCGCCCGAACGCCTTCTGCCGCTTGCGGATATCGAGCATGCGCCGCATCCAGTTCAGCAGCGAATGCGGATCGCGACTTTGCGCTTCCACATTCACGGCTTCGAATCCGTAAAGCGCGTCCATGACCGGCGGCAACACCAGCCGCGAAGGATCGGTACGCGAAAATCCGCCGTTGCGATCGGGCGACCACTGCATCGGCGTGCGCACGCCATCGCGATCGCCGAGGTAGATGTTGTCGCCCATGCCGATTTCGTCGCCGTAATAAATGATCGGCGTGCCCGGCATCGAGAGCAGCAATGAATTCAGCAATTCGATACGGCGGCGATCGTGTTCCATCAGCGGCGCGAGTCGGCGGCGAATGCCGAGATTGATACGCGCGCGCGACTCTTCGGCATATTTCTGCCAGAGATAATCGCGTTCCTTGTCGGTGACCATTTCCAGCGTCAACTCGTCGTGGTTGCGTAAAAAAATCGCCCACTGGCAGCTGTCGGGAATATCCGGCGTCTGCCGCAGAATATCGGTGATGGGAAAGCGGTCCTCCTGCGCGAGCGCCATGTACATGCGCGGCATCAGCGGAAAATGAAATGCCATGTGACACTCGTCGCCATGACCGAAATATTGCTGCGTATCTTCCGGCCACTGATTCGCTTCGGCGAGCAGCATGCGATCGGGATAATGCGCATCGACTTCCGCGCGAATGCGTTTCAGTACGGCGTGCGTTTCGGGAAGGTTTTCATTGTTGGTGCCTTCACGCTCGATCAGATACGGCACAGCATCGAGGCGCAAACCATCGACGCCGGCCTTGAACCAGAAATGCATGACGCTCAGCACGGCCTTGAGCACCTGCGGGTTGTCGTAATTCAGATCCGGCTGATGCGAATAAAAACGATGCCAGTAATAGGCATTGGCCACCGGATCCCACGTCCAGTTCGATTGCTCGCTGTCGCAGAAAATAATGCGCGTTCCCGTGTATTTTTCTTTCGTCTGCGACCACACGTAAAAATCGCGCGCGCGCGAACCCGGCGGTGCCTTGTGCGCACGCTGAAACCAGGGGTGCTGATCCGAGGTGTGATTGACGACGAGTTCGGTGATCACACGCAGTCCGCGCGCATGCGCCTCGCGAATAAAACGTTTGGCATCGGCAAGCGTGCCGTAATCGGGATGCACGCCGCGATATTCGGCAATATCGTAACCGTCGTCACGCCGCGGGCTGGGATAAAACGGCAGCAGCCAGACGGTGTTGACGCCGAGTGCGACAATGTAATCGAGTTTTTCGATCAGCCCCGAAAAATCGCCGACGCCGTCGTTATTCGAATCGAAAAACGATTTGACGTGAAGCTGATAAATCACCGCATCTTTGTACCAGAGCGGGTCTTGAGCGAAATCCATTTGCGAAGGATTGTGCGCCGTTTGCAGCAGCGTTCCGGCGGGGAGCATGTTTGCAAGATTCATGCGTTTCCTCCATGCGGCGCATGTTCGAGATCGAATTCTGCGTGTGCGGCATTATTCGTATCTAAATAATCGCTGGAATCTTCATGCTGAATGGAATGACGGTTTGGAAGTGTGACCCGCCAAATACCGAGCGGCAATTCATGAGGATCGAAATACCAGTGTTGCCAGGCGCCGCGCCAAACCAGATGCTGACCGCGCAGTAATTCTTCGACATTTAATTCATCGAGCGGCGGCTGATCGGCGATTAATTGCCCGTGTGTATCGCGACGATGACTCTCGGCGAGAAATTTCAGCGGAACTTCGAGATGCGCTTCCTGCGGGTGATGCGGATCGAGACTGATCGCCACCAGAATGATATTGCTGCGATCGTGCGTCGCCTTCAGAAAATACAGAACCTGATCGTTTCCGCTCGCGAGAAACTGCAGGCCGAGATGTGTCTGCAATGCGGGATTATCGTGGCGAATACGATTCAGACAGCTGATCAACGGAATAATATTGCCGGGTGTATTCCAGTCGCGCGGTTTGATTTCGTATTTTTCCGAATACCAGTATTCTTCCTTGCCCGGCACAGGCTCGGACTCGCACAACTCGAAGCCGCTGTACATTCCCCACAGACCGGATAGCGTAGCCGCCAGCGCGGCGCGAATTTTAAAACCGCCGCGCCCCGAACTCTGCAGATAATATGGATTGATATCCGGCGTATTGACGAAGAAATGCGGACGGAAAAAATCGCGCGGTTCGGTCGTGGTCAGTTCGATCAGATAATCGGTCAGTTCCTGTTTGTGATTGCGCCAAGTGAAATAGGTGTAGCTTTGCGTGAAGCCGATTTTCGCCAGTTCATACATCATCGCGGGGCGTGTGAACGCTTCCGATAAAAAAATCACATCGGGATGCTGTGCACGTACATCGGCGATCAACCATTGCCAGAAGGGCAGCGGCTTGGTGTGCGGATTATCGACGCGGAAAATCTTCACGCCTTCGTCGACCCAGCCGAGAATCACATCGCGCAATGCGATCCATAATGCCGGTTGAGCGTCTTCCGCGTAAAAATTCACATTGACGATATCTTCGTATTTCTTCGGCGGATTTTCCGCGTAGCGAATGGAACCGTCGGGACGCCACGAAAACCATTCGGGATGCTGTTCCAGCCACGGATGATCGGGTGAGCACTGCACCGCGAAATCGAGCGCGATTTCAATGCCGTAATCATGGGCGGCAGCGCGCAGGCGACGAAATGCCTCGATGCCGCCGAGCGCCGGATGAACCGCATCGTGACCGCCTTCGGCTGCGCCGATGGCATAGGGGCTGCCTGGATCATCGGGCGTTGCGACCAGACTGTTATTGCGGCCCTTGCGATGCTTTTTCCCAATCGGATGAATGGGCGGAAAATACAGCACATCGAAGCCCATCGCATGGATTGCGGGCAGCCGCGCGATAACATCGTCGAAGGTGCCATGTCTTGATTTTTCCGCACCGGATGCCGAAATATTTTCTCCATCGACATGCGCCAGCTGCGAGCGCGGAAACAATTCATACCAGCTGGAAAATCCCGCCGCGCGACGCTCCACGTCGATATATAGCGGCGCGCTGCGATGGTGGAAGCGGCGTTCATCGTACAGGTGCATGAGCGTATCGACAGTTTTCGAAAGCAATAACCGAACGGTTTCGGCGTCGCTGGAAAATTCGAGCTGGCGTTGTAATTGATGCAGCGCGCGCGCATGCCGTGCTTTTTTCTGAATGGCGAACTCGCTGATTTCCGCTGCCAGTAATCTTCCTTCCTGAATATCGACACCTGTGGCGACACCCGCATCCGATTTTTTGCGAAGTTCCTCGCGATAGGAGCCCCAGCGATCGAACCAGGCTTCGACGACGAAGGCATGCATTCCTGTGGAAACGGGCGTAAATCCTGCCTCCCAGCGATCGTTGCCGGTGAGATACATCGGTACGGTTTGCGAATTCCCGGAATTTTTTTTCTGCTTTACGGCTGGCTGCCAGAGCAGACGCGCTGCGATCTGATCGTGGCCGTCCATGAAAATGGTGGCCGATACGAAAATATGCTGACCGACAATCGCCCTGGCCGGATAGTGTCCACCATCGACCGATGGAGAAATACTTTCAATAACGACACGCGGATTATGCAGCGCTGTAAGCAGTGCGGCGGATTCCCTCTCAGCAAAGGCGGGCGGTTGCGGCCTGCTTTTCGATTGCGTATTTCTTGATTGCGTATTTTTTGATTGAGAGTGGGGCTGCATTGAATCCTGCACGTTAGCCATGCTCAATACCTTAACGTGTTTAATCGATTTCCCGACCCTCGCAATGTGCATACCAGAATGAAAATTATCCGTGCGTTTCCGCCTTTAGGAAATTACCGAATAAATAAAAATAATTTTTAAATCCTGTTGTTTGAACGACTGCTTTAAACGGTTTTAAAAAAATCGTGAGCTGCGGGTGGCGTTCTTTGTGCATTAATTTTTCCGCAATAATTTAATTCATTGAATCAGGAGTACTGCTATGGAATCGAAACACGAATTTGAAAAGCGTCGCGCCCGCCGGGACTGGAAAAAGCCCGCATTGCCGCCGGAGCCGCGCAATCCCGACGAGCTCGACTTCGACGGTCAGCCTCCGCATCATCCGGGTGCTGCGTCAACGCCAGGCGCAGGCCCCAATCCCACACCGCCGGTCAGGGGGCGATAAAATTAAAATGCGATAGTGGAGATAGAGCCATGGAATTTCCGATACGTACTTCAGAGCGTGTTTTGCATAACACATCCTCGGCCGTTAACGAAAAAATCGAACAGAAAACGCAGGCGTCCATTCGCGCAGCGCAAATCGGTGGTCCGGAGGCGATCGACCGCAGACTCGCCGATCTCGATCGTGAATGGGATATCGAACGCTGCCTTGAAACGGGCGCTTCGTCGCTGTCCGTCATCGGCCTCATTCTCGGCAAAAAGGTGAATCCCAAATGGTATTTGTTACCGGCGGGGGTCGCGGGTTTTCTGCTGCAGCACGCGTTGCAGGGCTGGTGTCCGCCGCTGCCGGTTTTTCGTCGCCTCGGAATTCGTACGGCCGATGAAATCAATCGCGAACGTTTCGCGCTGAAAGCATTGCGCGGTGATTTTGCAGGTCTGGAAGAGAAGGATCGGGAAAATGCCGTCGAGGAATCATTCAACGCGACCAGACATTGAAACAGCAAAAAAGAAAAACGAGGCAGTGGTTGCGGAATCACTGCCTCGATCGCTGCTTCCGATTTATTTAAAGCAGCTTTGCCGGCTTTAGTGGCGTCTTTCGCCCGATAGAGTGGAAGCGTTATAGAACGTATTCACGCTGCTTACCCAGGTGGCATCGTTCATGTCGGGCCAGTCATCCTTGTCGAAGCCGGGCGCGCTTTTGAGCTGTTCTTTCGACGCATTGAGAATGAAACATTTATTCTCGGTGTCGAGCGTCAGCGCCGCCCACGGCACGGCGAATAATTTTTCCCCGATGCCAAATACGCCGCCGAACGAAAGTACCGCATAGGCCACTTTTCCGGTTTGCATATCCAGCATGATTTCCTTGATATCGCCCAGATTTTCATTTTGAGCATTGACGACATCTTCACCGATCAGGGTATGCGCCCCCATCAGCGCGGGGCCGGGTCCACGTTTGCTGTCGTAATGTCGGTACATGCCGTATGTATCGCGATTCAGATAACTCATGGTGTCTCCTCCTTATCAAGCCTTACTGGCAAAGGGAGAAGTGCATTTACCGTTCCACTCACAAACTCGCGAAATAAAGGAGGCGCAGGCGTGACAGGAGAGGGCAGGCGCGAAAATTTTGCGGATATAGGGCAAAAAATAACGATTCTTTCGGGAGAGACTGTTTTAGAAATGGCTGTTTTAGAAACGGCTGTTTTAGAATGACTGCTCTAGGAACGACTGTCGGTCTGCGCCGGCGGAAGTGCTTCAGCCCGCACAATGGCGGGAATGAGGTAACGCCATAGCATCTGCCTCATCTCCGAAGACTTTTGCAGGTTGGGGTGAGTCAGGGCGGTTGACGGGATCAATATAAAGCTCGCACCCACGTGATACAGCCACTTCACAAATTCACTGTAGTCAAGCCCCGGCTGCAATTCGCCAGCCGCGTTGGCCGCATCGAACCGGGCCCGGAAATGCAGCGCGCTAAAGGTAAGCAGGTCGATGCCATATTCATGCACGCGCTGCAACAGCATTGCAGATTCGCTCACGATCAATTCGAAAATGGGCGAACTGCGAATTTTTTCATCGGCGACAGACAGTGTTTCCACGATGAATTCGGCAAACGAAGATTCCTGCGGAAGGTGGTCCTGAATCGAATTGAGCACCTCGTTCAGCTCGCGCAATATCACACCCAGGACAACGTCATTTCGATTCTGGAAGTGGCGATAGATGGTCGCGCGGGTCACCTTGGCCTCACGGGCGATTTCAGCCATGCCGGTCTCATTGAGGCCCTGTTTCTGGAAGCAGTCGAGAGCGGCATTGAGAATTTGTTCGCGTGCAAAATCCGGAGCTGCCCGCATTCCATTGCCCCAGCGTCGCATTTCTTTCTTGGCTGTCGTCAGCTTGCTTTTCGCGTTCATGAATTATCTCAAATCGGCTATTAAATGATCCGTGCCGGCCATAGTATCTTTGCGGGCGTTTTTTTTTCAAAAACTATGGTTCTTTCTGGACGGTGTCACGTTAAATCGAATTAATGCTTCACCGCCACCAGTGACAGGCCGCAAAGCTCTTGTCCGCCTATATATACGGGCTCTTTTTCGACCACCGACAGGCCGTGGCGCGCCAGCAGATCGACGAGGTGCTCGATGTCCCGGGGCGTTCGGGCAGCGCCTATCAGATCGGCAAGCCGATTCGTATAGGTGCTCAATTCATTTTTAGCCAGCAGGATCGTCTGCTCTCTTTTTCTGCTTCGCCGCGGAATATTTTCCGCAAATACTTTTTCCATCCGGTAGATATAGTTATCGAGATCCGCCTTGTGACGGAAGACGCCAATTTTTCTTTGTATGTGATAAGTCAGATGATGGATTTCTATTTTTAATTTCCCGATATCCGGATGCGTATCATCGGCGGTGGACCGATACAGCTGATCCAGCTCCAGATATTTGTCGTGCAATCTGTCTTCATTGAGAACGCTGCTGCAGACTCGCAACATTTCTCTTTCCGTTTTAATCAGCACCGAATTTTCAATGTGCATTATGAGACACAGCTTGCCTCCATTTTTCAGGACGCGACTCATTTCAGGAACCGATTTATCGAGATCGGAATATTCCGCGCCGTATTGACTCATGATCAGGTCGATCGATTGATTTTCGAAAGGCATGGTTTCAATCGGCGTGTTGGCAATGAAAGAAACCTTTGGATAATTTTTTTTGTTTCGGTTGAGCCGCCTGAAGGGATCGATATTCGCGAAATCGATGCCCGTGATTCGGGTTCGATTTTCCTCCTTATTCAAAATGTCGTTGGCTATCCATGAGAGCGCGCCATTGCCGCAGGCAATATCCAGAACATGCTCGCGATCTCCGGGAATATTACGTTGCCAGAATTCCAGAATTTCCCTGGCGTAATTGTCTTCAAACAGTCCCTGGAAGGTCGTTATCGTCGAACCTTTCCAGTAATGGCTCCAGTCTTCAGGATCGAGTGCGCCCAACATCATTCTCCCTGTTTTTATATTTCATAATTTACTGGAAGGGTGTTTCCTGCAGGATTATCACTCAACCTTTTCCGCGGATAAATAATCCGATGAAAGTTTTGGTTTTATAAAATTTTATAAACATTAAAAAAACAAAAAGTTTCCCGTATTTTTATATTTCATGAGAAAAATGAGGGGGAGCTAAGTTTATGTGGTGGAAGGGCTTTATAACTTATATATATTTTTACGGGCAAAATTTAAATTTTATATATGAGAAATTGATAGAGATTAACGTCACCTATTTGATTGACACATTTTTTATAAATAAATTAATTTCCTCCTGCGTTCAGCTCTGTCGATAAACCGACCATGTAAGCCGGCGAAATAAATAATATTTATGCTTTATACATCAGGCATATGCGGTACCGGTTTTTTTCATGGTGTTATAAAAAATGGCAAGAAGTATCGAACGGAGTTGAGCCAGCCCCTCCTATGGTTTTTTCTGTTTGAGGGGATTATCAACAAACCTTAGAGGATAAGAAAATGAACGGTTTAAAAGCTTTAGTAGCAGCTTCAACACTCGTACTCGCTGCAGGATCTGCGCATTCCGCGTTGTGGACATTTAACTCCACATGGATTCCTGCGGTTACCGGCAGCAGCGATACCACCAGCAGCTCGGGTTCGGGCTCGGGTACCTTCGATGATGTCACCAGCGTCCTCACCATTACCGGCACGGAAAATCTCGTTATCAACTTCGGCACCCCCGCTACGACGGACGCTGCGGTTGTCAACCGGACCTTCACCATCGATACGTTAAATCTCCAGTTCACTCACATCACTCATTCGTGTGACGGTACCGCCACTAATCTGATCTGCGGCAGCGCCGCTCAAGCACTTGGCGAAGTCAGAGCGACTGGCACATCGCTGCAATGGCGCGATCCAAACGCAGCAGTTACCACCGGCACTCTATGGCCGTTAGGTCGCAGCCTTCGCATCAATGAAGCCGGCGTACAGAACCGTACCTTTGTCTTTACTGATCTCCAGGCTGCTCCTGCGGTACCGGTTCCTGCAGCAGCATGGCTGTTCGGTTCTGGCCTGCTCGGTCTGGCTGGCGCAGCGCGCAAGCGTCGCGGTTAATAAAATCTGTTAGATGCAGGGCGGCGCCGCGCTTCGGCACGGCGCCTCGGCAAGAATAATCATAATTTTTTTCATTGAGGAAATTCACATGAAAAAGCTTCTTTTGACATCTGCGGCGGCAACCTTGCTGGTTGCAGCGCAAGCCAACGCAGCACAATTCGAAATTTCGTACAGCATCATCCAGGTAGGTGCCTACACATCGACCAAGCCGCTGGTTAACGGCACACCCGATCCTACTGGCGCTCTCGGTCCTCTCGGCTCGCCCATTCATAATATTCCCGCAGTGGCTGTCGTCGGCACTGGCACGCTGGATACTGTGACTGGTCAAATCGTGCTGGGACCTATCGATATTGAAACCAATGTCACCAGCGGCTCCTACGGATATGTCGGCTGGTCGCAGCAGTTCAACGGTTCGTTCTCCGGCAACACCTACAACATGACCAGCGCTACGGTTCTGGGCGGTTCGCTGGTGTGCGAAGATGTCACCACCTCTTCCTGCACGGGCTCCACCCCGGCACCACTCGCATTGCGTCCGCCACAAACCTATCCGGATCCTTCGGAAGATGAATTTGGCGATCCCGTTCCGGGCGGCCCGCTCACTTTGACCAGTCTCGTTTTCAGTTCTCTCGCCACGGGCGGAACGGGTGAGTACCGCTTCGAAGATGATGTGGCTCCTGCTTACCTGGATACCGTCATCAACTTCACCATTGGCAATGAAATCTCCGAAGTACCGGTTCCTGCGGCTGCCTGGCTGTTTGGTTCGGGTCTGCTCGGCCTGGCAGGTATCGGGCGCAAGCGCGCTGCCAAGTAAAGCGGTATTGCCTCTTCCTCGAGGTAGTTTTGATCCAGGGAGGCAACTCCCTGGATTGTTTTCCCCGATGTAATGAAGGATTCGCCAGTGAAAAATAAAAAATTACTTCTCTTATCCGCATCCGCAGCAGCGCTTTTAACCGCAGCTCATGCCAATGCTGCCATCTACGAAATCTCTTATACGTACGGAACGCTGGGCAAGTACACCTCGTCGAAACCATTGGTTGGTGGCGTACCTGATCCGAATAATGCGCTCCAGCAGCCGCCTTACGGTGCTGTCCACAACATACCTGTCGTTCCAGTCGAAGGTAAGGGTTGGATGGATACAGCGACGGGAAAAATTTTTCTGGGGCCGATTGATATTGAAGTCAACGTAACCAGCGGCTCCTATGGAACAGTCGGTTGGTCTCAAACATTGAATGGCTCATTCAATAGCAATGTTTTTACGATGGTTGGAGATTCAACCATCAACGGCGGCTCAATGGTTTGTGAGTTGCCAGGCAGTGCTTGCGATGGAGTTGGTGGTATAGGGGCTGCACCGGTTGTGTTGAAACCCCCACAGAAATATACCGAGCCAGGAGAGGACGAGTTTGGTGACCCCACTATGGGCGGCCCGCTCATTCCAATTAATACCATCACTTTCAGCTCGCTAACCCCTGGCGGAACCGGGCAGTATTTATTCGAAGATGATGTTCCTCCGGCGTACAACGATACGACGATTAATATTACTGTCGGCAACATCGTTTATGTGCCCGTACCTTCCGCAGCGTGGTTGTTTGCGCCAAGCCTGTTGTCGTTGTTTGCACATAAACGATTTCGGCGTCAGTAATACGCAAGTGCGGAATACAAAAATAAAAAGCAATACAGAGACAATAGCAATGCGGTATGTCGTTTGAGAATGCACTCGATGCGAAGGCTGCACGCAACTCTGCGCGCAGTTTTTCAGCTTTGTAATTCCCTCAGCGACAAATCTCAACTTCGGGTCGGTTTCACATAATTCAAAATGCCGGCTTCGTAAGAAAATGAGATAAATAAAAAATAGCATTTACATGGGAGAGGCAGAACATGATCGCTGATGATAGCAAGCGGTTTTCGAGCGAAAAGCAAATGGGTAGCGGCCAGAAAAGCGGATGCATGAATATTGGCCGGTCGATCACTGCATTGATGTGCGCTTCGCTGATAACGCTGGTCGGATGTTCAGGCGGTAGCGGTGGTGGAGATGATGGTAGCGACGATCCGGTTAGCCCTCAGATCAATGCGTCTGGTTCTTCAGTCCAGGGTTATGCGGTTAAAGGGCCTCTAAAAAATGCCACAGCATCACTTTACTCCATCGATCTGAATGCGCCCGATCTGAAAAATACATTATTGAAAACTGGCGCGACCGATGACACCGGAAAAATTATCAATCTCGAAGTGCCTGCATTAATTGCAGGGCCTTTTTTGCTGGAAGTTACCGGCGGTAAGGAATTGGATGGTACCGACCCGGTCATACCGACCTTGCGGACGATTGTACGAAACGATCAGTTAGCCGGCGCTGCAAGGACATCGATAGTCGTCACTCCGCTAACCACACTGGTTACAGAAATGGCACGCGCGTCTGCTGTTCGAAAAAATAACACTGAAAGCGGAACCGTGACGGCAGCAAGCTTTTTTACCACTTCCAATGGTGGCGAAATGGGTGCGCAGGCTGCAGTGGTTAAAACTGCATTGGGGCTTGGGCTTCTTAATGGAATCAACATATTCACCGATGCTCCCGTAATTACTGGTTCCAATGACGCAGCGGCTGCGCTGAAACATCGTACGGTTATCGAGGTCAATGCTGCCCTGTTCAAGCAAATATTGACTGAGGTAGGTACAGGCGATGCCAATGCGGTGTTCGCCGCTATCGCGCAGGATTTTTCCGATGGCGCACTCGACGGAAGTAATGGAGGGCAGCCTCTATCCGCATTGAGCGGTCATATTGACGAGATCACGGATATATTGAGTCAGTCTCCCAGTGAGCTAATGGATCTTCCCGTGCCGGGAGCAGCTGGTAAAACCATCGCCGATCTCAACACATTGATCGCACAACAAGCGGGGGCGGAAACGGTACCGACTCCGCTTACCATTACCACTTCAACTGTGGTTGCGGCAGATAGTGACGGTGACGGCAGAATCGATACGCGCGATAAATTTCCTAAAAACCCCGAGGAATGGGCTGACACTGATGGCGATTGCGCGCTCCCTCCTCCTTTGGGTCGCGGTTATGACGCCGACATGTATCTGAATGTGACTAGCGGTAATGATGCGTGTGGTGACAATCATGACCTGCGCCCGACTGACGAAACCATTCAGACTGCCTGTCAGCTTCCCGGAGCCGACCCAGCCAAGCCGGTTGCCAGCGCCGGTATAAATAAAACCCGATTGTTCAAGGAAGGGGATTTTGAGGATGAAGCTCGGCGCACGATTTATCTCGCTGGTAAAAACAGCTGCGATCCCAATGGCGATACTCTCCAATATGAATGGACGGTGGTATCGGTGCCTACGACCGGGTCCGGACCTGACGCCAAAGATTTATTGGGGAAAACTGACAAGGGTGAAGGTAGTGCCATCACCAGAGAAAACATGCTGAGCAGTTATTCAGTAGCGGAGCCGAGCTTCGTGGGCAACTTTGCGGGTGTTTATAAGTTTGCGCTGAGAGTCAGCGATGATGCTGGCGCAACCTGGAGCACACCCAGCGAGGTAACCGTCACTATCGATAAGGGTTATTTCATCGATTTCGACGGCAAAGCCTTGTTCCTTTCAAGCCTTGCTGCATTACTGCTGCTGGCGGTGCCTGCAAAGCTGCGCAAGAAAAATATAAAAAATTAAATCTTTCTCGGCGTCATGCGCCTCACCCTGCATGGAAATCTGTGAAATGGTGAGGCGGCTGACGCTTTAAAAACTCAGCATAAAGAATTACGCATCTCGGGTGCGTTCACGCATAACGATAATGGGAGTCCATATGAAGCCGAAATTAGGACAATCGCTCAATACCTTGATGTTATTTAAGCCATTCGTACCGGTTACCTGCAGCGCAATTTTTCTTCTGCCTTCATTTACTTTTGCACAAAGCACCCCGGAGCCACCAAAGGTTACTTCTGGACAATTTGAAGAGGTGATAGTCACTGCGCGTCGCAAGGATGAAGAATTGCAGGAAGTTCCTATTTCGATAAGTGCATTTTCTGCCGATTATCTGCGGGAAAATAATATTACCGAGATGTCGTCTATTGCCTCTCATGTGCCTTCCATGTCTATCGAGGTTGCAGGCAGCAGCACGAATGCGCCCATCATCGCTTTGCGCGGTCAGCGCCCGGCTGAATCGCTGATTACCATCGATCCGGCGGTACCCCTATATTTTGCCGATGTCGCGCTGACGCCAACGCAGGGCACGAATATTTCCCTGTATGACCTGAGTAATGTGCAGGTACTGAAAGGCCCGCAGGGAACACTGTTCGGTAAAAGCAGTACAGGGGGCGCCGTTTTGTTCACGCCGGCACCTCCGGGTGATAAATTCGGTGGCTATATTCAGGTGGTTGGCGGCGATTACAACTTGCGCGGTATTGAAGGTGCTGTCGATATTCCCATTACTGACCGATTGCTGACTCGCCTTTCTATATTCAAGCAGGATCGCGATGGTTATCAGAAAAATATTGCGAACAATGCGTTATACGGACATGAATATTGGGATGATCATCCGGAGGCCGTGCGCCTGTCGATTAACTTCGAGCTGACTGATAGCCTGAGTAATTTACTCGTGCTGGATTGGAGCAGCAACGAAATGAATTCGCGGTTGCCGACGCCGGTAGGGTTTCAAGGTGTTGGCCCTTGTGCGTTCTGTGCCGAAATTAATGTGCGCCTGAATACCACGCGTGTTATCAACGGCATCGTTTATCCATGGGAAAATCAATTCAACGAAGCGATTGCCCGGCAAAGGGGGCGCTCATGGCAAAAGGTCGAATCGGATTATGACGCCGAAGAAAGTATTACCAACCAGGTCGTGGCGAACACCACGACATACGATATTACGGATGACGTCGCGATAAAAAATATTCTTGCCTATCGCCGGCTTGATTATGAATACGATTACGATACGGATGGCACTGCGCTGGCAGGTTTGGGCTCAAGAACGAATGGTCAAGCTGCAGGTGATCTCTTCGCGGTGACTTATTCCGGTCAGTATCCCGCTTCCAAAGTGGAGTCCGAGCAATTCAGTGAAGAGATTCAACTTTCTTTCAAGGCCCTCGATGATCATCTCGATATGGTGGTAGGTGCGTATTACTTCACGATGGATGCCACGGAAGTTAAGCCGATTCAGATTGCAGCTGAAGTGGATCAGTGGATGGATTCTCCTTCGGGCGACGCCAAAAATGAAACCCGGGCAGTGTTCTCCGAAGGTACGTTCGAGTTCATCCCGGAGATAGCGTTGACCCTGGGGCTTCGCTATACCGAAGATGATCGGACGATGATTGCGAAGAACCAGGAGTATCAAGGGGATGGCAGCAGGATTTGTTCGGTGCGGATGCCGAACAGTGACGTGGCATATCCAATCGATGCGTGTGCTAGAGAAGTGTCTGAATCATTTTCCGCAACGACTTGGCGTATCGTCGGTACCTTCAAGCCTGAATCGAACATGATGTATTACGCCAGTATATCCACGGGGTACCGGCCGGGCGGCTTCAATCTGCGCGCTGCGGAGGATTTTCAATTCGGCCCCTACGATCAGGAGGAGGTTCTGAATTATGAAATCGGCAGCAAAACCGACTGGCTCTTTGATTCAGGTATGGCCTTGCGTCTGAATGCCGCGCTGTTCTGGCAGGATTACGATGATATTCAGAAGACCCAGAACGATGCGCGATCGACAACTGGCTTCGGAACATCCACCGTCAACGCAGCCGGTGCAGTCATTCGCGGGGGGGATCTTGAGGTTTCATTCATACCGGTGGATGGATTGACGTTCTCGCTGAACTATTCCTATATCGATGCGTATTACAAGGAGTGGGAGGCGCTGAACCCGATTTCAAGTGTCATGCAGGATCAATCGAGCTTCGATTTCCTCAGCATTCCGCGCCATTCAGGCAACGCATCCATTCATTATTTGTTGCCGTTCAATCCGGATATTGGCGATATCACCTTGCACGCCACTTACACCTATCAATCCGAAGTCACTCGATTTGAAGACGTCGAAGGTGAGTTTAATTACGCAGGAATTGATAACACCTATCTCAATAAGGCGCGCAGGAGTGATGCCTATCACCTAATTGATTTGCGCGCAGATTGGGCCAACGTATTGCAATGGGGTGTCGATGCTGCGGTATGGGTCAAAAACCTGGAGGATAAAGAATACAGTACCGGTGGACTTGCCGTTCCGGAATCACTTGGCCTCATGGCTGAAACCTACGGCGCGCCACGTACCGTGGGTGCGTCGCTTCGCTATAAGTTCTAAGGAGCCTCTGATTTAGTCATTCCCGCGCAGGCGGGAATCCAGAAGATTTCAGGAAATGGAGATTTCCTGAAATCTGGCGCAAGAAACCAAGCAGCGAATTACCCGTAATTCGCTGCTTTTTTTTTGCTTTTTTGTTCTCAAATTCCGCGCTCGGGTTTCGGCACAAAAAACTTATATTTTATAAATTTAGCTGCTCTTTTCCTGACAGTGCTCTGCCACTAAATTACAGAAGTCAATTTCTGTTGTTTTTACCTTTCCAACACATTAACCTTTGCATTACGCCTGTCAAATAACAAAAAAACTTGCGTTGCAGCCAATGCCACGAGCACACCGGAATCTTGTTAAAAACAGCAGATACTCAAGCGATGGGAATGATGCGGCCACGGCAATCGCCTGCCCGGAATTCGCGGCGCAAAAACGATAGCCGATGGCGGGTTCAGCGATTTTCTGCGTCACCAATGGCTGACCAGACTTCCGATTTGAACGAGTAGCTACTGTTCGCAAATCGTTAATTGGAGTTATTGCGCTGAAGCATTTTTTGACTTTCGTATCCTGCATAAAAAAATAAGGGGAGCAGAATGACACAAAAAAATACGCATACCACGGAAGAGTTGACGCCAAATCTCGTTGGGCGGAAAAGCGAACAAACTCGACGCCGGATTATCGACGCAACCAAGAAATTGATTGCGCAGGGTAATTACACCTACACCACAAAAATTACCGACATTGCGCGTGCAGCCAATATCGCGCAGCCGCATTTTTATATCTATTTTTCGTCTGTCGAAGATGTCGTATTTGCGATTGCCGAAGAGATCTATGCCAAAAGCACGAGCGTTGGAGGATTCAACATTCCTTCAGACGCCGACTGGAGTGGCAAGCAGGGTTTTTTGTTACTGCGTAGCGCGGTAGAAGCCGGCTTTGCAAGATGGCGGGAAAATTACGCAATACATACGATCGGTTTGTTGCTGGCAGATAAGGAAGAGGGGCGTTTCAGGGAGCTGCGTGTGCGTCGGTATCAATTCCTGAGCCAGATATTTGTGGACAAGATCCGCGATTCGCAGCGCAAGGGGCGTTTAAGTGCGAATATCAATCCGATGCTTCGGGGACAGCAGTGCGTCAATATATTGATGAATATGGCGCAGCAGTATGACGTACTCATCACCTCGGGTTTCCTGGACGAACAGATCGTCGACGAGACTACCTATCTGCTGCTCAGCGCTGTTGGTCTGCCTACTAATCTTGAGGTTTGCTGAGACCTTTTGGATTCCCGCCTGCGCGGGAATGACTTGATTATTTGAATTATGTCAGTGGCGTGTATCAGCAACGGCAGATTTTGGAAACAGTTGATAGCGCAGTATTTCCAGCGCAACCGGCTTCGTGAAATGCGCATCAAAACCGGCTTCCTCTGCTCTCTGTTTGTCCATATGCGAGCCGTACGCCGTTACTGCAATAATACGCGTCCGGTTTAGCTGCGGAAGTTTGCGTAACTGCTTCGCAACTTCGTATCCGTTCATGTTCGGCATGCCGATATCGAGCAGAATGACATCGGGTGCTGAGGTGGAGGCGATCGCCAGACAGCTCAGGCCATCTTCAGCTTCTTCGACCGAGTGGTTCCATATCTGCAGCACGGCGACGAGTGTTTCCCGCGCATCCTTATTGTCGTCGACAACGAGAATGCGCGAGGTTTCACTGCTGAGCAATTCATCCGCGGGTTCAATGTCGACAATCTCGATGCCGTGATATCGCGAAAGTGCCACGGTTTTGTTCGACTCCAGAGGAGACGCTGACGCACGTTGTTCTTCGAGCACGCGCGCCTTGATAAGAACGGCTGCATCACGTTCGCCGGGTTGGCCTTTCCACCAGATATTTTGATACTTCACGATGCCATCCTCGATATAACCGACTTTCCACTTGCTGATATTCATAGCGCTCCAGCTCGCTTCACTTGCCATTCCGATAACCATACGTATTACCGCATCAGGCATCGGTGTGATAATTAACGAAAATCGGGTAATTAATTCATCAGAGATGATTTTCATAAAATAGAGAATCATTTTCGCGGAAAAATTCCGGAAATGTTTGCAATGGCATACGATGGCCGTATCGAAATGGTTGCCGATGAGAGCAGGGCGTGCGTGACGTATTACCTAAAAGCTTTTACGAAAGAGATGTCACCGACGTCGCCAAAAATTTATTGGGACAATATCTCGTGCGGTCTATCGACGGGATGGATCGCATCGGCCGTATCGTCGAGGTGGAGGCCTATCTCGGTCCGCACGATGCGGCAGCGCACTCCAGCAAGGGATTGACCGCGCGCACGGCGGCAATGTTTGGCCCGCCAGGCCATGCCTATATTTATCTCATTTACGGCATGTACCACTGCATGAATGTGGTGGTGGGAAATGGAGCGGGTGTGCTGATCCGTGCGCTTGAGCCTGTGAAAAATATCGAAGCCAGAACCTCCGGCCCCGGTCTGCTCTGTCGCGCACTGGATATCGACAAAAAATTCTACGGTCACGATCTGGGGCAGCCACCGCTTTACTGCGCTCGTGGCCTGCAAACATCGATACATATCGTTAAACGGCCGCGCATCGGTGTCGATTATGCGGGACATTGGGCGCGGCGGCTGCTGCGATTTTATATTCGCGACAATCCATACGTTTCCAGAAAATGATTGCGCGGAAAAATTTCCAGTCGCACAGCGGCAATGCGATCGCAGTCGACATAGGATTGCTGCAGTAATTCTTCCGAGAAAATATCGGGATCGATTTCCTCGTAAATCCATTTGAAATCGTTTCCGATAATTGCACCGGCGCTTTGCCGGAACGGATCGATTCCGTTACAGATGGCCACTCCGGTATACAGCATCAGGGAACCGTTCGCAGAAAGACGTTGAATGGATCCTTGAACGATCGCTTCGGATAAGCCCGCTCCCAATGCGCCGCCCCCATGCCGGTATGCGCGCTGGGAGGCATCGACGAGGTAGGGCGGATTGGCGATGATGAGATCGAAATCTCCCGACAGGTTATCGAATAAATTGCTTTGCACGAAGCTGACATTACTTGTCTGTGCGGCGACAGCATTGAATCTCGCCGTATCGAGAGCGGCTTCATTGATGTCTGCGCCGATCACTTCTGCGTCGGGAAATAATCTGGCTGCGATGATGGCGCCGGGGCCGGCGCCGCAACCGATGTCGAGAATGCGTTTGATCGACTGGCTGCGTCGCGAAAGATGATATTTGAGCGCGGCGATGAATCGATAGGTATCGGGTCCGAAGAAAATCGCATCGGCTTGCGTGGTCGGAAATGCGGAATGAACGAACAGCACTGAATCGAGACTCGATATGCGAATGCGGCTGCGCCAGCCGCTGCCGCCCGGCTCCAGAATGTCGGCTGCCCGCATGAGCTCGAACAGCTCGCGGCCAGCATCCGCTTCCGTAAACGATCTGTTCCAGCCGAATATCGCGCGCATGTCGATCGGCGTGGCGGCACGCGTGTTGGCTCGTGTGTTGATGCGTGCGTGCGTTAGCGGCGTGACGGTGATGAAGCGGTACGAATTCGATTCGAGAAAATTCAGCAGCTTCAGCAGCGCATCGTGATTTAGTGAGGGTCTGCCGGCAAATTCGCTCGCATCAATTTTTATTGCAGCATTTTTCATCGCCATACTCTTTCCCGTTTTAATCTGATATTTCTCGTCTGCACATGGATCGAACCGGCGCCTGAAAAAAATCAGGACATTAATTTTTAAAAAATCAGAAGTTGTAAGCGTGAATATCGTAGAGCTGTTTAAACAGTCGGGTTGCGTGCAGGCCGCTGGGTGTCGAATGCGAGGCCGGGCCCATCAAACGGATTAATTCATTCATCCTGGCATCCATCGATCTGGAGTTGGCCAGACGCTGGGTCAGACGATAATCGTCGATATCGATAATGCCGGAATGATCCTCGCAGGAATCCGCGATGGCATTGGCGATATCGGGTTTATTCATCGAATTCTGCCGGAGACCGGTGTAGCCATCCCCTGCGATCCAGTCAAAAATCAGTTGTTGCTCGAAGGGCGTGAAAACTCCGAACATCGGTGGCCGCTCGCCTTGCAGCAATTGCCAGAAGCGACTCTGCGCGGGATCGTGATTGCGTCTGATCCAGCCTGATTTTTCAAGCTCGCCGAGCAAGCCGGGTATTTTTTCCGGCGCTGAAAGCCATTCGTTGATCGCACGTCCACCGATTTTGCAGCGATCGGAATGCATGTATTGACCGATGGTTGCTTTCTGCCGAAAGAGATTGACCATTTCGGCATCGATATCGAACGATTCAATAATTTCCGTCGTGCTTTTACCCAGCGAATTCAGTCGATAGCCATCGATCACGCGCCGGTTGAACTCCCTCACCGACATATCGCGAGGCCGCAGCGTTTCGACGGCGTGCAGGGCTCTTCTGGCATGGCCACTGTCGAGGTTATCGATCGTGATATGCAGAGTAAAATAATATGGATCGATACCGAGTTCCTGCAGTTCGTAGGCAGTGATGAGCAAGTGCAATGGCAACTGCTCGTAGCCCAGATTAAAGCCGATGAGCTCGGGCAGAAATTCCCGGCCCCGATGAGCAAGGGCGAGCTGGATCGCTCCCTGCTGGAATACATCGTCGTTCAATTCGTTGCTCGCAGAGAGCGAGTGCCATTCGCAATGATTTTCTGCGAGCAGCCGCTTGAAAATGACGACGTGGTTTTTCGACGCGATACCATCGCCCAGCTCTTCCAGATAAATCCGGATGACATCCTGAAAGCGCGGTTCGTTCCAGCATTGCACGGCGCCGTAAAGCCAGCTGCCGTCGACAAGCTTGGTGGGCGCAACATTTTTCAGGAAATGCAGCGCGTGCGATTTGTTCGAAAAATAACGACGGGGTTTTCCGTCCTGGCGGGCGCGCAGATATTCCCGGTATTCGACACCGACGGCGATGACGTTACGTTCGGCCCAGCCGGCAAGGTCTTCCAGATCCATCGGTAAATCATGCGCAAGTCCACGTGCGCATTCGAGCTGAGCGCGAAGAAACTGCGCCACACTATCCGATGGTTTGCTATTTAACATTTCATCGTACAGGTCCCGATATGACGGGATGACGCGTCGCCGCGCGGAATTTCTCAAGGGGCTTTGCATGAAATTCATATCGGCTCACCGCAGATTTTTTGAATTACGAAGCAATCGCCATGCCGCGCTTTAAAACGCGGTGTCCTGAATCGCTACGAGTTGGCTGCGCGAGTTACAGCCTCTGCGTGAGTTACAGCCTCTGCGTGAGTTACAGCGTCTGTGTAAGTTGCGGCGTCTGCGCAAGTTACAGATTGTGCGGATAACCGAGCGCGCCTTTTTTCAGAAACCAGTAGTCGTGGGGCGACGACGTCTGAAATTCGCATTGCTGAAATGATCTGAGCGTGGAATTGAATTTATAGGCATTCATCAGTCCGCCGTCGATCGATTCGATTATCGCGGCCAGTAGCGCTTCGGGTGAAAAAGTTTTCTTTTGTTGCAGGTGCCATTCAATGATCTGCTGGCGAAGGAATTCGAAATTTTCGTAATCGTCCGCCACGCTTCGGATCAGATATTCCTTTAGCAGGTGCTCGGCCATCCTCTGTATCCCCATAACATTGTTCACTGATGCACGAGTGCAATTATTCCGCATCGACATAATTTTGAATGGTGGTTGCCAGTAACGACGCAAGCACGTCGGGTCGGCTTTTTTTCTGGCTCGGGCTGCCGATTTTTTTGTTCATCAGGACGAAGCCGATGATGGTTGCCACAATCAGTTCGGCGCGTTCGTGTGCATTTTTTCCGCCGAGGAAGGCGATGAGCGGCTGCCATATCTGTTTGTCGAGAATTTCCTGAATCTGCAGCGGCGCGCCTTCGGTTGCCGCCGAGCGGATGATGATCTGCAGCATTTTGAAATGTTCTTCTTCGATGCAGCGGCTTTCGAAAGGCCCGCAGGGCTGCAGCACCAGGGTGGCGATTTTTTTGCCGAAGCCGGCGCGTGGTCCCTGCAGTAATTCGGTGAAGACGAACGCATCGCCGATCAATTCCACGAACAGTGCTTCCTTCGTGCCGAAATAGCGGTTGATCATGGCTGCGGTCACGCCCGCTTTGGCCGCAATTTCCCGCATGCCGACGTCTTCGTAGCCGCGATCGACAAACAGCATCGTCGCGATCTTCAGAATTTTTGCACGCGTCACCTTCGCATCGCCGCGCTTCATTATTTTTTCTTTATGGCCGGTGTCCACAGGATTCTTGATAGCCATTGGCGCGCACCGTAAACAGGTAAACATGCGTTGACATCCGCAGGGGGCCTACCTAGTGTATACACGCGTTTACCGTTTTGTATGCCTCGCTGAATTCACCGTCTGCAATCCTTGAATGAAGTATCAATAAATGAGCCTATCGTTTTGTGTCGGCATTCGCCGTCAACGTTTCACCCATCATTCGACAATCGCACTGAGGGCGGCGGTGATGATCGGGATTTTCGCGGCATTGCATGGCTGCGGAAAGAGGGAAGCCGACACTTCTGCAGCACAGGCGGCGCCTGCGCTCACGGTGCAATTGGCGACGGCCGCCACAGCGGACTGGCCCGAAACGATTCAGGTTTCCGGTCCGGTCGTCGCATGGCAGGAAGCCGTCATCGGTTCGGAAATCGCGGGGCAGCGCCTGATCGAATTAAAAGTGAATGTCGGCGATCGCGTGAAGAAGGGCGATGTGCTCGCGCGTTTCAACACGGAGACGCTCAAAGCCGAACACGCCGAGCTGCAGGCGATGTGGGAGCAGGCGGAGGCCGATCGCTTGCGCGCTGTCGCATTGGAAGGAAAGGGCGCGCTGAGCCGGCAGCAGATCGATAATTACATTCACCAGGCTGCGGTCGCCAGAGCGCGACTCGACGCCAAGAATCTGCAACTGCGTTACGCCACGGTGGTGGCGCCGGAGGACGGCCTGATCAGCGCGCGCAGCGCGACGCTCGGTGCAATCGGCACGGTCGGCGGCGAGCTTTTCCGGCTGATCGTGAACAGTCGTCTGGAATGGCGCGGCGAACTCAGCGCCGATCAGATGCCGCGCGTCAAACCGAAGCAGGGCGTTGCGCTGGCGCTACCCGACGGCACTACGGCGCAGGCAAAAGTCCGTCAGCTCTCGCCATCGCTCGATGCGCAGACGCGAATGGCGACGGCGTATGCCGATATCGTGCCGGGCAGCAGTGCGCACGCGGGCATGTATGTCAGCGGCACGATTGCGATGCAGTCGCGCCCGGCGCTGGTGGTGCCGGCGGTGAGCGTGGTGATCCGCGACGGCCGCACCTATGTCTTCAGGGCTGGCGAAGCCTTCAAGGCCGGTGAAGCCTCCGAAGCGGCCGGTGGCGACAAGAATAAAGCCGGCGATAAAAATAAACCGGGCGCTAAGAACGAAGCGATTTTCAAGGTGGTGCAGCAACCGGTGACGACCGGCCGCCACCGCGGTAACGAGGTCGAGATCACCGCGGGATTGAGCGCGGGCGCGCGTGTGGTCATGCAGGGTGCCGGTTTCCTCAACGAGGGAGACGCCGTGCGCGTCGTCAGCCGTGCTGAGCAGCCACAGGCTCCTCAAACACAGACTCCGCAGACCCAGGCCCCGCAGACCCAGACTCCGCAAAGGCAAGGTAAGCAGGCAGAAACCCCGTCGCAGGGCAAACCCGTCCAGGGTGCCCGGCCATGAGTTTCGCCACCTGGTCGATCCGCAATCCCATCCCGTCCATTCTGCTTTTCATGCTGCTGACGCTGGCGGGCGTGGTGGGTTTTCGCGCGCTGCCGATTCAGAATTTTCCGGATATGGAGCTGCCCGCGGTAACGATCACCCTGAGCCTGCCCGGCGCCGCGCCTTCACAGCTGGAAACCGAGGTCGCGCGCAAGGTCGAGGATTCGCTGGCCACGGTATCCGGCCTGAAACATATCAGCACGGCGATCACCGATGGCACCGTGACCATGACGGTCGAGTTCGTGCTGGAGAAGGCGTTGTCCGAAGCGCTGATCGAAAGCAAGGATGCCGTCGATCGCGTGCGTTCCGAACTGCCCGTGGATTTGTTGCAGCCCACTGTCAGCGCGATCCATGTGGCCGCCGAACCGCTGGTGACTTACGCGATTTCATCGACGCGGATGGACGAGGAGGCGCTGTCCTGGTTCGTCGAGGATACGGTCGCCAAAACGCTGCTGGCGGTAAAAGGCGTCGGCAAGTTCGAGCGGATCGGCGGTGTCGATCGCGAAATCCGCATCACGGTCGACCCGGTGAAAATGGCGGCGCTCGATGTCACCGCCACCGCCATTTCGCGCGCGCTGAAACAGGTGCAGATGGAATCCTCGGGCGGCCGCACGGAAGTCGGAAACATCGAGCAATCGGTGCGCACGGTGGCGACCGCTGCCCGCGCCGCCGATCTGGCGGCGATGCCGATCGCGCTGCTCGATGGGCGCACGGTACGTCTCGATCAGGTCGCCACCATCAGCGACGGTTTTGCCGAGCGCAGCCAGCAGGCGCTGCTGGACGGTAAGCCCACCGTGGGTTTCCGTTATTTCCGCGCGAAGGGTTTCGATGAAACGCAGATTACCGAGGCGGCGAGCGCGGCTCTCGAAACGCTGAAGCAGGCGCATCCCGATCTGACGATCACGCTCGTCAACAGCCCGGTGACGTACACGCTCGAACAGTACGAGGGTTCGATGCATATGCTGTACGAAGGCGCGATTCTCGCCGTGATCGTGGTCTGGTTCTTTCTGCGCGACTGGCGCGCGACGTTCATTTCCGCAGTGGCGCTGCCGCTGTCGATCATCCCGACCTTCGCGGTGATTCACTGGGTCGGATTCACGCTGAATACGCTGACCCTGCTCGCGCTCGCCGTCGTGGTGGGCATTCTGGTCGATGACGCCATTGTGGAGGTCGAGAATATCGTCCGCCATAAGCGCATGGGCAAATCGGTGCGCGAAGCGGCGGAGGAGGCGGTCAACGAAATTGCGCTGGCCGTGCTGGCGACCACGTTCGCGCTGGTCGTCGTCTTCCTGCCGACCTCGCTGATGAGCGGCGTTTCGGGAAGGGTGTTTCGCGAATTTGGCTGGACGATCGTTATTTCCGTGCTGGCCTCGCTGCTGGTGGCGCGCATGGTGACACCGGTCATGGCGGTGTATTTCCTGAAAGCCGATCACGGCGAGGAGAAAAACGACGGCCCGATCATGAGCCGTTATCTGCGCGGTGTGGACTGGTGTCTGGCCCATCGCAAAACCACGATGGTGTCGGCGACGCTGTTCTTCATCCTGTCGCTGGGATTGATGGCGACATTGCCCGCCGGCTTCATTCCGCCGGCCGATCGGGGTTACACCACCATCACGGTGGAATTGCCGCCGGGCAGCTCGCTCGAACGCACGCTGGCCACCGCCGAAACCGCCCGCCATGCGCTCAGGGAGATTCCCGGCGTCGATCACATCTTCACCACCGTCGGCGAGGCTCAGGCCGCCGCCGGTGCGGGCATGGCGCAGGTGGGCGAGGTGCGGCGGGGCAATCTCATCGTCGTCTTCGGCGAGCGCGGCAAGCGCCGCAGCCAGAACGCCATCGAAAACGATATTCGCACGCAGCTGGCGACGGTTCCCGGTGCGCGCTTTTCCCTGAGCACGGGGGGCCCGGGCGAAAAGCTGTCGATTCTGCTGGCCAGCGATAACACCTCCGCGCTCACGGCCACGGCGCAGAACCTTGCGCAACAGCTGCGCAGTATTCCCGGGCTGAGCAACATCAACAGCACGGCGAGTCTCGATCGGCCCGAAATCGTGATCCGGCCCGATCGCGCGCGCGCAGCGGAGCTCGGTGTTCCGAGCCAGGTCATCGGCGATACCGTCCGCGTGGCGACAGCGGGCGATTTCGAGGCGCAGCTTTCCAAGATGAATCTGGACAGCCGGCAGGTTTATATCCGCGTGCAGCTGCCCGACAGCGCACGACAGGACATCGACACGCTGGCGAACCTGCGCGTGCCGACGCGCAGCGGCACCACCTCACTCGCCACCATCGCCGAGATCTCCACCAGCACCGGGCCGTCGCAGATCGATCGCTTCGATCGCCAGCGTTTCGTCACGGTCAATGCCGATCTCGGCGGCTCGCCGCTCGGCAAGGCACTGGAAAGCGCCAAGTCGCTGCCGGCCATCAAGGGTATGCCGTCCAGCGTGAAGCTGATCGAAACCGGCGACAGCGAAGTCATGATCGAACTCTTCTCCAATTTCGGCGTTGCCATCGGCATCGGCGTGTTGTGCGTGTTCTGTATTCTGGTGCTGCTGTTCAAGGATTTCTTCCAGCCGGTCACGATTCTCTCCGCGATTCCGCTATCGATCGGCGGGGCGGTGGTGGCGCTGCTGATCACCGGCGAACAGCTGGCGCTGCCGGCCCTGATCGGTATCGTGATGTTGCTGGGCATCGTGACGAAAAATTCGATTCTGCTGGTGGAATACACCATCGTCAGCATGCGCGATCGGGGTCTGAGCCGGCACGATGCCATCGTCGATGCCTGTCACAAGCGCGCGCGTCCGATCGTGATGACGACGGTGGCGATGATTGCGGGCATGGTGCCCATCGCGCTGGGTTTCGGCGGCGATGCGAGCTTCCGTCAGCCGATGGCGATTTCGGTGATCGGCGGTCTGGTAACGTCGACCGCGCTCAGCCTGCTCGTGGTGCCGGTGACGTTCACTTACATCCACGGCCTCGAAACGCGCTTCAAAAACCTGTTTCACCGGCATCTCACCACAGCGGGCGAACCGGCCCGCCACTGAGGGTGGCAGGGGATTTCATGGCGCTGATGACTCTGCGGGCTCGGGCACAGACCGCCGGTAAAAAAAGTCAGTAGCGTCAGAAAAGTCAGTAGCGTCAGAATCGAAGCGGTTTGTCACCAACCCGAATACATTTTCGAAACACTGGATGCAAGGAGTTCATGTCATGGCAAAGAAAAGCAAGGCGAACCTGCAGATCAATATCGGTATCGACGAGAAGGATCGCGCCGCGATTGCGCAGGGGCTCAGCAAGCTGCTCGCCGATACCTACACGCTGTATCTGACCACGCACAATTTCCACTGGAACGTGACCGGACCGATGTTCAATACGCTGCATACGATGTTCATGACGCAGTACACGGAGCTGTGGAATGCGGTCGATCCCATCGCCGAACGCATCCGTTCGCTCGGCCATGCGGCGCCGGGCTCGTATGCGCAATTCAGCAAGCTGAGTTCGATCAAGGATGTTCCCGTCACTCCGCCGAAAGCGCTGGAGATGGTCGCCATTCTGGTGACCGGGCATGAAGCGGTGGCGCGTACCGCACGCAGCATATTTCCGGTGGCCGACAAGGCCAGCGATGAACCGACCGCCGATCTGCTCACACAGCGCCTGACGGTGCACGAACAGACCGCGTGGATGTTGCGCTCGCTGCTGGAGGAGTAAGAAGCGAAGCGGGAACCGGGGCTGGGAGAGCGGCACCCGGTTCTTTCGCGGCACTGTTTCGTCGGGACAGGTCGGTTTACCATGCGCACCACGATAATTAGAAACGCACAGGCATGCCGATGGAAAAACAATGGCACGACTTTAGTGGCACGTTGAAGCGGTATCTCAAAAGAATTCTCAAGCGCCCCGAGGATGTCGACGATATCGCCCAGGAGGCCTTCGTCCGCGTACTGGAAGCGGGGTCGAAGGGCGAGATTCGCTGCCGGCAGGCCTATCTGTTCCGCACGGCCCACAATCTGGCGCTCAATTCGCTCGCGCGCAAATCCAGCCTGCTGGAAGACTACATAGAGGATTTTCCGGAGCTGGAGGTCTTATCGGATACCGTCTCCCTGGAAGATACCGTGGCGTCCCAGCAGCGCTTCGAACTTTTCTGCCGGGCAGCGGCTTCGCTACCTTATCAGTGCCGTCAGGTGCTGCTGCTGCGCAAGGTCTACGGTCTTTCGCAGCAGGAGGTGGCAGATCGTCTCGGTATTGCCGTGAGCACCGTCGAAAAGCATCTGGCCAAGGGCATGTCGCGTTGCGCGGCGCAGCTACAGAGCCTCGAAGGCGCTGCGGATTCCGTAAACCACGCCGGTCCGTCGGCGGCCGTTAGTAGGACTGGACGCCACCGTTCATGAAAACCGTCATTCCCTTCCCCGATCCCGTCAGAGTGCGGGAACAAGCCGCGATGTGGGTCGCCCGTCTCGATGGCGGCGCTCTCGATACAAAGGCCCGCGAGGAGCTGCGCGAATGGCTCCAGCGCGATGACAGTCATCGCGCGGCACTGGTGCAGATGGCCCAGGTCTGGGGTGCGATGGATTCGCTGGCCGTACTCGCCGAACTCTTCCCCGATCGGGCCGAACCGCCGCGTCGAAGCTGGCAGTGGGCACTGTCTTTCGCGGCCTGCTGCGCGGCTGTCATCGTCGCTGCCGGCGTTTACCTGCACGGCTTTCGCGGCGATGCCGGCGCTGTGATCCGCGAGGCTTCCGCCGCCGTCGCGTCCGAGCCGGTCTATCGAACCGGGCTGGGCGAGCAGTCGGTGGTCACGCTGGCGGACGGGTCGATACTCACACTGAATACGCAATCCGAAGTGCAGATACGCTTCGATGGCGCCGCGCGCAACGTTTACCTGCATCGCGGTGAGGCGCATTTCAAGGTCGCGAAAAATCCCGATCGCCCCTTCGTGGTTCATGCCGGCAGCGGCCGCGTTCGCGCCATCGGCACCGCCTTCGACGTGAGAATGACGGGAGCGCAGGTGGATGTCCTGGTCGAGGAGGGCGTTGTCGAGGTCGTACCGGCTTCTGTCCATGCACCCGCAGCCCGCCAGCCCGAAGGGCCGGCGGCTTCGGCGAAGGCAACCGCGCGCGCGGGCAATGTCGTGCTGAAAAGCGGCGGCACCGCGAGATACGCGGAGCAGGTGACCGAAACCGACACACTGCCCGGTCACCGGATCGAGCAGCGCCTGGCGTGGCGCAAGGGGAAATGGATGTTTCAGGGCGAAACACTGGCGCAGGTGCTCGACGAAGTGGCGCGCTATTCGGACCTGAACATCGTCATCGCCGATCCCAGAATCGCCGGTTTGCGTGTCGGCGGCTACTTCGACATCGGGGACGTCGACAGTCTGATGAAAGCGCTCGAAACCGGTTTCGGCGTGACGGTGAGTCGCGACGGAAAAACCATTCGCCTGCTGCGCGACGACGCGGGCAAACGGAGCTGAACAGGCCCGGGCCGTGCCGGCGCACGCCGATCGAAGCATAACGATAAAAATTTTCAGCCAGAGATAGCGGACTTGCCATGACTCAACGGTCTTTGTTATCGAAGGGGTCGAATAAAAATCTCGGAGATAGTCTGTGTGCGCGGACAGCGCTGGCCGGCGGCCTGCGGATGGCCCGCACACTGCTACTGGTGGTATCGGGCCTCATCTTCGCCGGCAGTGGTCACGCAACGGGGAAGCTCATCCGCTTCGACATTCCCGCTGATCTGCCGGCGCACCGGGGACTGAATCTGTTCGCCGAACAGGCGGGTATCCAGATCATCTACCCGTTCGATGCGGTGAAGGATTTCAAGGTCAACCGCGTGCAGGGTGAACATACCCTGGAGGAGGGCCTGCAGGCGCTGATCAAGGATTCCTGTCTGCAGATCAGCGTTCGCACCGAGAGCAGCCTGACCCTGGACATCGACGATAACAACGCGAGGTTCTGGTCCATGAAGCAAAATAAAACCAACTGCAACCAGCAGGGAATTCTGTCTGCACTGTCCGCCGCCATCATGGCTTTCGTGGCTCACACGCCAGCCGTGGCACAGGAGGCGGGCAGCCAGCCGGTAGCCCCCACCGCCAAATCCGGTCACTCAACGTTCGAGGAGGTCGTGGTCACGGCGCGCCGGCGCGAAGAGAGCGCGCAATCGATCCCCATCGCGGTCGATGCGTTCGGCGAGGAAAAACTGGACGATTTCCGCATCGCCCGGATGGAGGATCTGAAGGCGATCGCACCATCGCTTTCCGTCAGCTCGGCGTCCGGTCGCGCCAACTCCCCGGTGTATTCGCTGCGCGGTGTGCGTCCGACCGAAGCGCTGTACGGCCAGGACCCGACCGTCGCCATCTACTTCGCCGATACCGTGCTGTCGCCCGCCAAGGGCAGCAATCTGGGCATGTACGATCTCGGCTCGGTGCAGGTGCTGAAAGGCCCGCAAGGCACGCTGTTCGGCCGCAACACCACGGGCGGTGCGGTGCTGCTGACGCCCAAGCGTCCGGGCGACCGGTTCGGCGGCGAATTCGCGTTCAGCTATGGCAATTACGATCGCATCGAAACCCAGTTCGGCCTCGATCTGCCAGCGGCGGACAATTTCAAACTGCGCCTTGCCGGACGTACGGTGGACAGCGATGGCTGGCAGACCAATGTTGCCAGCAATGCGCTCAATGGCGAGAAACTCGGCGGTCGCCGCGATCGCTCGGGCCGCATCACCGCGATCTGGAACATCACCGACGCGATTGAAAACGACACGATCCTGAGCTGGGACGAAGCGCATGTCGCCGGCCGTGGCCACGTGATCCAGGCGGTCAACCCGGCCTCGTTCAGCGGCGCCAACATCGCGACCTACTATCTGCCGCTGGCGCAGACGCTGGCGCGGGCGGAGCAGCGCGACAACAAAGACATCGAGTCCGATATCAAGCCGTACGCCGACGTTCGCGCCTGGGGTATTTTCAACACCACGACCTTCGATCTCGGCAGCGACATGACAGTCAAGAGCATTCTCGGCTATCGCGACATGAAGTCATTCGAAGCCACCGATCTCGATGGCTCGGCGGTGCTGCCGCAGGTGGTCTCATCGGATCAGACATCGACACTGAAACACGCCAGCTACGAATTGCAGCTGCTCGGCAAGGCACTCGATAACCGCCTCGACTGGGTCGCCGGCCTCTATTACTACTACGAGGATGGCATCGAGGATTCGCCCGGCTACAACCGCGGGCTGCGCGTGCTGCAGACGGCCGACATGACCAACCAGAGCTATTCGGTATTCACGCAGGGCACGTATCACTTCAGCGATCAGTGGTCGAGCACCGCCGGTGTTCGCCTGAACTACGACGATAAGGAAATGACCATCGCCAACCGCGTGATCACCGGCGCCGGCATCAGCTGCACCATGTACGACGCCAGCAACGTACGGCTCGCCGCCGACGCCTGTTCCGTGAAGTCGGACGCCTCGTTCAACCAGCCGACCGGCACGGTTTCGATCGAATACAAACCCGACAACGACAAGCTGTTCTATGCCGCCAGCCGCTATGGCTATCGCGCCGGCGGTTTCAATGCGAGAGCCAGCCGTTTCGCCGAGCGCGAGCCGTTCGAGCAGGAAACCGTGCTCGATCTGGAACTCGGCGCGAAGATCGACTGGTTCATCGGCGACTGGCAGCTGCGCAGCAACGTCGCGGCCTATCAGCAGTGGTATGACGATATCCAGCGCACCGTGGCGGTGAGCAGCAGCGGCATTCCGGGCTCCTCGATTCAGAACGCGGCGAAGGCGGAGATTTTCGGTATCGAGCTCGACCAGACCATCGCGCCGACCCAAAACCTCACCCTCACGCTCAGCTACGTCTACACCGATCCCAAATACAAAAGCTGGAAGGACCCGACCACGGGCGCCGATCTTTCCAACACACCATTCCCGTTCACGCCCGAGCACGCCGCCACGCTCACCGCGACCTATCTCTGGCCGCTGGGTGAAGCGGGCTCGCTGCGCTTCGTCGCGGGCGCCAGCTATCAGGATGAGGTCTGGATCAATTCGCTGCACACGAGTGCGGATATCGCCGCGATTCCCGAACATCTCCACGGCACGATGCAGCAATCCGATTACTGGCTCTACGATGCCAGCGTGAGCTGGGAACAGGTGATGGGCGCGCCGATCGACATTACGGCGTTCATCAAAAACCTCACCGACGAGGAGTATTCCCTCGGCGGCATCCAGCTCTATCAGAGCGCGAGCGTCGGCGTCAGCACCAAGGTATTTGGCGATCCCCGCACCTACGGTCTTCAGGCCCGCTACCGGTTCTGATAACAGGGCTGCATCACTTCGCAATACGTTCGACAAACGCCACCCAGGCTGCCCGTTAGCGCGGGCAGTCTGGGTGGAATTACCCATTTGAATTCGGCGCGCCGGTTCCGGCGCGCCGTACAGGGCCGCCATGAGCAATCCGACTAACACGCTTACTCAGTCGCAGGAAATTCTCGACGAATCGAAAATAACGCCCGTTCAGTTTTGTATTCTGATTCTGTGTTTCTTCGTCTTTCTGCTCGAAGGTTTCGATATTCTCATCATCGCCTATGCCGCACCCGCAATCACTCAGGCGTGGGGCGTTTCCTCCGAACAGATGGGGCTGGTATTTAGCGGCGGCTTACTGGGAATGACATTGGGTGCCGTTTTTCTCGGACCGCTCGCCGATATTTACGGGCGCCGCATCGTGGTAATCATTGCATTGATAGCTGCCGGAGTCGCCACCAGCGCAGTCATCTACACCAGCGATGTTTATGAACTGGTGGTTGCGCGTGTTATCGCCGGTCTGGCCATCGGCGCACTGGTGGTCGCACTGCCGCCGCTGGTAGGCGAACTCAGCCCTGCCAGATATCGCACGGGCATTCTTTCGACGCTCTTTGCCGGGTCGGCACTGGGTTCGGTAGTGGGGGGGCTGGTCGCCGCCGCCGTCATCGCCACGCACGGATGGATGAGCATATTTCTCTACGCAGGATTGATTACCCTCGCGCTGGGCGCGCTGGTTTTTGCCATCGTTCCGGAAACACTCTCCTTCATCATCAAACAGAAAAAACGCAACGACACCGTCGATAACACCGGCAAGACGCTTGAAAAAGTCAATAAAACGCTGCGTTATCTCGGTCAGGACGAGGTGGCGCATCTGCCGGCGATCGATCCAGAAAAAGAATCCGCGAGCATCGTTTCGTTATTCATACCAGAGCGAAAAAAAATCACCGGCCTGTTATGGGGATCGTTTTTTTTCGGATATATCGCCGTTTATTTCCTCGCCAGCTGGGTGCCGCAGATTTTATCCAGTTTGGGAATGCCGCATGAACAAGCCATTCGCAGCGGCGTTGTCATTCCGATCGGCAGCATGATCGGCACATCGATCATCGGCTGGCTGGGACGGTGGTGGCCGCTCAACCAGGTCATTACCGCGAGCTTTATCGTGGGCGGAATATTGATCGTGATTTTTTCCGGATTGCTGCACGCACTGCAGCCGTCCTCGACATTCATTTTGTGGGGAATGCTTTTTACCATCGGCGCCACCCTGATGGGCGGATTTGCGAATCTCTATACCGTCGCGCTGGCGGTATATCCCGCGCAGATTCGCAGCACCGGGCTGGGCTGGGCAGCGGGGGTTGGACGCGGTGGCGCGGTGCTGAGCCCGGCCCTCGCCGGCTTCATGCTCGCACTGGGCGTGTCGAGACCGACATTATTCCTCTATTTTGCGATACCGATATTTATCGCGGCGGGTTGTGTCTGTCTTCTGAAGATGAAGGAGCTGGCATAGTTGCCATCGTCGAAGGGATGCAACGTGACAAACCACAGATGACCAATTCCGGCTTTCAGAACCGGATGATCCGGTGTGTCGGCATTGACCCAATCGATAAAGCGCGTCATCTCCGCGTCGAGCCGGGTCGCTGGCGGCGCCTCGAAATGCACCCGCTGGCGCCCGATCGGACCGGAGACGACCTGCATCGGCCCATTGATGTCATCGCGAAAGGTGCCGGTGCGGATTCGATTCATCCCGCTGTAGCCCGTGGGGAATAACGCCGCATGCCAGCCAAACAGCCGCGCGCTGGTGAGCGGGGTATCGCATTGCGGTGCAGGAGAGGGTGGCCCGCAAATTATTTAAAAATCGATTCTCCGATTGGCAGCCTTTTTGCGCTGTTCGCCACGCCGATCATATCCAGCAGTAGTTCGCACATCCGCATGCCCGACAATATCCGCAACGGTTTTAATATCTTCGCCGTTATCCAATAAATACGAGATGAACGAGCCACGTAAATCGTGTGGTGAAAAACTGTCGACACCCGTCAATAAAATTAAACGTTGAATGATGTAATACACCGCCTGATCGCTCAGTCGCTCCAGGGTCACCATGTCGCCCTTGCGGATACGGCAGAAGAGGGGGCCTTCGTCATCGCCACGCCCTTCTTTTATCCATTCGCGCATCATTTCCCATGCCCGCCCCGGTGGATACACGATGCGCTCTTTATTGCCTTTACCCAAAATTCGGATCGCGCGCTCCTTTTCATCGATATGCGTTAAATCGATGCCCACGACCTCCGAGCGGCGCAATCCGCAGCCATACAGCAATGCGAGCAACGCGGCATCGCGTAGCCCCTGTAAACGGTCATCCTTCAAACACTGGTCGAGCAATTTGACGATATCGTCCTTTTCCAGCCAGCGGCGTTTCGGCACCCGCTGCCCGCGAATCGCTTTGGTGTTCTTGATGCGCAGATACGTGTGATCGTCGATCAGTTTCAATTCCCAGGCCTGCAGGGCAACGCCTTTGAGCATCGACAGCATCGCATTGACGGTATCGGGCGAGCGCTGATCGACGACCAGCGCCTCTTTGGCCAGCAGCAGCCAGGGACGATCGAATTCGCGCCAGGGAATCTGATACCAGTTTTCGAGCTTCAATAATCTGGCGAAACGATTGAGCCGCGACTGCATCACGCGGCGGCTTTGCGCTGAACCCAAAGTCGCCAGATACATGGCCGCCGGATTATCGGTGAGCGCCGGATTATCCGTCGGCGATGCGATCAGTGCGGTTGAATCGGGAATGGTTAAATTATTGGCCATACAAAACCTTACCGATGGTTCATAAACCTGATTATTATAGAGGTTAGTTTTGAAAAGGCATATTTACATAAGTTAAAAGTAAACCGGTCTGGATAAAAAACAGCCGCCGAGAGCATCAAAAATTCAAGCAGCTCTCGGGCTAACCTCTTGATCAAGGCGTATGCCAATTTCAAGTGCTGCCATTTCAAGATCATAATGAGATTGCAAATTCATCCATGATTGCGGATCAACACCAAAGTAGCGCCCGAGTCGCAACGCTGTATCTGCCGTGATCGCGCGATTCGCATGCACAATTTCATTGATACGGCGAGCCGATACACTAATCGCCTTCGCAAGTGCGTATTGACTGATCCCAAGCGGCTTCATGAAATCTTCTAACAGAATTTCACCCGGATGGACCGGCGCTAATGCTTGCTTAGCCATATTGACCTCCTAGTGATAATCCACAATTTCAACATCGTACGCATCTGAGTTATGCCAGTTAAAACAGATTCGCCACTGATCATTGATACGAATACTGTACTGACCGGCACGATCACCTTTTAACGATTCCAACCGATTCCCGGGGGGAATACGCAGGAATTCCAGCTCGACCGCAGCATGGAGCTGGAGCAGCTTACGCAGCGCAACGCGCTGAATATCAGCCGGTATCCTTCGGGCAACTCTCTTTTCAAAAAGCTGCTTTGTTTCTTTATCGGCAAAGGTTTTTATCATATGGAAGTATTAACGAGGTGCGCCATTAACGTCAAGCGTCAACAAGCGGAAAGGCTGAGCTAATAGAAATTAACGAACTGCACCCTGCTCAATCGCACATAACCGGCGAAACTTCATTTCTCTTTGATGTTTTCGGTCTTATTCACCGGCGGCTTGGCTTTCCACAGCGTCTGGCGACTGAATTGCTGCCAGCCCCATTTGATCCAGCGCAGGAGCGAAAACACCAGCCATAACGACCACAGCAGCATCGCCAGTCGATAAATCCAGATCGATACGCTGAATACTGTCGCCGCCGGCAACGTCTGGTCGCTGCGATCCTGGTACCACTGATAGAAATAATTGTACGAGCCGTTGCCGGTCACCTGCATGTCCGGTGTCGACAGCAGGCTGCGGGGAATCGTCGATAACAGGCTCGATGCCGCGATCAATGTCAGCAGCACGATGGCGCTCTGGATCAGGTTGTATCGGCCGCGGCCCGATGGCATCGATACGCGCGAGCACGCTTCGAGCGCAAAAAACCAGAGCACCACCGGCAGGCTTCCGACTGCGGATATCGTGCTCATGCCGATTCCCAGCAACAGCCATTGCAGGGTGCGCAACGGGATGCTCAGTTGCGCGCGCTGTATGAGCGTGCCCAAACCGACGGCGAGTCCGATGATGACGATCAGCTCGCCCCAGAACAGCATCGCGGGACCCAGACTCGGCCCCGACAACCACAGCGGCCAGCGATCCTGCGGCAATTTGATTTGCAGCGATATATTGTTTGTGGGCGTGTCGAAAACAATGTCCGGTGAACGCACCGCGAAACTGGTGCCGCGTTCGAGTCGCCACTGAATTTCCGCATGATTTTTTCCGGGGTTCAGCGGTAGCACGATTTTATTTTCGTTGCGCGATGGCGAAATGTCGCTGCCGTTCAAATTCACGCTTTTCAACTCGGCGGCTTCGCGCAGCTCGATGTGATAATCGCCGCCGACCGAACTCGACACATCGAATTGCAGCGACAACTCGCTGCTGTGCCTGGCCGACGATAGAATCATTTCGGCATTTTCAACGGTTGTGGTCGCACCCTGAATCGCCATCGGCTGCGCGATATCGAGCTGCAGTGATTCACCCGGCCAGGGCTGCCAGCGCCAGTAGGCCGCGTCCGCCCCCGCGCGCTTCACCGGCGTGAGTCCCTTGCTGGTGACATGCCAGCGCGGTGATGCAACCACTTCCCAGGTTTCAACCCACTGCTGCGTTTCAGGCGCTTTTAATTGCAATGGCGATGTAGATTTCAACGCGCCCGTTTGATTCAACACGCCGGTCTGGTTCAACACGCCGGTCTGGTTCAACACGCCAGTCTGGTTCAACACTGAAGTCCATTGCACGGCGTTTTGCTGCGAGCCGAGACTGATATCGATTTTTCCATCCCTGACCGAAAAATTATTCGATAGCACCGACTCGCCCGCGAGGAGCGGCAACGACACATTGATCGCTCCCTGTGCCGGTGCCATGCGCGTTACCGTCGTGGTCAGTGTCCAGTCGATGTCGAGATTCATCGTGCGCGTAACGCTGACGAAGGGCTTCGCGGGTTCCTGCATCAGCGTATCGCGCGCGGCATTGCGCTGGCGTTTCTGCAATTGCAGCGTGTTGGCGGTGAGCTGGCGCCCATTCAATCCAGACACATCCCACTCATCTGCAATGACGAACACATCGTGCGGCGATAATGGAAATTGCGCGGTGACATCGTCGCTGTGCAAGGGTCCATCGATAACGATGTCGTGACGACCGCGTGGCAACGGAATCCATTGCGATTCGCCGATACGCGCAACAAACGGTTTTTGCGCACCGTCCACTGCAACGGTCTGCGGCTGCCAGTTGGCAATGGCCGGCAGTGGCAAACCCGTATCGGTCGCGGCACTCACGCGCAAATGAAACGCGATGCGATCACCGCCGGCTTTCACCAGCACCGAATCGATCGCTGCGCAATCGGGAATGCAATCGGGTTGCTTCGTCAAACGCTGTTCGAGTTCATCGAGCAGAAATTTCGGCGGAAATTCATCAGCCACAGCGTCCGGTACCTGCGCAGCCATTGTCCCGAAAACCATAAACAGAGCGAGTGCGGATGCCGCCATCGGCGTCGCCTGCGAATGCTCATCGCCCCGCCCGCGTGCCTTCCAGAATGCGATCAGCAATATCGCGGTGAGGGCCGACGACAACAGCACGTTGAAAATTTTTATGCACCGCGTCAGCCACGGGCCCGACAAATACACGCTCAGCGTTTCTTTCGCGCTGACTGGACCGCTCCATTCCAGTGTCGCCGAGTGCCATGACCAGGCAGGCATGCCCGGCCCGGTCTGCACATTGTTGCTGGCCTGATAACGTTGCGGCCGCGGCGCTGAATAGGGAGCCGGCGCCGCCATGACCTTGTATTCATCCGCGGCGGATTCGGCTTTTTTTGCAGCCACTGCGGAAATCGCCTGAGCGGCAGCGAGCTCGCGAGCTTCAGACGATGCCGCATGGCGCATGGCGGTTGTATTGAACCCCCCTGCCATTTCCAGTTGCGGATAAATCGCCGTGCGTATCTGTATCAATGCAAACGCGAGCAGCGTGACGATTAAACAGATCGCGAACAAATAGCCGCAGCGCACGATGAAATTATTTAACTTCGAAGGACCCAGTACCCGCAGCAGCGCGATGGCGATCAGAATCGGGATATACAGCAAGACGGGCGATTCGGCTTCGTGATACGTCAGCCCCAGGGTTGCCAGCGCGAGCGCGGCAATACGCCAGTCGAATAATTTGTAAACGGCGACGACAACCAGCAGTGTCAGAAAAATATTCCACAGATTCCAGTGCGACAGCCACGAGCCCCACACTACATCCGGCCCCGCTGCGTGCCACAACATCCAGCCTGGCGGTAATTGCAGCGAGAGTCGTTCGCTGCTGAATTCGCTGTTCCAGCCGCTCGCGGAAATATTGCGCAATTCACCGATGCGACTGACGGCATCGATATGAATATCGGCCGCGCGGATTTCAACGCCGCCCGGACCGTCGTTAGCGATACGCGTAATCAATTGTGGTTCACCGCCGACAGCGGCGCGCCCCAACACCAGATCGGATGCCGCATCGAGCCGCCAGTTCTGTGTCATGCGCCCCTGAATCACATCGCGAACCGTGGCACCGTCGCCGTTAAAATCCAGCCACACGGTTTTATCGATATTCAATTCGTTGGCAGCCGGTCGTGCATCGCCACGATCCTGCTGTTCGAGCACCAGTTCGTTATCGGTCTGCAGTAAATACGTCGGCAGATTCGCAAAATCGTCCGGTAAATCGATTTGCGATGGATCGATTGTCGCGCCACCGCTCACCTTTACGCGCCGCAGCGATGGGTTCGCTGCGAAACTCCATATCTCCTGCGCAGGCCACTGTTCGTCGAGGCGCTCGGTACGGAAACGATTGATGTCGCCGACGAAACGCGAGTGCAGCACAATCGTCCACTGCCCTGCCCGCGCCTGAATTCGCAGGCGGCCATCGTCCTCGATACGCGCCGGCAAGGGCGATTCAAATTGCGTGGGTTCGAGATCTTTTAACAGAAAACGGCCGGTCACCAGTTCGCGCGCCTTTCCGGCGATCGACAACCGCACGACGGTCGTCATTTCTCGCGGCAGATTGTCGGTGATGCGCCGATACACTTCGATTTTTGCGGAATCGCTGCCGTCGTCCTGCGTCGATGCGGCGTTGCGTAACCAGATTCGATTTTCCGCATCCGGCGTGACCGCGACGGCTCTGCCATCGCGCCGCAATTCGATCAGCGCGGTTGGCGCGGGCACGTAAATGAATTGCGGCGGTTCATTCCAGGCAATTCTGCCGCGCAAAAGATGATTGCCCCGCTCCAGCTTCGCTGCCGGCAATGCGTTGCGTTCGATGACGGCGAGCGCTGCGCCGTTCGATGTGGTTTCCAGCGGCCACTGATTTTTATTGCCGGGCAGGGAAATCCAGTTGTCTGCGCTGAGTTGCCAGGCCTGTTCGAACTGCGCACCCTTTTCATCGATGGCAATGAGTAATTTTCCCGGCCATGCGCACTGACGCTCGCCGCTGTTGGCAGCGATAAGTGGACAATCGATTTCCGGGTGTTTCTCCCTGATCCATGTGGACCATTTATCGAGTATGGCGGGCGCTGCCGATGCGGTGGCTGAAATAACAACGAGCAAAAAGCCGGCTATGATTTTTTTCATTCGCTATCCATTCATCGGCAATCACATCGGATGCCATTATGTGCCAGGCCGCACAGTCTAGACGGCGATAACGAAGGCTTACAACCAGGTCCAAACGCACAACTCACTAATACCTTCAATCTGCATACGTTCAGCCTGCCAGATAAAGTTCAACTTGCCAGATAACGTTCCAGCTTATCGAAGGTTTCGTTCCAGCCGCGCCCATGAGCATCCCGGCTTTCCGGTGTGACGAGGCCGTCGTGCCACAGCGTAAGCACGGTTTTTTCATCGCTATTTTTCAGCGTCACTGTAATGAGCGAGTGACGCGATATATCGTCGTCCGCGCGCCCCCAGGTAAACACGATGCGCGCAGGTTTTTCGATTTCACGATAAATGCCGGCCACGGGAATGACATGGTCGTCGGCAATTTTCATTTTTATCTGAAAATTGCCCCCTACCGCCGGCTGCAATAAAGGAATCTCGCAAAACATTCCTTCGGGGCCGATCCATGCCTGCCATTTCTCGCGCATCATCCACGCATCGAACAGCGTGTCGGGATCGATATCGAAGGTGCGTTTTACTTCCAGTGTTCGATCGGTTTTGGTTCCGCTCATACTTTTATCCTTGTTCGCGATAACAGCGTTTAGCTGTGCAGCGCGATATTGAGCTGATCGATCACCGGTGCCCAGTCGGCGTCGGCTTTCCACGCATCGCGCAGAAAATCCGCCTGTGCCGGCGTCCAGAATCCCGCATCGGGTAACCGGGTTTCCTGTGACAGCGGATGGGCGGCAATGAAATTTCGAATATCTGCTTCCGAGTGAGGCAAACCTAACTGTGCAAAAAGATCTCCAAATTCATGTGTCTGGCTTTCCATCGTAAGTCTCCTGAGAAAAATGCTTTTATAAAATGCGATGAATAATTCCTGTTGTCAAAGATACTTCAGCCTCGCGAAAAAGATACTTCACGCCACCGGGTAGATGTCACCATTCGCATTGTCAGGCGCAGTCCTTGCTTTGATTTTTTCCGTTCGCAACGAAAGGAGAACAGTCATGACTTTAAAATTAAAACCGGTTTCAGATCAGGTTATCGTTATTACCGGCGCCACCAGCGGTATCGGGTTGGCAACTGCAGAGCTTGCCGCCAAGCGCGGTGCGAAAGTGATGCTGGTCGCACGCAATGAAGAAGCGCTAAAGAACATCGCGGCGAGATTGTCGGCGCAGGGTGCCGAGGTGCGCTGGGCTGTCGCCGATGTCGCCAATGAAGGCGAGCTGCGCGCCGCCGCCGACCTCGCCAGCAATACCTGGGGCAGCATCGATACCTGGATCAACAATGCCGGCGTTTCGATTTTTGGCACCAGCGCCGAGGTGGCACGGGACGACCAGCGCCGGCTATTCGATACGAATTTCTGGGGCGTGGTGAACGGCTCGCTCATTGCGGTCGAACACCTGCGTCGGACCGGCGGTGTGCTGATCAATGTGGGCAGCGAAACATCCGATGCTGCAATTCCTCTGCAGGGAATTTATTCGGCGTCGAAGCATGCCGTCAAAGCGTTTACCGATTCGCTGCGCATGGAGCTCGAACACGAAGGCGCGCCGATTGCGGTCACGCTGATCAAACCGGCGGCGATCGCCACGCCGTATGTCGAGCATGCAAAAAATTACATGGAGGTCGAGGCGAAATTGCCGCCGCCGCTGTATTCGCCGAAACTGGTGGCCGAAGCGATTCTGAGCGCGGCCGTGGTCCCGCAACGCGATATATTCGTCGGCGCTGCCGCCAAACTGAATTCGCTGAGCGCACGTCTGATGCCGCGCCTCATGGATAAAATCAACGAGCGCATGCTGTTCCGGCAACAGCGCACGAGTCGTCCGGAGCGTCATCCCGAGCACAACAGTCTGCATGCTCCCGGTACCGATGCGCGCGTGCGCGGTCATCACGAGCATCGGGTTCATGAAAACTGCCTGTACACGCAGGCGGCGATCCATCGCAAAACCGCGTATGCCGTTCTCGGTGGTGTCGCGCTGAGCAGCGCGGTATGGTGGTTGCGGCGCGAACATCCGTTGTTATCGGAATCACGCCGGAATTGAATTCGCAACGACACTGAAATCGCAACGGAGTTGAAAAAATGGCGAAGACGCGAATCGAGCACGACAGCCTGGGCGATGTCGCAGTGGTGAGCGATGCTTTATGGGGAGCGCAGACGCAGCGCTCCATCGCGTACTTCGCGATTTCGGAAGAGCGCATGCCGTTCGAGCTGATTCGCGCGCTCGCCAGCGTCAAGCGCGCATGCGCCGTGGTCAATCGCGATCTCGGCCTGCTGCCCGCAAAAATTGCGGATGCCATCGTCGCCGCTGCCGATGAGGTGTTGACCGGAAAATTCGATGATCAGTTTCCCCTGCGCGTCTGGCAGACCGGCAGCGGCACGCAAACCAATATGAATATGAACGAAGTGCTGGCGAATCGCGCGTCGGAATTACTCGGCGGCGAGCGCGGCAATGAGCGGCTGGTGCATCCGAACGATCACGTCAACCTGGGCCAGTCCTCCAACGATGTATTTCCCACCGCAATGAATGTCGCCGCGGTGATTGCCGTCGTCGAACGCCTGCATCCCGCAGCGTTAAAACTTCGCACGGCATTAACAGCAAAGGCTGAAGCGTTTGCCGGTGTCATCAAGATCGGCCGCACGCATTTACAGGATGCGACTCCTCTCACGCTCGGTCAGGAAATTTCCGGGTGGAGCGCACAACTCGAATTTGCCGCGGCAAACATTACCGAAAGACTCGATGATGTTCGCGCGCTCGCCATCGGCGGTACTGCGGTAGGCACCGGCCTGAATACGCATCCGGAGTTCGGCCAACGCGTCGCTGTGCAATTGCAGCAATTCAGCGGTCATGGCTTTACCGTCGCGCCGAATCGCTTTGCCGCGCTGGCTGCGCACGATGCACTGGTTGCCATGCACGGTTCGCTGCGCCTGCTGGCCACGGTGCTGATGAAAATCGCCAACGATATTCGCTGGCTCGCATCGGGGCCGCGCAGCGGGCTTGGCGAATTGCTGCTGCCGGAAAACGAACCGGGAAGTTCGATCATGCCCGGCAAGGTGAATCCCACGCAGTGCGAAGCGATAACGATGCTGTGCGCGCAAGTGCTGGGCAACGATGTCGCGATCGGTATCGGCGGCGCATCGGGCAATTTCGAACTCAATGTGTTCAAGCCGCTCATCGCCCACAACTTTCTGCAGAGCGTGAGACTGCTCGCGGATGGCATGAGCAGTTTTGAAGAGCACTGCGTGCGTGGCATGCGCGCGAACGAAGCGCGCATTGCTGAATTGCTCGAACGATCGCTCATGCTGGTCACGGCGCTGACGCCGCATATCGGCTACGATCGCGCCGCCGCCATTGCGCGGCATGCGCATCGCGAAGGAATTACGTTGCGCGAAGCGGCGCTTGCCGACGGCGTAGTGAGTGCGGAGGAGTTCGATCGCTGGGTGAAACCGCAGGATATGATCGGCCCGCGCCAATGAATATCATTCCTCGCCCGCGCTTTCACCGTTTCTGATTTCGGTACGGGTTCTATTTTTCAGATCGGGCTTTCTTCGCGGGCTGCACGGCCGATGCGGACGACCGAGTAATTCGGTACGCACAATCTGGATTTCCCGCGGCGCAGAGATTCCCACCCTGATCTGGCCCCGCGCGATACCGAGGATTTGCACTTCGATATTTTCGCCGATGTGTATCGTTTCTCCGATATTCCGTGAAAGAACCAGCATATCCATTACTCCTGTTTTTTTTAAAACTGATTTTTAAAAGCTGCTTTAAAAACTTTTTTTTAAAAAGCACTGTTAAATAAAAATCAATCCACATCTAAAACGGTTTTGCCACCATCAGATAGAAAATGGCGATGAAGGCGAACAATGCGGGAAAGCCGAGCGCCACCCACGTGTAAAAATATCGCCAGTACTGAATCGGCAGCGCGGCTTCATTCGCTGCGGCGGATTGAGCGATATCGCGCATGCGCATCTGCAGAAATACCACAGGTATCCAGCACGCTACGGCCACGACATACAGCGCAATCGACCACATCAGCCAGCGCTGCTGGAGCGGTAGACCGGAAATTTTCAACAGATAGTAGCCGGTGATCGGCTGGGCGATGACGGTGGTGGCCGTGAACAGCCAGTCGGCGATCACCACGTAGCGTGCGACAAAGGCAACGATGCGCGGGTCGCGCTGCAAGCTTGCACACAGCAGATAAAAAGCTGAACCCACGCCGGTGCCGAATAAAAAAGTCGCGGAGAGAATGTGCAGGGTTTTGATCAGGATATATATCACCTTATGTCATCCCCATCATTTCATCCCATCGCGCTTCGATAGCGTTTGTGCGCGCGATAATCCCACACGCCGATAACATAAATTGCCGCGAGCAGCGGAATATTTTTCAGCAGCGGCGCAAACGGATGTATCCAGAATTCAGGCAGCTTCCAGGCGATGACGACGCTGTAAAAGATGATCGCGGCGGATTGAATCACGCCGATCCACGGGCGGTGAATGAAAATAACCGCAACGCCCAGCGCCATATCGAATGCAGCCGCTGCATAGAGCAGCGGTAGCTGCAGCGAGGCGCCAATTCCGGTTCGCGCCAGCAGTGCAGTCCCCTCTGCCACCGGAAAAATACCCGCAGAAATGAGGCCCGTGATAATCCACAGCAATGCCATGCTCATGCGCAGAAGATGGACGGCGATTTGCCGGCGCTGATCGTTGCGAATCGCGATTACATCCCGGCCGAATTGCTCCGGGTCGCGCGGCGCGCGTTTCAACAGCGTGGTGAAGGCAGTGGTATCGGCGTGATTGCCGCGCTGCAACATGCGCAACGCATCGGGCTGCAGCCACGGCAATGGCAGCCAGCGCGATAACGTCGCCAGGCTTTTCGACGCTGCGGCAATCGCGCGCGCCGGCGGTTTGCCCAGCTCGGCGCGCAATATATCGATATAGGCACGCACACTCAGCGCGCGCGGCCCCACGGCGGCGATCGAATCCGGAGGAAATCTCAGCGCCCGCTCCAGGTACTGCAGCACGGCCACGCAGATATCGTCGATATGTACCGGCTGAATTCGCTGCGTGCCACCATCGGGCAGAATGATCACCGGCAGCGAAGCGAGCGCAACAAATAACTGGCTGCTCGCACCGTTGCGCCCGAACACCAGCGACGGCTGCAACACCAGCGCACTGAAAAGCCGGTTCAGTAAAAATGCATCGGCGCGGGCTTTGCTGCGCAGAAATTCGGTGGCCGCGTCGGGCGTGGCACCCAGCGCCGAAATTTGCACTACGCGCGAAATATTGGCGAGAGAGCATGCGGCGAACAGCGCGCGCGGAGCTTCATCGTGCACCGTGGAAAATCTGCTGTGCGTAGTTTCGGTAAAGATGCCGACGGTATTGACGACTGCATCGATGCCGTGCAGATGCGGCAGCCAGTCGGTGATATTGATCGCGCGGACGAAATCGATTTCCACCACTTCAAAAGCGCCGAGCTTTTCATGATCGCCGCTGCGCACGCAGCAGCGCACGCGATGGCCGGCAAGATATAACGCATTGGCTATGTGCGAGCCGATGAAACCTGTCGCGCCCGTGATGAGAATATTCATGAAGCCTTGCGTGCATCGTGATTGGATTGCAATGCGCCCAGCGCAAGACCCGCCGCAAACGCAGCGTATACCCACACGCGCGATTTACGGGAAATCACATTTTCAAAACCGGGAGTCAGCCGGCGCGGCGTCAGGTGATAATCGACCGCCCACGCCACTGCTGTCGTCGCAGCCGCCACGCCTGCAGTTTTGAAGGGCGTGCGCGCCGCCCGGCGCGGCGAGATTACGGCAAACAATATTGCCCAGAAGACCGAGCTGAAATGATGGATTACGGTGCCCGCCACCGTGTAGCGCCAGCTTGCGCCGTTCTGCCGGAGCGCGCGGTCGCCCCACAGCCAGTGACTCACCGCATTCACACCGCGAAACACGGAAACCCCTTCGCGACGGCAGCGCGCCAGTAACATCAGCAGCGACAGCACGCTGGCCGCATTGCCGGACTGCAGCATGCGTCTTGCAAACATTTTCTGTAGAAAAATGCGTTTCAGGCGCTCACGCATAAAAAATCCTCTCTGATATTTCAGATATGTCGATACAGACGCTACTGAAAATGCTGCCGCTGAAGCACGGTGAGATTCACGCGCGAAGGACCGCTCAGCACACGCCCGTAAGGATCGAAGCGCGAGCCGTGACACGGACAGTCCCAGGATTTTTCGACATCGTTCCACGCGACCACGCAACCGAGATGCGGGCACGCGGCATTGCAGGTGTGCAGCCGGTTGTTGTCGTCGCGATAGGTCGCGATTTTATGAATGCCATCGCGGATGATGCCGCCGCTGCCGCACGCGATATTCGCTTCCGATTCATATTCGCCCGGTTTGACCCACTCGGTGTACTGTTGCGCAACGTTGGCATTTTCCAGAACGAATTCGCCTGCCGCGCTGAATGTTTTCCGGCTCGGTGCGTAGAGCGATTTCCAGGGATTTTCGCGATTTAACAGCAGGTCGCTGAGAAGAATTCCCGCCAGGGTGCCGTGCGTGATGCCGTTGCCCGAATCGCCCGTCGCAATGAAAACATTGCTGGCATCGAGCGGATTGCTGCCGATATAGGCGAGACCATCGATGGGTTCGAGAACCTGGCCGGACCATTGAAATACGACCTCACCCGCTGCGGGGAAACGTTCGCGTGTCCAGCGTTTGAGTTCTTCGAAACGCAATTCGCCATCGTTTTCCTGACCGCATTTATGATCTTCGCCGCCGACGATAAGTAATGTGCGACTTTCATTGTTTGCAGTGCGAATGTAGTGATAGGGATCGGCGGTGTCCCATAACAGAATGTGTGGCGCAATTTCCGCATCGATATCGAAACCGACCACATAGGTTCGATACGGCGCCTGCTTGGTGTGCATGACAAGCGTGTCGTTGATGGGGCTGTTGGTTGCGACCACGATATCCTGCGTGTGTACGCGCGCGCCGTTTTCAACGGCAACAAATGCGTTCACGCCACCGCGCAGATCGCTCACGGGCGATTGCGTGAAAATTCTTCCGCCGCGCTCCACGATGATTTCCGCCAGCGCCGATAAATATTTAACGGGATCAAATTGTGCCTGCCGCGGAAAACGCAGGCACGGGCCCGTATCGAATTCGACCGGCACACGCTCGACCAGCGTGACTTCGGCGAGCCCCGCATTGCGCACAGCTTCCAGTTCTCTCGTGAGCACTTCGACCGAGTGTTCCGCCGCTGCGAACAGATAGCCGTCGACCCGCTCGAAATCGCAATCGAGCGAATTTTCCGTGACAATTTTTTCGATCAGATCGATGGCTGCGGTATGACTTTCGGCGGCGATCCGTATTCCGTCCCTGCCAAAATCCTGTTCAAGGGAAAAATAGCGATCGTCCAGTGCGTGCGTGATATGCGCCGTGCTGCGCCCCGACTCACCGCTTGCGATTTCGTCGCGTTCGAGCACGACTACACGCTTGCCCGTTTTCGATAATAGATAGGCGGTCGTCAATCCGGTGATGCCCGCGCCCACGATGCAGATATCGGTGCTGATATCTTCGCGCAAATGAAAAAACTGCGGGCGTTGATTCGTATTCCACACACTCGCCGTGGCGCCCGAGGAATGTTCTGCTTCGCCGATAAAATTCGGATCGCTGGTACCGGCGGTTTCATTTGAATTGTCAGTCATCGCGGTGTTCCCACATATTCATGATTTATTTCTGTCACGGTTTCAGAATGACCTTGATGCACTGATCCTGTTTATCGCGAAATACCCGCGGGAGAATGTCCGAATACTTTGAATTCATGACCCATGATGTCGCCATTTTTCATGCCCGGCATGAAGCCATCGTATAAATGCAGATCGGAACCACAGATCGCACAACTCGTGACTTTTACAATCGCATCGCGACCATCTTCGATGACCGGATCGGGAACGGTGTCGGAACGGATATCGTGTTTGCCATGCCAGCACAATGCCTTCATAACTCACCTGTCAGTGATTGAATGGGTGAAGCGGTTGCAAGGCAAAACAATGGGTATTTTTAGGGAATCTGATCTGAACTCTGTTCGTCACTCCCGCGTAGGCGGGATTCTTTTTCCGGAAACCTTCTGGATTCCCGCCTGCGCGGGAATCATGGAATCAGAGGTTCTAATTGTTATCGCCGTGAATCGGGCGTAAAAAAAGCCGGTGAAAATAGTTCCGTCATCATTTGGGTTGATAGTTGAATTTCTGGCCGGCCAGCGCCGCTTCGTACATCAGGCCGCCCTTCTGCATCGAAAACACCGTCATGCCGTTGACGTAAACCGCGCGGCTCTGATTGTCGCCGGCATTCGCCGATGCACCTTCTGTCCCTGCCTGTGCGCCCGCGCCGACGGCGATGGCGACCGCCGATGCCTGTGCGTCGAAACCAAAATTACCCTGCGTGAATTTATCGAGCGATTCCCTGGTTTCGAAGAAAATCAATTCGCTATAGGTCTGACCTCCGAGCTGCCAGCCAATGGAAATCTGCGTCATGGTCACGTCGCCGACATAGGTCTGGCCCTTGAATACGCGACCTTTGCCATACGCCCCGCCGACACCTACTGCGCCTTTACCGATGGTGGGGAAAAGTGCATAGCCGTAAGCGTTTTTGAAAAATGGCTGCACCGCGGGCGACTCGCGAAACTGTTTGAGCACATCGGCATACTCGTCGGCATGCAGCGGAGCCGACAGAAACACACCCGCGACAATGGTCATCAATGCAATCAGTTTTTTCATTTTGATTTCCTCCAGTGACGGATAGCCGAAAATAAAAAATCAGATCTGCTGACGATGGGTGACGCGCGCACGACCGCCCTTTGCGCCCGCTTCGCGCGCTTCATCGGAGTCGAATTCATGAGCATTGCCATTCTGATGCGCGGCTCTTCCCCCTTTGGCGCCTGCCACCCGTGCCTCCTCGGAAGTAAACTGGTGAGCATTGCCGCTCTGATGCGCCGCGCGTCCTCCCTGCGCCGCTATTTCCCGCTGCCGCTGCGGGTCCATCGACGCAAATCCACGATTGGAACGTTGTGCACGATTGGAATGTTGTGAATTCATGCTGGTTTCTCCCCGTATAACGCCGTGACATGCAATATCAATTTGCCAGTGGAGTGTTGCAATCGATATGCCCAGGACTGTGGGAGTTTATGTTCGACATGACGCTGATTTCGCAAATGACTAATTTCATATTAAAAATTTCTAATTCAATTAATTTATTCATTTAATTTTTAAATTCAGCGTCGAATTTCGAAACTTCGCGACGCAGATAGCGGACTTTTCAGCGAGCCATCCAGCGGGTTCCGGTAAATCGTTTCGACGGGCCTGGTAAAACTTTCATAAATCTTCGAGAGATAGATTAAAGCCCAGATGGCCCATCCATTGTTAACAGATGGGCTCCAGCGTTAACAGAGAGACGACAGAGCCGCCTACAGCGTTAACAGATAAGCAACGAGCTGGTTTTTTTCATCTGCGGTTAATTGCGTGCCCAGCACCAGATTGAAAAATTCAACGGTGTCCGCCAGCGTCAGTAAACGGCCATCGTGCAGATACGGTGGCGAATCCTTGATGCCTCGCAGTGTGAAGGTTTTGATCGGCCCATCGGGAATCGCAATCTGACCGTTGCTAACCGTGCCCGGTTTGAAGAAGCGTTCCACTTTCAAATCGTGCATCTGGTGATCCATGAAGGCGCTCTGCGGAATATGGCATTCCGCGCAACGTCCCTTGCCGAGAAATAGTTTTTCGCCCGCCAGTTCTTCGGGTGTCGCCTTGTCGGGATAAAGCCGGCCGAACGGATCGAGTTTCGGCGCGGGTGGAAAATCGATGATGTTCTGCATCTGCGCCATCATCGCCACCTGATTGGTGCGATCGGGCAGGTGCGGTCCTTTTCGCGTCGCGCTGACATGATCGCCATTGAAGTACGCCGTGCGCTGTTCGAATTCGGTGAAATCCTCCACCGATCGCAGCGAACGCTTGGACCCGTGAATCTGCTGATTGAACAACCCGCGCAGACTCACCGTATCGAGGCGGAAGCGCGCCGCCTGCGGACGCACGTCCGGTGTCAGGTGAAATGCCGCGTTGGTATGAAGGTTGGCGTGGCAATCCAGGCAGGTAACACCCAGACTTTGCTCTGCGCTTTTGCGATCCTCGGTCTGATTGAATTCCTCCTGCGGAAACGGCGTCAGCAGAAGGCGCAGTCCTTCCATCTGCACGGGTGTGATGTAGCCGACGAGCAGCGAATAGTAATTCTTGATCGTCAGTAACTGACCCTGCGACACATCGCCGAGCTCCGGACGCGTCGTCAGAAATATCGGCGGCGGAAATTCCGGTGTGAAGCGATCGGGCAGATCGAAATCGACATCAAAGCGCGTGAGATCGCGGTGTTCCTGCTTGTTGATCTGATCGATTTGCTGCTGCGGAAATACCTGCCCGCCTGTCGCCTGCTTCACATGCGGCAGCGGCACGAATCCCTGTGGAAATAATTTTTTATCGCGAATCTGTTCGGGCGTCATCCGCGTCAGCTCATCCCACGTGGTGTCGCCCGGCAATTTCACGCGCACGCCGCTCTGGACTGGTTTGCGACCGCCTGACATGAGTTGCTTGAGTGGCTTGTCGGATAAATCGTAACGCTGCTCCAGCAGATGCCGCTGTGTCTGCATCACCTTCGGCTTCTGTGCCTCGTCATCGGCTTTCACTGCCGCAAAGGGTCGTGTCGGCAGCGGGCGATACGTCTGGTCGGGAGGCAATGGATCAGCGTATGTGTGCAGGGAAACCGAAGTCAGACCCAAAAACAGCACGGACTTCGGAATTTTTTTCGCAACGCGCGTCAAATCAAGTGAGTAGTTCATCGTGGGGGCACTCCATATTATTTAGAGCTGGATCGGCGACGAACAGCGCGACATCGCCTAATCATTCGGCGATGCAATCCATATTCCAGAAAAAATATTCGCTAGATCGAAAAATTTATACAGAAAAAATAACCACTTGCCCGGTTACACGCGCATCGAAATTTAAAAACTCTTTTTATTACACGTTTTACGCGAAAATCTTACGGATACCTGCGGAAGTTTGTGTGTGCATTTTCTGCAGCGCAGCGGAATTCGTTTAAAGCTTTTACTGAAAAAAATATTGGTACACGCCTTGCCTCAGCCATTGGGCCCCCACTCCACAACGAGGATAAATATGATGGCGACTACCCGTTCCAGTGAATCCAGAAAAACCGAGCGCAATGCGCAGGCCTCACGCATACCCAACGCGATTGCCTTATTGAAGGCGGACCATCGCACGGTTGAGGATCTTTTCGAAGAGTACGAACATGCCCGCCAGCGCAATCGCAAGCAGGCACTCGTCAACCAGATCTGCACAGAGCTGACGATACATGCTCAGCTCGAAGAGGAAGCGTTTTATCCGGAGGCGCAAAAAGCCCTGCGCGATGAAAAGGATCTGGTCAACGAAGCCATCGTCGAGCATGCCTCGCTGAAATGGCTCATCTCGCAGATTCAGGGCATGGAGGCTGACTCGGAGCTGTACGAAGCCGAAGTCAAGGTGCTGAAGGAATACGTGCAGCATCACGTCAAGGAAGAAGAGAAGGAAATGTTTCCGAAATTACGCAAGACCGATCTCGATCTTGAAGCGCTCGGCCAGACGCTGTTTGAAACGAAGCAGCGTCTGCAGCGCGAGTGATCGGTTCACCTGTCTGGCATGAGATGAAAAAATATTCCGGTGAAGCAGACGAAAGCTTTCACCGGAAGAGCGACGTTGCGCGCGAAATAGATGCACGCTATCGCGAAATAAAGCAGAACGCTGCGGGTTGCCGGAATTGCCCGCTCTGGAAAAATGCGACGCAGACGGTGTTCGGTGCGGGTGCGACGCAGACACCGATCATGTTCGTCGGCGAGCAGCCCGGCGATCGCGAAGACCGCGCCGGCTTACCCTTTGTCGGCCCTGCCGGTGGAATGATGAATCGCGTGCTCGATGAACTCGGCATCGCGCGCGACAGTGTCTACACCACCAATGCCGTCAAACATTTCAAGTACACGCAAAGCGGAAAACGACGGCTGCATAAAACTCCCGCGCAGCGTGAAATCGAAGCGTGCCGGCCGTGGCTCGTTGAAGAGATCGCACTCGTCGATCCGCAAGTGATCGTTGCGCTCGGTGCAACGGCAGTGCGCGCGTTATTGAATCGTGCAGTCCCCATTCACGCCAATCGCGGGCGTTTATTCACCACTGAATCGGGGCATCGCGTGTTACTCACCATTCATCCGGCGTCTTTATTGCGCATGCCCGGCGAAGATCGCGCAACGGCGTATCGAATGTTCTGCGATGATCTGTTGCCGCTGAAAAACATTACCGGGCAGACTACCTGACATGAATCCTTTACTCGGACAGCTCGGATCGGGCTGCAGGTGTGCGCAATGAACGTCGAAATTTACCGCTATCATCCGGAGCTTGATAAAAAACCCTCCATGCAAACCTACTCCATCGAGTTTGATCGCGATGTCATGGTTCTCGATGTGCTGGAAGCGCTCAAGGCACAGGATCCGACGCTGACCTTCAGACGCTCGTGTCGTGAAGGCGTCTGTGGCTCCGACGGAATGAATATCAACGGAAAAAATGCACTCGCCTGTACCACGCATGTTTCGGATGCGCTTGCGCGTGGTTCGAAATTGATTTTGCGGCCATTGCCCGGCATGCCGGTGATTCGCGATCTGGTCGTCGATTTATCGTTATTTTTCACGCAATACAACAAAGTGAAACCGTGGCTGATCAACGATAATCCCGCGCCGCCCATCGAACGCCTGCAAACTCCGGAGGAACGGGCAAAGCTCGACGGATTATACGAATGCATCCTGTGCGCATGCTGCTCGTCCGCCTGTCCGTCGTGGTGGTGGAATCCGGACCGTTACATCGGGCCGGCGGGACTGCTGAACGCATTGCGCTTCATCGACGACAGCCGCGACACCGCAACCGCCGAACGTCTCGATAATCTGCAGGATCCCTACAGTCTGTTTCGCTGCCGCAATATTCAGAACTGCACCTCGGTGTGTCCGAAGGGATTGAATCCGATGCATGCGATCGATCGCATTCGCCGCAAAATGGTCAAGCGATCGACCTGATTTTTTATTTTCCTGTTCGCGCTATCGCGGCTCCCGAATCCGTTGATCTCGATCGTCGACAGCATGCGCGATGCGAATGCCAGCTCGCAGCGCTGTGCCATTTTCTGCGGATAGAACGTCCCACGGCGCATAGCGCCATCCGAAAATTCCAATTTTTATCGAGTGGTCCGGTGGTACGCATTCTGCTTTGTCTTTACAAACAGTTTTTAAAATTAACGAGGAGTAATCAAAATGCCACGCGGTGATAAAAGCAGTTATACCGACAAGCAGAAACGTCAGGCCCGGCACATCGAGGAAGGCTACGAGAGTCGCGGCGTTTCCGAAAAGGAGGCCGAACGCAGAGCATGGGCTACCGTCAACAAGGAATCGGGCGGCGGAAAACGCAGCGGTAGTGGACGCGGCAAACACTAGGGCGAGGTAATCGTCATGAAACAATGTCCATTGTGCGACGCCAGCCATATCATCGCTCTCGGCGCTGTGGCCTATTCCACCTGTGTGGTCGTCGAACATCGCTGTGTGCGCTGCGGACATCTGTTTTATCTCAATGACCGTCGCGCGCTCGCGCGACAACCCATTTATTTTTCCGACGCTATCGGGAAAAAATCCTGATTTATCCGGTTTCGCCATGCGGCGTGGCGACGGGTTTGGATTCGGGCGACGATCGCTGACGCAGGAATACCGTCAGGATAACCATCAGCGCGAGTGAAAAGAATTCGCTCTGCCAGTTCTGCAGCGACTCGAACCAGAACTGCGACGTTCCCAGATATTCCCAGACATCGGTCGCCGCCCTGCCGTGCAGAAGCTGTTCTTCGCTATACGCTCGCGCGCCACCCAGCGCGTGCAGATAAAACGAAACGAGAAACAGTGCGAGAAATGCGAGACCGAGCGATTGTTCGTACACACGCAATCGCCAGCCTCCGCGTTTCACTGGTGTCGGCACATTGGGGGTCAGCGTGTGCAATCGCGGATCCGCGTCCACCTCGTTGTCGCCATCGGGATCTTTCGAAGCCGCGGAACCTTTTTGATAAAGATGCGTGGTCAGCACGACGAAAAGATACATTTGCAGAAATTCACTCTCCCAGTTTTCCATCGTTGTTTCGAGCAATTCGTAATTCTGCAGATACTGCACGTACGATTCGGTGGGCGCACCGTGATCGGACTGTTCCTCGTTAAACCGGTACCAGCCCGCAACCGTCAGACCAAACTGCGTCATCAGGAACAATAAAAGCAAAACGATCGAAAGGCCGTTATGGCGAAAGAACATTTTTATCTGCATTGCCTGTTTCCGATCGAGAAATCAGTTTCAGAAAAATCCGCTCGCAACATAATTTCAGTCGAATGATTTTTTTAAATACCGAAATGGCCGCCGCCGTTGACGTGGATGACCTGACCGGTGATGTACGAGCTGTCGGCCGCTGCCAGAAATACATAAGCAGGCGCCACTTCGTACGGCTGCCCCGCGCGGTGCATCAATGTGTCCTTGCCGAATTCCTTCACATGCTCGGGACTGAAACTGGCGGGAATCAGCGGCGTCCAGATCGGCCCCGGCGCAACGGCGTTGACCCGGATTTTTTTGTCGGCGAGCGATCGCGCCAGTGCGAAGGTAAAAGCCTGAATCGCACCTTTGGTGGCGGTGTAATCGATCAGTCTGGGATTGCCCTTGAAGCTCGTCACCGAACCGGTATTGATGATGACGCCCTGCGTCTGTTCGAGAAACGGCAGCGCGGCCTGAGTCAGATAGAAGTAACCGAAGATATTCGTTTCGAAAGTCTGCTTCAATTGCTCGGGCGAAATATCCTCGATCGATTCCTGCGTGTGCTGCTCGGCGGCATTGTTCACAAGAATATCGAGACCGCCAAAAGCGGCGATGACTTTCGCCACTGCCTCGCGACAGAATTCCTTGTCTCCCACGTCGCCCTGAATGCTGATGACTTCCGCATTTTCTGCTGAAATCAGCCGCCCGGTTTCTTCCGCATCGTGGTGTTCCCGCTTCGATCCGTAAATGAAAGCCACCATGGCGCCCTCGCGTGCGTAATGCAGTGCGATCGCGCGGCCAATGCCGCTATCGCCACCGCTGATGAGCGCGACACGACCGCGGAGTTTGTGCGAACCCTGATAGGCATTGGTGATGGAAATCGGCTGCGGGTCCATTTCCGATTGCAGGCCCGGCTGTGTGTTCTGATGCTGTGGCGGAAATTTATTCGGCTTTTGTTCTTTCGGCTGCTGTACCTGAGTTTGGGACATGCTGTTTTCCCCTGCGCGAATCATCAATGCAAATGATGAGGCAAATAAAATGCCGATGATTGCGCCCTGCGGCGCATAACGCCGGAGCCTGATCGCGAAAAATTTGACGCGAAAACCGGAACTGATTCTTGCGGGAATTCCGGGCCTGATTCTTGCGTAATTCTTGCGACAGGAATCAGCGAAAGCGAGAGCTCCGCGAAATTCCCGCATTTTATGGGTTCACGCTACAGCACTCACCGAAACCTTGAAAAATGTTCGAAACTCAGCGGCATTATTTGCAGCATTTCAAATTTGCAGTCATATCCCACAGAAGGAGAGCATCATGAGTGTAACGAGTGAAAATCTATCGCAACGCGCGCGTTCGGCTAAGGACTGCGTTCACCAGGGCATTGAGCGGGCGACGGAGGCTGCTCACACCACGGCAGATAGCGCAGTGGAATCCGCCACCAAACTGGCCGAGCGCGCCGGGCGCGGTGCGGATAAATTGCATGAGCAACGTGAGAAAGTGCGCGCCAGAACGATCAGTTACGCCAATCAGCATCCGGTACGCGCCATTGTGCTGAGTCTGGGTGTCGGCTTCGTGCTGGCAAAACTGCTGAAAGGCCGGTCGTCGTCTGTGTAGTCGGGTTTCTGAACGCGCAGGCGGGAGCCTATTTTCTGGATTCCCGCCTGCGCGGGAATGACGTTTCTTCAGATAAGTATTTATTAAACAGCGCGGTTCGAAATCAGGTGATACAGCGTGAAATAATTGCGTTGATCCTTCCACGCGTGCGTGCAGCGCAGACCGGCTTTTGATGCCAGCGCACGGAAGGCGGTTTCGGTGTATTTGTAGGAGTTCTCCGTATGTATCGTTTCGCCGCGATCGATGAAAATCCGCTCCTCCCCCAGCGTCACGCTTTGATGGCATCGGCTGACCAGGTGCATTTCGATGCGGGATTTCTGTGTGTTGAAAAATGCCCTGTGTTCAAAATTTTCCGGATCGAAATTCGTTCCCGCCGCGTTATTGACACTCGATAAAATATTTTTGTTGAATTCGACGGTAATGCCGTCGCGATCGTTATACGCACGATTCAGTATTTCCTCGTCTTTCACATTATCGATGCCGATCAAAACGCTGCCCTCGAAGCCGGTAATGCGTTTCAGTCTGATGAGAAACTGCACGGCGGCGGACGGCTCCATATTGCCCAGCGTCGATCCTGGAAAGAAAACGACACGGCACCGGCTGGGTAACAGCTCGGCAATCGTTTCGATGTGATGAAAATCCCCCATCACGCCGACGCAATCGAGCCAGACATATTTGGCAGCGAGACGTGCGCAGGCGGATTCAAGTTCCGCACTGGATACATCGACCGGCATATAGATATCCGGGCGCAACGCACCCAGTAAATATTCGATTTTCCGGCAGTTTCCGGCACCCGGCTCGATGATGGTCGCATGGCGTGGCGCAATCGTGGCGATCGCCAGTGCATGGCTGCGCAGAATTTCGTTCTCGGTTGCGGTGACGTAGTAATCGTCGGTTCGCGTAATTTTTTCGTACAGCGCGGAACCGCACGCATCGTAAAAGAATCGGGGATCGATTCGCTTCTGCGGCTGCATGAGACCGGATAACACATCGCGGACGGGATTGTCCTGCTGGCTCGAAAACGTGAAGAAGTCATATTCCTTCACGGGTAATGTTTCAAGCAGACGTCTATTCATTGGCAGCCTTCCTCATGAAGCATGCGATGACATTTCGATTAATCCGTCAGGGTTCTGGCGAGCCGTATTCCGGAAAATTGCCAGCGATCGACGGGATAGAAAAAATTGCGATAGGTTGCGCGCAGATGATCGCGCGGACTGACACAGGAACCGCCGCGCAGCACGATCTGATTGCACATGAATTTTCCGTTGTATTCGCCGATCGGGCCCGCAGGAGCGCTGTATCCCGGATAAGCGGTGTATGGGCTGGCCGTCCATTCCCAGGCGCAGCCAAATAATTGTTGCGTGCGCGGGTTTGCCGTCGCGGATTTTTCGGTGTCCTGTATCGCCGCGATGTTTTCATCGGTGAGCGCCCGCGGATGAAACTGTTCATCCTCCACGAACTGACCCAGCACGCGTTGTTCACGCGCGGCGTTTTCCCATTCGTATTCGGTCGGCAGCCGCGCACCTGCCCAGCGCGCATACGCATCGGCTTCGTAATAACTCACGTGACAGACGGGCTCGTCAGGCGCGAGCGCGCGTTCGCCATTCAAGGTGAAGATGCGCCATTCATTGTTCTGACTGCGCCAGTAAAGAGGCGCACGCCACTGGCGCTGACTGCATTCGCGCCAGCCGTCGGCCAGCCACCACTGCGGATTTTCGTAACCGCCATCGCCGATGAACTCCAGAAATTCCGCGTTGGTGATCAATCGGCCGGATAAGGCATACGGCGATAAATACTGCGAATGGCACGGGTTTTCGTTATCGAAACGAAACGCCGGATCAGATTTCGCGCCGAATTCGCACAGTCCTCCCGCAAATTCATTCCAGCTCAGCGCCAGCACGGCATTCAGCGACGGCAGGGCGTGATCATCGGCGGCGTTTTTCGCAACGGCGTCGTTTTCAGCAAGGGAATAGTTCGCATGCACGCCATCGCTGCGGTAGGACGGCAACATCGGATTCATCGAAAAGGAATATTTGATATCGGTCAGCAGCAGCTCCTGATGCTGCTGCTCGTGTTGCAGGCCCAGCTCGATACGTTCACGCAGCAGTGAATGTCGGGGATGATGCGTCTTCAGTAGTTCGATGATTTTGCAATCGATGGCGCGCCGATACTCAAATACTTCCCGCGTAGTCGGACGCGATAACAATCCGCGCTGGGGGCGTGAATATGGCGTCTGTACCAGCGTGTAGTAATAGGAATTGAACAGAGTCGCGAAATGCGGATTGTAAACTTCATACCCGGGCATGAAATGCTCGAGCACAAACGTTTCGAAAAACCAGGTGGTATGCGCGAGATGCCATTTCGGCGGACTGGTTTCGGCCATGCCCTGCAGATTGTAATCGTCGATCTGCAAGGGCGTGCACAGCCGCTCTGTCTGCCGCCGGATCGCGCTGTAGCGTCTGACGAGATTGCTTGCACGCGCATCGCGGCGATCAGCGGAATATGAATCCGCTGCCAGGAAATCTGCTGATAAATCGCTTATCGACAGCGTATTTTCCGATGGCTCCTCTCTCGATAAATTACCCGCCGATAATAAATTTACCGGAGTGGATAGCCCTGTAGAAAAGTTTGATAAACGCCGCGACGATGGCACGTAAGCTCACCCGTTAGAAGTGTTAGATGAAGAAAGTATCGAGGTGGCAATATCCGTGCCGTACATCTGTGTTTTCAGCCCTGCCGCAGGGCGTGATCCGCATCACGAAAAACGGCGATAGACGATATTAAAAATTCCGCCGTTACCGCTATGTTGGCTGTCGAACGTCGCAATAAATACGGCGCGCCGGTAAAACTTTCTTTGCGAACTTTTGATTTTTTTATTTAACCGGCACGCGATTTTCGTGGCGATTTTGCGGTGGATGCCTTCCTCCTGTGGATGCCTTTGTTTCGGTCGATTTTTTTGCAGAGGCAGAGCGAGCGGAGCCTGACTTCTTCCGGTCACTTTTTTCCGTGCCTTCCGCCGACGAATTTTTCTGATGTTTTGCTTCCGGCTTTTTGCCTCCCGACGTCCCCTTGTTTTTCAGGCTTTCCTTCAGCAGCGCCATGAAATCCACCACATTGGTGGCCGCTTCCGGCGGCGCTTCTTCTTCGGGTTCCTCGCGAATCAATCCCTGCTTCGCGGCAACGCGCTCTTCGACGACCCTGATCAGCTGGTCGCGGTAATCGTCCCGATAGCTTTCTGCCTGCCACTCGACAGTCATTGAATCGACCAGTTGCGTCGCCATCTCGATTTCGCGCGGTGTGATATGCAGCGCCTTCAGATCATGCGAGGGAAATATGAAGTTATCTGGCTGAACGACTTCCTGCTCGAAGCGGAGCAAATTGAGAATCAGCGCATCGCCTTCCGCCAGCACCGCCGCCAGATAGCGGCGCGTGCGAATGATCACGTAACCGATACCGACGCGATGCGTTTTTTGCAGCAGCGTCCGCAACAGGGCGTAGCCCTTCTCCGCTTTCTTGCCCGGCACCAGATAATAGGGTTTTTCGAAATACAGCGGAGAAATTGCATCGCGATCGACAAACGCATCGATATCGATACTCTCCTTATTGTGCGAGGCCGCTTTGGCAATTTCCTCCTTGCTCAACACCACATAATTTCCCTTCTTGTATTCGAAAGCCTGCACGATATCTTTCCACGGTACCTCCTCCCCCGTGTCCGCGTTGACGCGCTCATAGCGCACCGGCTTCTGGTTGCGACTGTCGATCATGCGAAAGTGCAGATCGACCCGCCGCTCGGCGGATTGCAGACTGATAGGAATATTCAGTAGTCCGAACGAAATAACTCCGGTCCATATTGGCCTGGCCATGGTCAGCCTCTTGAGAAATTGGGCGCTGGTATCCATTGGGCACTGAGGCATCATTTATGCCATCGGCACATGCATTGCATTTTCTCCGGCATTGCCTTGAAAGGATGTTTTTATGAAAACGCCCGCAACGCCGACAAAAAACGCCGATAACAATTTGACAGAAAAAAAGTCGGCCGAAAAAAATTCGGCAGAAAAACACACCGGAGCGAATGCACTGAATCTTTACCGGAAGAAACGTCGCTTCGGTGATACCCCTGAGCCCGAAGGCGATACGCCAAAAAAAATCGCGCGTAAAAAATCTGCAAAATCGTCGATGCCGCTATTCGTCATTCAAAAACATGCGGCGCGCCGTCTGCATTACGATTTCCGGCTCGAGCTCGACGGCACACTGAAAAGCTGGGCAATTCCGAAGGGGCCCTGTCTCGACCCCTCGGTCAAGCGTATGGCCGTGCATGTCGAGGATCATCCGCTGAGTTATGCGGAATTCGAAGGCACCATTCCTGCCGGCAATTACGGCGCGGGTACGGTTATCGTCTGGGATATCGGAACATGGCAGGGCGAGGACGATGTCCGCGCGGCGTATGCGAAGGGCCATTTGCGTTTCGAACTGCACGGCAGAAAACTGCAAGGGCACTGGCATCTCGTTCGCACCCGCAATGGCAATGGCGGCAAGGAGTCGTGGCTGCTCATCAAACAAAATGACGAGGATGCCAGGCCGCTCGCGCAATACGATGTCGTCGAGGCGCAGCCCGATAGCGCGCTGCAGGGTTCGGCAGGAAAAAATTCCGCGAAGAAAAAATCCACGCGCCGCAAAGGCGGACACGACGATTCGAACATACCCGGTATCGCCGCGGCGCAGCCGCTCATGATTGCGCCGCAACTGGCCACGCTGGTCGACACGCCGCCCCGCGCCGGCAACTGGATCTACGAAATCAAATTCGATGGTTATCGCATTCTGGCGCGAGTGAACGACAGGGATGGCGTGCATCTTTTTACGCGCAACGGCAATGACTGGACGGTGCGTCTGAAATCGCTGGCGCGCGCGCTCGCATCGATGGCGCTCGACGATGCCTGGCTGGACGGTGAAATCGTCATGCTCGACAACCGGGGACTATCGAATTTTCAGCGCCTGCAGAATGCGTTCGAAAACGATGAGACCAAAAATATCGTCTATATGCTGTTCGATATTCTTTATTACCGTGGCCACGATTTGCGTTCGCTTCCGCTGAGTGCGCGACGCGAATTCCTGCGTACGCTTCTCCGGCACAGCGATAATCCCCTGCTGCGCTTCAGCGATCATATCGAGGCGAAAAGCGAAAATCTGATCGAGCTTGCCTGCAGCATGCGCATAGAGGGACTGATCGGCAAGCGCGCGGATTCGAAATATCTATCCGGCCGCTCGCGTGACTGGATCAAATTGAAATGTCTGCAGCGGCAGGAATTCGTAATCGGCGGATACACCGATTCCAGCAATGCCAGTGTGCGCGCCATAGGCGCCCTGTTATTAGGCGTGCACGACGAAAAGGGCAGGCTCCGTTACGTCGGCAAGGTCGGCACCGGATTTTCCCAGCGGTCGGCCATCGAGCTACACACTAAATTGCAGCCGTTGATTGCCGCGAAATCGCCGTTCGCAGAAACGATCCGCCAGCCGGGTGTGCACTGGGTCAAGCCATCGCAGCTGGCCGAAGTCGAATTCGCTGCCTGGACCGACGACGGTCATATTCGACATAGTTCATTTCAGGGTTTGCGCTCGGATAAACCCGCCGCTGCGATCACGCGCGAAAAGCCGGTTGTGATCGATTCCATCGACACCCACGCCATCGACACCCGGACCGTCGACAAGACTGCGAAAGCAAAAACGGCGCGAGCCCCAGTAACACCGGCACGAACAAAAGTAACAACGGCGCCGAAGAGAGCGACGCACGATCGTATCGATGTCGCCGGCGTGTCGATTTCACATCCCGAGCGGATTATCGACCGCCAGAGCGGTGTGACCAAACTCGAGCTGGTGCATTATTACGAGCGGGTAGCGAAGGAATTACTGAGTCACCTGAAGGAAAGACCGGTTTCTCTGGTGCGAGGTCCGGACGGTGTTGGCGGTGAAACGTTTTTTCAGAAGCACAGCGGCAGTCTGCGTATTCCGGCGCTGACGGAACTCGACCCCGCCATCATGCCGAAACATCCGCCGCTGATCGCCATCGATTCGCTGACCGCGCTCGTTCAATGCGCGCAGATGAATGTGGTCGAGTTCCATACCTGGAATGCGCGAACGCTGCATATCGAACAGCCCGACCGCATCGTGTTCGATCTCGACCCCGGTGAAGGTATCGTCTGGACGCAGGTGGTCGAAGCCGCGCATCTGATGAAAGCTGCGCTCGATGAACTGAAACTGAAAAGCTTTCTGAAGACCAGTGGCGGCAAGGGGCTGCATGTGGTGGTGCCGCTGCTGCCTCGCGACGACTGGCAGACCGTGCGTGATTTTTCCGAAGCGCTGGTGCGTCATCTCGCCCGCACGCTTCCGGTTTTGTTTGTCGCCACCAGCGGCCCCAGAAATCGCGTCGGGCGAATTTTCATCGATTATCTGCGCAACACTCGCGGCTCGACGACGGTATCGGCTTTCAGCGCGCGACTGCGACCCGGGCTCGGCGTTTCCGTGCCGGTGCGCTGGGATGAGCTGGATGAGCTCGACAGCAGCGCGCAGTGGCATGTCGGCAATCTCGATAAAAAAGCCATTGTCGAACGCGCAAAATGCTGGCGCGGTTATGCGCAGGTCAGACAGACGCTGACCCGCGCATCGAAGCGATATCAGTGGCTCTTGCCGCCCAGTTTTTCCTGAGACTTGTCGACGCCCTGCTGCTGGCTCGCCTGCCGGGTAACTCGCAGGCCGTTGTGCACTTCCTTCACACCGCTGATGTTATCGGCGATATCCTCGACGCGATGCTTGAACGCCCGCTCCTGCACGGTGCCTTCGAGTTTGACGATGCCCTCCTTCACTTCCACTGCGATATCGGACGCGTCGATGTGAAAATCATCGCTCAGCCGTTCGCAGATTTCTTCGCGAATGCGTTCATCGGTTCGCGTATAACCCTTCGGCCCCTTGCCGCGATGCGTATCCTGCTGCAATCCAAACGCACCGGTGGATTGCCCGCCCGATTGAAAACTCGCGCGGCCATATCCGCGGTCGGTGCCGAACTGCTGTGCACCGGAGGTCTGATTCTGTCCGTAATTTTGATTGCCGAACGTGTAATTCTGTTCGTCCCAGTCCGATTGATTACCGAACCGCGACTGGCTGTTCGGCCAGTACTCCTGCTGACGACCGAACTGACTGCCCGCAAACTGATTGCCGATGTGCGATTGCGATCGACCCTGCCAGGGTTGCTGCCAGTCGCGCGATTGTCCGCCCCGGCGCTGATTGTCGGCGCGAACCGGCTGATAGTGGCGTGGCGTGAAATTCGGCTGATATTCCTGACCGCCCTGTCCGCTATACGGTGAATATTCCTGCCCCCATTGCGGACGTCCGTGCTGCTGGCCGCCGTAGTCATTTCCCTCATAACCGTAATCGTCATAATCGCCCTGCTGCCATTCCTGACCATATTCCGCCTGGCCGGAAAAATTCGGCGAATAACGCGACTGACCGCCCTGCTGTCCGTAACGATCCTGTTGGCCGTAACGATCCTGCTGACCATACCCTCCCTGCTGCGAATAGCCGCCCTGCTGTGCATGTTGCTGGCCGGAACGGTTTTGACCGCGCCCGGAATTATCCTCCTGCCAGGATTGCGAGCCGCGATTGATTTCGAATTGCTGCTGAGGATTCTGTTGCGAATAAGGATGACTCATGGCTTTACTCCTCGTAAATTCTGTAAAAAAGATAACGTGGAAAATAAAAATTTCGTTACAGATAATTCATCGTGAAAATATTGATTCGCTATGAATTCATATCCATTTCACTTCATCGGGCTTCAATCGGGTATTCGATGAGGATTCCGGTGCGGTATCGAATGGCAGGGTCAGCGCGCGATCGGTACCGCACGCCTGCACAGGCAGCGCTTCGAGCGCCTGCTGAATCGATGGTAGGTCACTGTCGGCGAGATCGATGATCAATAAAATCCGCCCGCTCTCGATATCGTTGTGGAAACGTTTGATCTTGTAATTTTCCTTGCCTATTCCCGCTATGCCGCCGATCCAGGCACCGTGCATGGTGACAAGCGCGATGATGACGACGGAAGCGACCAGCATATAGTCTCTGAAAAATCCCAGAACACCGATGATGAAAAGTGCAGCTGCAATGCCGAGCAGAAAACCGATAATTGCGCCGCGCTCGCCCTGCCGCCAGAAATCGCGCGTCTGCAACACATTGGCCGAATGAAGATGATGTCTATATATTCCTGCATTGTCTTTCGATAGCACATGAAAATTCCATTTTTTCACGCCTTTCCTCCTCAGAATTTCCGTCACCCGATCGACGATATCGAGACTGTCAGCAATATAAAAAAGACGACGCTTCATAATTTCACTCCTCCGCATTTCCCATCATTTAAAAAATGATCTACCCGGATCAAGCAATCCATATACCGAAATAGAAAAGTGCGTTAAAGATTCTTATTTTTAAATAACTTTTTTGTTATGCGTTATGGATAACGGTGATTGGCACCGATTTTGTTCCTCGACCAGGCAAGAGAATCGAAGCCGATAACGAATTCAAAATAACGGATTGCAAAAATGCTGAAACCAAAGCGCAGCGTAGTCACCTATCACAGCGAAAACTCCACCGAAGGTTTCAGCGCGCATGAGCAAGCGAGTATTGAATTCGTTGCGCGGCGTATCGCGAGGCTGCTCTCGGCCGATTTTGGTGGCGAGTATGGAATGCCTGAGCAGATGGAATTGGCGCATTCCAGTCGGCCCGGTGAAGAAATCGCGCTCTACTTCGTGCCGGGCGACACATTGTTATGCGCGCAAGCAGATAGACTCGGTATAAAAAATACGATGCAATTATTCGGCGGCTGCGTTCCGCATGAATTCATCGCATCGAAATGCATCACGCATCCTTTGCTCGGCCGCCATTGTTCCGCACCGGCTGGCTGGTCCCATGAATTTCCGGATAGCGTTCGCCACGTCACGCTGCGCGGATTCAGCGCATTCTCTCTTGCGGAAGCGTTGGTCGCCGGGGAAGCACTGCTGGCGCACGGGGAGATTCGTATCAAGGCACCGTGCGCACGCGGTGGCAACGGTCAATGCGTTGTGAATACAGTCGAAGCAGCGAAGGAGTTTTTACATGCGGTCGATCATGACCATTTCGCGACCCACGGTGTCGTTCTCGAAGCCAATCTGCAGGAAGAAACCACGCGCAGCATTGGTACCGTCACGATCGGTGACACGCAGATCAGTTATTGCGGCAGCCAGATGACCACTGTCGACCGGCATGGTGGCTCCGTGTACGGCGGCTCGTCGATCAGAGCCGTGCGCGGCGGCTTCAATCATCTGCTGCGACTGGATTGGTCGAAGGAGGAAATCATCGCGATCGCTCAGGCGATGATTTACGACGCCGCAGCCGATACCTGTTTCGAGGGATTTTTTGCATCCCGCCGCAATTACGATGTCGCTCAGGGATGCGACCGCGATCGTCGGTTCTGCTCCGGCGTGCTCGAACAATCGTGGCGAATCGGCGGCGCTTCACCCGCTGAAATCGCCGCAGTCGAGGCGTTCGCGCGCGATCCGGCGCTGGTTTCGGTGCGCACGAGCTGTCGCGAAATTCATTCGCTGTGCGATGCGCCGGATAAATCCGATATTTATTTTCGCGATGCGGATGCCGATGTCGGACATATCACCAAATTCGTCAGCATCGATGCACACGAATACGGAAGTCTGCGCTGATGAATATTTTACTGAGCAACCCCGCCATCGCCGTCGGCAGCAACAGCATTTGCAGCACGCTGTTATCGCCTTCAATGGCACTGCCGGGAATATTGTTCGTTCACGGATGGGGCGGTAGCCAGGCTCAGGATCTGGAACGCGCGCGCGAAATATCCGGTCTCGGTTGCGTCTGCCTGATGATCGATCTGCGCGGTCACGGGCAGGACGTGCGGCATATGGATACCGTTAGCCGGGCGCAGAATCTCGATGATCTGCTCGCCGCATACGATTGGCTGGCAGCGCGCCCCCATGTCGATCCGCGCGCGATCGCCGTCGTCGGCATCAGCTATGGCGCTTATCTGGCGGCGATTTCAAGCGCGCTGCGTCCGATTCGATGGCTGGCGCTGCGCACGCCGGCGCTCTATAAGGACGGGCACTGGGATATTCCCAAAAAACAATTGCATACCGACAGCTCGCTGCTCGATTACCGGCGCAGCCGCATCGCGCCTGACGCAAACAGGGCGTTGAAGGCCTGCGCGGAATTTCGCGGAGACGCGCTGCTGATCGCAGCGGAAAACGATGTGATCATTCCGCATGCCGTCATCGAAAATTACCGGACTGCGCTCAGCAACGCGCGCTCGCTGACAACGCGCACGATCAGCGGCGCCGATCATGGATTATCGAGCGAAATTTCCCAGCAGCATTACACGATGCTGCTGATCGGCTGGCTGACTGAAATGATCGCCGGTGCGCGCCTCGATTCAGCCAACGCGCAGCCGGCGGGCCTGCACGCAAGCGACCAATCTCCGGTCGCAAAATCAACAAACTGGAGGAAATTATCATGACGCAGAAATTTCTTGGCATTGCCGGCAGTCTGAGAAAAAAATCGACCAACAAGGGGCTTCTGCGCGCAGCGCAGGAAAATTTGCCCGAGGGCGTCACCATGGAGCTTGCGGAGCTTGCCGATATTCCTTTTTACAATGTCGATACCGCCGACAATAAACCCGATTCGGTGAAGCGCGTTTTTGCGCAGATCGAACAGGCCGACGCTCTTGTGCTCGCCTGCACCGAATACAATTATTCGCTCGCGCCCGCGCTGAAGAACATCATCGACTGGGCCTCGCGCGAACCGGAAAACAGACTGCTCTATGGCAAATATGCCGCCCTCATGGGCGCTGCCGGCGGCATGGGTTCTTCGCGTGCGCAATATCATATGCGTCAGGTATGCGTTTACTGCGATCTCTATCCGATTTACAAACCCGAGGTTTTCGCGAATGCATTTTCCGAATCCTTCGATAGCGACGGCAATCTGGTCGACGAGAAGATCAGGGGTCTGATCGCCGAGCAGATGCGAACCCTCGCCAGGCTCAGCCAGCATTCCAGGGTAAAAAAATAATTCCCGGCATTTCATGGCTATTTATTTCATGGCTACTATCTCATGGCTACGCAGGCACAACGTTTTATCGGTTATCTGCGCCGGCACGAACTCTGTCTGGTCACGGCGGAATCGTGCACGGCCGGAATGGTGACGGCCCTGCTCGCCGACGTGCCGGGCGCCGGATCCTTTCTGGATTGCGGGCTGGTCACGTATTCGGAAGCTGCAAAAAAGCGGCTGCTGAAAGTCAGACAGAAAACCATCGATAGATATACGTTAACCAGCGAACATGTCGCCCGCGAAATGGCGCTCGGCGCGCTGCACCAATCCTGCGGCAATGCGGTTATCACCACCACCGGTATCACCGGCCCCGATGCCGTCGACGGCATCGAGCCCGGCACCATCTGCTTCGCCTGGGGTTTCAGACGCGGAAACGACGTGAGCCTCTTCAGCGAAACCCGATGTTTTCGCGGCGAACGCGATGAGCTGCGTACGATAGCTGCGCGTTATGCACTGCGGCGCTTTGCTTTTTATCACGCCAGGCGATCCGATCATCACGCACACCGGGCGAGATAATTTCCCGTTGAAAAATGTTACGAATTTTTTCAAGAAAAAGTTGCGAATTTTTCCAAAAAAAATCACATACCTGTAAGTTTTACGCCGACCTCTTCTGCAAAACCCCGAAATACCACGTTTTTTTACTGGCACAAATTCTGCAAATCCTTCTGTAATTGCTCACGCCGGTGTCAATGGAGGAGGAAAAAATATGGAACACCGTTATAGCCAGCGCACACGCAGCGATACCCGATTATTTATCTACGAACGCGGATCACCCGTGGCTATCGGTCGATGCAGAAATCTGAGCCGCTACGGCCTGTTCATCGAAACCGACCATACCGTTTACGCCAATCAGCCCATCGAAATCGAAATAATCCGCGGGCGCGATCGCAGGAAATTCAAATGCGAACGCATCAAATGCTATGTCGTACATCTGCATTCGAATGGCTTCGGCGTTGAAATCGACGAAGAAAATATCAATTTGTTCGGCGCCATCGCAAGCTCGCGCCCGCATCGGGCTCAGGCAGATAACGACGCGTCGGCAGCTCTGCAATTCGCCAGACAAATTTAGGAATTTTCCGGCCAAATTTAAAGAAAGTGCTGGTGCGGGTGTGAAAGTGGAAGCAAATTGAATCCACCCGCCGTCAGTCGGTACTGCGATCGGCGAAAGAAATTATCGGGTCGAAGCGAAGTTATCGAATCGAAGCGAAGTTATCGAAATAGTCGAATAGGTTGTCACCGATCATGCAAGCGCTTGCCGACAAATTGCAGCCATCGCCCGATGCACGTCTCGGCGCGACTCCCGACGGCAGAGGCACCCATTTCGCGGTTTTTTCCGAACATGCCGAATGCGTCGAATTATGCATTTTCGATGAGCCGGGCCGGCACGAAATTGCGCGACTGAAAATGCCGGCCTGCAATAACGGTGTCTGGCATGGGTATCTCGCCGGTGCGCAGGCGGGTTTGCAATACGGCTATCGCGCCTATGGTCCCTATGAGCCGAAACAGGGGTTGCGTTTCAACGGGCAGAAATTATTGCTCGATCCGTATGCGCGCCAGCTTGCGGGCGAATTGAAATGGCACGACGCACTTTACGGTTACCGCATCGGCGCAAAAGCTACGGATCTTTCGATCGATCGCCGCGATAGCGCGCCCTACATGCCGCGCGCCATCGTCACCCGCGATAATTTCGACTGGGGTAATGATCACTCGCCGCGCACGCCCTGGAGCGAAACCGTCATTTACGAAATGCACGTGCGCGGATTCACGCGGCGCCGTGCGGATTTACCGCAACACGATCGCGGCACCTTCGGTGCGCTCGGTCACGCCCACACCATCGACTATCTGAAACGTCTCGGCATCACGGCGGTCGAGCTATTGCCGATTCACGCCTTCGCGCGCGATCGCCATCTGCTGGGATCGCCGCACAGGCTCACCAATTACTGGGGCTATAACACGCTGGCCTATTTCGCGCCCGAGCGCAGCTATCTTTCCGATGGCACGCTGGGCCAGATCAAATGGGCGGTCAAACAATTGCACGCGGCGGGTATCGAGGTCATTCTCGATGTGGTTTACAACCATACCTGCGAAGGCAGCGAACTCGGTCCCACGCTGTCGCTGCGAGGTCTGGACAATCTGAATTATTACCGGCTGCTTCCCGACGAGCCGCGTTATTACATCAACGACACCGGCTGCGGCAACACCGTCAACACTTCGCACCCGCGCACGATCCAGCTGATTCTCGATTCGCTGCGCTACTGGGTGGAAGAATTTCATATCGATGGTTTCCGTTTCGATCTGGGTGTGACGCTGGGGCGCGAACCTTCGGGTTTCGATGCAGGCTGCGGTTTTTTCGATGCGCTGCTGCAGGACCCTGTTCTCGCGCGCGTAAAACTGATTTCCGAGCCGTGGGATATCGGCCCCGGCGGTTATCAACTCGGCAATCATCCGTCGGGATTTGCCGAATGGAACAGTTATTTTCGCGATACCGTGCGCGGGTACTGGCGCGGCAACGACGGCCTGCGCGGCGCGCTCGCCGATTGCCTGCAGGGTTCCGCGCCCATTTTCGATCACAATCGCCGTTCGCCGTGGGCAAGTATCAATTTCATCACCGCGCATGATGGCTTCACGCTGCAGGATGTGGTGAGTTACAACGACAAGCACAACGAAGCGAACGGCGAAAATAATCGCGATGGTCACGACAATAATCTGAGCTGCAACTGGGGCGCTGAAGGTCCGACCGAGGACGCGGATATTCTGCTGCAACGCGAAAAAACCGCACGCGCACTGCTGTCGACACTGCTGGTTTCGCATGGCACGCCGATGCTGCTGGCGGGCGATGAATTCGGGCAGACCCAGTCCGGCAATAACAACGCGTACTGCCAGGACAACGAATTGAGCTGGCTCGACTGGTCGCTGCTCGATAGCGAAGCCGGCCGCGCGCGATTCGATTTCGTTGCCGGCGTCATCGCGCTGCGAAAAAACACTACGTTGCTGAGGGCGGAAAATTATCGTCACGACAACGCAGACATCGCGCCCGGGCTGGCGCCGGTGCTGTGGTTCGAGGAGCGCGGCATCGAGCTGGTTCCGGACGACTGGGCAAACGCTTCGGCGCACCTGCTCGGTTTGCGTCGCTGCGAAATCGATGCGCAGAACGACCGGCTGGTGCAGGTGATGTTTATGCTGTTCAACGGCGACAGCGCCGCGCATGAATTTTTTCTGCCACCGCCGATTCCCGAATGTCATTGTGTGCTCGATACCGAAAACCACTGCGCCGACAGCGAGCGTTTTTCCCACGGGAGAATTTCGCTCGAACCGCATTCGCTGAAAATATTGAGCGCCACGCTCGAACTCAATCAATGGGGCGAAATCATCACCACCGATATCGCGGCGGATTCGGCGGAGAAAAATGCTGCGGAAAATGCCGCTGAAAACACAGAGTACGCGGAAAAAAATCGGCGCGAAGAAAAACCGGCGCAGGAAAATCGTGCGGAAGCGGTCGCCGAAAACGAAGTCGATTCCGTGTGATGAGCCGGTTTGCGCATGACATACATCCCTTCGGCGCAGCATTGGGCGACGATGGTCACGCGCGCTTTCGTCTCTGGGCACCGAAACTCACGCAGGTGACTCTCGAAATTGAAAATCGAGCGCCGCAGGAAATGACGCGCAGCGACGGTGGCTGGTTCGAAACCGTATGCTCTGCAGGCGCAGGCACGCATTATCGTTATCGGATCGACGATGAGCTGGCGGTACCCGATCCGGCTTCGCGTCTGCAGAGCGGCGACGTTCACGGCTGGAGTGTGCTGGTGGATCCGCGCGAATACGTCTGGCGCCTGCCGCACTGGCGCGGACGGCCGTGGCATGAAATGGTGATTTACGAATTGCATGTCGGCTGCTGCGGCGGTTTCGCCGGCGTCGAGCGGCAATTGGAGCAGCTTGCCGAGCTGGGCATTACCGCGATCGAACTGATGCCGATCGGCGATTTTCCGGGGCAGCGCAACTGGGGTTACGACGGCGTGCTGCCCTTCGCTCCCGATACCGCGTACGGCTCGCCCGCGCAACTCAAGCAGCTCATCGATCGCGCGCACGAACTGGGTGTGTGCGTATATCTCGATGTGGTTTACAACCACTTCGGTCCCGATGGCAATTATCTGCACGCCTACGCGCCGGATTTTTTCAAAGCCGATAAAAGTGCATGGGGCGATCGCATCGATTTCGACCCGCCCGATGTACGCGAATTTTTTATTCAGAACGCATTGTACTGGCTGCACGAATACCGTTTCGACGGCCTGCGTTTCGATGCGGTTCACGCGATTTCGGATCCTTCGTTTCTCGACGAGATGGCAGCGCGCATTCGGAAATCCATTGCCAGCTCGCCGGCGGAAAAGGGTCGCCACATTCATCTGATGCTGGAAAACGAGCACAACGCCGCTTCGCATCTCGCACGCGATTGCGGCAACACCGCGTGTTTCAACGCGCAATGGAATGACGACTGGCACAATGTCATGCATGTGCTGCTGACCGGCGAGCACGAAGGCTATTACGAAAACTATCGAAAAAATCCCGAGAAGAAACTCGCACGCAGCCTCGCCGAAGGCTTTGTCTATCAGGGCGAGCCGTCGCCGACGCACGAATATCGACCGCGCGGCGAACCCAGCGATTTTTTACCGCCGACGGCATTCATCAATTTTTTGCAGAATCACGATCAGATCGGCAATCGCGCATTCGGCGAGCGAATCATTGCATTGAGCCGCGAATCCGACTGGCGTGCCGCAGTGGCGCTGCAGTTATTGATGCCGGCAATTCCGCTGCTGTTCATGGGCGAGCCGTGGCAGGCGCGTTCCCAGTTTCTTTTTTTCACGGATTTTCACGGCGATCTGGCACGCGCGGTGCGCGAAGGTCGCAGCAACGAATTCGCAAATTTTTCGGCGTTCCGGAACGCGCAGCAGCGCGCGCGCATTCCGGATCCCAATGCGCTCGAAACATTTGCTGCGTCGATTCCGCCGTGGCCCGCGGATTCGGATGCATCTTTTTATCGCGACTCGGCCTTTTATCGCGAGCTGCTGCAATTGCGTCACCGCCATATCGTGCCGTGGCTCGACCACTGCCGCGCGCTCGGCGCCGAAGTGGTCGGCGAAGCGGCGGTCGTTGCCTGCTGGCGTTTCGAAAATAATTCGCTGCTCACGATTGCGACTAATTTCAGCGATGACACCTACGCCATCGAACCGCTGGAAATGCCCTGCCTGTTCGAAAGCAGGGAGGGCGTCGCCAGCCTTGCTGCCGAAGGAAAACTCGCACCGCATTGCACCGCCGTCTCGCTGGAGGAGCGCGATCTGTCGGCCTGATCAGAAGCAAATCTCAAACAATCGAAGAAAGCTGAAGATGGAGAGCTGAACGATGGATAAAAACCCCCTCATCGATACGCTGCCGCGCGCAACGATGAGACTGCAATTGCATAAGGGTTTTAATTTCGCGCAAGCGCGCGCGCAACTTCCCTATCTGTCGCAACTCGGTATCAGCCATTTATATGTGAGCCCGATCCTGACCGCGCGCGCGGGCTCGATGCACGGTTACGATGTCGTCGATCACGGCAGCGTCAATCCCGAACTCGGCGGCGAAAATGGATTGCGCGAACTGGTTGCGGAATTGCGCCGGTTTCGCATGGGGCTTATCGTCGATATCGTGCCCAATCACATGGCGGTCGGCGGCAGCGATAACCGGCTCTGGCTCGATGTGCTCGAATGGGGAATGCAGAGCCGCTATGCAGAGTTTTTCGATATCGACTGGGACGTGCCCGATCCCGCCCTGAAAGGCCGTCTGCTCGCGCCATTTCTGGGAAAACCCTACGGCGAGGTTTTACAGAGCGGCGAGCTCTCGCTGCATTTCAACAGCGAGAGCGGACGCTTTGCATTTCATTACTACGAGCATCATTTTCCGCTGGCGCCATCGAGCTACCTTCAGCTGCTGAATCAGGGCGATAGTCATCTCGCGCCATTGATTGCGAATTTTACGCGTGGCAACAGCGAAGCCATCGCCAGGCGCGGTGCAGAATTCAATGAGGCCTGCCTGCAGCTGGCGGCGGCCGCGAAGCGGAATCCGGATGTCGCCAGAGCGATCGCCGTGTTGCTGTCGAAAATCAATGATGGCGAAAAAAATCACTGGAAATACATGCACGAGCTGTTGCAGAAGCAGAATTACCGGCTCGCGTCGTGGCGCACCGCTGCCGATGAAATCAACTGGCGCCGATTTTTCGATGTGATCCAGCTTGCCGGCGTGCGCATACATTCGCCGGCGGCTTTCGAAATCGTGCATGCAACCACATTTCGTCTCTACGCCGAAGGACTCATCGACGGGGTCCGCGTCGATCATATCGATGGCCTCGCCTATCCACGCGATTACTGTCATCGCCTGCGCACGCGGCTGAAACGCATCGGGTCGGAAAGGCCCGCGGATGCCGCGCAGGGCTCCGCCTATTTTGTCGTCGAAAAAATTCTCGCGCCCGGCGAACGCTTTCCGCGCGACTGGCATGTCGATGGCACCACGGGTTACAGCTTCATGAACGAGGCCGGCGCGTTGCTGCACGATCCGCACGGCGAAGCGGAGCTTGCGAATTGCTGGAGCGATATCAGCGGACGCGAAGACGATTTCGGCAATGAAATGAAACGCGCGCGGCGGCGTGTGCTGCGCGATTTGCTGCCTGCCGAATTCGGCGCATGCGCGTATGCGCTGCACAAAATAGCGCGCAACGATATCGCCACGCGCGACTGGAGTCTGTTTTCGATCCGGCGCACGCTGGCGGAATTGCTGATTCACTTTCCGGTGTATCGAACGTATGCGAACGCCAACGGACGCAGCGAAGCCGACAACGAGCTCATGCAGAAAACCGTGTCCAGCGCGATGCCGGAATGCCGGCCCTCGGACAGACAGCTGTTGCTGCATATCGATTCGTGGCTGGGTCGTCAGCCGCCGCGCGAAATGGTTTCGCGTCCACAGCGGCAGATGCGTCTGCGCGCCATCGCACGCTTTCAGCAATTGAGTGCACCGCTCGCGGCGAAGGCGGGTGAAGACACCGCATTTTATCGCTACAGCAAACTGCTTTCGCGCAACGAGGTCGGCGCCGACCCGACACATTTCGCGTTGAGCGTGGACGATTTTCACAGCGAACTCAGTTATCGCGCGGCGCATTTTCCGCGCGCCATGCTCGCCACGGCCACGCACGATCACAAACGCGGCGAGGATTTGCGCGCGCGCCTGGCGGTGCTGAGCGAAGTTCCGGGGTTATGGCGAAATCATGTCAGGCAATGGCGCGAGCTGAATGCGCGCTTCAAGGTCACGCCGCTGAATTCGCCATCGGAGTGGCCCGATCCGGTCGATGAATACATGCTCTATCAAATGCTGGCGGGTTCGTGGCCGCCGACATTGCAGCCCTTCGATCAGACCGCGATGAATCTGTGGCGTGATCGTCTCGCGCAATGGTATTTAAAGGCGCTGCGCGAAGCAAAAAGCATCACCAGCTGGACCGAGCCGAATGTCGCCTACGAAAGCGCCTGCAAATATTTTCTGTTTCAATTGCTCGACCTCAATGTCTCGGCGGAATTTCTCGGCTCGCTGCATCGCTTCGTCGAAACGATCGCGCCGGCGGGTGCGCTGAACAGTCTGACGCAATTGGTGTTGAAACTGACCGTGCCCGGCGTTCCCGATATTTATCAGGGCTGCGAATGGTGGGATTTCAGTTTCGCCGACCCCGACAATCGCCGGCCCGTGAATTTCGAGGAACGCCGTCACGCACTCGACGGCAGCGATGAAGAATTGCCTGCGCTGATGGAGCGCTGGCGCGACGGCCACGTCAAACAGAAACTGTTGCAGACGCTGCTGCGGATTCGCGCGCAATGCCCTGAACTGTTCGCGCGCGGCAACTATCGGCCATTGCCGTTACGCGGCGAATACGCGCAGCACGGCTTTGCATTTTCGCGCACCCTTCAACAAAAAACGCTGCTGATTTTCGTACCTCGCCTGACGGCTTCGCTCATCGATTCCGGCGATGCCCCATTCATCGCACCGGATCAATGGGGCAACACACACATTTCATTGCTGGAGCGTCTGGTTTCGGTGCAGTGGCGCTGTCTGCTGACGAAAAGGGACGTGACGATTTCGTCCGATCACAAACAGTTATTTCTGCGCGATCTGCTCGGCCGGCTGCCTTTTGTCGCGCTGCATTCTGTCGATGAAGAAAAATCCGCGCGCGACTGAGACTGTGTGAAATTGAACTACGCGACTTCACTGTTATCGCGGCATTTATTTCGTGTTGCGCAAAATGCGGCAATTTTAGCGAGCAGTTCATCGATATTCGCAGGCTTTACCACATGCGCATGGATACCTGCCGCCACCGCCTCCGCGCGATCGCTTTCCTGCCCGTAACCGGTGAGCGCAATAATGAAAGGCGCCGCGTTTCCCATCGCCCTGTGCAGTTGCCGCGACACTTCGTAACCGTCCATGCCGGGTAAACCGATGTCGAGCAAAACCACATCGGGTTTGAAATCCGCGACGGCCTCAAGCGCCGCCGGACCATCGTGCACCGCCGTCGATTTGTATCCCTGCATTTCCAGCAGCAGCTTCATGCTTTCGGCGGATGCCTCCAGATCGTCGACGACGAGCACGCGACCGGTGTGCGATCTCACGCGCTGCAAGGCCGCGGGTGCGCTCGATATGGGCTGAGAAATGCAACGAGCCGGCAGCCGCACGATAAATTCGGCGCCCTTGCCGATGCCTTCGCTGCTCGCTTCGATGCGGCCGTGATGCAGTTCGAGCAGATGCTTGACCAAAGTGAGGCCGACGCCAAGACCGCCCTGCTTGCGCTCTATCGAATTATCGCCCTGCACGAACAGGTCGAAAATATGCGGTAATAATTCGGGCCCGATGCCGTGCCCGTTATCGCAGACCGATATCGCGATTTCCTCGTCGCCGTAAACAGCGCTCAGGCGAATATGGCTGCCTTCGGGACTGTACTTGATGGCGTTGTGGATCAGATTCGAAAATATCTGGCTGAGCCGCACGATATCGCCGTGCAGTTCGATCTCCTCGTCGGGCATGCGCACTTCGAGTTGATGACCGCTGGTGTCGAGCAGCGGACGACAGGTTTCCAGCGAGCGGCTGATGACATCGTTCAACCCTATTCTCTGCTGCTCGATTTCGACGACACCGCGAGCGATGCGCGACATATCGAGCAGGTCATTCATGATGTGCGTCATGTGCTCGACCTGACGCGAAATGACTTCGCTCGCCCACTGCACTTTTTCGATGGAGTCGGGCAGCATGCGCAGAATATGCACCGCGTTGCGGATGGGCGCGAGTGGATTGCGCAGCTCGTGGGACAGCATCGCGAGAAATTCATTTTTATGGCGATCGTCCGCACGAATCGCGCTGTATAACAAGGCGTTTTCAATGGCGATGGCACTGCGGCTGGCGATTTCCTTGAGCAAGCTGTCGTCGCCATCGAAAAATTCCACGGCGCCGGCCCTGTCCAGAACCAGCGCGCCGATCAGATTGCGGCGGCTGAACAGCGGCATCAGTTTCACGGCGCCGAGCGACACACTTTGCACGCCCTGAAATTTTTCCGGTGTCAGATTCGCTTTATCCGGTTGCAGATACACCGATCCGGCATCGGCGAGATCGATCAGGTCATCCTGAATATCGATAGTTTCGATGGCCTGTAAAAGTTCGGATGGCAATGTGTCCAGCGCCAGATCGATCGACGCATCCCTGTCGGATGTTTCGCTGCGATCCCATGCAAATATCGCCCGCGTCAGCTGTCGACTCTCCCCGAACATCATCACCAGCGCGCGATCGGCAAAATTCGTCAACGAAAACAGCAGCAGTCCATTCACGATCGCATCGATATCGAGCGAGCGCGTCAGTATGTGGCTGGCATCGGCGAGCAGATCGGCGCGCCGCCGCGCCAGCTCCGAGGCATCGCGCGCGGCTTCGGCGCGAGCCAGCGCTTCGCGCTCCTCCGCCTGCTGGCGCAACTGGTTATGCATGCGATACAGATCGACGAAAACCTTGATTTTCGAACGCAGTATCTCGGGTACCACCGGCACCGGAATGTAATCGACCGCGCCGAGCGCGTAACCGCGCAATGACTGGATATCGTCCATATAGGCCGTGATGAAAACGATGGGCGTCTGCCGCGTGCGGCGGTACTGACGAATCAGTTTTGCCGTTTCCAGACCGTCCATATCCGGCATGTTGACGTCGAGCAGGATGACCGCGAAATCGTATTCGAGCAATTTCTGCAGGGCTTCGCGCCCCGAATGCGCCACCACCAGATTCTGCTGGAGTTCATCGAGAATGCTGCGAAAGGCGAGCAGTTTATCGGGCAGGTCATCGACGATTAAAATATTGACCTTATCGTTATTCATATCGCGGGCGATCTCGTGACTGCTCATGCTTTCAACACGCCTCTCAACGCAACCACGCACGCAATACCGTGAGCAGATCCATGGTATTGACAGGTTTCGACAGATAATCCCACGCACCGGCTTCGATGCATTTTTCGCGGTCGCCCTTCATCGCTTTCGCCGTTACCGCGATCATCGGCAGATCGCGTCCTGCGGGTAAGCGACGTATTTCCTGCATGGTATCCATGCCGTCCATTTCGGGCATCATGATATCCATGAGCACGATGTCGATATCGGGATCGGTTTTAACGAGATTGATCGCGTCGCGCCCGTTTTCGGCCCACACGTTGATCATGCCGTATTCCTCCAGCACGGTGGCCAGCGCAAAAATATTGCGCATGTCGTCGTCGACAATGAGCACTTTCTTGTTCGCGAGCGGGCGATTGATCTCGTGGAGTTTTTCCAGCAGCGCGCGCTGTGCTTCGGGCATGCGCGCGGCGTTGCGATGCAGTGTCGTCACCACGCGATCGAGCAGTTCCGGCAGCGAGTGCGCGATCAGCACACCGGCGTGCGTTTCGGAAAATGCAATATCTCCCTGGTTCGGCCGCTCGCTTGCGCTGAACAGCACGAGCGGCGACGGTGCCCATATCGAGGCCCTATCGTCATGCAGTGCGGCCAGCAGCATGTTGCGATCGACCGCGATGGCATTGCTATCGAGCACCACACAATCGAATTCCCGCACCAGCAGATCGAGCGCTTCGCTTTCACTCTCTGCAATTTCCGCGTCGACATCGTCATCTTTCATAAACTGCAGAAATTCGGATCGCATCGCGCTGTCGGGCATGATCAGCAAAATGCTGCACTCGTGGCGGCTCACACTGCGATATAAATCGCCGAGCGCCGCGTCGACGATTTCACGCGACTGAATCGGCTTTTCGATAAATCCGCACGCACCGGACTGCAGCGCTGTCTCGCGGGAGTCGTCGGTCGAAATGACACAGACAGGAATGTGACGCGCGAACAGATCGTTCTTGATCCGATCGAGCACGCGCCAGCCCTGCATGTCGGGCAGGAACATATCGAGCGTCATCGCCGCGGGTTTATATTCGCTGGCGAGCGTGAGCGCACCCGCGCCTAACGATGTCACCAGGCCCTTGAAACCTTTTTCGCGCGCAACCTCCAGCAACAGGCGGGCAAAACCCAGATCGTTTTCGACGATCAGCAGCACCTGATCGCCGCGCTGAATGACATCACGATCGTCGCCGACTTCATTGATGAGCGCAGCGACCTCGGCATTATCGTCTTCGTTGCGCGAGGCACTGTTATCGCCCGACGGTTTCTGCGCTGCGTGTTCGAGGCGTTTGCGCGTGGCGACGAGATCGAATTCGGCCGGATGTTCGGGCACGATCTTGCGCAGCATGCGCGATGGTGTATAGACGAAGGGCAAATACAGCGTGAATGTACTGCCCTGTCCGGGCGCGCTGACCAGTCGAATTTCGCCGCCGAGCAGTTTCGACAATTCGCGACTGATCGCCAGACCCAGACCGGTCCCGCCATATTTGCGGCTGGTGGAGCCGTCGGCCTGCTGGAACGCTTCGAAAATGATCTGCTGCTTTTCCTGCGAAATGCCGATGCCGGTATCGGCAACCGAGAACGCAATGACCTGATTCGCGCGGTTCAGATCCTCGTTATCGCGACTCCAGCCACCGATCGCATTGGTGATCGACAGCGCCACATGTCCCTGATGCGTGAACTTGAACGCATTCGACAGCAGATTTTTCAGAATCTGCTGCAGGCGCTTGAGGTCGGTAATCATCGATGTCGGCAATTGCTCATCCGTGTGAATGACGAAATCGATCGCCTTCGATTCGGCCATGTGCCGGAACGTGCGCTCGACATACAACTGCAGATCGTTGAGACGCAATTCGCCGACATCGACCACCACCGTGCCCGATTCGATTTTCGAGAGATCGAGAATATCGTTGATGAGCGAGAGCAGATCGTTACCCGACGAGTGAATCGTTTTGGAAAATTCGATCTGTCGCTGCGTGAGGTTGCCATCCGGGTTCTTGCACAGCTGATCGGAAAGAATGAGCAGGCTGTTGAGCGGTGTGCGCAATTCGTGCGACATGTTTGCGAGAAATTCGGATTTGTATTTCGAAGTGAGCGCGAGCTGTTTGGCCTTTTCCTCCAGCGCCTGCCGCGCCTGTTCCACTTCGCTGTTTTTGCGTTCAACCTCCTGATTCTGGTGCGCGAGCAGACGCGCCTTTTCCTGCAGCTCCTCGTTGGTTTGCTGCAATTCCTGCTGCCGGCTCTGCAATTCCTGCGCGAGCGATTGCGATTGCGTGAGCAGATCCTCGGTGCGCGTATTCGCTTCGATGGTGTTGATAACGATGCCGATACTTTCCGTCAGCTGATCGAGAAATGCCTGGTGAATCGGATTGAATTTTTCCATCGAGGCGAGTTCCATCACGCCCTTCACATGCCCTTCGAAAATGATCGGCAGCACCAGCACATTATGCGGCAGCATTTCGCTGAGCCCCGAAGAAATCCGGAACGATTCGCCGCGCACATCGGTCAGCAAAATTTTCTTTTTATCGAAGGCGCACTGACCGACCACGCCCTGGCCGAGATCGATTTCCGTTCCGTAAGTGCCGTGACCTGCCGATGCGTAACTCGCGAGCAATTTCAGACGCGGCACATTGCGCCCGGCATCGAGACCCGGATCGAGCACGTAGAATTCCGCCTGCTGCGCACCCACCACCGGCGCGAGTTCGGAAAGGATCAGATGACCGACCGCGACGAGATCCTTCTGCCCCTGCAGCATGCGCGAAAATTTCGCGAGGTTGGTTTTGAGCCAGTCCTGTTCGGTGTTGACCTGCGTGGTGTCTTTCAGATTGCGAATCATTTCGTTGATCGTATCTTTCAGCGCCGCCACTTCGCCGAGCGCTTCCACGGTAATCGAGCGCGTCAGGTCGCCCTGCGTTACCGCCGTCGCCACCTCCGCAATGGCGCGCACCTGCGTCGTCAGGTTCGCTGCGAGCTGGTTGACGTTTTCCGTCAGGCCTTTCCATGTTCCCGCGGCGCCCGGCACTTTCGCCTGACCGCCGAGTTTGCCTTCGACGCCCACTTCACGCGCCACCGTCGTCACCTGATCGGCAAACGTTGCGAGCGTGTCGGTCATGCTGTTGATCGTGTCTGCGAGCGCGGCGATTTCACCTTTCGCCTCCACCGTTAATTTCTGATCGAGATCACCGTTCGCAACCGCGGTCACCACTTTCGCGATACCGCGTACCTGCGAGGTTAAATTACCCGCCATGAAGTTCACGTTATCGGTCAAATCTTTCCATGTGCCCGCCACGCCCTGCACATCGGCCTGACCGCCGAGTTTGCCTTCGGTGCCGACCTCGCGCGCCACGCGTGTCACTTCCGATGCGAACGAGCGCAACTGATCCACCATCGTGTTGATGGTATTTTTCAGTTCGAGAATTTCACCTTTCACATCGACGGTGATTTTTTTCGACAGATCGCCCGCCGCCACCGCGGTCGTCACTTCGGCGATATTGCGCACCTGAGCGGTCAGGTTAGAGCCCATCGAATTTACGGAATCGGTCAGATCCTTCCACGTACCTGCCACACCCTGTACGTCCGCCTGGCCGCCGAGTTTTCCTTCGGTGCCGACTTCACGTGCCACGCGCGTGACTTCGGATGCAAATGACGAGAGCTGATCCACCATCGTGTTGACGGTGTTTTTCAGTTCGAGAATTTCACCTTTCACATCGACGGTGATTTTTTTCGACAGAT
>CAZWBA010000005.1:226209-226454 GCA_964631955.1 uncultured Verrucomicrobiaceae bacterium | reverse complement strand
TGATCGGGAACAGGTCGGTCAGGTAGTCGCGCAGCACGTTGCCGGTCACCGAGATGGTGTCCTGCCCCTTGCGGATACGCTCAAGCGAGAACCTGGTCGCCTCGACCGGCGATTTGATCAGGATCTCAAGGCCGCTGGTGTCGTGATCCTTCAGATAGGTCTTCACCTTTTCGATCAGCTGGGCATCGTGGGCGCGGGCCGGGTCGAGCCAGAACACCGCCGGGGTGTTGCTGGCGCGGGCGCGG
>CAZWBA010000005.1:0-226199 GCA_964631955.1 uncultured Verrucomicrobiaceae bacterium | reverse complement strand
TTCTGTGTGACATTGCCGTAGTGGTCGAGCGATTCGGCCAGCGCGAGGAACTCGCCGAGCGAGTCCCAGCGCAGATAGTTTTCTTCGAGCAATTGCTGCACGTGTTTCGGCGCAGAGCCGCCGGCGCCCGTTTCGAACAGGCCGCCACCGTTCATGAGCGGCACGATCGACAGCATTTTTGCGCTGGTGCCGAGTTCCATGATCGGGAACAGGTCGGTGAGGTAATCGCGCAACACGTTGCCGGTGACCGAAATCGTATCCTTACCCACACGGATGCGTTGCAGTGACAGTTTGGTTGCCTCGACCGGCGAGAGAATCTGAATATCGAGACCGCTGGTGTCGTGATCTTTCAGATAGGTTTTTACTTTCGCAATCAGTTGCGCGTCGTGCGCGCGCGCGGGGTCGAGCCAGAATACCGCGGGTGTGTTGCTTGCACGTGCGCGATTTACCGCGAGTTTGACCCAGTCGCGAATCGGTGCATCTTTCGCCTGACACATGCGGAAGATATCGCCTTCCTCGACGTCTTGCTCAAGCAGCGTTTTTCCATTTTCGTCGATAACGCGAACCACACCGGCGGCTGCGATCTGGAAGGTTTTGTCGTGCGAGCCGTATTCTTCCGCCGCTTGCGCCATAAGGCCGACGTTAGGCACGCTGCCCATCGTCGCGGGATCGAAAGCGCCGTTGGCTTTGCAATCGTCGACGACGACTTGATAAATACCCGCGTAGCAACGGTCGGGAATCATCGCGATGGTATCGTGCAACTTGCCATCCGCTCCCCACATTTTGCCGGAGTCACGAATCATCGCGGGCATCGACGCATCGACGATGACATCGCTCGGCACGTGCAGATTGGTGATGCCTTTGTCGGAATTCACCATCGCGAGCGGTGGACGCGTGTTGTAAACGTCTTTGATGTCCGCTTCGATTTCGACTTGCTGCGCGACGGGCAGCGATTTGATTTTCGCGTAGAGATCGCCGATGCCGTTGTTGAGATCGACCCCGAGCTGCTTGAGTGTATCGGCGTGTTTTGCCAGCGCGTCCACGTAATAAACCGAAACGACGTGACCGAACATGATGGGGTCCGACACCTTCATCATGGTAGCTTTCAAGTGCACGGATAAGAGTGCACCAGAGCCTTTGACCTCATCGATCGTCGCTGCGATGAAATCGCGCAGCGCCTTTTTGCTCAAGACTGCGGTATCGATAATCTCGTCTTGTTTGACAGCGGTTTTTTCCTTGAGAACTTTCGCATTGCCGTCTTTGCCGATGAACTCGATTTTGACATTGCCGGCCGCATCGATCGTGGTGGATTTTTCGCTGCCGTAGAAATCGCCGCTGCTCATATGTGCGATGCGCGTTTTCGAATCTTTCGACCACGCTCCCATTTTGTGCGGATTTTTCTTCGCGTAATTTTTTACCGAGAGCGGGGCGCGGCGATCGGAATTACCTTCGCGCAATACGGGGTTTACCGCGCTGCCCTTGATTTTGTCGTAGCGTGCCTTAACGTTTTTTTCTTCGTCGTTTTGCGGTGTTTCAGGATATTCGGGAAGTTTGTAACCCTGCGCTTGCAATTCCTTGATCGCCGCTTTCAGTTGCGGAACCGAAGCGCTGACATTCGGCAGTTTGATGATGTTGGCTTCGGGCGTTTTCGCCAGTTCACCGAGTTCGGCGAGATGGTCGGAGATGCGCTGGGACTCGGTCAGGTATTCGGGGAAGCTGGCGATGATGCGGCCGGCGAGGGAGATATCGCGTGTTTCGACGGCTATACCGGAGGATTCCGTGAAGGCTTTAACGATGGGAAGGAGCGAATACGTCGCCAGTGCGGGTGCTTCGTCGGTTTCGGTATAGATGATTTTTGATGTCGTCATGTTTTGCTTTAACCCCTTAATCTTCGTACCTGTAGGCCCAAAAGTTTCGCGCCAGCAGTCAACCCCGCCCTCATATCGATCGAAAGAGCTAAGCATTGCAGTAAAGATTATCGGAGGTTTGACGAGCTTGGCGCGACGGATTGCATTTCAATTGCGCCAGAACAAGAAGGGCGTAACTGAAAGATCCTCGTGCAGGCGGTCTTGTGAACCGCGGGCGCAGATCGTATCACGTTTGCTGCAGATCGCCGAGCAATCAGTAAGGTGCCGACGTGCGATCTGACCGGCAGAAGAAGATTGCGTGGCGCGGAGCGGCCACTGGGCGGAGTTGCGCACCAGGCCGGCTCAGTAGTCCGGCTCTTCGGGAGACTAAGCGGTTTCGGCAGAGAGCGCGGGTTCGCTCGCAACGTTTTCTGTGCCAACCGACTGAATCTTTTTCGCGTGCAGTCCCTTTGGTCCCTGCTCGGCTTCGAACTGCACAGACTGACCCGCTTTCAGTGTCTTATAACCATCCATATCGATCGCGGAGTAGTGCGCGAAAATATCGCCACCACCATTGTCGGCCAGAATGAAACCGTATCCTTTGGTGTTATTGAACCACTTAACAATACCTGTTTGCATGGCAAAGGCCCTTTCTTATGTACTCCCAGGAGCAAGCTCGCCAGGCCCTGTACATCGCGTGAACCGATGGGGGTCAGGCGATCAAAACGTAGCCTGTTTAAACATTTTTTAATCAATAGTCAAGCAGCTCAACGACTCGTATTTAATTCAAAATCCATCGTGTGCGCTGTGATGTCGGAATGGCTCTGACCATAGGCGCAAAGTATGATGGTGGCGTGATTTTTGAATCGTGCGTTTTGGGGAGTGTAATGGGAAAGGTTAAAAATCTTCGACTAACATTAGGCATGGGTGGCGACGATCCGCGCGATGCCGAAGGCGATGACGGCGGGCTCGCAGTTCAGGAAGCCAAACCGCAGTTAAAGCCACCCCCGCTGTACAAGGTCGTGTTGCTTAACGATGACTACACGCCGATGGAGTTTGTGGTCGAAATTCTGGAAGTTTTTTTCAACATGAGTCGCGAAAAGGCGACTCAGGTAATGTTGACTGTGCATACACAAGGCAAGGGGGTTTGCGGCATATTCACCCGTGATATCGCTGAAACTAAAGCAGCTCAGGTGAATCAATACGCAAAGGAGAATCAACATCCCCTATTAGCGGAAATCGAAGCGCTGGAGGACTGATCAGCGCGCAATGTTTGAGGTAGACGTATGCTGAGCAAAGACCTTGAGGTCACACTCAATCAAGCCTTCAAGGGCGCTCGATTGAAACGGCATGAATTCATGACCGTTGAGCATCTGTTGCTGGCATTGATCGACAACGATGTGGCGGCGAAGGTATTGCGAGCGTGTGGTGCCGATCTGCGTAAACTCCGCAATGAACTCACCGACTTCGTCGATTCGACGACCCCGCTGATTCCCGAGGGCGATCCCAGTCGCGAAACACAGCCCACGCTCGGCTTTCAGCGAGTGTTGCAGCGCGCGGTTTTCCATGTTCAGTCATCCGGCAAGAAAGAGGTTACCGGTGCGAATGTACTGGTTGCGATTTTCAGCGAACAGGAAAGTCAGGCGGTTTATTTCCTCAAGCAACAAAGTGTTGCGCGTCTCGATGTCGTCAATTACATCACTCACGGTATTTCGAAAGTTGCCGATAGCGGCGCCGAGAGCGGCCTTGAACATAACCGCGAGCAATCCGACGAGGAGCAGATCGGGGGCGGCGAGGCCGAGCGCAGCCCGCTCGAAGCCTATGCGACGAATTTAAACGAAGAGGCGCGCGCAGGGCGTATCGACCCGCTCGTCGGACGCATCAACGAAGTCGAGCGCGTGGCGCAGATTCTGTCGCGTCGCCGCAAGAACAATCCGCTGCTGGTTGGCGAATCGGGTGTTGGTAAAACAGCAATCGCCGAAGGTCTTGCCAAAATGATTATCGACGGTGAGGTGCCGGAGATTCTCAACGACAGCGTGGTGTATTCGCTCGATCTGGGCTCGCTGCTCGCGGGCACCAAATATCGCGGCGATTTCGAAAAACGTCTGAAAGGTTTACTGGGTGAGCTGAAGAAACGTCCGAAAGCCATTTTATTTATCGATGAAATTCACACCATCATCGGCGCAGGCGCCGCGTCCGGTGGTGTCATGGATGCATCGAATTTGCTCAAGCCGCTGCTGACGTCGGGGCAAATGCGCTGCATTGGCTCGACCACATTCCAGGAGTATCGCGGCATTTTTGACAAAGACCGTGCGCTGAGCCGCCGCTTCCAGAAAGTCGATGTGGGCGAGCCCACGGTGGAGGATACCTACCACATTCTGCGCGGTCTCAAGAGCCGTTTCGAGGAGCATCATGGCCTGCGTTACACCGATAAGGCGCTGCAGGCGGCGGCTGAGTTGTCGGCGCGTTACATCACCGATCGTTTCCTGCCGGACAAGGCGATTGACGTAATCGACGAGGCGGGCGCCTATCAGCAGTTGCAGCAGACGAACAAGCGCAAGAAGGTCATCAACGTGCCCGAAATTGAAGCCGTGATTGCCAAGATTGCACGCATTCCGCCAAAAACGGTGTCGTCCGACGATCGCGAATCGCTGCAGAAGCTCGAAGATAATCTCAAGATGGTGGTTTTCGGGCAGGACGAAGCGATCGGTGCGCTGGCGACTTCGATCAAGCTTGCGCGTGCAGGGCTCAAACCTGTCGAAAAGCCGATCGGGTCGTTCCTGCTCGCGGGCCCGACCGGTGTCGGCAAAACCGAAGTCAGCCGTCAGCTTGCGAAAATTCTCGGGCTCGAATTGATCCGCTTCGATATGTCCGAATATATGGAGCGGCACACCGTCTCGCGTCTGATCGGCGCGCCCCCCGGCTATGTCGGTTTCGATCAGGGCGGCTTGCTGACCGATGCGGTGACGAAACACCCCCACAGTGTGGTGTTGCTCGATGAGATCGAGAAAGCGCATCCGGAAGTATTCAACCTGTTATTGCAGGTCATGGATCACGGCACGCTGACTGACAACAACGGCCGCAAAGCCGATTTCCGCAACGTCATCCTGATCATGACGACGAACGCGGGTGCGGAAAGCATCAGCCGCCGCAGCATCGGTTTCGCCGAGCAGGATCATCACACCGATGCGACGGAAGCGATCAACCGCATGTTTACGCCGGAGTTCCGCAATCGTCTGGACGCCACTGTCACGTTCAAACCGCTACCGGAATCGGTGGTGCTCAATGTGGTCGATAAATTTCTCGTCGAACTGCAAAGCCAGCTCGACGATAAGCGCGTCCATCTGGTGGTTGACGAGGATGCGCGGCGCTGGCTCGTGCAGAAAGGCTACGACAGACATATGGGTGCGCGTCCGCTCGCACGTGTTATTCAGGAGCACATCAAGAAGCCGCTGGCCGAAATGGTTTTGTTCGGGGAGCTGGCGGAAAACGGCGGTACGCTGCATGTCGAGCTGCGCGGTGACGAATTGTTGTTAACCGCCGAGCCGGAGGTGAAGGAGCAGAAAGAAGTGAAGGAAAAAGAGAAGTAAACGCGCTTCGCCTTTAAAAAACCGCTTTACGCAGTAAAACAAAAAGCCCGCGCATTTGCGGGCTTTTTGTTTTTTTGGATGTGGATTAGCGAGCGCGGTAGGTAATGCGTGCTTTGCTCAAATCGTACGGAGTCAATTCAACTTTGACTTTGTCGCCGGTCAGGATGCGAATGTAGTTTTTACGCATTTTGCCCGAAATATGTGCAGTCACAACGTGGCCGTTTTCGAGTTTGACGCGAAACGTCGTATTGGGAAGCGTATCGATAACTTCGCCTTCCATTTCAATCTGGTCTTCTTTCGCCATGCAGCGGATACCTCAAGTGCGTCACGCGGGACGCAGGATTGTGTTCAGGGTGTCAGGGATAAAAAGTGCGCGCATTTTGCACTAAACGCGTGGGTTTCGCAAAACAGGCTGAAAAATATGAAAAAGCCCGGTTCAGGTCGCCTTGACCCAGCGGTTATTGACGAGCAGCTCGATGGGGCGGTATTCGATCTTGTATGACATCTTGCGGCATTGCTTGATCCAGTAGCCCAGATAGACATGTGGTAGCCCCAGTTCGCGGGTGCGCTGAATCTGCCACAGCACCGCGTATACACCGAGACTGCGCTCTTTGACATCGGGATCGAAGAAGCTGTAAATCGCGGACAGGCCATTATTCATCACGTCGACAACCGCCACCGCGAGCAGTCTCGGCCTCTCGGCAGACGTGTCGTAAAAGCAGTAGAAATGAGTGAGATCCCATTCGCGCGTCAAAAACGAATCGAATTGCTGACGAGTCGGTGGATACATATCGCCATCACGGTGGCGACCTTCGATGTATCTGGCGTACAGCTCGTAAAATTCCTCGCCGTGTAAAACGGTGCGATCGATGACGGTGAGATCGGCATTGCGATTCAGGATGCGACGCTGGCGCCGATTGGGTTTGAAGTCGTCTGCAGGAATTCGTGCGGGCACGCACGAGTTACAACGCGAACAATGGGGGCGATAAAGATGCGGGCCGCTGCGGCGAAAACCCATTTCGGATAATTGACTGTAGGTATTACTGTCGATCGGCGCGGCGGGATCGATGAAAAGCGTGGTGGCTTTCTGTTCGGGCAGATAACTGCACGCATGCGGATGCGTCGCAAAAACTTTGAGTGTCGAAAGAACCGTCACCGCAAACGCCTCGTTTTTCCTTACACCGGCATGCCGATACCGGTAAATACCATTACCGATAAATACCATTACCAGTAAAACTATCCTTCGAAGTGCCAGACGCGATCGTTATGGCTCAATGTGCGAACGGTGTGTCGCTGCAACAGTTTTACGAAGTCGGAGCGCGCGATCGTGCTGGCTCCCATCGAGTGTAGATGGGGGTTGCTGACTTGGCAGTCTATCATGGCAAATCCCCAGCGCCGCAATTGCTGACAGAGTCGAATCAGCGCTATTTTCGAGGCATTTTCTTCGCGGCTGAACATTGATTCGCCGAAAAAAACTTCACCCAGCGCAATACCATAAAGGCCGCCGACGAGCGTGTTTTCCCGCCATACTTCAATCGAATGCGCATAGCCGAGCTCGTGTAATTTGCAGTAAGCCTTATGCATCGCGGGTGTGATCCACGTGCCGTTACGCCGCTCGGTAATCTCTGCACAGCCCTGCATGACGCCAGCAAAATCCGTGTCCATGCGCAGCGAGAAACGATCGTCCCGCAAAATTTTTTGCATGCTGCGGGAGATATGAATTTGTTCGGGAAATAACACGGCGCGAGGATCCGGCGACCACCACAGAATCGGCTGATCGTCCTGATACCAGGGGAAAATACCGCGTCGATAAGCGGCGAGAATGCGTTCGGGGCGTAAATCGCCACCGAACGCGAGCAGACCATTGGGCTCTTCGAGTGCCTGCTCGACAGCTGGAAACCAGAGGTTGTCCCAGTCCAGCTGCGGCAGCGTCAGTGCCATTGCAGAGAGTGATCAGGCGAGACCGTCGAGATATTTCTCGGCGTCGAGCGCGGCCATACAACCGAAGCCTGCAGACGTAACGGCTTGACGATAGACATGATCGGCCACATCGCCCGCGGCAAACACGCCAGGAACGCTGGTGGAGGTCGCGAAACCTTCGAGTCCCGTGCGCACCTTGATGTAACCGTTATGCATGTCGAGCTGGCCCTCGAAAATACCTGTGTTGGGCACGTGGCCGATCGCAATGAACACGCCGGCGATATCGATCTGCTGCCTGCTGCCGTCTTTGGTGTTCACCAGGCTCAAACCGGTGACGCCGGAATCGTCGCCGAGCACTTCATCGAGCGTGTGATTCCAGACGATGCTGATATTGCCGTTGCGCTCTTTTTCGAACAGTTTGTCCTGCATGATTTTTTCGGCGCGCAGCGAATCGCGGCGATGCACGAGCGTTACATGCGAGCAAATATTGGCCAGGTAGAGCGCTTCTTCGACCGCGGTATTGCCGCCGCCGATGACGGCAGCTTTTTGCTTCTTGTAGAAAAAACCATCGCAGGTCGCGCACGCGCTGACGCCTTTGCCCATGAATTGCTGCTCGGAAGGCAGCCCCAGGTACTGCGCGGAGGCGCCGGTGGCAATAATTAACGCATCGCAGGTGTACGTGCCACTGCTGCCCTTGAGCACGAAGGGGCGCTGCGACAACGAAGTTTCTTCGATGTGATCGAAAATGATCTGCGTGTTGAAGCGCTCGGCATGCTGCTGCATGCGCTGCATCAATTCCGGCCCCTGCACGCCGTCGACATCGCCGGGCCAGTTATCGACCTCGGTCGTCGTGGTCAATTGACCACCTTGCTGCATGCCGGTAATCACGACCGGGTTCAAGTTGGCGCGTGCGGCATATACGGCAGCGGTATAGCCCGCTGGACCGGAGCCGAGAATAATCAAACGGTGATGCTGTGGGGTTGTCATGGGTACTTCATCCAAGTCAAACGGATTCAAAATTCGCCAGCGATCATACTGGAAGCCGGCGATCATCTGGTAGTCGGGATTCGTGAAGTCCGCACGGCTGCCAGCGGCAAAAACCGCGACAAGCACGGCCAGAATGTTAATATGGCGCCGGTTTTTTTATTTCCAGACCGGCGTAAAACAGACCGGTTCCCAAATCGTGATAGACATCTGACCACGGCAAACATCGTCTCGGGTAAACATAACATTGGGTAAATCCAGCAGCGCTGCCATCACTAACAAACGTGTCGACAAAAATCAGGTGCTCGACAAAAAACGTCTGCGTTTGCGCGAAGGCGCATTCATCGGTCTCGTGGCTGCGTGTCTGTATCTGCTGATCGCACTGGTGTCTTATCACTCCGGCGATCCGGGCTGGTCGCGCACCGGCAGCGGCGATCGCATCCACAACACGGGCGGGCCTTTCGGTGCATGGGTCTCCGATGTCTTTCTTTCGCTATTCGGCTACATGGCGTATTTATTTCCTGCACTGATCGGTTATCGCGCGTGGATTTTGTATCGCGATCGCCATCGTGAAACCGGTTTCGACTGGCCGGGATTCGTCGTGCGCGTCATCGGCCTGACCTTGATCATGATTGCGAGCACCGCGCTGGCAGCCATTGCAGCAAACATAGACGGGGCATCGGGCACGAACAGCGCATTGCCATTCGGCGCCGGCGGTGTGCTCGGGCAGGCGGTCGGTGGTTCGGCGCTGGAGGCGTTCAGCGGCGTCGGCAGTCGCCTGATCATGCTCGCGATATTATTGTTCGGCCTCACCGTATTCGCTGATATTTCCTGGCTCAAAGTCATGGATGAAACCGGCGCCTTGATTTTGCGCGGCAGCGAAAAATTCTGGGACTGGTTCGAGCGTTATCGCGAGCACAGCGCACGCGATCGCAGCGACCGCGAAATGCAAAGGCAGCGGCAGGAAGCGCTGGCTAAACAGAAAGAGCGCGAAAAGGAAAAGCCGCCGATCCAGATTACGCCACCGCCGGCGCCGCCGCCCAAGCCGGTTGAAAGCAAGCGCATTCAGCGCGAAAAACAGCAATCCCTGTTCGACAATAATTCGATCACGACATTGCCCTCGCTCGAATTGCTCGACGAAGCCGATCATTCGAATAAAAAAGGTTACTCCACCGAAACGCTCGCAGCCTTGTCGAAATTGCTCGAGCTCAAATTGGCCGATTTCGGTGTCAGCGCAGAGGTCGTGGCGGTGTTGCCGGGGCCGGTGATTACGCGTTTCGAAATTCAACCGGCGGCGGGAACGAAGGCGAGCAAGATCGTCGGCCTCGCGAAAGATCTGGCGCGCTCGCTCGCGGTGATCAGCGTGCGGGTGGTCGAAGTCATTCCCGGTAAATCGGTGATGGGCATCGAAATTCCGAACGAGGATCGCGAGGTCGTCAATTTCCGCGAAGTGCTCGCCTCGAAAGCGTACGAAGAATCGAAATCGGGAGTTTCGATTGCGCTCGGTCACGACATCAGCGGCGAGCCGATTGTCGCCGATCTCGCGCGCATGCCGCATCTGCTCGTTGCGGGTACGACCGGCTCGGGCAAATCCGTTGGCGTCAATGCGATGCTGATCAGCATTTTATTCAAAGCGACACCTGCCGATGTGCGCCTGTTGCTCGTCGATCCAAAAATGTTGGAATTGTCGATATACGAAGGCATTCCGCATTTGCTCGCGCCCGTCATCACCGATATGAAAGATGCGGCGGCGGGTTTGCGCTGGTGCGTTGCGGAAATGGAGCGCCGCTACAAATTGATGGCTGCGATGGGTGTGCGCAATCTCGCTGGTTTCAATCGCAAAATTCAGGATGCGCTGCAGGAAGGCAATCCGATCAAGGACCCGTTCTGGAAACCTGAGGATCATTACGAAGCCGGCGAAGAAGTTGCGAAAGCACCGAATTTGGAAACGTTGCCGACCATCGTTGTCGTCATCGACGAATTCGCCGATATGATGATGATCGTCGGCAAAAAAGTTGAGGAGCTCATCGCACGTATCGCACAAAAAGCGCGTGCGGCAGGAATCCATCTGATTCTCGCGACACAGCGCCCATCCGTCGATGTAATTACCGGTTTGATCAAAGCGAATATTCCGACGCGCATCGCGTTTCAGGTTTCCTCGCGTATCGATTCGCGCACGATTCTCGATCAGGGCGGCGCCGAACAATTACTCGGTCACGGCGATATGCTGTACATGCCGCCCGGTAGCGGTCTGCCGGTGCGTGTGCATGGCGCGTTCGTTTCCGATGACGAAGTGCATCGCGTGGTCGCGGACTGGAAGCGGCGCGGTCAGCCCGATTACATCGATGGTCTGCTCGAAGAGGGCAATGCATTCGATGGCGTTCCCGGATTCTCTGCCGGTGGTGAAGGTGAAGATGGCGGCAATGCCGAGAGCGATGAGCTTTACGATCAGGCCGTCAATTTCGTCTGCGAAACGCGGCGCGCGTCGATCTCCTCCGTGCAACGCAAATTCCGTATCGGCTACAACCGCGCCGCGCGTTTGATCGAGGCGATGGAGGCCGCCGGCGTTGTTACTGCAATGAATCACAACGGCAGTCGCGAAGTCCTGGCGCCGCCTTCACCGAGAGACTGATTTTTTTGAGACTGGCGTGATGCGTTCGATTTTTATTTTTGCACTTGTCCTGTTTTCTTCGCTCTGCGGTGCTGACGATGCAGCACTGCATCGCCTGACAGCGTTACTCGATCCTGTGAAATCGCTGCAGGCGGATTTCGTGCAGACTGTTACCGATGCGGATAAAAAAGTCCTGCAGACATCGCAGGGCACGATTGCAGTGAAGCGCGGCAATCGCCTGCGCTGGGAAACCACCGCGCCGTTTTCGTATCTGATCGTGACCGATGGTTCGGTGATGTGGCGCTTCGATAAGGATCTCGATCAGGCGACGCGGCAGAAATTCAGCGGCCAGCTTGCCGATGCGCCTGCGCTGATCCTGAGCGGCGAGACTCAGCGCATCAAGGCGAATTTCGAGGTGGCGCGCGAACCCGGCAGGGATGGCGATTATTTTCGTTTACAGCCGAAGCAAAAAGGCGCGCTGTTTCGTGCGCTGACGTTGGCCTTTACCAACAACGGCATTTCGCAACTGGTGTTGCAGGACAATCTCGATCAGCGTACCGAAATTCGTTTCAGTTCACTCGTGACCAATCCGGCGCTGCCCGATACGCTGTTCCATTTTGATCCGCCGAAAGGCGTCGACGTGGTGGTCGATGAGCCGTAGTCTCTTTTCACAAACGAACGCAAATGGCTCGGCAAATTACCAGCCGCTTGCGGCGCGCATGCGCCCCAGCGATATCGATGAATATTGCGGTCAGGAACATTTATTGGCCAGGGGTAAGCCGCTGCGCGAGGCATTGGATGCGGGCATTCTGCATTCGATGGTTTTGTGGGGGCCACCCGGTGTTGGCAAAACCTCGCTTGCGAAATTGATTGCGACTGTCTGCGATGCACATTTTATTTCGCTGTCGGCGGTGTTGTCGGGCGTGAAGGAAATTCGTGCGGCTGTCGATGAAGCGAAGGAGCAAGCGCAGCGCGGCCGCCAGACCATTTTATTTATCGATGAAGTGCATCGTTTCAACAAGGCACAGCAGGATGCGTTTCTGCCGTTCGTTGAAGATGGCACCGTGATTTTTATCGGTGCGACGACGGAGAATCCTTCGTTCGAATTGAATAACGCATTATTGTCGCGTACCCGTGTGTACCGGCTACGTTCGCTGACATCGGAGGCGTTGCTGCAAATCGTGCAGCGCGCGCTTTCGAAACAACAGAAAGAGGCGAAACAGGATGCCGCCCACATCGATCCCGATCAGCTGAGGCGCCTGGTCGAAGCTGCGGATGGCGATGCGCGCCGCGCGCTGAATTTGCTTGAGCTCGCGCTCGATCTCGCGGGTATGCAGAATAAATCCGAAGTTGATGTCGCGATCATGGACGAGGTCCTCGCTGGTCATGTGCGTCGTTTCGACAAGGGCGGCGATGTTTTCTATGAACAGATTTCGGCGTTGCATAAAGCGGTGCGGGGCAGCTCACCCGATGCGGCGTTGTACTGGTTTGCGCGCATGATCGATGGCGGCTGCGATCCGTTTTATATCGCGCGTAGAGTGGTGCGCATGGCGACCGAGGATATCGGCAATGCCGATCCGCGCGCATTGCAGCTGGCGTTGAATGCGTGGGATGTGCAGGAGCGGCTCGGCAGCCCCGAGGGCGAGCTGGCGATCGCGCAGGCGATCGTGTATCTGGCGTGTGCGGCGAAGAGCAATGCGGTGTATTCGGCGTTCAATACGATTCGTGCCGAGATTGCGAATTCGCCGAGCTACGATGTACCTCTGCATTTGCGCAATGCGCCGACCAGACTGATGAAGCAGGATGGTTATGGCGCGGAATATCGTTACGCGCACGACGAGGAACATGGTTACGCGGCTGGCGAGAATTATTTTCCGGAAGAGTTGAAGGACAAAGTTTATTATCAGCCGGTCGATCGTGGACTGGAAAAGAAAATCGCCGAGAAGTTGGCGTATTTGCGTAACCTCGATTCGACTAGCGCAAACAAAAGATATTCATAACGCACCGTAGGGGCAGACCCACGTGTCTGCCCCGAATGCGGCACGTTGCCCAGAGAGGGCGGACACATAGGTCCGCCCCTACAGTATCAATTCGGTTTTACCTATTTAGGAATCACAGGAAATTTTCCGATGCTAGACATCAAACTTCTTCGCCAAAACCCCGAAGAAATTGCGACGCAACTGCGCAAGAAAAAATTCGATTTCGATGTCGCGCGATTTCGCGATCTCGATAATGCGCGTCGTAAAGCCGAGACAGAAAGCCAAACGTTGTTGGCCGAGCGTAATCAGGCGTCGAAAAAAGTCGGCGAATTAATTAAATCGGGCATGAGTGTCGACGAAGCGAAAGCGTCGGTCAGCACGACCCTGGCGAAAATCGATGAGCAGCTCGCGCAGTTGACGGAAACCGCAAAATCCTCGCAGCAGGAATTGGATGCGTGGTTGATGTCCACGCCGAATACGCCCGATGACGGCGTGCCTGAAGGTAATGACGAAACCGGCAATCTGGAAGTCGTGCGCTGGGGCGAACCGCGCAAATTCGATTTTGAGGTTCGAGATCATGTCGATATCGGCGAGCAGCTCGGCGGTATCGATTTCGAAAGTGCCACCAAAATAACCGGCAGCCGTTTTGTGGTGTTGAAAGGCGGAATCGCAAAACTGCATCGCGCACTCATTCAATTCATGATCGATGTGCATACGAATGAACACGGTTATGAGGAAGTGTATGTGCCGTTCGTGGTTAACGCGGATTCGTTACGTGGCACGGGTCAATTGCCGAAATTCGAAGAGGATTTATTCAGGCTGCAGGGCGAGCAGAATTATTATCTGATTCCGACCGCCGAAGTGCCGGTGACCAATCTCGCGCGCGATACGATTTTTGATGCCGAGCAGCTCGGTGCCGAAGGCATTAAATACGTTTGCCATACGCCGTGTTTTCGCAGCGAAGCGGGTAGCTATGGCCGCGATACGCGCGGCATGATCCGCCAGCATCAATTCGAAAAAGTTGAGCTCGTGCAGTTTGTGAAAGCGGATCAATCCGATGCTGCGCTCGAAAAATTGACGACGCATGCCGAACGCATTTTGCAGTTGTTGAATCTGCCGTATCGAAAAGTATTGTTGTGCGGTGGCGATATGGGATTCGCGTCGCGGCGTACTTACGATCTTGAGGTATGGCTGCCGGCGCAAAATAAATACCGAGAAATTTCCTCGTGCAGTAATTTCGGCGATTTCCAGGCACGTCGCATGCAGGCGCGCTGGCGCAATCCCGAAACGAACAAGCCCGAATTGCTGCATACGCTGAATGGTTCGGGTCTTGCGATCGGTCGCACGCTCGTTGCTATTCTCGAGAATTATCAGCAGGCTTACGGCAGTGTTTTGGTGCCGGATGTGCTGAAGCCTTACATGGGTGGCATCGACCGAATCAGTTAATGTCGCTCCCGCGCAGGCGGGAGTCTATGTCCATTTCTGGATTTCCGCTTGTGCGGGATTGACGTCTGCATCGCACCGTATCGAAAAACTATGGATTATTTACCGCTATTTACATCGCTCAAGAATCGCCGCTGCGTTGTCGTCGGCGGTGGCGCAATCGCTTTGCGTAAAGCCCATTTGCTCGCGAGAGCGGGTGCAAACGTTTTCGTGGTGGCTCCGCAAATTCATTCCGACCTCGCGCAGCTTGCCAAAGACAGCGGCGGCGATTGCATATCGCGGGTTTATCAGTCAGGCGATATCGAAAATACCGCGCTCGTTATTGCCGCAACCGACGATGAAGCCGTTAACGCGCAAGTCTCGCGCGATGCGCAGGTGCGGCATATTCCGGTGAATGTGGTCGATAATCCCGCATTGTGTTCGGTAACTCTGCCGTCGATCATCGATCGCTCGCCGCTCATGATCGCGATCGGCAGCGGTGGCCAGTCGCCGGTACTCGCGCGTCAGCTGCGCGCAAAAATCGAATCGCTGATTCCTTCTGCGTATGGCCGATTAGCGCATCTCGTCGGCAAGTTTCGCCACCGGGCCGCGCAGAGATTTCCCGATGTCGATACACGTCGCAAGTTTTGGGAGGAAATTCTCGAAGGTCCCGTCGCTGAGTTCGTGTTAGCGGGGCGCGAAGAAGCGGCAGAGTCCGAGTTGGATCAGCGGTTGAGTGCGGGAAAAATCAAAGACGAAATCGGCGAAGTGTATTTGGTCGGAGCGGGGCCGGGTGATCCCGATCTGCTCACGTTCAAGGCTTTGCGCTTGATGCAGAAGGCCGACGTGGTTTTATACGATCGTTTGGTTGCGCCCGAAATTGTCGAGCTCACACGGCGCGATGCCGAGAAAATGTATGTCGGCAAGGCGCGTTCGGATCATGCAGTGCCGCAGGGTGAAATCAATCAATTACTGGTGGATCTCGCACTGCAGGGTAAAAAAGTGTTGCGCTTGAAAGGCGGCGATCCATTTATTTTCGGACGCGGTGGTGAGGAAATCGAAAAACTCGCCGAGCACAAAATTCCGTTTCAGGTGGTGCCCGGCGTGACCGCCGCATCGGGTTGCGCGGCGTATTCCGGCATTCCGCTCACGCATCGCGATTACGCACAGTCGGTGCGTTTCGTGACCGGGCACCTGAAAAACAACACGACGGACCTGCCCTGGCAGGAGCTGGTCCACACCACGCAGACCGTGGTGTTTTACATGGGGCTGGTCGGCCTCACCGATATCTGCGCGCAACTCATTGCGCATGGCCGCGCGGCGACGACGCCGATAGCCCTGATCCAGCAGGGCACCACGCGGCATCAGCGCGTGCTGACGGGGACACTGGCGGATATGCCGGCGCGTGTTCACAACGCGGGCATCAAGGCGCCCACCCTTATCATCGTCGGCGAGGTCGTCGAACTGCACGACAAGCTGGCCTGGTTCGTGCCTAAGACGGTGTAAGCCGCGCGGACTTACCTCGTGGCGGGCGATTTGTGCGACACCGTTCGCACGCCGCCGGATTTTTATACTGCGCTCGCTTAAAGTCTGGCCGTACCCGGCCGATACTCCCCAGTGGGGGGGACATGTTTATGGTCGATATTCGAAATATCAATCCAGTGGCGATCACGACAATGGATCGCGCGCCAAAACCGACGTCGCGTGCGGAGCCGCGCGATATGCCTGCGAGTAAACTGGGCACCGAATCGCCGAAGGTCGAGCGTCGCCGCAACCCTGATCGCCGCCGCGGGCGCGGTAAAGGCGCAATCGATCGCCGCCTCAGCGCAGAACGTCGGCGCAATGCGATCGATATCGAAATCTGATTTTCCCGCACAGGTTCTTTTCCCTTTCGCCCTTCAGGTAAGCTAAGCCGCTCCTTTGAATAGCGTGCGGGTGCCTGCCGTATGAACCAAAACTACCAATACGATTTATTCGTGATCGGGGCCGGCTCCGGCGGCGTGCGCGCGAGCCGTTTTGCGGCGCAATATGGCGCGCGCGTAGCGATCGCCGAAGATACCTACATGGGCGGAACCTGTGTGAATGTCGGCTGCGTCCCCAAGAAACTTTTCGCTTACGCAGCGCATTTCGAGGAATTATTTCGCGATGCGACAGGCTTCGGCTGGCAGTGCAATACCCCGAAATTCGACTGGCGGACATTGCTTGAAAATAAGGATAGGGAGATTCTGCGTCTCAATGGAATTTATGCGCGTCTGCTCGAATCGTCGGGCGCAAAAATATTTCATCAGCACGCAACCCTTGTCGATGCGCACACGATTCGCGTCGGCGATGAACGCGTTACCGCGAAACATATTCTGATCGCGACGGGAGGCTGGCCCTGGGTGCCCGAATTTCCTGGCAGCGAACACGTCATTACTTCGAACGACATTTTTCATCTCGATCGATTGCCGCGCCGTATCGCGATCGTCGGTGGCGGTTACATCGCGCTGGAGTTTGCGAGCATTCTGCATGGCATGGGTGTCGAGGTAGCGCTGCTATATCGCGGCAAGCTGCCACTGCGCGGCTTCGATACGAAAATGCGCGAACATTTAATTGAGGAAATGCGCAAGAAGGGCGTTGCGATGCATTTCGAGTGCGAGGTCACACGAATCGATCGCGTCAGCGATGAATTGCATATCAAACTCGACAACGGCGATGTGCTGACAGGTGATAGTGTCCTGTATGCGACAGGACGAAAGCCACGCACGAAAAACCTGGGTTTGGAAAAGGCTGGCATCGCGTGCGACGACAATGGACATATCGTCGTCGATGAGTTTTTTCAGACCAGCGTCAACAATATTTACGCGATCGGCGATGTCATCGGCGGGATCGAACTCACGCCGATGGCACTCGCGCAGGGAATGGCGGTTGCGAAAACCCTCTTTACTTCGACGCCAACCAAAGTGGACATTGAGCTGGTGCCGACCGCGGTATTCACGCATCCGAATTTCGCCACGGTTGGATTGAGCGAAGAAAAAGCACGCGAAAAATTCGATGTCAGCGTATTCACTACCAGCTTCAGGCAGCTAAAGCACACACTGACGGATAATTCGGAAAAAACACATATGAAGCTCGTGGTCGACAAGGCGTCCGATCGCGTGCTCGGCGCGCACATGATCGGCCCGGATGCCGGCGAGCTGATTCAGGGGCTGGCGGTGGCCATCCGTGCAGGTGCAACGAAGGCGCATTTCGACAGTACATTGGGCATTCACCCATCGGCTGCGGAAGAATTCGTAACGATGCGTTCACCCGTCTGACCAGAATGGGGCGAGCCCGTCCTGTGAGCGACAAATTGGTGCTGTGAAATAACAATTCTGCGAAAGAAAACTTCGCGGCGCTCACTGTTTCTTTAAAACTCGACATCCAGCTCATCGAAGTCATCGGGTTCGAGTCTGGCCGCTGTGATCCATTCCTGCAGCTGCGGCAGCGCCATGATGTGCCTGCAGTAATTTTCGCACTCGCGATCGAGCCTCACATCATACGTGCGAAAGCGTGTCACCACGGGCGCGTACATCGCATCGGCCACGGTGATTTTATTGCCGAACAAATAGGGGCCACCGTATTTTTTTAGACAGCTCTGCCAGATTTTTACGATGCGATCGATATCTGCCTGCGCGCGCGACCAGATTTTGAAATCGGGAAAGTGCGCTTTCAGATTCATGGGCAAAGCCGAACGCAACGCACTGAACCCCGAATGCATTTCACCGGATATCGCCCGACAGTGGGCACGCGCAGCGCAATCATCGGGCAGCAATCCCGCCTGAGGCGCAATTTCATTGAGAAATTCAGCGATCGCCAGCGTGTCCCATACCTGAATTCCATCGTAATTCAGACATGGCACCAGAATCGAAGACGACAGCAATAAAATTTCCGCGCGCACGTCCGGATCGTCGGGTGGAACGATTTTTTCTTCGAAAGGAATTCCAGCAAGCTTTGCCAGCAACCAGCCCCGCAATGACCACGACGAATAATTTTTGCTGCTGATACTGAGAGTGATAGTCGGCATGAATTAACCCTTCTAATTGTCATTACGTTTGCAGCAGCCGGAGCTGAATTTTTTAATTCCGATAGGAAATTCGCAGAAGTGGCGGTGCAAATTGTGCACCAGCTTGAACCGTGCAATGCAGCGCAGTTATTCCGTGGCATGAGTGTTGCTCTTTCCAACAGGCGAATCGTGTAACCGGCGCGGGCATATGATGAGAAACCCTTTTATGTATCAGATGTATCAGTGGTATGCCGATGTGACCGAGCCGATACGCATGCTGGCGAAAACAGCTTCGCCGCTCCTGAATGATCCTGCATGCAACCGGATGGAGCGTTCGCTCCTGCGCCAGATGCTGGGTGCGGCTTGCGATGTCACTGTGCTGGCCGGGCTCACGCATCGCCGTCCGCCTTTCAATCTCGATAATGTATCTGTCGATACGGGGCATGTGCAGGTCGTCGAGGAAGTCGTTGCTTCGACGCCTTTCTGCGATTTATTGCATTTCAAAAAACACGGCACGAATAATAAAAATGGGGCTACGAAAAAACTGGTCAGGGCGCGGCTTGCAGTTCCACAACCGCGAGTGCTTATCGTGGCGCCCGTTTCGGGGCATTTTGCGACATTGCTGCGCGCCACGGTGGAAACCATGCTGCGCGATCACGATGTCTACATCACCGACTGGATTAACGTGCGCGACGTGCCTCTATCTGCAGGAAAATTCGGCTTCGACGAATACGTCGAACATATCATTCAGTTTCTCGAAGCGATGGGGCCGGGGTCGCATGTTGTCGGTGTGTGTCAGCCAACGGTGCCGGTACTGATTGCCGCGGCGATAATGGCGGAGGATCGCAATATTGCGCAGCCCGCGACGATGACATTGATGGCGGGGCCGATCGATACGCGCATCAATCCCACCGAGGTGAATAATCTCGCGATGAGCAAACCGCTTTCGTGGTTCCGGAAAAATGTCATCGGTTATGTGCCGTTGCGCTATCGCGGCGCCTGTCGCCGGGTTTATCCGGGCTTTCTGCAGATCAGTGCATTCATGTCGATGAACATGGGACGGCATGTTTCATCATTTTTCGAGATGTATGCCAATACGATTCGCCGCGATCACGAGAAGGCCGGAGCCACGCGTGAGTTCTATGAAGAATATTTTGCAATGATGGATTTGTCCGCCGATTTTTATTTAGAAACTGTGCAGCGCGTATTTCAGGAGCATCATTTGCCGCGCGGCGTCATGCAATATAAAGGGCGCACCGTCGACCCTTCAAAAATTAAACAGACCGCGCTATTCACGATCGAAGGTGAGCGCGACGATATCTGCTCGATCGGTCAAACCCTGGCGGCACAGGAATTGTGCTCGGGCATCCGCCCTTATAAACGTAAGCATCACGTACAGACCGGCGTCGGCCACTATGGTGTGTTCAGCGGCCGCCGCTGGGACAGGGAGGTTTATCCGCTGGTGCGCGATTTCATTCATGCGCACGATAACTGAATTTATTTTCAGCAAGCGTTCGCCGCATTTTTCTGTTGTCGCTGCCTGCTTCGATTCTCTGTCAATCCGCCGAGCGTCCCTTGTGTTACGCTGCGCTGCATTATGCAGGAGAGAGGATTAACGTTCGTGAAAGCATTCGTTACGCATACGTTAAGCGGTATCGATTCGCTGGCTATCGAAGAAATACCCGTGCCGGGTCCGTTAGCCGAAGGACAGATCCGTCTGCGGGTGCGCGCGGTGTCGCTGAATTATCGCGATCTGCTGGCGGTATCCGGCACGATTGCAAAGGCGGGACCACAAGGGTTTATTCCAGGTTCGGATTGCGCGGCCGATGTGATCGAGGTGGGGCCGAATACACCGCGCATTAAAGTCGGCGATCGTGTGTCGCTGATTTTCAATCCCGACTGGATCGGCGGGCCGTGGCGCAGCAATACCGGCGTGCTCTGTCGCGGCAGTGGATTGCCCGGCGTGATGTGCGAGGAAATCGTCGTGCATCACAGCGAGGCTGTGGTGCTGCCCGATCATCTGAATTATGAAGAGGGTTCGACGCTGGCCTGTGCGGCGGTGACGGCGTGGCACGCGCTGTATCATGAAGCGCCGCTGCTGCCCGGTATGTCGGTGTTATTGCAAGGTGCGGGCGGTGTTTCGGTATTCGCATTGCAATTCGCGAAATTATTTGGTGCACGCGTGATCATGACGAGTTCGAGTCCGGAGCGGTGCGCGCGCCTGCAGCAACTGGGCGCCGATGAAGTCATCAATTACCGCGAGCAACCCGAATGGGACAAAGCGATCCGCGCATTGACGCATGGCGAAGGAGTTGATCTAACGGTTGAGGTTGGTGGCGCGCAGACAGTGGATCGCTCGCTTGCAGCGACGCGAAGGGGTGGGCGACTTGCTCTCGTGGGCTTGTTGACGGGCTGGCCCAATGCGGTGTCATCGGTGTTCACATCGGGTGTGAATATATCGTCCGTTGCGGTCGGCAGCCGCGATGATTTTTATATGATGAACCGCGCGATAGCCTTTCATGAATTGCGCCCCGTCATCGATAGCGTGTATACGTTCGAACGATTGACTGAAGCTCTGCATCATCTGCAGAGCGGCAGGCAATTCGGAAAAATCGTCATCAGATTTTAATTTTTTGCGCAGGGATTGAACGGCCGTCGCGCTGCAGGTATCTGGCAAGTGTCTCATGCAGCAGCGTCGGATTGATCGGTTTGGATAGGTAATCATTCATGCCGGCGGCGAGACAGCGATCACGATCGCCTTTCAGCGCGTGAGCCGTCATTGCGACGATGGGCAAGTCGTCATAGTGTGAATGGCGGCGAATTTCCCGGGTGGCGGCATAACCATCCATCACCGGCATTTCCATATCCATTAGAACCAGCTGGTAGAAATGCGGCCCCCGTTGCTGCAATCGATCGACTGCCTGCTGGCCATCGGTAACCACTTCCACATCGAGGTCGTATTTTCGCAGCATGCCCAGCGCGACTTTCTGATTGACGGGATTGTCCTCGACCAAAAGTATTTTTTGATGCAGCCACGGGTTGCCTGCGGTGGAGGCATTGTCATGCGCGATATCTGTCCGTTCGGGAAACAGTAACGCCTGGATTTTTTCCGGTGTCAGCGGCCTGGAAACGCGTATGAACGGGTCCGAAGACAACTGGCCTGGCTGATATGGTTTGCCTTTTCGATAAAGATTGTTTTCTCCCAGATAGACATAATCGATGATTTTTTCTGGATGCTGATTTAGCAGTTCAGTCAATTGGCCGGTTAATTCACTGGCGGTCATGGCATCGTTGTCCACGAGACAGAGCCAGTCACTATCCGTGGCGAGCACATCGGTGAAATCGCGAAAACTCCGGCAGATGGTTATATTTTTTTCGGCGATCCAGCGGCCAAACATATTTTTTGCCGCGCGTGATACGAGCGGGTTTCCGGAAATGATTGCGATCCGTTTATCCGCGGATAATTGCGCGGCGTGATCATCCGGCTGCGTAACATCGAATGGAAGCGTGACAGTAAACTGGCTGCCGGCACCTTCGGTGCTTTCAAAGTGAATGGTGCCGTGCATCATTCCGACGAGATATTTACAGATAGCGAGTCCCAGCCCGGTTCCGCCGTAGCGACGGGTGATCGAGCCATCGCCCTGTGAAAATGGCATGAATAAAAAGCGCTGGCTCTCCTGATCGATACCGATGCCGCTATCTTTCACGGTGAATACAAAATGTCGGTCGGCGTTCAATGCTATTCGAAAATAAACGCCTCCGTGACTGGTGAACTTGATGGCGTTATTGAGCAGGTTGACGAGAATCTGCTGCAGGCGCGTTGCGTCACCATGCAGTGAAAGCGGAACATCGGGTTCGAGATCGATCACCAGCCAGATATTTTTTTCTTCGGCGTTATAAGTCAGCAGGTTGGAGAGACGGCTGATGATTCGTCCGAGGTTGAAGTCGGTTTCATCGAGCGCCAGTTTGCCGGCTTCGATTTTCGAAAAATCCAGAATATCGTTGATCACATTCAGCAGGAGCTGTGCGGCATCGTCGATATGTCGTATGTAGCCACGCTGTTCAGCATCGAGTTCGCTATCGAGAATCAGATGCGACAGGCCTAAAATTGCATTCATCGGCGTGCGAATTTCATGACTCATGCGAGCGAGAAATTCGCTCTTTGCACGGTTGGCCGAATCGGCTTCGCTTTGTGCTGCTTTTAAATAATTCTGGATACGCTTGAATTCGGTGATGTCGGTATTTACGCCGAACACGCGGCTGGGGCTGCCGTCCGCATTGAATTCGGCCTTGTACATACGCGACAGCACCCAGACATCCGAACCGTTTTTGTGGCGTAACCTGAATTCGAGCGAATCGTTATCTTTTTTCGAGCGAATGAAGCGGGTCAGACCTTCTCGCACCAGCAGAAGGTCATCGGGGTGAATATTGGTGCCGGTTATTTCACGCGGATAGATACCGCCGGGCAAATCGTAACCCGCCATGCGGAAATAGGAGGGACTGACATAAACACGGTCGAGGCCGATCTGGGCATCCCACAATCCGTCCTGCGAGGCTTCCATCGCCAGATGAAAACGCTCATTGCTTTGTCTCAGGCCAGCGGCGATGGCTTCGCGCTCGAATATGAGCGACACCAGTTGTGAAAATTCTCTGGCGAGTTGCAGGTCGCTTTCACTCCAGTGCGCGCTCACTGCCGACATCAGCACCAGCTCGCCCTGAATTTCGCCATTTTTTGTCAGCGGTATTATCGCGGTGTGCTGTACATCGAGGGCTCTGCTGAGCGCGTGTTCGATTGTCGATGATTGCGGCCGCAGCGATGACAGTACGATGTCCTGTTCGGGGGCCAGGTTGAGGAATTTTTTCTGGAGCAGCCCCGGAAATTTTTCCGTCACGATTGCAACGATCGGACGCAAGCTGGCGGCGTGACTTTCGGCGATGATATCGACATCGCCGCCGACAGGATCCTTGAGTCGCAGATATGTGCGATTGCACGATAATTTCGCGGCGAGACTGTCTAGCGCCTTATTGATCCTGCAAGGGTCCATCGATTCGAATAGCTGGGCGCTGATTTTTCTCAGCCATTCCGATTTTTCCTTTTCGCTTTCAGCCTGAAGTCTCGCCTGCCTCAGTTCGTCGATATCGGTAATGCAGCCGGTCAGGCGGGTGGGAATCCCTTGCGCATCGTGCTCGCAGGAGGCGCCGCGAATTCTGAACCAGCGATAATTTCCCGTGGCGCCGCGTATTCGAAAGTCGCATTCATAACTGCCGCCACGCTGTGTTGCCGCGCGCAGAATGGATAATAGTTTCTGACGCTCCTGCTTATGCACATGGCGAATCAGCTCGCCGATGCCGGCGGTCTGGAAGAAATCAGGACGGTAGCCCAGAAAGCTCGCAAGGCTGTCTGAAATGGAGGGGTTGCGATCGCCCGGTATCCAGGTGACGTATGCGTGGCCCGAAGTGAGCAGTAGCTGCCGAAGAATTTCTTCGCTTATTCCGGCGATCGCCATTTTTCCCCTCTGGACTCATGATTATTTTCCACCGGTACTAAGTGTAGAACGGTTGCGGGTGGCTACAAACCGCCCTGTTCACAGTCCAGAGTGCCCTCGTCAGGGCAAGGGCAGGCGAGTTCTAGGGAATATCGGTCCGGGTCTTCTTTCCCCAGCCTTCGCCGGTGTCATAAGTGCCGAACAATCGATCATAGAGCGACGATATCGTACCGAAGTTGCCGCCGGTAAATCGCGCATGATGGACATGATGCAGATGGGCCTTGCGATACAGGGTCCTGAATGGAAAATGATTAATCTCCATCAGGTCATGATTGTGCTCGTTGATTTCGAGAAACAGCACATAGGTGACGACGATGGTCACCACCTGGAAGTCTCCCATGAGCGCGGCCAGTAAGGTGATCGTGCCGCAGTAAAGCGCAAGACCGATGCAGGTTTCGAGCGGGTGGAGATAATTGGAGTCGAGCCGGCACGGATTCTTCTGCTGATGATGCACGGCGTGCATCCACACCAGCGGGCCGCCAAACGCGCTTGCATGAAACAGAAAGCGATGCGTGAGGTAATAAAAGAAATCGTAAACCATCAGAATGGCGGCGATATCGAATAGCGTTCGCCACCAGGGGCGCGTTTCCGGTGTGAGCAGGAACGGCAGGACGAGGGCGACGTAGACAAGTTGAAACAGCAGGCCCCATAACGCGCTGCGGTTTTGAATGCGCGTATAGAGTTTTCTGCGCACTCTTTCTCTGGCGGTCGCCTTGTTAAGTTGTCGGGTTTTCTGCAGAGCGGGAATGAGATTCCACAGATAACGGCCCGCTGTCAGTGCCAGAAGACTGGCTATGACGACCTGCAAAGCCAGTTGCCATTCATAGCCATGCGAAAATAACGTCAATAGTGAAGCGTTCATTGGCAGCTCTTTTATGATGATTATGCGTTAGCGTGTGTGCCGAGCATTAGATTTTTTACATTACCTTTCGCTCGCTGCACAGCCATCAACAAATATAAAAATGTGAATAAACCGCCCATGAGGCAGAGCAGCGCGCAGATCGAGCCTGTAGTTCTGGATTTTTCGCGCCAGAACACCCAGATGGCAAACAATACGATGTGCAATGAAAAATCCGTATTGAATTGCGCACGCCACGGATGCAAAAAATCGCTCACGAACACCATGCCAGCTTCGCTTCCCAAAGCATGCACCGCGTAAAACGTGATGCCCAGCATCGCGATCCAGAAAATGGCGAGTAAGAGTTGAAGTGCTTTCATGCTTTTATCCTTGACGAGACTGGTTTATCAATCGCTCACGGTGACGCGCGCCCGGGCAATATTCTGAATGCGCCCGTACGGTGTCTGTCCATCGCCATGCCGCTGCGAGGTAACGCGAACGACAGGAAAATAAATACCCGGTTTTTCGAATGTATGGATAAGGGTTGCGTGCATCCGGGCTTGCGGCTGATCGGTTTTTTCGTTTAGTGAATAACTTCCGGTGCCTTCCGGATCCCACTCGATCGCGACGATTTTTCCTGCGTCGGGCGGTACTTCCGCGGTGGCGACGAGCCTGACCGTTTCGCCGGTGCTGATATCGACACGCATATGATTATTTGTTGCCGCATCGTTTCGGGCAGAAATGTTTTCGGCATGCGTCTTTGCAGTCGGCGCATTTTCAACCCGTGCATTTTCAACATAAAGAGCGGCGACGGGTTGAACGCCGCCGCGCTCTTCCGCGCTCGCGGGAACATGAACTTGCGAATCGATAATTCGGTAACGCGTCTCCGCAGGCTGAATACCTTTTTCAACCCACGCGCTCACATCGCGCAAGGCCTGTTGCAGCGCTCCGCCAAAACTGACGGCGTGCGCCTGCGGTTTGCCGGGTGCGGGATCATCGTGATGCGCGTGATCGATGTACCACAGTGCAAAATTGTTTTCGACTGAATCCGGTGGTAAGCGGGCGCCGAGCTTTTCCTTGACTTGCGCTCGATACCAGTCCGCCTGCCAGGGCAGGGCATCGATATCCATGAGGCAGCCGAGCACCAGCATTTTTCCGTGAATATTTCCATTCGGCACGCTGCCGGCCGTTCCCGCCGCCGACAACGGGCCGATCAGAATATCGCGCTGCGGATAGAGCGGTTTTCCCTGTGCATCACGAAACTGATTCCAGCCGCACATATCGGCGCCGGGGAGTTGATGGCGGTGATAGGTTTGCAGCGCGAGCGCCCACGAATTATCGATACGCACTTTATCGCCGATGCGCAGGTTGCTGATCGCTGTTTGATCCGCGGCCAACGTAAAGCCGATTCTGTTGCCATTGATCGTCGCAATCGGAATGCTATTGCCTTCGCTGGTGCCGCTCAAAATAACGAGATGCGCATCGGCAAAATTTTTATCCGGTATCGCATCCAGTTCGACGAATTTAAAAAAGCCATCGATGACATCCGCGATGGTTGTATCGAAATGAAAACGCTCGGCGTGAATCGACGAATCCGGGTCGCTGCCGAGATATCCCGGTTTGCTCCAGAAATCGTCGATATAAGTCGGGTCGAGCATGGGAATGAGCGGCGCGACGTGACTGAAATAACCGCTTCCCATCGTTTCATGGGCATACCAGCCGCGCGGCGGAAAACCCATCAGCTCTGCTTCCTTCAGCGCGGCGCGCTCCTCACTGTTCAATTCGGTATAAGGATCGCCGCTGCCGCCCGGATTGATTGCGTCCATGATCGCAGGAAATTTATTGCGCTGATTCAAAATGCGCAGCGCATGCATGCGCACGGTGAACATGCTCGGAATCGAATTCGGCGTGCCGATGACGAAAGGCACGAAACCGTCCCATACACCGCTGGTATTTTCCGCGCTGCCGATGGTCTGATACGAGCCGCCGCTGCCGCCGAATAAATAGCCGTAAATGCGATGCTCGCCGTAAATTTCCCGCGCAACCGCACGCGAATATTTGGCGGCTGCAGCGTTGACGCGATACGCCGCGATTGCGGGATCTGCCATCGGCGTGCGATCGGCGCCACCCAGATTGGTCTGCACGTAATAGGCGCCACTGTCGAGCGTAAAACCCAAATTACCCGTCGCCACATCGAATGCGATAGGGAAGGGGCCGATATCTTCCGACAGCGCGAGTGGATACGTGTTATGAAAAAAGCGCCCTTCGTATTGCGCTGCAGGTGGAAAATAAAACGAGAAACGCGCATCGGTGCCTTTGAATCCGCCGTGCACATAGCGATGCGGAACGGGCTCGTCACGCCATTCGTTTACGTCGATGCAGGGTTCGTTATATTGCGGGTCGATCGAATCGGCAGTGACAAATGCCGGTGCTGCATTTTCCGGCGATGAAACCTGCGCTGATGAAACTGTCGATTCGCCCGTTGCGATGCGCTCGCCGCTCACGCTGGCTTTGCCGAGAAAACCAAGTTTTGCAGTACCGCTCATGGTGTCGCCGTCGATCGATACCTCATAACTTGCTTTCATCGACAGCGGTTTAGTGATTTTCATCTCCCAGCGCAATGTGTTGACGAGAATATCTCCCGCAATATCCACATTGCCCAGCGGGCTGTCGATGCGACCCGTGAAGTTGTTGCCCTGCGTCGCGATATGTAATTGCAGCGTCTGCGCGCCCATTCTGGTCGATAAACTGATTTTCCAGCTGCCATCGGCCTTCATCGTGACCACCTCTGCATTAATCGGTTTTTATCGGTTGCAAGTGCAGTAGCGAATGACTGGATGAAATCATTCGAAAGTCAGAATATCACGGAAAATCATTTAAGTAACCACTTGGTAACTTGTGTTCGAGGGGCGAGTACCGGCAATGAAAATCCGTCGATCAGGGTTGATCGACGATCGTTTGTACCGATTGGGCAAACCATCTGGCGAGTTTTTTGTCGGCGCCGCGCGCAGCGAATAATTTTGGCAGTTGCCGCGTGTATTGCACGAAGCCTGTCGAAAGCAGTGTGATCTGCAATGCGCGTGCACGCGCATCGGGCGCGCCGAGCCATTTGGTCAGTGGAGGCAGAATATGTTCTTCAATGACGCGGGTGATGATTTCGCGTGCTTCGGGGTGCGTTGTCGCCAGTGCAATCATCGAGGGTGGAGGAATGTCGAGTTCGGTATTCAAAAACAATTTTGCAAGATGTTCGCCGAATCCCTGCTTGCCATTTTTTAATAATTCGTCGATCTGCATGGCGTCGATCAATGCCGCTTCGAATAACTCGGCTTTGGAGCCAAAGTAGCGAATCAGTAACGTAGAGCTGACATCGGCAAGGGCGGCGATATCGCGAATGCCGGCATGCGCGTAGCCGAGTTCGGAAAAAGCCTTTTTCGCCGCCGCAAGAATATTGGCGCGGCTTTTTTCCGCGTTGCGGCGTTTGGGTTGCGCAATGGTTGTCGTCATGCAGGTTGTGTGGTCGCGTGGTGCGGTGCAGTATACCCCGGCCGGTAATGATTCGTGTGTCCGATGGACAGTGAGCATGAGGAGCGCAATGAATGCAGGAAATAACGGCGACGCAAACCATGACGATCGATGCGGCGGGTATCGCATTTCATGCGCAGGCGATGGGCGAACATCCGCGGACCATTTTTTTGCATGGTCTCGGAGGCGATGGTCTGCATTCGTGGGATGGCGTGTGGTCCGCGCTCGGAAATGAATTGCCTGCACTGCGTTACGACCTGCGCGGATTCGGGCAATCGATCGACAGTAATCACGCGCCGTTTCGTCATACCGACGATTTGCTGGCAATCATGGATGCGATTGAGCTTGCGCAATGCAATGTGATCGGCGTGTCGATGGGCGGCTCCATTGCGCTGAATTTTGCGCTCGATCATCCCGGGCGCGTACGCAATCTGATTTTGATCAGCCCCGGCATGATGGCGTGGGAATGGTCCGATGCCTGGCGCGCGTTATGGCAGCGCATCGCCGATAAGGCCCGTTCTGGTGATATGGATGGTGCGCGGGAGTTATGGTGGCAGCATCCATTGTTCGCGACCACGCGAGCCAGTGGAGCTGCATCTTTATTGCATGAATCGATTCGACAATTTTCCGGTGCGCAGTGGATTCAAAATTACGAGAAGGATGCCTTGCCGGATGTCGAGCGCTTGCACGGGTTAAATGTGCGCACACTTTTATTGACAGGTCAGCGCGATTTCGAGGATTTTCGCCTGATCGCCGATTTGATCGAAGCGATTGCGCCAAATCTCACCCGCATCGATTGGCCCGATCGTGGGCATTTGCTGAATCTGGAGAGTCCTTCGGATTGCGCGCGCGAAATCATTTCATTTCTCGATACGCCAACCGCGAAATAGCGCCGGATTTAATTGCGTTATCGATTTCGGTTTCAGTGCTCGCTGTCGATTTCCAGCAGGCGACGCAACGCGAGCCGGTCGACTGCGCGGGTGGATGTTCTCGGTAATTCGTCGAGCAATTGCCACACGACGGGAATATGCGTTGCGGGGATATGTTTGCGCAGATGCGCTTCGAGATCGGCAACGGTCGGCAAGTCGGCGTCGGCTTTCAATTGCAGGGCAGCCGCCAGTACCTGTCCGAGGCGGCGATCGCTGATGCCGACCACGGTTGCCGCGGAAAGTGCGGGATGGAGCAGCAGGGCGCGCTCTATCGCCTCGGGATGTAATTCGATTCCGCCGCGAATGATCGCGTCATCGCTGAGGTTGTGATGAGACGTCACGTCGTCCTCGTCGATCACTGTGTTTCTCCCTGGCAAATCGGGTATTCAAATTAAAAATCGTTAATAGTTATCGTCGTTTAACCAGCGATTCTTATCATTCAATAAATAGGTCGCGTCGGTGGATCGTGCAATCTTTACATTCAATTCTTCGCTGTAGATAATGGCCGGCCTTGTTGTATGACAGTGTACAGCAACGCAGCCAGTCACGACTCCGCCCCAGCCACGAGAGTGCATGAATCCCACCAGAGGCTCCAAGTATTCAATTACATCGGAGTTTCTCAATGCACGTAGAGCTAACACAAGCGATACGCTAATGATGGAGAGTAAAGGTGCCCGACGTTACTTCGAAAGCGCTCGATATAGATCCGAATACCCTGCGTGAAATTTATCGCCAGATGTCGCGAATCCACGAAGTGGACAAGGCAATCCAGGCGGGTTTGTCCAGCGGCAAGTTCATGTTCACCTACTGGCCGATGACGGGTCAGGAAGGTATTCCCGCGGCGATTGCTCCGCTGATCAGCAGTGAAGATCACATGGTGACGATCTATCGCGGCATTCATGACCAGGTGGCCAAAGGCGTACCGCTCAAGGGTCTGTTTGCCGAGGCGCTTGGTCGCATCGGTGGCGTTAATAAAGGAAAGGGCGGTTCGCCGCATATCTCCGATCCATCGTCGGGCTCCATGCTCACCACCGCCATCGTCGGTGCAGGCGCGCCGATCGCGAATGGTCTGGCGCTGGCGGAAAAGCTGCGCGGCACCAACAAGGTCACTATCGTCAACTTCGGCGACGGTGCCACCAGTATCGGCGCAGTTCATGAAGCGATGAACATGGCCGGCGTGTGGAAGCTGCCGGTGATCTTCCTGTGCCAGAACAACCTGATCGGTGAATACACCGATATTCCCGATTACACCGCGAGCCAGGGTTTTACCGCCCGCGCCGAGGCGTTGGGTTTCCGCGGCGTGACGTTGAACGGTAACGATCCGGTCGCCTTCTACAACGGCATGAAAGAAATCATCGAGAGCGTGCGCAAGGGCGAAGGCCCGGTGTTCGTCGAAGCAATGACGCTGCGTCTCGGCCCACACGCCGGTGTAGGTTGGAGCCATCGTCTGAAAGGTGACGCGCTGGCTGCCGCCAAAGAGGCATGGCCGGTACCCGCGACCCGCAAATTGCTGCTGGACAGCGGAATCTGCACCGAAGAGGAATTGGCGGCTATCGATAGCGCAGCCAAGACTGAAGTGGCGGAAGCGATCGAGTGGGCGATGAACAGCCCCATATCCGGCGAAGATGAAATGCTGCTCGACGTGTACGGCGATCCTACCGTCGTGCCGCGCCGCGGCCAGCGCGTCAAGCGCGAAGCGGAGCCTGCGTATACCGGCGAAACCAAAATGATGGCGATGTTCGAGGCGGTACAGAGCGCGCTCGATCTTTCCATGCAGATCGATAAGAACGTTTACTGCCTCGGCGAAGATATCGGCGACGATCCCGGCGGTGTCTTCAAGTGTTTCAAGGGCATGCAGACCAAGTGGGGCGAGCGTATCCGTCCAACCCCGATCGCTGAGCAGGCGATTATCGGCTGCGCGACCGGTTCGGCACTGGTCGGCATGCGCCCGGTGGCTGAAATCATGTTCGCTGACTTCGTCGGCGTGTGCATGGATCAGATCACCAACCACGCAGCCAAGCAGCGCTATATGTCGGGTGCGACCACAACCGTACCGATGACCGTGCGCATGATCTGCGGCGGTGGTATTGGCGGTTTCGGTGCCCAGCATTCGCAGTCCACCGAAGCGCTGCTGCTGCATCATCCGGGCCTGAAGATCGTCTACCCGAGCACGCCGACCGAAGCCAAAGGTCTGCTGATGAGCTGTATCTTCGACGAAGATCCATGCATCCAGTTCGAGTCGATGATGCTGACCTACGCACTGAAAGAGGAAGTGCCGGTGGGTGACTACCGCATTCCGCTCGGCGTGGCCAAAGTTAAACGCGAAGGCACCGACATCACCCTGATCACTTACGGCTGGCAGGTAATGCAATGCCTCAAGGCGGCGGAAGAGCTGGCGAAGGAGGGCATCAACGCCGAGGTTCTCGATCTGCGTACGCTGTTGCCACTCGATTACGACCGCATCCTGGCTTCGGTCGAGAAGACCGGCCGCGCGCTCGTGGTACATGCTGCCGTCGAGTTCTGTGGTCTGGGCTCCGAAATTGCCTCCACCATCAACGAGTCGCTGTTCAGCAAGTTGAAAGCGCCGGCGTCACGCTTTGGTGCGCACTACGCGCCTATCGCTTACTCGAAAATCATCGAAACCGCGCAGGTGCCGAATGCCGGCTCCATCGTCGCGCGTGTTCGTGAAATGTTTCTTTAGGTTTCAGGGGAAAGGGGATATCGAATGGCAACTTCCTTAACAATTCCAAAGCTGCAAATGTCGACTACCGAAGGGAAGCTGGCTGAGTGGCTGGTTGAAGACGGTGCAACGGTTTCTGCCGGCCAACCGATTTACTCGTTGGAAACCGACAAGTCGGTCCAGGAGATCGAAGCACCGGAGTCCGGCAAGCTCGTTCACAAGAAGCCGGCAGGTGAAACCTATGAAGTAGGCACCGAGATCGGTGAAATTGTTTAATCGCTGCCGATAAACATTCTTCGATTGAGATAAATCAGGATGTTTTCTCTTTAGTGCCGTTAACCTACGCCGTGTTCGTTGCAGACGACGCGGCGTTTGTACATCTGAGTACCGGTAAATCATTGGCCATCAGATGATTGCGTGCGCGTATGCGCAATGAAAGAAGACTGAAACGGCTAAAGCGAGTCCATAAATGTCAAAAGCTATTTATATCGATAAGAAAAATAAGCAATATGTTGTCGACGTCGAAAATGGCACGAACCTCATGCAGGCTGCGATCGATAACCTGGTCCCCGGCGTTTTGGGAGACTGCGGTGGAGCAGCTGCATGCGCTACCTGTCATGTATTTGTCGATCCCGAGTGGGCTGACCGTGCCGGCAGGGCAGCGGATGTCGAGCTCGATCTGATCGACGGTTTATTGGATACAACACCCACCAGTCGCCTGTCTTGTCAGATCATCATGAACGACGAGCTGGACGGCATCGTTTTACATCTTCCAGAGTCACAGATATGACCAATACGACTGTTATCGTCGGTGCGGGGCAGGCAGGTGGAGACCTGACGACTGCGCTGCGCCAAATGGGCTACACCGGCCGCATCATTCTCATCGGCGACGAGCAGGCACCGCCCTATCGTCGCCCGCCGCTTTCGAAAGCCTATCTTTCCGGTGATATCGGCGAGGACGCGCTGTACCTGCGCCCGCTGGCCACTTACGAAAAACAAAATATCGAACTGCGCACCGGTGTGAAGGTGACTGCGATCGATCGCCAGGCGCACACGGTGACGCTGGATGACGGTGAAACGATCAAATACGACAAGCTCGCATTGACCACCGGCGGCCATGCGCGCCGTCTCCCGCTGCCCGGTGCCGAAAAGCCGAACGTGCATTATGTGCGGACGCTCGATGATATCGCGCGCCTCAAGGAGCAGTTTCAGGAAGGCCGCCGTCTCGTTATCGTCGGTGGCGGTTACATCGGTCTCGAAGCGGCTGCGGTCGGTATCAAGAAAGGCCTGAAAGTGACGCTGGTCGAGGCATTGCCGCGCATGCTGGCGCGCGTAACGGGCCCCGAGCTGTCGCAGTACTACTACGGCGTACACACCGCGCACGGTGTCGATATTCGCCTGGGCGCCGGCGTGCAGGCGCTCGAAGGTGGCGACAGCGTGGAAGCGGTCGTGCTGCAGGATGGCACGAAGATTCCCGCCGATTTACTCATCGTCGGCATCGGCCTGATCCCGAACACCGAGCTCGCCGAGCAGGCGGGTCTGGCGGTCGATAACGGCATCCTCGTCGATCTGTATGCGCAGACGAGCGACCCCGATATCGTCTCGGCGGGCGATTGCACCAACCACGACAACGGTTTCCTCGGCCGCCGTCTGCGTCTGGAATCGGTGCCGAATGCGAGCGAACAGGCGCGCGTCGCCGCCGCATCGATTCTCGGACAGAAAGTGCCGCACGCGGGTGTGCCGTGGTTCTGGTCGGATCAGTACGATCTGAAATTGCAGATGGTCGGTTTGTCGCAGGGTTACGATCAGGTCGTGATTCGCGGCTCGATGGAAGCGAATAATTTCACTGCGTTTTATTTGCAGGACGGTGTGATCATTTCGCTCGACTGCGTCAACCGTCCGCAGGATTTCATGGTCGGCAAAAAACTGGTGGGTGGCCGGGTGAAGGCTGATCCCGCTGTGTTGGCCGACGAATCCATCCCGCTGAAAACCCTCATTGCCTGATGCGAATGACTCACTCGGCAGCGGCTGAGTGAGTCATCGGTTACGCCACCCGTTCCAGCAGATGCGTGACCACGGTTGCGCCGGTGCCGCCGATACTTTGCGTCATACCGATACGGCAATTCTTCACCTGATTTTCTCCCGCCCGATCGGTGAGTTGCTGATACGCCTCGATGATTTGATAAAGCCCCGTTGCCCCAACCGGATGGCCGCGCGCTTTCAACCCGCCCATTGTCGACAGCGGTAATTTACCGTCGAGTGCGATATCGCCGTTCACTCCGAACTCAACACCTTTACCGGCGTCGGCAAAACCGGCGGCTTCCAGACTCAGCACGGCGATAATCGAATAAGCGTCGTGCAGTTCAAAAAAATTAATATCGCTGAGTTTGATTTTCGCTTGCGCATAAGCGAGTTGACTAGATTTCGCGACGCCCGGCAGCGAAACGCTTTTCCAGCGATCGCTGCTGTTGAGCTGATCGGTGGCGACAGCGGAAGCGGCGACTCGCACCGCGGGATAACCTGCACGCATCGCACTCAAGGCGATATCGCGATTGGCGATCACGATAGCGGCAGAGCCATCGCTGACCGGCGGCGCATCGCTCAGTTTGATCGGTGCAGTCAGCACACGGGCCTGGCGATATTCGTCGAGCGACATCGATTTATGCAGCATCGCATGCGGATTGGTATTCGCATTGGCGTGCGAATTAATCGAGAAATAACCGAAGTGATCGGCGTTCACCTGATATTTTTCCATGTAGCACTGCATCAGCCGCGCGTTCAGCGAAATAAACGATTCGCCGTGCGAACCCTCGGCCTCCCAATCGGAGCCTGTGGCCAGTGCAGCCGTGATGCGATCGCGCGGTACATGATTCATCACCTCGACGCCAGCGGCGACGACCACATCGTGAAACCCGCCGGCGACGGCCATGAAACCCAGGCGCGCCGCATTACCGCCCGATGCGCACGCCGCGTCGATCGCCAGTGCCTCGATACCCGCGAGACCGACATGATCCGCTACGATCGGCCCGAGCTGTGCCTGATTGGAAAGCATGCCCGACATCATATTGCCCACATACAGCGCACCGATGCGTTCCTTTTCGATACCTGAAGTTGCAATTGCATCTTCGATGGCGCGCGCGGCGAGCTGAACCGGACTTTGCTGAGCATTTTTCGCAACCGGAGTCAGTCCGATCCCGATGATATAGACATCATTCATGGCTTTATTCATGGCTTTCGTTCCATTCAGGTGATGCGCGTTTCATGCGAGTGAAAAAACATCGCGGTGTCACTGCAAATACTGTCCGCCATTGATCGATAGCGTTGAGCCTGTGATAAAGCCGGCATCTTCCGCAGCGAGAAATAACACGCCGCGCGCGACTTCCTCGATGGTGCCGACACGTCCCACCGGAATTTTCGCCAATATTTTTTCTTTAATTTTTTCAGGCACAGCCTCGAACATTTCGGTGTTGACATAGCCGGGTGCAATCGCGTTCGCCGTCACACCGTATTTCGCGCCTTCGAGGGCGAGCGTTTTGGTGAAACCGATGATGCCGGCTTTCGATGCCGAATAATTCGTTTGTCCGTATTGACCGCTCAGTCCGTTCATCGAGCTGATATTGACGATGCGTCCGTAATTGTTTTTGAGCATCTCGGGAAATATCAGGCGGCACATATTGAACAGGCCGCCGAGATTGATATCGATAACCTGCTGCCAGTCTTCCAGCGAGCAATTCTTGAAAGCGTTATCGCGAGTGACGCCGGCATTGTTGACCAGCACGGAAATATCGCCCATGGATTGCCTGATTTTTTCCAGCGCGACACCGCATTGCTCGAAGTTGCTGATATCGAACCTGATGCATTTGATACCGGTTTCTTCGCTGAATTGTGCGGCTTTCTGCTCGCTGGCGTTGTACGCTGCAATCACATCGTAGCCAGCGGATTTGAGCGCTACCGAAATGCCCTTGCCGATACCGCGGATACCGCCCGTAACCAGTGCGAGTCGAGTCATTGCTGCCTCCGGAAATTCGGTATTCACCTGAACCGAGCGAACTCACCCGTGCGTGCAGCTGGGTTCATGGTGTGGATACTGTGCGGGCTCGATGTTGTGCGCCGCGCGCCAATCTCAAAAGAGCAAATCTCAAGCCAGAATTAACCGGCGGCTCCGGGGCAATATAGGCAATGATTGTTACAACCTGTTTAATCGTTATTACAGCACGACATTTAACGTTGTTACGCTCGCTTAACTTGCGTTACAGCATGTTTCCAGCAGGCTAAAGGCGGGAATATTTCTTCTAACGATTTTGATTGTTGGAATGGCTGCATTGATCGACCGTGTTCACTGCGCGAATTACGGAACGTTGCATCGAAGATAAACTTCCGATCGAATCACGCGCGAAAGCAGGGCGTTCTCAGGGTACCAAAAAAGAGCGCGGTAAAACAATTTCGGTGCAAGCTTCAATAATATTTAAAGCAATAAGAAGAGTCTTTTATGAAATCGATTTTTTATTGTTGCGCACGAGCGCGTTTATATCGGCAAAGACGGTAGTTTTTATAAGGTTGATAGATGCGCAGCGGCACCGATCAATCCCGGATGTTCCTCTGTAATCACATACACCGGAATCGGCGCCAGCAACGCCCGCATCGTGTCACTATTTTCAAAACGCTGGCGAAATCCACTCGCGCGTAAAAAAGGAATGAAGCGTTTCACGATGCCGCCCGCGATATAAACGCCGCCTTGCGCCAGTGCGTCGAGCGCCTGATCGCGTGCGGCAGAGCCGAGCCACTCGCAAAACATCGTCAGCGCTGCCGCGCATTGTGGATCGCTGCCTGCTGTCGCGCGAATCTGAATTTCCGCTGCGGGCAGATTTTCAGCGGTTTTATTATCGATGCTGCAAATTCCGCGGTAGATGCGTTCCAGCCCGGGCCCCGAAAGCAGCTGCTCGCGTGTGATCTGCAGGGACTGTTTCAGCAGCCACTGGCACAGGGCGAGTTCGCGTTCCGTGGCCGGGGCAATCGAAACGTGTCCGCCTTCGCTCGGCAGCGCCAGAAAATGCTCGCCGCATCGAACCACCTGCGCGGCGCCATAACCCGTGCCGGGACCGATGGCGACGCGGGGTTTGTCGGGTTGCGATTCGGCACCGCCGATCTGTTCGACATGTCCGTCGCGCAAATACGGCAGCGCCAGCGCGATAGCTTCGAAATCATTGATGATTTCGAGTGTATCCAGACACAGCTCGCGGCGTGTCTGCGCGATCGAAAAATGCCAGGCATTATTCGTGAGCTTTATTTCATCGCCCGTCACCGGCCCTGCGATGGCAAGGCAGGCCGCGTCGACGTGCGCCTGCTGTCGCCGGAGGAAGGCGCGGACCGCATCGATGAGGCGCGGATAATCTGCATCGGTGTAGGTGGTGATCGATTCGCGCAGCAGCTCACCTTCGCGCACGAGCGCCAGGCGACAGTTGGTACCGCCGATATCGCCCACCAGAGTCATTAGCGTCGAGTTCATCGTGAAGTCGTCTCTGCATCCGCCGTGAGCGCGTTTTTTTAATTCATTTTGCCCAGACAGCGCTGATAGGCGTGCACGGCATTCGCCAGACCCCGTTCGAGGGCGTCGACGGTGAATGCGTGGCCGATCGATACTTCGAGCAAGCGCGGTACGCTGGCGAAGCGCGTCAGATTGTGCAAATTCAAATCGTGTCCCGCGTTTAACCCCAGTTCCAGATCGGCGGCAATTTCCGCGGCGCGATAGAAACGCTGAAAAACCGCGTCGACATGGTTATTTGCAGCGAATGCGTGCGCGTAGGGGCCGGTATACAGCTCGATGCGGTCGGCGCCGATCTGTCTGGCCAGTGCGATTTGTTCAGGATCGGGATCCATGAACAGGCTGACGCGAATTCCCCAGCCGCGCAGTTGAGCAATGACCGGCGCGAGCCTATCGCCGTCGACGCGCAGGTCGAAGCCGTGATCCGATGTCAATTGCGCATCGTGGTCGGGCACCAGCGTGCATTGCGCCGGTTTGATGGCGCGGACGATGTCGATGAAGCCGGGATAATCACTCACGCCGGCACGCGTGCTGCGCATGGCGCCGGCGAAGGGATTGCCTTCGATATTGAACTCGACGGTCAGCATTTTCGCGAGTGCGAAACAGTCGTCGACACGAATATGACGCTGATCGGGGCGCGGGTGTACGGTGATGCCGTCGGCACCGGCATCGATGCACATTTTCGCGTGCGCGGTGACGCTCGGATAATCGGTGTCGCGCGAATTGCGCAGCAATGCGATTTTGTTGAGGTTGATGCTCAGTGCGGTGGTCGATGGTGCGGTGGTCGATGATGCGCTGGTCATAACAAGGTGTCGCTCATGCCGGTCGGATTTACGGTCATCTTCACTCTTATGCCCACTCCGAGCGTTTCCTGGGTTTCAGGCGCGGAATCAATACAGTCAATATCGCTCCGGCAATGACCGCGATCGCGCCTTCGCGAAACAGCGTGTAATTCTGTGCGCGCTGCAGCTCGGTAATGGTTTTATTCGCCTCGACGATTTGCGACTGCATGGTGTTATTGCTCTTTTTCAGCTCGATATTTTCCTGTGCGAGTTGAATGGCGTTATCCGGCGCCTGCTGCAGTGTCTGCAATTCTTCCTGCAGGCGCGAATTGTCGCTGCGCAACTGCGTCAGCTGTTGCGCAGCGAGCCGTTGATCGGTCGGTACATTCGCCTGTTCCTGCTCAAGCCGGGCATTGGCTTTGCGCAGGTTTCCGAGTTCGGCATTGAGCTGGTCGAGCTGCATGCGTGCAGTCGGTTCGGCAATCAAATGACGGGATGCAATCCAGCCTTCGACACCTTCTTTCGTGCGCACGCGTGTAAAGCCGCTGCTTTCCCTGACAATCGTGAGCAGCGTGCCGCTCGATACACCCGGATGAACAATCGCGCTTTCGACGCTCTGCGTCTGGCGCAAGGGCAGCGTAATGGAGTCGCGCACATAGCGCGTTTGTTTTTCCGCGTTCTGCTCGCCGACATTTTCTTCACCCGCGTTGCGCGGTCTGCCATCGGCCGGGGCCGCATGCAGTGAAATGGCAAACGGCAGCGTGATACACGGCAGCAGATAAAAACATACTGCGGTTCGCAGGAATCGTTTCAAGAATCACCTCTTATGATCGATGGGTTTGCATCGCGCCTGGCGAAATCGGTTTCAATAGATCGGTGCGTCATATTAAACGGAGAATCGCGATTGACAACAACCCATACGGACAAGGATGAGCGAATAAACTGGCGGTTGTTGAAGGACTCGGCTACAAATGTCGAGTAGTGCACGTTTCGCAGTAAGATGATGTTTTTCCATCAATTACGTTTTTCATTAATGATGGTCCGCGTACGCGACCGGGATTAACAATGATGCTGAACGGGAATGGCGAGGCGAGCGAGCTTCAGCAACATCCGCTCGCCGATGTCTATCTCAAATTAATGCGCGACAGCCAATTGTGGACAGCTCCGCTCGATGAAGCTTTGCGCAAGATTCTTGTCGTGGTCAACGATGCGCTGAAAACACGGCGCACGTGGCTGTGGTCGTTTTCACCGACGCTCGATCGCCTGACCCTGATGATGGGATACGATGGCATCGATCGCTCCTTCAATCACGGTGCGGAAATTTCGTGCGCAGATTATCCGGAGCATTTTCGCCGTTACGAGACAGTGCACGTCGAAGCGGTTTCCGACATTCAGCAGCATCCGGGTTTTCGCGAGTTCATTGTCAGGGGTTTGATCGGCCCCGATATCAAGGCAATCCTCAACAGCACCGTTCATGTCGCCAGCAAGAGCTGGGGGATTTTGTCGGTATCCGAATACGATGCGATTCGCATCTGGTCGGCCAGCGAGAGCTGGTTCATCGCGTCGATCGCCGATTTGATTGCGCAATTGATTACGTATGCCGAATTGCGGCGCAACGAACACTGGCTGAGTTTCGTTGCCGATAATTTACCGATTGCAATCCTCAAGTTCGATCTCAACGGCCATTGCGATTATGCGAATCCGCATTGGGAGCATTTGACGCGCAGCGATGCCAAAGCAGCCTATGGCGATGGCTGGCAGCGCTTTGTGCATGTCGATGACCGCGCCGTCATGCTCGACAAATTGAATATGGTCGGCGTCAGTGGTGAACGTTCGGAAGCCGAGCTGCGTTTATTGCGCAATCATCAAAATGTCTGGGTCGCGTGCGCGTGGGTGAGCGAGCGCGATATCGACGGCATGCCCATCGCGGTATTCGGCACCTTCGTCGACGTGACGCACGAACGCATATTGCGCGAAAACGAACAGCGTTATCGTTTATTGTTCAACAATGTCAACGATGCGGTGTTGCTGGGCCGCGGCCGCTATGCCATCGATTGCAATGCACGTACGCTCGACATGTTCGCGTGTACACGCGAGCAGATCATCGGCGAAACGACCGGGCGATTCTCGCCGGAATTTCAACCCGACGGGCGACCGTCCACCGATTTCGCCCATATCATTGCGGTGGCCGAAAAAGGCGAGCAGCAATTTTTTGAATGGCAATATCAGCGTGCCGACGGCACGTTATTTGATGCCGAAGTGACGCTGAGTTTTATTACCTTCAACGAGGAACCGCATCTGCTCGCGACGGTGCATGACATCAGCGAGCGCAAGGCCATCGAAGCCGCGTTGCGAATCAGCAACGAACGCCTGTCGCGAATCAATCGCATCGCTGCGCGTATCTACGGTTTGCGCGATATCGAATCGGTGGCGTGCGCGAGCGTCGAAGTGCTCTCCGAACAGGAGGCGGTACCGCTCGTGCGTTTCTTCGTGTTCGATGCCGCCACGCGTGTCGTGCGCATGATTGCCGAGCGCGATGGGCACGGCCACATTCATCTGGCCAGCGGGCCTTTTCACCAGCGGATTCTGGACGATTTTTCCGATCCCGATATCGGGATCGTCACCGATATCGATACGCTGCCGACGAGCGAAAAAAAGCGGGAGATGATGCGCGATCGCGGCACGCAATCCATCGTTTACCTCTGGTTGCGGGGTGAGGAAGAGCGTATCGGCATGATCACGCTCGAGTATCGCGATGTTATCGAATTCAGCGACGATCTGAGAGCCGATCTATTGGCGATAGGCAAAGCCGTGTCGATGGCGCTGTCGAATGTTTTGTTTATCGCGCGCATGGAGTATCAGGCGACACACGATTCTCTCACCGGACTTGCCAATCGTTCGTTGCTGCAGCGCGAACTGGAAACGCTCTCCGTCGATCAAGCGCATATCAGCGGGCTGATGCTGCTCGATCTCGATCGTTTCAAGGAGGTCAACGATACCCTGGGACATCTCGTCGGCGATCGATTGCTGATTGCGCTTGCTCAGCGTTTCGCGAATGCAATGAAGGAGAGAAATGTTTTGCTGTGCCGGCCTGGCGGCGATGAATTCGCGATTCTGTTGCGCGAAACCACCTTGCCGGAATTGCACCAGACCGCAGACACGTTGCTGGATTTGTTGCGCCAGCCATTTGCGGTCGATGATGTGGTGCTCGAAATCGGCGGTTCGATCGGTGCGGCATCGTTTCCCCAGCAGGGCGAAAGCGGGTCCGCGCTTCTGCGGCTGGCGGACGTGGCCATGTACGAGGCCAAGCGCAATGGCAGCGGTTATGTGTATTACGATCGTCAATTCGACTCCTATACGCCGGAGCGGCTGGCTTTGATGCAGGAATTGCGCGCGGCGATCATTCACGATCAGCTGGTGCTGCATTATCAACCGCGCCTGAATCTGGCTACGGGCGAAATCGCAGGTTTCGAAGCGCTGGTGCGCTGGCAGCATCCGCAACGCGGATTACTGCTGCCCGGCGTCTTTCTGCCGCTGGCGGAAATGAGCGACGTCATTCATGCGCTGACGCTGGCGGTGCTTGAGCAGGCATTGCTGCAATTGCGCAAATGGTCGCAGCGGGGATTGCGTTATTCGATTGCGGTGAATCTGTCCGCGCGCAATCTGATCAACGAACAGTGTTTCGTTCGCCTGCGCGAGATGATCGATCAGTACGAAGCCGATCCGGGTCTGCTCGAACTGGAGATTACCGAGACTGCGCTGATGCACGATCCGATGGGCGCCGCGAAACTGATCGAAGGACTGGCGCGGCTGGGTATCAAATTTTCGATCGATGATTTTGGCACGGGTTATTCGTCGCTGGCCTATTTGCGGCAATTGCCGATTCAGGCATTGAAAATCGACCGGACATTCGTGATGGATATGGTGCGCAACGAACAGGACGCGACGATAGTGAAATCGACCATCGCGCTCGCGCACAATCTGAAGCTCGTGGTCATTGCCGAAGGCGTCGAGAATGGCGAGGCGCTGAAGATGCTGCGCGAGATGGGCTGCGACGAAGCGCAGGGATATTTCATCAGCAGGCCAGAGCCTGCGGCCGTCATCGAGCGCTGGCTCGAAGATGCGGCGTGGCCGCGTGCGTAATGCGTGGCTTCATCATTTTTCCAATGGCTTCCTGCCTACGACTTCTTACTGTGACTTCAGCCGCGAACTACGGCAATACGCGTTTGAGCGGCTTGACCGTTACCCGCGCATACACACCGTCGATGAGGTAGGGGTCGGCATCGGCCCAGCGCTGTGCGGCTTCCAGACTTTCGAATTCCGCCACCACCAGGCTGCCGCTGAATCCCGCCTCACCCGGGTCTTCGCAATCGATTTTCGGGTGCGGGCCGGCCAGCACCAGACGGCCCTGCTGTTTTAATTCTTCAAGTCGGGCGAGATGATGCGGGCGGGTGATTCTGCGCTGCGCCAGGCTGTCCGCCACGTCTTCACTGATGATTGCGTAAAGCATTTTTACCGCGTCCTCGTAACAGGGAGTCTCAGGTTTCCTGCATGATTTCTTCGAGCGAAAGTCGCGTCAGCTTTTGAATATTGCTGAGTAGGTAATACAGCGTGCCCGCCATGACGATCGTGCAGGGAAGGGCGATCACGGGAAAGCTCAGCGCCGTCATTTTGCCGAGTTCCTCCGCAAATTCCGTACTGCCCGGTGCGCTGACTAAAATAATTTTTGCGAGCGCGTAATTCAGCGTTGCCGACAGAAAAAATGATCCTGCGACAAGATAGGAGGCGATTTTCAGATGGCGCTCGAAAGCGTCGGTGGTGTCATGTGTCCGCAGCGCGGCGCTGACTTTATCGACCTGCAAAATCTGGTCGTTGTAGAGAAACGTACGCACGAGCGGATGGCGCGTGTAAATCGATAACAGTGTCGCCACGCCGAGCAGCGATGGAATGGCGGCTTCCTTGATCGCGATATATTCCGGGGGAAATTTAAGCAGGCTCATGCCGCCCGTCAGAATCACGCTGATGACGCCGAGCACGGAAAAGAAATTGGGTTTGTGCGCCTGCAGATAATCGCGCGCGCCATACGCGATCGGAAATGCGAGCGCGACGACGATGCTGTAGACCGGGCCGAGATAATTGTCGCCGCTGAGTTTCGACAGGATGAGCGTCGGAATGAGAATGTTGAAACCCAGATTGGCGAGCATGCTGGGTTTTCTTGGTTTTTCGGAAACGGGTTTTTCGGGAACGGTTTTTTCGGAAAGATTTTTTTCCGCGGTCGGCTTTTCGTTGTTGTCCGGCATGATCACGTCTGGGAGTTTGCAAAAAGGATGGGAAGAAATTGTTCGTGTACGCTGTTAATGCCGCCTAATATACTGCCTTCGCTGCGGGGCCTCCACATCATTCAGGGCCTCGGGTTGGTGTTTTCTCCCGCATTGCCGTGGCTTGTCGTTGAATCCGATTTGGGAATGTTTCATTGCGCGTCGATCTGCATTCGCACACTAACGCTTCTGATGGCGCGTTGAGTCCGCCGGATTTGTGTCGCCATGCGCAGCGTTGCGGCGTCGGTCTGCTGGCGATCACCGATCATGATTCGGTCGAGGGATATCGCCTTGCGCAGGCCTGGTTAAAACAGCAGCCGGTTCAGGCGGATGTTGCGACCCTGGCGCTGTTGCCGGCGGTTGAATATTCGAGCGTGTGGAGTTCGATCGGCGTCCATATCGTCGGTCTTGGCATCGACAGCGAACATCCGGCAACAGCGGAGGCGTGCCGGTTTTACGGCGAGGCGCGGCGCCGGCGTGCCGATATGATCGGCGAGCGGCTGGCGAAACTCGGCATGCCCGGCGCGACAGAAGGTGCGCTGGCACTGGCGGGTTCGGCGCAGATCGGGCGCCCGCATTTCGCGCGTTATCTGGTGGCGCAGCGTCATGTGCGCAGCGAGGAAGAAGCCTTCGATCGCTACCTCGGTGCGGGCAAGCCCGGCGATATCAAATTGCTGTGGCCGGAGCTGGCGCAGGTCATCGCGTGGATTAAAGCGGCCGGCGGTGTGCCGACGCTCGCGCACCCGCTCAAATACCGGCTGACGGCGACACGGTTGCGCAAGCTGGTCGGCGAATTTGCCGCGCTCGGCGGCGAGGCGATGGAAGTCGTCGTCGGCAGACAGCCCGTGCAGGAGAGTCAGTTTCTGGCTCAGCTGGCGACGGCGAACGGGTTGAAGGCGTCGGTCGGCAGCGATTATCACGCCTCCACCACCTACGGCGCACAACTCGGCGAAATCGCGGAATTGCCAAAGATATGCGAACCGGTCTGGTTTCGATGGGTGCAGGCAGACGGTACTGTCGACCTCGGGTCGGCACACTGGCCTTTTTCCGGGAGAGCAATGGATGAAACGGATTAAATCGGCGAGTAGACCTTCATGGCAGAGGCTGTAATGAGTCAGTTTTTTCAGATTCACCCCGAAAACCCGCAGGCGCGCCTGATCAAACAGGCAGTGGAAATCATTCATCGCGGCGGCGTGATCGCGTATCCGACCGACTCGGCGTATGCGCTGGGCTGTCATCTCGGCGATAAGGCCGCGCTCGAACGTATTCGCCGCATCCGCAAGCTCGACGACAGCCATAACTTCACGCTGGTTTGCCGCGATCTGTCCGAGCTGGGCACTTACGCGCGCGTCGACAACACGGCCTTCCGGCTGATACGCGCGCATACACCCGGCCCCTACACCTTCATTCTGAAAGCCACCGATGAGGTCCCGCGCCGACTGCTGCACCCCCGGCGCCGTACCATCGGTCTGCGGGTTCCCGAAAATCGTATCGCGCTCGATCTGCTCGAAACGCTCGGCGAGCCGCTGATGAGCGTCACGCTGATTCTGCCGGGCGACGAATTGCCGCTGACCGATCCGTTCGAGATTCGCGAGCGTCTGGAGCACGATCTCGATCTGGTCATCGACGGCGGCGTCTGCGGCGCCGACCCGACCACTGTCATCGATCTGGCCGACGACTCGCCCGTGGTGGTGCGTCAGGGGCGGGGTGACAGCGCGGCGTTTACCGACTGATTCGAAACGCCGGGTCAGAGCGCCTGCGGCGGGATGCGCAGGCGGAATGGCTTGCCTATCGGTGCCCGCATCCTGTCGCTATAATGCCGCCTTCTTTTCTGCATCCCTCCCGCATTCGAGATAATTATTAGCGTGAACTCTGAGCTTCAAGTTACTGATATGCCGCAGGTTTCAGAAGTCGATCCGGCGGTTTCAGAACCCGAATTGCCGCCGATGAGCCTGCGGGAACTGCGTCAGGCCAGCTCGCAGCAGGCGGAGTTGCCGTTCGCCATCGTGCAGGGCAAGCCCCTGACCGAATTGCCTAAAGACCTCTACATTCCGCCCGAAGCGCTCGAGGTTTTTCTGGAGGCGTTCGAAGGCCCGCTCGATCTGCTGCTGTATCTGATCAAGCGCCAGAACATCGATATTCTCGAAATCAACGTCGCCGCGATCACCGAGCAGTACATGCAGTACGTCAACATGATGAGCTCGATGCAGTTCGAGCTGGCGGCTGAATATCTGCTGATGGCAGCCATGCTCGCGGAAATCAAATCGCGCATGTTGCTGCCGCGCTCGACCGAAGAGGAAGAGGAGGGTGAGGATCCGCGCGCGCAACTGATCCGCCGCCTGCAGGAGTACGAACGTTTCAAGAAGGCCGCCGAAGATATCGATGGGCTGCCGCGTGTGAGTCGGGATATTCATCTGCCATCGGTCGAGCTGCCCGATCTGAACAAAACCAAGCCCGAGCCTCAGGTCGATATGAAGGAGTTGCTCATCGCGCTTTCCGAGGTGTTGCGCCGCGCGCAGATGTTCGAAAGCCATCATGTGCAAAAGGAAAAGCTGTCGACGCGCGAACGCATGTCCGAAGTGCTTGCGCGCGTATCGCCCAATCGTTTCACCCCATTCGTTTCGCTGTTCTCGGCGGAAGAAGGGCGGCTCGGTGTCGTCGTCACCTTTCTCGCCGTGATGGAGTTGATCAAGGAGGGCATGCTCGAACTGGTGCAGACCGAGGATTTCGGTCCGATCCACGTGAAGGCGCGTTCGGTCAGCGTCGAAGAAGCGGAAGCCGGTCGAGCCGCCGCGGAAGAAACCCATGACGAGGGGGCGAACGATGTCGATTGAAAACGAAGCTGCCCCGGAGGAAGCAACCAACGTGATAACCGCTGAAACCGTGGAAAACACAGACTCCGAAGAAACCGTCGCCGCTGATGCCATCGCTGCGGCGGACGCGGCGCCGATTCCCTTGCCGCGCGTCGAGCTGGCCCCGGAGCAATTGCAGCGCATCGTCGAAGGCGCGCTGCTGTCGGCCGGAAAACCGCTCGCCGTGGAGGATTTCACCGCGCTCTTCGACGACAGCGATCGTCCGGGCAACGATGAAATTCGCGCGGCGCTTGCAGCCATCGCGGAGCAATGCGTCGGGCGCGGTTTCGAATTGCGTGAAGTCGCGAGCGGATTTCGTTTTCAGGTCGTGCAGGAAGTCGCGCCGTGGATCGCGCGCCTGTGGGAGGAAAAACCGCAGCGCTATAGCCGGGCTCTGCTCGAAACACTCGCGCTCATCGCCTATCGCCAGCCGATCACGCGTGGCGATATCGAAGACATCCGCGGTGTGGCCGTCGCATCGAACATTATCAAAACCCTGCTCGAACGCGACTGGGTGCGCGTCGTCGGTCATAAGGATGTGCCGGGCCGGCCGGCGCTTTATGCAACGACGCGCAAATTTCTCGATTATTTCAATCTGAAAAATCTCGACGACCTGCCCACGCTCGCGGAAATTCGCGATCTCGATTCGCTCAACGCCGAACTTGCCCTGGAAGGTGCGGATACGGTGAATGTTTCCGAACAAAGCGCGGCTGCGGCGCCCGAAGAAGACCGGGTGGCTGCGGAAATTGCGGCAATCAACGAAATCGCCGGCGTCGCCGCTGTCGAGCCGGCGACAGAGGCAGACGCTGTCGACGATGCGCCCGGCGTTTCAGAAAGTACCGCTTCAGCGATCATCGAATCAGCGCAGGACGAAGACGACGACGAAGACGACGAAGATGACGAAGATGACGACGACGAAGATGATGATGAAGATGACGACGAAGATGACGATGAAGATGACGATGATGATGAAGATGAAGATGAAGATGATGATGATGAGAACGAGGGCGGCCATCGAGCGGATTCGGTAAATGGCGCTGCGACGGGGAATTTATCGGCGGCGGATGACGTAACTGAATTGACCGAAGGTGGCGAGCGTTCGTGATCGACAGAAAGAAAACCTCAGCCGACGACGATCACGATAATGGCGAGAAATTGCAGAAGGTGCTCGCGCGTGCGGGTATCGGCTCGCGCCGCGAAATGGAAAAACTGATCGGCGCCAATCGCGTCACCGTCAATGGCAAGGCCGCACATGTCGGCGATCGCGTACAGGCGCGCGACCGCATTCTCGTCGACGGTCATCCCATCGCGATGAAGATTTCCGAAGAGCGCCGCCCGCGCGTGCTCGTCTACAACAAACCCGAAGGCGAGATTTGCACGGTGCGCGATCCGGAGGGACGCCCCACCGTGTTTGCGCGCTTGCCGAAATTGAAGGGTGAGCGCTGGATCGCCGTAGGTCGTCTCGATTTCAACACGAGCGGCCTGTTGCTGTTCACCACCGATGGCGAGCTGGCGAACGCATTGATGCATCCTTCCGCCAATATCGATCGCGAATATCTGTGCCGCGTGCTCGGTGAGGCCGACGACGACATGCTGGAACGCTTGCGTGCGGGTGTGGTACTCGACGACGGTATTGCCCGCTTCACCGATATCACCCCGGGCGGTGGTGAGGGGGCGAATCGCTGGTATTACGTCTGTCTGATGGAAGGGCGCAATCGCGAAGTGCGCCGTCTGTGGGAATCGCAGGAGCTGAAAGTCAGTCGCCTGAAGCGCGTGCGTTACGGGCCGGTATTTTTGCCGCCGCGACTCAAGCAGGGGCAGTGGCAGGATATGCCGGCGGAAATGATTCTCTCGTTGTATGCGCTGACGGGATTGCCGGCGCCGGCTCAGGTCGGCATTGCCCCGCAGGAAAAACTGCAGCGGGCGCGTGAAGAGCGCAAGAATCGCCCCGTGAAAACCCGGTCGGCGGGCGCAAAACCGCCGGCACCGTCAAAATCTCGCACGCCATCGAAACCGGCGTCGGGCGCCAAACCGGCACGGCCCCGTTCGCCACGCTGATTCCGTTCACTTAATCAGAAACCTCAGGCGATATCGCGTTGCGCCGCTGCGCGCACGACGCGATTGCGTCCCGCCTGTTTCGCCAGATAGAGCGCGCGATCGGCGCGGTCGAACCACGCACGTAAACCTTCGCCGCGATTCAGACAGGCAATGCCGATGCTGGCGGTGACGTGCATTCCTCCGTGTTCGTATTGCACATTCATGCTGGCGATGGCCTGGCGAATGCGTTCCGCGATCGCGGCGGCGCCATTGGCTTCGGTCTGACTCAGCAGAACGACGAATTCTTCGCCGCCGAATCGAAACACCGAGTCGGATTCGCGGCAGTTCCTGCGCAATTGGCGTGCGGTTTCGATGAGCACCTGATCGCCCGCGCTGTGGCCATAGCGATCGTTGATGCGTTTGAAGTGGTCGATATCGATGACCAGCAACGCGGTCGGCTGATTATTGCGACGCGCCAGCGCGATCTCGCGCTCGGCGGTAATTTCCAGCGCGATGCGGTTGCCGACGCCGGTCAGTGCATCGCGTGTCGCCGTTTGCATGGCGTTGAGATATTGCAGGGCGTTGCGCAGCGCCGGCATCAAATGCGAAATGTTGCCTTCGATGCGTTCGATTTCGCGCTTGCTGAAACGTTTGTTGCGCGAGAAGTTCAGGCTGCCGAACTGTTCGCCGTCGAATGCCAGTTCGTAATCGCAGCGGTGAACGCCATTCGTGCCGAATTCCAGATGGATGTCGAGCGCGGCGTGGTGGTACGCCAGTCCCTCGAGTGCGAATTCGTTGATCGTCTCGCTGGCGAACAAGCGCATCACATCGCCGATATCGAGATTGCGCAGCAGCAGGTTGGCGAAGCGCAGCCGGGCTGCGATATAGCGTTCACGCGTCGTCGGTCCGGCATCCTTGGTTGAACTCACAATGCGAATCGGCGCAGTGGTTTTAAGCTCGCTTTCTGTCATGGCGCTCTCGGATATGGTATTGCGTCAAGATTGTTGTTCTCGAGAGCACGGGAGCGAAAACCGTGCCATTGCCTGAGCGATGAAAAATATTCAGTAATATCAGTGATTTATTGTGTGTTTGCTGAAGCTGTGCAGGCGTGGGTGCGAAACCCGTCAAAAGACTGGCGGGTTACGCACGGGTGAGGCCGGGGGCTTAACCACGGGCGCCGGTCAGCCGGTACCCGCGGTGAGGGATGTGATTGCGAGAGGTTACTTCGAGAAGATTTCCTTGAAAAAAGCTTGCATCGCCGCCCAGGATTTCTTATCCGCAGCGGCGTCGTAACCGATCGGCAGATCGAACTTCTTCGCGAGTTCGTCGGCCTCCGGGTTGGTAAAGCCGTGTCTGACGCCTGCGTAATTGTCGAAATGGTATTTCACGCCGGCTGTATCCATTTCCTTTTTGAAGTTGGCGATATTTTCGGCGGAGACCATTTTATCGTCGGCGCCGTTCTCCACCAGAATCCGTGCTTTTACCTGTCCGGGCTGAGCTGGCCTGTCGGTGCCGAGCATGCCGTGGAAGCTGACCACGCCGCGCAGATCGACACCCTCGCGCGCCATTGCCAGAACGGTGCCGCCGCCGAAGCAATAGCCGATCGCAGCGATTTTTTTGGCGTCCACGGTTGCCTGCTGTTCGAGCAGTTGCTTGCCGGCGAGAAAACGCGCTTTGGCGACATCGGCCTTACTGAGGACTGCGCTCATGAAGCCCGCTGCCTCGGTGGGATGCTGACCCACCTTGCCGTCGCCATACATGTCGACCGCCAGAGCGGTATAGCCGAGTTCGGCGAGCATGCGCGCACGCTTACGCGCGTAGTCGTTGAGCCCCCAGAATTCGTGCACGACGAGCACGCCGGGCCGCTTGCCCCCGATCGCATCGTCCCACACCAGAAAACCTTTGAGCGTGGTATCGCCGCTGCGGTAATCGACCTGCTTTTCTTGCAACGCTGCATGGCCCAGAGGACTGACCAGTAACAGGAGCAGCAGGAATCCTTTTTTCATCGACATATCCTCGTATCGGTGCGCCTGCCAATCGGATGAAAAGCGCAGCGCGTTGCTGGGAGCGGCAGTCTAACAAAACCGTTGCGCTTGCGCGGCGCGTGCTTCGCCGGCATCATACGCACCCCGGCAAAACAGCCGCCCGTGCTGATACGCCGCGACTATTTAATCGATGTGACGAGGAATTTCCGAAATGGGTAAAGGCGACAAAAGAACGTTTCGCGGCAAAGTATTCAAAGGCTCTTACGGCAATACCCGTCCGCGCAAAAAAGGCCCGCGCGCTGCTGCCAGAAAATAATTTTCGCTGCTGAATCCGAAGGTCGATAGCCTCAGGAGTCATTCATGCCAAGCGTCTTCTCGCAAATTCTCGCCGGTAATCTTCCCGGGCATTTCGTCTGGAAAGATGAGCAGGCATTTGCGCTCATGACGATCCGGCCGCTGCGGCCGGGCCATGTTCTGGTCATGCCGTGTCAGGAAATCGATCACTGGGATGATTTGCCGGCGCCGTTGCTTGCGCATCTGATGCAGGTATCGCAAAGGATTGCGACCGCGATCAAACAGGCTTTTCCGTGTGCCCGGGTAGCCGTCGGCATCTGTGGACTGGAAGTTCCGCACGCCCACATCCATCTGTTCCCGATCGATCAGATCCAGGATTTCGATTTCGGCAAGGGCGGCCCCGCTTCAGCTGAGGAGCTGGCGGCAGCAGCCGAGCGCATTCGTGCCTGTTTACCGCCGTTCGATCCCGCCTGATACGTTTACGGCCTTTTTCCTGTCGCTACTTTTTACCTGTCTCTCCGCGCTATCTTTCCGCGAGTCTGCATAACGCTTGTTTGCGAGCCAGTCTGGCTTTGCGCCTACGCAACATCTGTCGCCTATGCGGGTGGGCCATTCCACCGCATTGGCTCTGCATTTTCCCTGTTCATTTCCGCCAGTTTTCTAACGTGTACGTAACATTTCGTGCATTGTTGAATGCGTGAGCAGCGACTAGAGTTATATCCGTCATTCAGCAATCGGCTGCAGACGCGGTCTGTTCAGAATCGAAAGCGTTGCTGCTGCACAACGATAAGACCCACGTAGGAGAATTGAACATGCAAATGGCAAAGCTCGCGTTACCTCTCTTGTTTTGCGCTGCACAGGTTGCTTCAGCGGCGAATTTCAGCGGGGGAATCACCAGCGGTAACTTATCGGTATGGCGAATCAACGAAACGACCGGTCAGGTTTCGCTGTGCAGTTTTGAAAATAAAAAAGCGCCTGCCTCATGCGCACCCTGGAGCGCGAAAGAAGCGGCGACCGGCGATTTCCGCCTGATCGTCGGTAACGATTTGTTATCGGTGTGGCGGATGAATCGACAGAATGGATTCGTTTCCTTGTGCGAATACAAGGACGTCAACAAAGAGCCTGTTTGCACCCCCTGGAATGCCGATTGATTATTTTTTCCCGCTGCGGACTATTCGGTTTCAATAAACCGGCCGGCTGCAAACAAGCCGGTTTGTCTGATAGATAGCTTCCGCAGCATCGCTTTTCCAATCCTCTCTTCGAAAGCTTTCCTGAACCAAACGCTACCGTGATATAACGCTGCACTGTCCCGCCGTTGTTTCAATACTGAGTTTCGACAGATTCAAATTCGAGAGATTTGGATTTCGATCCAGCTTGACCTGAGGAGAGGCAATGCAGAAGTTGCTCGATCATGCCGCAAATGAAATTGGCAGCGTATTGTTTGGCAAAGAACGCCAGGTCAGGCTGGCGTTATGCTGCCTGCTCAGCCGCGGTCATCTATTGCTTGAAGACTTGCCCGGCATGGGTAAGACCACGCTCTCGCACGCCTTGGCGAAAGTGTTAGGTCTGCAATATCGGCGCGTGCAATTCACCAGCGATTTATTGCCCGGCGATATTCTCGGCGCGAGTATTTTTGACAGGCAAACCAACCAGTTTAAATTTTTGCCCGGACCGATCTTCACGCAGGTTCTGCTCGCCGATGAAATCAACCGCTCCACGCCGAAAACGCAATCGGCACTGCTCGAAGCGATGGCGGAACAACAGGTGACGATCGACGGCGAAACGCGTGCATTACCGCAACCGTTTTTCGTGATCGCGACGCAGAACCCGCTGACGCAGGCGGGAACATTTGCGTTGCCCGAATCGCAGCTCGACCGTTTTCTGATGCGCCTGTCGCTCGGCTATCCCGATCCTGTCGCAGAGCGGCGCCTGTTATCGGGCGAGGACTCGCTCAGACAGCTGCAGGAGATTCGCCAGTGCCTCACGCCAGAGCAATTACAGAAACTACAGAACGCCGTCGATGGTGTACATGCATCCGGGCAATTGCTCGATTATGTGCAGCGACTGATCGCCTACACGCGCACTGAACCCGGTTTTGAATTTGGCCTGTCGCCGCGCGGCGCACTGGCATTGTTGCGGGCAGCGAAAGCGTGGGCGCTCATGAACGGTCGCGGCCACGTTGTTCCCGAAGATGTGCAAACCGTGTTGCCGCCCGTGGTCGAGCATCGGCTTCATGCTGCCATCGATTACAGGCACGCGGCGGGTGATCATTCCGGCGAGGGCAGCGCGCTGATCGATCAACTGCTGCGCAAGGTTGCCGTGTTTTAGCGGAGCTGGCATGAGCAGACTCACGCGACCTGCATGGTGGCAGCAGCGATTCGATCGCTGGCTGGAAAAACGCATTCCATCCGCGCGCAGCGTTACGCTCGATCAGCGTCGCATTTTTATTTTTCCGTCGCGCGCGGGTCTGTGTTTTCTCGCTGTACTCGCGGTGATGTTGATTGCAGCGATCAATTATCAGAACAACATGGCGTTCGCGCTGGTATTTTTTCTGTTCAGCATTTTTATCGTCGCCATTCTGCACACATTCAGTAATTTATCGGGATTGTGTATCGAAGCCTTGCGCGGCCAGCCGGCATTTGCCGGTGAGGTCGCCGAATTCGATGTGCAATTACGACGCACACGCGAGCGCGCCTGTCGTGCCGTCGAATTGTGCTGGCCCGGAGGGACGGCAGCGAGCGTATCGTTGACGGACGCGCAAATCGCACCGGTGAAATTATTTCATCGTTCGCATCGGCGCGGCTGGCTGCGTCCCGGCAGATTGAAGATACAAACATTTTATCCGCTCGGATTATTGCGCGCCTGGACATGGATCGATCTCGATATTGTCGCGCTGATCTATCCGCGACCTGTCGCCGCTCCTCGCCCCATTGGCGAAGAGGGCGACACGGATTCCGGTTCGCTCACGCTGAAGAAAGGCAGCGATGATTTTTACGGCTTTCGCCTGTATCGCAGCGGCGATAATTTACGTCACGTGATGTGGCGCGCGTATGCAAAGGGTCAACCGCTGCAAACCAAGCAGTTTGCTGAAACGCATGTGCAATCGCATTGGCTGAGTTACGACGCATGCACGGGCGAGCGTGAACACCGCCTCGGCGTATTGTGTTACTGGGTTCTCGAACTCGATCGCGCCGGCGAAATATTCGGATTGCAATTGCCCGATGCGACGCTCGCTCCTGCCAGCGGCGCCGGACAGCGCGATAAGGCATTGCGCATGCTCGCGTTATTTCAATCTTCAGCGGCGCGTGAGCGGGTAACGTCATGAGCGTGTCGACGTGGATACCCCGGCAATGTTTCGGCTGGTTGCTGGCGGCGCAAATCGCATTGATCTCTCCGCACGTGTCGCGGTTACCGATATGGATTGCGGTTGGATGGTTGTTGTGCGCGCTGTGGCGCGTGCAGGTTCATCGCGGGCAATGGTCGCAGCTGGGCCGCATCGTCAAAACCCTTGTCGTTATTGCAAGTCTCGCGGGCATTCGCTGGAGCTACGGCGGCTTTATTGGATTGGAGCCCACGGTCGCCTTATTGATTGCCTGTTTTTCATTGAAACTCATCGAAGCGGCGACGCGCCGCGAAGCCTATTTATTATTGTTTCTCGGTTATTTTGTCGCGGCCACTGAATTTCTATTCGAGCAGGGTCTCGGTACGGTGCTGTATATGATCGTACCGATATTATTGTTGACGTCGGCATTGATTGCCCTGCATCAGGATGATCCGCTGCGTTTTTCATGGCAGCCCTTACGCCATGCCGCGACAATGAGCGCGCAGGCATTGCCGCTGATGTTGCTGCTGTTTCTGGTATTTCCGCGCATTGGCCCGTTATGGAAAGTGCCGTTGCCGGGCAATGAAGCGCGCACGGGAATGTCCGATACGATGGCGCCCGGTGATATTGCGCAGCTATCGCAATCCGACGCACTGGCGTTTCGTGCTGTCTTCAGCGACCGTGTTCCTGCGCAGCGCGAACTGTACTGGCGTGGACTGGTGCTCGACCATTTCGATGGGCGTGCATGGCGTGCCGGCGATTTCAGCGATATGCCATTCCGGCAGAATCATTCATCGCGGCCGAAATTCACTGGCGCCTCCATCGATTACGAAATATTTCTCGAGCCCACTTATCAGCGCTGGCTGTACGCGCTACAGGTGCCAGAACCGGTCACGAAAAATATTTATCTGACGATGGATTATCGCCTTCTGGCCAAAGACATCGTTATCGATAAATTCGCGTATCGCGCACGTGCCTATCCGCAAGCCGCGCTTGAAGCCAGGCTCGATCAGCGTTTACGCAGATATCAATTGAAATTGCCTGGGCCGGATAATAATCCGCGTGCGCGGCAATGGGCGCAGGAGCTGCGGACGCGTTTTGATGACGACGATGAGCTCATTGATTTTATTCTCGCCCATTTTCGGCAACAGCAATTTTTCTACACATTGAAGCCACCGCTGCTGGGCGAACATACGGTCGACGAATTTATTTTCGACACGCGTCGCGGATTCTGTGAGCACTACGCGAGCAGTTTTGTGTTCCTGTTGCGCGCTGCGGGAATTCCGGCGCGGGTCGTGACGGGATATCAGGGCGGTGAAATCAATCCGCTGACCGGAACCGTGCTTGTGCATCAGTTCGATGCACACGCGTGGACTGAAGCGTGGCTGGACGGGAAAGGGTGGGTGCGTTTCGACCCCACCGCAGCAGTCGCGCCGCAGCGTATCGAAAGCGGGCTGGAGCGAGCGGTGGCCCCGGGCGAATTTCTGGCACAACAACCGTTATCGGCAAGTCGCTATCGCAGCGTGAGCTGGCTCAACGATCTGCGTCATCGTATCGACGCGGTCAATTATGCATGGACGCGCTGGGTGGTGAATTATCACGACGATACCCAGCTGACCGTATTGACAGCGCTGCTCGGTGAAATCAATCCGCTGCGGATGACATTGTTGCTGGTGGGCGGTGGAGCGGTCGTTATTTTAGCGATTGTATTGGCCTTGTTCGGACGCCAGCTGTTTGCAACGCGATTGCCTGCGGAGCAACGCTATTACGCACAGTTTTGTGCCCGATTCGCGCGACAGGGTTACCCGCGACCGCTGCATATGGGGGCGGGCGAATATGGCCGCTGGTTGCTGAAAAAAAATCCGCACTGGAAAGCGGTGCAGGAAATTACCTTGTGCTTCGAGGCGCTGAGTTATCGACAATTGTCTGCTTCACAGCGCGATCAGCTATTAAAAAGACTCAAGCGGCTGGTGAACAGCCGCGATTTTCCGTAAATATTACAAGCACTCGATTTCAAAATATAAATAAAAATCCTGCTCGACAGGCTCGGAGCGTTCGGCAATTTTTTTCCAGCCTTTTACGCATAATTGCGCCGCCTGTTTATACAATGGCTCGATCACATAAAACGCGGAATAGGGCGTCTGTGCGCTGCGCGTCAAGGTATAACGCTCGCGCATTTCGAAGCGTTTGCCTTGAGTTTCATTTGAGCTGGCCGCTGCTGGCGTAGCGACGGTAGCAGTCGTTGCAGAAGTGTCAGTCGGCAAGAGTGTCGTGCGCTGTGCTGGTTTTGCGGCCGTAGTTTTATCGTCGTAGGCTTTTACCGTTTCTGCCGGTTTCTCCCATGCTTTAATCGCTGCCTTCTTGTCTTTATGAAAGGACTGGAAATTGAGCGAGTCAGCCTGCTCGATATCCATTTCCTGCGCGTGTAATGAAGTGGATAAGGCAATCAGTGTCGCCATAAATAATGATAGCGAGCGATGGTTCTGGCGCATGCAATAGTCCCTTTCGATTTAAACGTTAGAACTTTATTTCGTAACCAACAGCGAAAGTTTTGTCTTCGATGGAGTCACTGGTGAAGGTGTTATCGCCCTCGCCCTCAACGCTGGCGTAGTATGCGAATACTTTCGATGCCTTGCTGAGTTTGTAATCGAGGCCGAGAGCCATCATTGTCAGCTCGGTATCATCGATGCCATTGGCATTGGTTGGGGAGGACTCGGAAATGCCGTACTGTGCTTTTAACGCAAAATCTTTCGCGAATTTCCACTCGCCGCTCAGCAGCCACGCATCCTGCTCTTCATAATTGCTTGTGAAGTCGCGCAGACCGCTGGAGCGTGAACCGATTGTTGAGCTCACATCTTCGTCGTTAATTTCTGCAGTTTGATACAGCGCGCCAATTTTGAAGTTGCCCAGAGTTACTTCGCCCGCTAAACGAATCGTATCGGTATTTTGAACATTCTGATCGGCGGCGATGCCAACATAAAACATTTTCGAATTGTAGGTCAGCGCCAGTGAAGTGCGATCTGCGGGGCCATCATTATCGTCGCTGGTAACGCCGTCATCCTCACCGGGCATGATGGCCAGCGTGGCACCAAAACCGCTGAAGTCGGGCGTCGAATATAAAATGATATTACTTTCCCTGTTTTCGCCGACCATGATGTTTTTGATATCGCCGAGCGGAAGATCGTTGAAGCGATCAATTTCGCCACCGGCAGAGCTGGTTTGAATCAGTTTGAGCGGCGTGTCGTGTTTGCCGGCGACCAGCGTGCCCCAGCTCCCCTGCAGGCCGGCGTAAATATTGCGTTGCTGGAATTCGCTTGAATTACTGCTGCCGTCGTCGCCATCGTCGGCGAACACTTCATATTCCAGTTTGTAAATTGCCTTGAGATTGCCGGAGATATCGAGATCGCCTTTTACGCCGATGCGAGAGGCATTGCTTTCAAGTTCCCAGTTGTCCTTTTCATCCGTAGCTGCAGTGCCAGTGCGATTTTCCAGATCGTATTTGTTGAGAGAAATATTTACCTTGCCGTAAACCGTGGGGATGTTGTCTGCGGAGTTGGCTACGCCAGTGGCGCCAACGGCTAAAAGTGCAATCAGCGATGGAAGCAGTTTGCTGTTCATCCAGGAAATCTCCCGTTTGGATTCGTTGTGAATTAATTTCGCGCAAGGGCGTAACCGTTGCGTGGCCGCTATGGTGTAACGGATTTATGACAGGGGTGTGACAGCGGGTATGTCGGGGCGCCGATGAAATCGAAAATATTTTTATTGCTGTGAAAATATGAGTGATAAATTCGGTTATTTGCAGTTAATTCAGGCGTTCGTGAAAAAGCAAAATACATTTTTTCGCGTATCTGTAATCGCTGTGATTTTTTTTTGTCATTCGTTCGCAGTTCGTTCGTAATAAAAAAATTACGAATCGCTCATCGAGTTGTAAATCGCTGCCATTGATCGCGGCGTTGTGGTGGTATTCATGGCTGCCGGTGCGCAAGTTGAAGGGCGGGACGCCGCTGGCGCTGATGGCCGTGATGACCGGAAGGCTCGAGTCAGCCTGCCATCTCTCGATGCCGTGGAATCGCACTCGGGCACTATTTCTGCCCGCAACTATACTGTTGCTAGCTTCAACAACACTGTCTCGAAAACAATCCTGATTCGCTTCCTGAACGGATGAGATGCCCGACGTGAATAGCAAAGACGATATACAGCAGTTGCTGAGCCAGGCGGTCGATCTGGTCGAGATGTGCAAGCGGTTGGATTATCAGCAGATCATTGCGCACAAGCCCGAAGCTGTGGCGGCGTTAAAAGATGCCGTGCGTATTATTCGGGGTTCGATCGATGATTCTGAATCGCTCGCAGATTACGCCAGCCAGCAGGTAGTGCGCGGACCTACGCCCGAAGAAAAAGCCGCATTACTGGAGCGTCGCCGTCAGCTCGTCGAAGTGCTTGGTCACGCCGGTCTCGCCGGGCGCATGGGCAAGGTTTACAGCACGGAAGCGTCGCAGCATTTGATTCCATTCAAGGATATTCCGCATAAACAGGGGTTGCCGCAGTTCGATCTGGTGGTCGGACCGGATTTCTCTCCGCAAAGCGGTTTCCACGGCATCTTCATCGGCGAACAGGAGGTGATGTCCTGTCTGTTGCCCGCACCCGCGGAAACGCTGCAATGGCAGGTGCGCGAACGGCATCGCGTTGCGAATCTCGATCAGGCCGTCGATCTTGTTGGATTATTGAGCGCAGGTTTCCCTGTGCACTAATTCCGTATTTTTACTGTCATAAAAACTTCAGGTTTTGTCCACAGTTTTTGTGGATAACTTAGTGGATAACGGCGTTGAGAATTCTCTCAGCCCGCCGTTCATCGGGATTTTAACAAAACGATCAAAATATGTTCATTTCTTATTTTTTAAACTAAAACAATAAGTTATGTCGTTTTTTGAAGGTTGTTTAAGAGGTTTTCGCAACAAGCGGCTGCATTTGTTCTTCTAACCGCCTCGATAAATTGCGATGTGAATAAGTGTTACTGTGTACAACGGTTGAGCAGTGTTACCGCTACCGCCGTGCGATGGGAGTTCCACAGTGAGTATGTGCTTGTATTCACACTTCTCTGAGCTGTTCCGCCCCTCTATGACCCTTTATAAATGCAGCCCGAAGTGCAGGTCTCGCGAATTTCGATCGCGGAAAGCAAGGGCAGTGCGGGTTTGAGGCGGTCCCAGATCCAGCGGGAAATGTTTTCGCTGGTTGGATTTTCAAGCCCCTCGATGTCGTTGAGGTAATAATGGTCGAGGCGGTCGTGGAGCGGCGTAAATGCCTTCTTTATATCCGCGAAGTCCAGCACCCATCCCGTATCGCTTCCCGTTTCCCCGCTGACATAAATTCGCACATGAAAACTGTGGCCGTGCAGGCGCGCACATTTGTGACCTTCGGGAACATTGGGCAGGCGATGCGCAGCTTCGAAATGAAAATCTTTGTAAATTTCGGCAATCATGGCGAGAACTCTGAACGTCAGGCGCGTAATGTTAATGAGCGCATTCAGCTGTGTATACAGATGTTGCCGGGCAAGAGTTGAGCGCATTGACTGTTTATTTTTTCTCTCATCGTCGCTGTTTTGAGCAAAGATGAAAAAACTGTTTGATCGATCATCAATCGCGGGCGGCTACCGTTTTTTTTTGCAATTAATTTTAATCATTGGGGTTTGATTTCCCGATTCGTTTATGTAGAATGCGCGCCTCGATTGCAGCGGGTGTTTAGCTCAGTTGGTAGAGCATCGCCCTTACAAGGCGAGGGTCGGCGGTTCGAGCCCGTCAACACCCACCAAAGCTTTCGAAAACCGCAGTTAATGAGTTATGCGGCCCGGTAGTTCAGTTGGTTAGAATGCCGCCCTGTCACGGCGGAGGTCAGGGGTTCGAGCCCCCTCCGGGTCGCCATTAACTCTTCCTCTTCGTATCCTTGCCGATACAAATTCCGAACGTAAAAACCCTTCGTTTGTTCGAATGATGGCGCGACTGTGTTCGAATGATTTGCACGACCGGCTATCGCCGCTCGGAAAAATCCTGCATTGCGAATATAGTGGCCTGGAAAAACTCCGGGCGACGAATAATGACGATTGAAACTTCCCGAGCCGTGCATCAGCCATACATTGCGGCCTCTGAACAGTGTGCCGAGTTCACTTTCAAGTCGGTTCTGCTCGGTACGCTGCTGGGCATCGTTTTCGGCGCCTCGTCGCTTTATCTGGTTCTCAAGGTTGGTCTCACCGTCAGCGCATCGATACCGGTCGCGGTCATTGCCATCACGCTGTTTCGATTGTTTTCGAAAATGGGCGCGCGCGACGCAACGATTCTCGAAAATACCATCGTCTCCACCGCGGGCTCGGCAGGGGAATCAATCGCCTTCGGCCTCGGCATCACGATGCCAGCCATTTTAATTCTGGGATTCGATCTCGAGATCACGCGAGTTTTGCTCGTCGCCGTGCTCGGCGGTCTGCTTGGGATTTTCATGATGATTCCGTTGCGACGCACCCTGATCGTCGCGCGTCATCATGAATTGAAGTATCCGGAGGGTACGGCCTGCGCGCAGGTGCTGATCGCTGCGGAGGCGAGCAGGTCGAGTGGCGACAGCGAAACGATGCGGGAAAACAAGGCGCGCGCCGCCGTGATTTTCTGGGGCTTCTGCATCGGCCTTGTCTACAAAATCGCGAATGTCTCTCTCAAGGGGTGGAAGGATGTCATTTCCTTCAAATTCGGAGCGCCGCTCAAGGGCGGTTCGATCGCCGCGGAAATCTCCCCGGAATTGCTGGGTGTTGGTTACATCATCGGTCCGCGTATTGCCGCAATCATGTGCGCGGGCGGCGTGCTCGCGTATTTGTTACTGATACCGCTGATTAAGTTTTTCGGTGATGCGCTCGCGCTGCCGCTGGCACCCGCAACGAAATTGATTGGCGATATGAGCATAGGGGAAATCAGGGGTGCCTACGTTTTATATATAGGAGCAGGCGCAGTAGCCGCGGGCGGATTGATCAGTCTGGTGCGCGCATTGCCGACCATCTGGCACAGTTTGCGCGAATCGCTGAGTGATATCGGTTCGCGGCAGCGGAGCACGTCACGCACCGAAAGCGATATCCCTATGAAATGGGTGCTGCTCGGCTGTCTGGCGATCATCGCAGTGATTTCCATTGCAACGCCGTTGCATATGAATCTGCTCGGCGCCTTGATGATTCTGTTGTGCGGCTTTCTGTTCGTCACGGTCTCCTCCCGGCTGACCGGAGAAATCGGTCATTCGAGCAATCCGGTTTCAGGAATGACCATTGCCACGTTACTTCTTACCTGCCTGGTTTTTTTATTGCTCGGCTGGACGGCGCCGTCGTACTACGTTACCGCGTTATCGGTGGGTGCAATTGTTTGTATCGCCTGCGCCAACGGCGGTGCGACGTCACAGGATTTGAAAACGGGTTATCTCGTCGGTTCGACGCCGCGGCTACAGCAGTACGCGATTATCTGCGGCGCGCTCGCATCGGCCATCGCGCTCGGCCCGGTTTTATTGAAGTTAAACGATGCCGCGACCGTGTATGTACCTGCAGAGCAAGTCGCACCCAAGCTGCGCGTCGATACCCAAAATATAACCGTGCGTGAGGCATTGAGTGGTCCGCAATCATTAAGCGATAAGAATACGTATTTCGTCTGGCATAAGACCGATAGCGAAAACGGTCCCGCTGGAAAATATTTCATTGCCGAAAATGGCGAAGCCAGATATTTCGTCGACCCCGGTATTAACGGCGTTCACACCACGCGTCCCGATGGCAGCGAAGTGCGCAAATTCGATGCACCCAAAGCCGTCCTCACTTCCTACATCATCAAGGGCATTCTCGATCGGGAGCTGCCGTGGGAGCTGGTGCTATTTGGCGTCATCATCGCAATCGTACTGGAAATGAGCGGAATTTCATCGCTGCCGTTCGCAGTCGGTGTGTATCTGCCAATTTCCACATCGCTGCCAATTTTTATTGGCGGTGCGATTCGCTGGTTCACCGATAAACGTCGCGAACGTGATAAAACGTTTGCTGCGCTTTCGCAGGAGGAAAAAACTGCAGAGAGCGATCGCAGCAAAGGCGTGTTGTTAGCCTCGGGTTACATCGCGGGCGGCGCGCTGGCGGGAATTGTGATTGCGTTCAGCACGGGATTGTTTACACAATTCGACCAGGCGGTTGCGAAATGGGCCGGGCAGGCGAATGCGTTTTATGCAGGTCCGCAAGCGGATGGCCTGTCGTTATTGCCGTATCTTTTTCTGGCAGCGGGATTACTCTGGGTTTCGCGAAGAAGGTAATTGCAGTCGCGGGAATGCGGAATTTTGAGCGATATTATTTTTTCTGCGCATCAAAACTCTGCCCAGTCACACCTTTACTATCCCCACCAATCAAATACAAATACGCCGACATAATCTGCTCGGCGAACGGATTGTTTCCAGGATATTCCGCAGGGTAGGCCATACGCCGCATAGCGGTGTTGGTGGCGCCGGGGTTGATGCAGTTAATGCGTATGTTGGTAGTAGTGTCGAGTTCATCGGCAAGCACTTGAGCTAATCCTTCCACGCCGAATTTCGATACAGCGTAAGCGCCCCAGAATGCGCGACCTTTGCGCCCCACGCTCGATGTAGTGAACACGGTCGATGCATCGTTGCTTTTCAGCATCAATGGCAACAATGCTTTCGTGAGTAAGAAATTCGACGTGAGATTTACGTTCAATACTTCATTCCAGTCCGATGGTTTCGTATCGAGAATGCTTTTGCGTTCGCCGAGAATGGCCGCGTTGTGCAGTAATCCATCGAGCCGTCCGAATTCTCTTTCGATGGTTTCCGTAAGAGTGGTGTAATCCTCGAAGGTGGCGCCGCCGAGTTTGAGCGGATAAATCGCCGGTTGCGGATGACCGGCTTTTTCGATTTCGTCGTAAACCGCTTCGAGTTTTTTTACGGTTTTGCCGAGCAGGATGACTGTGGCGCCATGCTCTGCGAAGGCAAGCGCGGCTGCGCGACCGATACCATCGCCCGCGCCTGTGACGAGAATGATGCGATCTTTCAATAAATCGGGAGCGGCGACGTAATTAGCGGGAAGCGTGGAAATCATAACTTTCTCAAAGAATAAAAGTCAGCGAATGAAACTTTTCAGAATCGGCACGATTTCAATCGCGTTCGACACTATAAAATCTGCGCCCCAGTTCGCGCAGGGATCGTCGGTATGAATGTAACCGTAGTCGCAGGCAATGGATGGCATGCCTGCGCGCTGTGCGCATTCGATATCGCGGCGGTGATCGCCGATATAAATCGCTTCAGTGACTGCGCAATCAATCTGTGTACAGGCGAGTTGAAGTGCTTCGGGATCGGGTTTGCGTTGCTTGACATGATCGGGGCAGATCAATGTGGTGCAGCGTTCCGCAAGATTAAGCCGCTGCAGCAGCGGGGCTGAAAAGCCGGCCGGTTTATTGGTTACCACGCCCCAGTGCAAATCGTTGCTTTCTATAAACGCAAGCGTTTCCGCCATGCCGGGAAATAATTGGGTATGGGCGGCGAGATGCCGTGCATATAAATCGAGGAACTCAACACGCAGCGGCTCGAAGCGTGCATCATTCGGATCGATGCCGAATGCTTTATGCACCATACCGCGCGCGCCATCGGAAACCACAGTGCGAAATTCCGTGAACGCAATCGGCGCAATGTCATGTTTTTGTAATTGCGCAGTGATGATTTCGTAAAATTCAGGAGCTGTATCGAGCAGCGTGCCGTCGAGGTCGAATAGCACGGCTTTAAGTGATGATGACATTCTTGCTACCACGAAAAATCTTTCTGCCAAAAGAAAATTAAAGCGGTTTTTTCACATGCATTAAATAATTCACGCTCACATCGCGCGCATCGAGTTTGTAGCGCTGTGTGAAAGGGTTGTAAACCATGCCGGTGATGTCCTGCAATTGCAGATTGGCGAGACGCAGCCATTCGGCGAGTTCGGACGGGCGAATGAATTTCGCGTAATCGTGCGTGCCTTTCGGCAGCAGTTTCAAAATGTACTCGGCGCCGATAATGGCAAATGCATACGATTTTGGATTGCGATTGAGCGTCGAGAAATACAAATCGCCGCCCGGTTTACAGAGCTTCGCGCAGGCATTGATGATCGAAGCCGGATCGGGTACGTGCTCCAGCATTTCCATGCAGGTCACGACGTCGTATTTGCCAGGTTGTTCGGCGGCGATTTCTTCCGCGGTAATTTTTCGATAATCGACACTCACATTCGATTCGAGCTGATGCAGGCGTGCAACCGCGAGCGGTGCTTCGCCCATATCGATACCTGTAACGAATGCACCGCGCACAGCCATCGCCTCGGCGAGAATGCCGCCGCCGCAGCCGACATCGATCAACTGTTTGCCGGCAACCGGCGAGCGTTCGTCGATGTAATTCGCGCGCAGCGGGTTGATATCGTGCAGCGGTTTGAATTCGCTATGCCGATCCCACCAGCGATGTGCGAGTTCTTCGAATTTCGCAATTTCGGCGCGATCCACATTGGCATGCGTTGAGGATGCAGAAGAGGCTGTCATCGGTGACCTCCGATAATTTTGAGTTGCCATTGCGCGATGGATTCGCGCAGATCGGACAGATTGATCGTCGTGAGCTGGCGATTGACCAGCAGCGCCTTGCCGTTGATCCAGCTATGGCTCACGTGCGCGCCGCTATTGGTGTAGACGAGCTGCGAAAGCGGGTTGAATAAAGGTTGTTGTTCGATTGCGCTCATATCGACGGCGATCACATCAGCACATTTGCCGGCTTCGAGGCTGCCAATTTTGTCGTCAAGGCCGATCGCCTTTGCGCCGTCCAGCGTTGCCATGCGCAGCGCGTCGAACGCGGGCAATGCTGCCGGATTACCCGCGATGGCTTTGGCGAGCATCGCTGCTGTGCGCAATTCGGCAAATAGATCGAGATCGTGATTGCTTGCAGCGCCGCCGGTGCCGAGTGCGACATTGATGCCCGCATCGCGCAATTTCTGCACGGGGCAAAATCCGCTCGCGAGTTCCAGATTCGATTCGGCGCAATGCACGATGTGCGAATTGTTGCGCGCGAGCAATTCGATATCGTCGTCGTTCAATGTGGTCGCATGGACGCACTGCGTTCGCGGCCCGAGTAAACCCAGTCGATTCAGGCGCGCGATGGGCCGCTCGTTGAATCTGGCGAGCGATTCATCCACTTCATGCCGGGTTTCGTGCACTTGAATCTGCACCGCGCAATCGAGTTCCGCAGCGAATACCGCGATTCGACTCAACGGTGCATCGCTCACCGTGTAAGGCGCGTGCGGACCGAAGCCGATCGAAATGAATTCGCTGTGCTTGAAATCATCGCGCAGCGTCAATCCTTTATGGATGTAGTCGTCCGCGTCGCGCCCCCACACGGTTGGAAAATCGAACACGGGAAAATGCAGTTGCGCACGCATACCGATATCGTGCGCGGTCTGCGCGGCGATATTCGGGAAGAAATACATATCGGCGAAGCAGGTGGTGCCGCTGCGCAGCATTTCGGCAATGGCGAGCTGGGTGCCGTCGCGCACGAAAGCTTCACCGACCCATTTGCCTTCGACGGGCCAGCTATGATCGCTCAGGCTGCGGTGCGGCGCGTGCTCGCTGGCATATCCGCGCAGCAATGACATCGCCGCGTGTGTGTGCGCATTGACGAGACCCGGCATGAGGACGTGATCGCCCAGCTCGACAATTTCCTCCGCGGTTATCGCTCGCGCCTCCACTGCAGGCAGCAGCGCAACGATGCGACCATCGCTTATGGCAAGCGCGTGATTTTCGTACACGGCGTGCGCAGGCACGATCGGCACAATCCAGCGGCTAAAAATAAGTGTGTCGACATGTGAAGGGGGAGTCGGTTGAGACAAGGCCCGGATCTCTCTGACAGGTGGATGGCCGCATTTTTAAACAGGCCCGCAGTATACCCGCAATCGCCGCCAGAGACAGACTGCGGCTGTCGGTAGAGCATTGATTTATGGTACGATTCGGCACTTTACGCCGGGACGCTCCGGGCGCTTGCAAAGGGCTTGCAGACGCTGCCGGGAAAGCGTCTTTTCGAGCCGCGAATCGATAAGAAGGAATTGCATTTCCAATGGGTGAAATCGCCAAAGAAATTCTGCCGGTCAACATTGAAGACGAACTCAGACAGTCGTATCTCGATTATGCGATGAGCGTTATCGTCGGCCGCGCGCTGCCCGATGTGCGCGATGGTCTGAAGCCGGTGCATCGCCGCGTGTTGTACGCCATGAGCGAGCTCGGCAACGATTACAACAAAGCGTATAAAAAGTCTGCGCGTGTCGTGGGCGATGTGATCGGTAAATATCACCCGCACGGCGATTCGGCGGTGTACGACACGATCGTGCGCATGGCGCAGCCGTTCTCGCTGCGTTACATGCTCGTCGATGGGCAGGGCAACTTCGGTTCAATCGATGGCGATTCGCCGGCGGCGATGCGCTACACCGAAATTCGCATGGCGAAAATCGCGCACGAATTACTCGCCGATCTCGACAGGGAAACCGTCGACTGGGTGCCGAACTACGACGGCACCGAAAAAATTCCCGATGTATTGCCCACCAAAGTGCCGAATTTGCTCGTCAACGGTTCGACGGGTATTGCGGTCGGTATGGCGACGAATATTCCGCCGCACAATTTGCGCGAGGTCGTTAAAGGCTGCCTCGCGACTATCGATAATCCCGACGTCACCGTCGATGAATTGATGGAATATATTCCCGGCCCGGATTTTCCGACGGCGGGCATCATCAACGGTCGCGCGGGCATTGTCGAAGCGTATCGCACCGGTCGGGGGCGTATTTATGTGCGTGCGCGCGCGACGATCGAGACCGACGAAAAAACCAATCGCGAAACCATCCTCATTCATGAATTGCCGTACCAGGTGAACAAGGCGCGTCTGATCGAAAAAATCGCCGAGCTGGTTAAAGAAAAGAAAATCGAAGGCATTTCCGAGCTGCGCGATGAATCCGATAAGGACGGCATGCGTGTCGTTATCGAAATCAAGCGCGGTGAAATGGGCGAAGTGGTGCTCAACAATCTGTTTGCGCAGACGCAAATGGAGAGCGTGTTCGGTATCAACATGGTGGCGCTTATCGACGGTCAGCCGCGCCTGCTGAATCTGAAGGAAATCATCGATGCCTTCATTCGGCATCGTCGCGAAGTCGTGACACGTCGCACGGTTTATCTGTTGCGAAAGGCGCGCGAGCGCGGCCATATCCTCGAAGGCCTCGCGGTGGCGATTGCGAATATCGACCCGGTGATCGAACTGATCAAATCGTCGGCGAATACTGCGGAAGCGCGCGATAAATTGCTTGCACAGGCGTGGGCGCTGGGCGATGTGAGCGGCATGCTCGAACGTGCGGGCGCCAATGCGTGTCGTCCCGACGACCTGCCTGCCGAAATGGGTTTGCGCGACGGCAAATATTATTTGTCGCCCGAACAGGTGCAGGCGATTCTCGATTTGCGTCTGCAAAAACTCACAGGTCTCGAACACGAAAAACTCATCGAGGAATATCAGGAAAAACTCGCGGAAATCGCCGAGTATCTGAGTATTCTGGCTGATCCCGAAAAATTGAAGGCGGTGATTCGCGGCGAGCTCGAACAGGTCGCTGCGGATTTCGGCGACGATCGCCGCACTGAAATCACCACCTCCCAGCTCGATTTATCGATCGAAGATTTAATCGCTGAAGAAGATCGCGTCGTCACGATTTCGCATGGCGGTTACGCGAAAACGCAGGCGCTTGCCGATTATCAAGCGCAGCGTCGCGGAGGCAAGGGTAAGTCAGCCAGCGGAGTGAAGGACGAAGATTACATAGAGCATCTGCTCGTCGCGAGCAGTCATGCAACGCTGCTGCTGTTTTCGAGTAAGGGCAAAGTCTATTGGCTGCGTACTTTCCAGATTCCCGAGGCGTCGCGCACCGCGCGCGGCCGTCCATTAGTGAATTTATTGCCGCTGGATGAGGACGAGCGCATCACCGCGATGCTGCAAATCGACCTGACGAATGTACAGCAGAATGCCGATGTAGACGACGATCTGGATGAGAGTGAAGTCATCGAAGGCGAGTTGGTGGAGGCCGACAGCGCCGAGGATGGCGATGCAGAAGTGCTCGACGAGGAGCAGGACGTACCAACCGGCGCTTACATTTTCATGGCCACCGCCTTCGGTACGGTGAAGAAAACTCCGCTAGCGCAATTTAGCAAACCGCGCTCCACGGGCTTGATCGCCTTGAAGTTGGAAGAGGGCGATACGCTCATCGCTGCTGCGATTACTGACGGCGCGAAAGAGGTCATGCTGTTCTCTGATGCGGGCAAAGTCATTCGCTTCAAAGAAAAGCATGTCCGCACCATGGGGCGAACCGCTCGCGGTGTACGCGGCATGCGTTTGGCGGAAGGACAGCGTTTGATTTCCATGCTTATTCCCGAAGCTGGTGCGCAGATTCTCTCTGCATCCGAGCGCGGTTATGGCAAGCGCACACGGTTGGCGGATTATCCGCGCCGCGGTCGCGGTGGCCAGGGCGTCATCGCGATGGTGATCAACGAGCGTAACGGCAAGCTGGTCGGTGCGGTTCAAGTTCAAGATGGCGAGGAGATTATGTTGATCTCCGATCAAGGTACGCTGGTGCGCACACGTGTCGACGAGGTTTCTTCGTCCTCCCGCAATACGCAAGGCGTGACATTGATCAAGCTGGCCAAGGACGAAACGCTGGTTGGCTTGGAGCGTGTACAAGAGCCTTCCTTTAGTGGTGAAGAAGTTAGCGGGGAAGAAGCCGAGTCGGATGCGCTAGAAAACGAAGCGCCAGCGGCAGGCGAGGAGTCCAGCGAATAACTTTTACGTTCGCGACTAACTTGTGTTCGAGAACACAAGTATTTCCGACGAATTTATTAAGCGAGATCGACGATGACACGGAAATTCAATTTTTGTGCAGGACCGGCAGCACTTCCCGAAGCGGTGCTTGAACAGGCGCGAGCAGAAATATCCGATTGGCGCGGTCGCGGTTTATCCGTGATGGAAATGAGCCATCGCTCGAAAGAATTCGTCGAAATCGCCGCACAAGCCGAAAAAGATTTCCGCGATCTGCTCAATATTTCCGACGATTACGCTGTGCTGTTTTTGCAGGGCGGTGCGAGCCTGCAATTTTCTGCGGTGCCGCTCAATATCATGGGCGCCTCTTCAGCGGACCCAAAGAACTGGGTAGCGGATTACGTCAACACTGGGCAGTGGTCAACCAAGGCGATCAAGGAAGCCAAGCGTTACGGCAGGGTGAATGTTGTTGCTACTGCGGAAGATACGAATTTTTCGTCGATTCCTGCGTTTGAGACATGGAAGCTCAGCGACGATGCTGCGTATTTGCATTACACACCGAATGAAACCATCGGTGGCGTCGAGTTTTTCTGGACACCGAAAGTAGACGCGCCGCTCGTTGCCGATATGTCGTCAACGATTTTATCGCGTCCAATCAATGTCGGCGATTTCGGCGTGATTTACGCAGGTGCGCAGAAAAATATCGGCCCGGCGGGTTTGACGATCGTTATCGTGCGCAAGGATTTACTCGGCAAGTCATCGCCGAGTTGCCCGGTCATGCTCGATTACAAAACCGCAGCCGACAACGATTCGATGTACAACACACCGGCGACATATGCGTGGTATCTCGCAGGTCTCGTGTTTCAGTGGCTCAAAAATCTCGGCGGTCTCACCGAGATGGAAAAAATCAATCGGCGCAAGGCTGAGAGGTTGTACGGCTATATCGACACCAGCGGTTTCTATCGCAACCCTGTCGAGAAGCAGAGCCGCTCTTCGATGAACGTACCGTTCGTGCTCGCTGATGAAAAATTCGATAAGCCGTTTTTAGCGGGCGCCGAAGAGGCAGGCTTATTGAATCTCGCTGGACATCGCTCGGTTGGCGGTATGCGCGCGAGTATTTATAACGCCGTGCCTGAAACGGCTGTCGATGCGTTAATTGCATATATGAAAGATTTTGCCAAACGTAACGGCTGAAACAGAACCTAACGGTTAGGGATTTACGACAATCGATGAGTGCCTCCGAACTCGACCAGCTGCGCCAGAAAATCGATGGTATCGATGCGCAGATTCATGAGCTGATTTCGCAGCGTGCGCAGTGCGCGCAGAAAGTTGCGGAAGTAAAACTCAAAGAGTTCGAGCAACAAAACGGTAAGGCCGATTTATCGCAGGTGATGTTTTATCGACCCGAGCGCGAAGCTCAGGTATTGCGCAAAGTGATGGAGCGCAATAAAGGTCCGCTCGATCCAAAAACCGTCGCACATATTTTTCGCGAAATCATGTCTGCTTGTCTCGCGCTGGAAAAGCCGATTGAAGTGGCGTATTTCGGTCCCGCCGGTAGTTTTACCAACGGCGCCGCGCTGAAACATTTTGGCCAATCGGTGATTGCATTGCCGCAGCCGAGCATTGCGACGGTATTTGCGCAGGTCGAATCGGGTCAGTGCAAATTTGGTGTGGTGCCCGTCGAGAACTCGACCGAAGGCATGGTCAATCATACGCTCGATAATTTTATCAATTCGCCGTTGAAAATTTGCGGTGAGGTCGAGTTGCGCATCAATCTGCATCTGCTCGCCAACGCCAATACCGACGCGAAAAAAATCAGACAGATTTGTGCGCACCCGCAAGCGCTGGCGCAGGCTCGCAATTGGCTCGACAGCAATTGGGCTCATGTTGAAATCGTTCCGGTTTCGAATAATGCCGAAGCCGCGCGTATGGCCGCAGAGCAGGACGGCATTGCAGCCGTGGCGGGCGATCTGGCCGCGGAGCAATACAGTCTCGCTAAACTGGCGACGAATATCGAAGATTACGCGAACAACACCACGCGCTTTTTGATTATCGGTCGCGACGATGTGCCGCCGAGCGGCAGCGATAAGACCTCGATTATCGTATCGACGCACAACAAACCCGGTGCGCTGTTTCGTTTGCTCGAAGCATTCGATCGCGAAGGCGTGATGCTCACGCGTATCGATACGCGTCCCTCGCGTACCGAAAATTGGGCGTATTTATTCTTCATCGAGTTCGAGGGGCATCGCCAGGACGAAAAGATCGGCAGAATTCTCGCTGAAATCGAAGCACGTTCGGTGATGTTGAAAATGTTGGGTTCTTATCCGCGCGCGGTGATTTAACTAATGACCCCTCCGTCGCTACGCGATACCTCCCCTACTATGCAGGGGAGGCCATCGGTAGCACGAATGGCTCCCCTGCGCAGTAGGGAGAGTACCCAGAGGGCATAAATGCCCGAAGGGCGAGGGGGTTTCTTGGAGAACAAAATTGAGCTGTGATTTTCTGGCGCTCGCGAATGCGGGCATTCAGGGATTGAGCCCTTATCAGGCCGGCAAGCCGATCGAGGAGCTGCAGCGCGAGCTGGGTCTGAGCGATATCGTCAAACTTGCAAGCAACGAAAATCCGCTCGGTCCATCGGCAGCGGTATTGGCGGCGTGTGAAAAAGCGGCGCACGATATTACGCGCTATCCCGATGCCAATGGTTTCGAGTTGAAGCGTGCGATTGCCGAAAAATTTAATTTGCAACCGGCTCAATTGACGCTGGGTTGCGGTTCGAACGATGTACTCGATCTGATTGCCCGTACGTTTTTGAACCCGAATACTTCCGCTGTTTTTTCACAATACGGTTTCGTGGTTTATCCGATCGCAACGCAGGCGTGTGGTGCGCGCGCGATTGTGACGCCGGCAAAAAACTGGGGACACGATCTCGACGCGATGGCGGCGGTGATCGCGGACGGTACGCGTGTGGCATTCATCGCCAACCCAAACAATCCAACAGGTACATGGCTGAATAAAACCGACCTGCTGAAATTTTTGCGCGCCGTGCCTGAGCGGGTAGTGGTCGTGCTCGACGAGGCGTATACCGAATACGTCGATTCGGAAGACTTTCCAGATGGTCTCGAACTACTCGCCGAATTTCCCAATTTAATTGTGACGCGTACCTTTTCCAAAGCGTATGGCCTGGCGGCGTTGCGTGTCGGTTACGCCGCATCGAATCCGCAGATTGCCGATCTGCTCAATCGTGTGCGTGCGCCGTTCAATGTGAATTCGCTGGCTTTGACTGCTGCGGTTGCGGCGTTGCACGACGAAAATTATTTACGTCGCTCGCGCAGTATGAATGCGCAGGGCATGCAGCAAATTATCGACGGCATCAAGAAGCACAATCTCAATTACATTCCATCGGCTGGTAATTTCATTGCGATTGAAATGCCGAGTGATGCAGCGGCTATCTATCAAAAACTGCTGCAGGAAGGCGTTATTGTGCGTCCGCTGGCGCCTTATCAAATGCCGAAGCATTTGCGTGTTTCGATCGGGCTGCCACAGGAAAATGCAAAATTTCTTAGTGCTTTGACGAAGGTGCTTGCTGCGTGAAAAGCGAGAGCAGCGTGAGTGATGTAAGTCGCGATAACTTTGGTCGGTTGACTATTCTCGGTCTTGGTTTGATCGGTGGCTCGCTCGCGAAAGCACTCAGGAAAAATAATGCAATAAACGAAGTCATCGGCTGGGGGCATCGCGAAGCATCGTTGCAAAAAGGCGTTGAGCTCGGGGTCATCGATCGTTACAGCCTCGATCTCGCTGCAGCGGTGAAAGATGCCGATATTGTCGTTATCGCGACGCCGACGTTGATCGCAGAAACGATGATTGAAAAACTGGTGCCTCTGGTCTCCGCGTCGACAATTATCACCGATGTTGCGAGCGTTAAAGGTAATTTATTGCGCGCAGCGCGGCATGTATTTGGTAATGAACCTGCAAATCTTGTGCTTGCGCATCCGATCGCCGGCTCGGAACAGAGCGGTGTTGCCGCAGCGAAAGCTGATTTGTTCGTCAACCATCGCGTTATCGTCACTCCTACCGCGCGCACCTCGAAAGACGCGTTAGAAAAGATCGAGGCCATGTGGGGGGCAACAGGCGCCGAGCTGTCGCGGCTCGATGTCGATGAGCACGATGAAATACTGGCGGCCACCAGTCATCTGCCGCATATCGCAGCGTATGCACTGGTCGATGCCTTCGCGGGCGATCCCGCGCAGCGCGAAATTTTTAAATACGCGGCGGGTGGCTTTCGTGATTTCACACGCATTGCGTCTAGCGATCCGGTCATGTGGCGCGATATTGCGTTAGCCAACAGTCCTGCATTGCTGAAGGCCATCGATTTATTTTCCGAGCATCTGACGCTTTTGCGTGCGGCGATTGCATCGGGCGACAGCGAAAAACTATTTGCCACATTTACGCGGGCGAAGCAGGCACGCGATCAATTCGGAGAAGTGCTGCGTCAGCGCGCGACTCATCAATTAAGCAACGAGTAAATTATGAAATTCCTACTGCAGCCAAGTAGCAGTGTGACCGGCACCATTCGTGTTCCTGGCGATAAGTCGATTTCGCACCGCTCGATCATGCTCGGCGCTCTCGCCGAGGGCGATACTGAAATTACGGGCTTCCTCGAAGGCGAGGATGCGCTGTCGACGCTCAATGCATTTCGTGCGATGGGCGTGAAAATCGAAGGCCCGAATAATGGCAATGTGACCGTGCATGGCGTTGGTTTGCATGGTTTGAACGCTCCGAACGGCCCGCTCGATATGGGGAATTCAGGGACATCGATGCGTTTGCTGGCTGGATTGATTGCGGGCCAGACATTTTCGGCGACATTGATAGGTGATGAATCGTTATCGAAGCGCCCGATGGAGCGCGTCGCAAAACCATTGCGTTTAATGGGTGCCGTGATCGAAACGCAAGAGGGCGGTTGCCCGCCGATGACGATTAAAGGCCCATCTTCTCAAGGGCAGGCAAAGTTAAAAGGCATTCACTACGATTTACCGATGGCGAGTGCGCAGGTGAAATCGTGTTTACTGCTCGCGGGTTTATATGCGGAAGGCGAAACTTCGGTGACCGAACCTGCACCCACACGCGACCATACCGAGCGCATGCTCACGGGTTTTGGTTATCCCGTCGAAAAACGCGGCGTGGCGACAGCGGCTGTGAAAAGTGGCGGTAAATTGCGCGGCGCCAGAATCGATGTGCCAGCCGATATTTCCTCGGCGACATTTTTTATGGTCGCTGCGGCGATTGCGCCGAATTCCGATATCACGCTCACGCACGTCGGTATTAATCCGACGCGTATCGGTGTGATCAATATTTTGAAAGCGATGGGCGCGGATTTGACCGTGCAGAACGAACGCGAAGTCGGCGGCGAACCGGTCGCGGATATTCGTGTGCGTTACGCGCCGTTGAAAGGTATCGATATTCCCGAAGATCAGGTGCCGCTCGCCATCGACGAATTTCCCGCATTATTTATCGCCGCTGCATGCGCCGAAGGAAAAACCATTTTGCGCGGCGCCGAAGAGTTGCGTGTGAAGGAAAGCGATCGCATTCAGGTGATGGCCGACGGATTGAAGACTCTTGGTGTCAGTGCCGAGCCGACACCCGATGGCATCGTCATCGTCGGCGGCCCTCTTGTTGACAATAAAGTTTTTGGCGGCGGCACGATTCATTCGCACCACGATCATCGTATCGCCATGTCGTTTGCGGTGGCTTCGCTGCGTGCGAATGCACCGATCACTATCGAAAATTGCGATAACGTCGCGACCTCGTTTCCGAATTTCGTTGAGCTGGCGCAGCGCGCAGGCATACGTATTCAGATCGAGAACAACAATAGTAGTGTCGAAGGAGTGCGCTGATGGCGCGTGCGGTTCCGGTGCTGACAATCGATGGGCCGAGCGGGTCGGGCAAGGGTTCGCTCGCGCAAATGATTGCGCAGCATCTCGGGTGGCATCTGCTCGATAGCGGCGCGCTTTACCGCATCGTCGGTCTGGTGGCCGTCGCGCAGGGCGTCGACCTCGATGATGAGACACGGCTGGCTCATGTCGCGCAGTATCTCGATATCGAATTTCGCACGGGTGCTGTAGGCGAGCCGGCGGCGGTCCTGCTCAACGGGCGCGATATCAGCGCCGATGTGCGCAGCGAGAATGCCGGTTACCTTGCTTCATGCGTTGCGGTGTTTCCCGCGGTACGCGCAGCGCTTCTGCAGCGTCAGCGCGACTTCGCACGCAAGCCCGGACTGGTTGCCGATGGCCGCGATATGGGCACGCAGGTATTCACCGATGCCCCCCTCAAGCTGTTTTTGACGGCGAGTGCCGAAGAGCGTGCCCGGCGCCGCTATAAGCAGTTGATCGGCAAGGGGGAAGGTGTTACCCTCGCGGCCCTTTTAGAGGACATCCGGCAGCGCGACAAACGCGACAGCGAGCGCGCGGTGGCGCCCCTGAAGCCCGCGCTCGATGCGGTGGTGATCGACAGTACGACACTCGATATCACGCAGGTATTCCAACGGGCATTGCAGCTGTTGAGCGAGCGCGAATTGATTTAGATAAGCGACGCAAATTGATTCAGAGAAACACACGCGAGCTGATTTGGAACAGACGATTTATATCTGAATAACGATGGCATACCAGCACTGGTCGTTATTCGGGTCAACCAGACCTTCGCAAGCTGGTGGCGAAGGGGAGCGATAAGCTCCATTTAATAGCAGGTAGAGAGATGAGCGAGAGCTTTGCAGAGTTATTTGAAGAGAGTTTAAAGACCATCGATATGCACCCCGGCTCGATCGTGACGGGCGTGGTGATCGATATCGATGATGATTGGGTTACCGTACACGCCGGCCTCAAATCCGAGGGCGTGATTCCGCGCAACCAATTCGAAAACGAGCGCGGCGAGCTGAAATTGCAGATCGGCGATGAAGTGCAGGTTGCACTCGAAGCGGTCGAAGACGGCTGGGGCGAAACCCGTCTCTCGCGCGAAAAAGCCAAGCGCGCTGAAGCCTGGAAAGATCTCGAAAAAGCCTGCGAACAGGAAGCTGTCGTTAAAGGTGTTATCAACGGCAAAGTCAAAGGCGGTTTCACCGTCGACATCAACACCATCCGCGCCTTCCTGCCAGGTTCGCTCGTCGATGTACGTCCGGTACGCGACACGCTGCATCTCGAAGGCAAAGAGCTCGAATTCAAAGTTATCAAGCTCGACCAGAAGCGCAACAACGTGGTGGTTTCGCGTCGTGCCGTGCTCGAACAGGCCAACAGCGCAGAGCGCGAGCAACTGCTCGGTGCCTTGCAAGAAGGCATGGCGGTTAAAGGCGTGGTCAAGAACCTCACCGATTACGGCGCATTCGTCGACCTCGGCGGCGTCGATGGTCTGCTCCACATCACCGATATGGCGTGGAAGCGCATCAAGCACCCGAGCGAAATCGTCAACGTCGGCGACGAAATCGAAGTCAAAATTCTCAAGTTCGACCGCGAGCGCAATCGCGTATCGCTGGGCCTGAAACAGCTCGGCGCCGATCCGTGGGTGGAAATCACCCGCCGTTATCCGGAAGGCACGCGCGTCAAAGCCAAAGTCACCAACCTCACCGACTACGGCTGCTTTGCCGAGTTGCAAGAGGGCGTTGAAGGTCTCGTGCACGTTTCGGAAATGGATTGGACCAACAAGAACATTCATCCGTCGAAAGTCGTTAATGTCGGCGATGAAGTTGACGTGATGGTTCTCGATATCGACGAAGAGCGTCGCCGTATTTCTCTCGGCATCAAGCAATGCCAGGAAAATCCGTGGGACGCATTCGGTCGTCAATACGCGAAAGGCGACAAGATTTCAGGCGCGATCAAATCGATCACCGATTTCGGCATCTTCATCGGCCTCGAAGGCAACATCGATGGCCTCGTGCACCTCTCCGATATTTCCTGGAACGAGACTGGCGAAGAAGCTGTACGACGCTTCAAGAAAGGCGATGTGATCGAGACCGTGATTCTGTCGATCGATCCAGAGCGCGAGCGTATTTCGCTCGGCGTCAAACAACTCGAACAGGATCCGTTCACCAGCTATGTCGGCACCAACGACAAAGGCTCGATCGTAAACGGCACTGTTAAAGAAGTTGACGCGAAAGCTGCGGTCATCACTTTGGCTGACGAAATCGAAGGCGTATTGAAAGCCTCCGAAATCAGTCGCGACAAAGTCGAAGATGCGCGCAACGCGCTGAAAGTCGGCGATAGTGTCGAAGTGAAAATCATCAGCGTCGACCGCAAAAATCGCGTGATCGCTCTGTCCATCAAGGCGAAGGATATCGATGACGAGAAAGAAGCGGTGCGTTCGCATCGTGAGCAGGAAGCAGAACAAGCTGCGCCCGCGACGATCGGTGATTTGATCAAGCAACAAATGCAAAATCAGGAATAAGCCAGAGCCAAGTCTGTAATCAGCGTTTTTCACTCAGTGAATTCTTAACTCAGTGAAAACGCTGATTTTGTTGTGACAGGCTCTGATGTGAACTAGTCTTCTGGTCTGAGATTAGATTGCTGGTCGACGAAGAGCAGGGAAACGACATGACAAAATCTGAATTGATTGAACGTATTGCGGCGAAGCAGCCGCAATTGTCCGTCAAGGATATCGAGCTTGCTGTAAAGGCCGTACTCGAACATATGTCACAGACGCTGGCGAGTGGTGAGCGTATCGAAATTCGTGGTTTTGGCAGTTTCTCGCTGCATTATCGCGAGCCACGCCAGGGCCGCAATCCCAAAACCGGCGATACGGTGGAGTTGGCCGGTAAGCATGTGCCGCACTTCAAGCCTGGCAAGGAAATGCGCGAGCGCGTGAATCAGAGTATTCAGAATCACTGATTCGGGAGACGCGTCGCCACTATGGCGATGGCATGTAAAAAACGGTATGGTCACACGATCATGCCGTTTTTTTTTTGAATCGATGAATCGCCTGTAATGGTGCGAGCAGGCTCAGGACCGGATGAGAAGGGGAAAATGCGATGCGTTGGATACGACGTGTGCTGATCGCGATATTACTGTTGCTGGTGCTGGCTTTCGGTTTGTTGTTTTCGCTGCAGAATGGTCAGAATGTACCGCTCGATCTGGTGGCTACGCGGTTATCCGAGCGTCCGCTCGCAGTATGGTTGCTTGCTGCCTTTGTGCTCGGTGGTCTTGCCGGTCTGGCGGCAGGTAGTCTGGCATTGATCAAGCTGCAAACCATTCGTTATCGTCTGCGTCGCCGTCTGGAAGTGTGCGAGCGCGAATTGTCCGACCTTAAAGGTTCGGCGTTAAGACACTGATCATGGCAATGCTCTGGTTGTTTCTGCTCGTATTCACAGCAATCGCATGCGGTTGGCTTTTGGGACGCTTTGCGGGTGGCGCGTCGGCATTACCCGGCGGCGCAAGCGCGGCTTATCGGCAGTATTTTCGTGGCTTGAATTACCTGCTCAACGATCGCCCCGACGAAGCGATCGCGACCTTCGTCGACACCCTGGAGGTCAATAAGGAAACCTTCGACACGCATCTTGCGCTAGGCAACATGATGCGCCGCAAGGGCGATATCGAACAGGCGTTGCGCATTCATCAGAATTTACTGGCGCGCCCGAATTTACCCCCCTTGCAACTTCAGCGCGCGCAACTGGAACTGGCGCACGATTACATCAGCGCGGGCTTGTATGATCGCGCGGAGAAAATCCTGCAGGAACTCGTGCAGAGTTCGGAAGAATTGCGGCCGACGGCGCTGCGCCATCTCGTCGAAATTTATCAAGCCGAACGCGACTGGACCAAGTCAATCGAAACCGCGACGCGCTTGTTGCCGCGCCGCAACTTATTTTTGAGTGCGCCTGAACCCGACCCGGAGCTCGATAGCGCCATTGCGCATTTTCACTGCGAATTGGCACAGCATGCACTTGATAAGCATGAATTCGATGGCGCACGCGCGCATCTGATTCAGGCATTGATTCGTGATCCCAAACTGGTACGGGCATCGCTTCTGCTCGGCCTGCTCGAATATCGCAGCGGGCATTTCCAGGCTGCAATCGATGCCTTGCAGAAAATACCTGAACAAAATCCGGTGTTGATTCCCGAGATGCTCGATACATTGCGCACCTGCTACGACGCAGTCGGGCGGCGCGAGCAACTTGTCGATTATCTTCGCGAATGCCTGACCAGGCATGCTTCGACACGCCTGATACTTGCGATCTGTGAGGAAATCACTCACCGCGATGGCGCGCAGGCGGCGGCTGCGTTTTTAGCGGAACAAATGCGATTGCGACCGACGATGCGCGGTCTGTTAAGTTTGATTTCGATGCAGCGTGAAGGTGCATGCGAAGAAAATAATCTGGAGATATGGCAATCGTTGTTGCAGAAAATGACGGCGGGAAAGCCGATCTATCAATGCAAGCGCTGCGGGTTTTCCGTGCGCCAGATGCATTGGCAATGCCCGAAATGCAAACAGTGGAACACGATGTTGCCGATCAGCGGTAGCGAAGGTGATTGAAGCATCACTCACCAGGTTGTTTCGGAGTTTTTGAAAATATGAAATCCCCTCTTATCGTCGCTCTCGATTACCCCGATCGCAAGCAGGCCGAGGCGATGGCGGATCGGCTCGATCCTGCATTATGTCGCGTCAAGGTCGGCAAGGAATTGTTTACGCGTGCAGGCCCGGAGCTGGTCAGATCATTGCGTGCGCGCGGTTTTGAAATTTTTCTCGATCTGAAATTTCACGATATTCCCAATACGACGGCATCGGCGGTTGCTGCTGCGGCGGATCTTGGTGTGTGGATGGTGAACGTGCATGCGAGCGGCGGGCCCATCATGATGAGTGCAGCGCGCGAAGCCTTGCTGCCGTTTGGAAAAAGCGCGCCATTACTGATTGCTGTTACGGTGCTGACGAGTATGGATGCCCCGCAACTCGAAGCTGTCGGCATCAACGCAACCCCGGCACAGCACGTCTTGCGACTCGCCCGATTGACGCAGCAGTGCGGATTGGACGGCGTGGTTTGTTCCGCGCAGGAATGCGCGATGCTGCGCTCGGAATTGAATCAGCCATTCACTTTGGTTACGCCGGGTATTCGCCCTGCGGAATCTTCAAGCGACGATCAGATGCGTATCGCGACACCGGCCTCGGCGCGTGCGAATGGCAGCGATTATCTCGTTATGGGGCGTCCGGTTACGCGAGCATCTGATCCACTTGCGGCGTTACGTGCAATCCTTCTGGAACTGGGTATTGCAGATTGAAGCCGAGTTAAGTTAATTTACGCGCGCCGTATGATGCGGCAAAGGAATGATCATTTAACGTCTATATAGGAATTTGACATGGAACTCAAAACTGCAATTCGTCCTTTATTTCTCTCCCTCGCTTTATTGACTGCTTCCTCTGCCGGCTGGTGCGCTAAAGAAGCTGCTGCGACAGCTGCATCCGTCAGGGCCGTCAATATCAATACCGCTGATGCAGCGACGATCGCCGATGCTCTGGTCGGTGTGGGTCAATCAAAAGCCGAAGCCATTGTTGCTTATCGCAAGGAACACGGTCCTTTCAAATCGCCGGAACAGCTCGCCGATGTGAAAGGTATTGGCGACAAGCTGGTATTGAAAAACCGGGATCGTATTGCTGTTAAATAGTCTGCAATAAATCCATTGGCAGGCCGCGAGGCCTGCTTCCCGCCGTACGCAGTATCACACGCAATTCACAATAAACAATTCCCAAACCTCCATACGAAATTAGGCATATCGAATACATCTTTATAGATATAATGCGCGGCGGTGCGCGATAGCTGTCGCGTTAGATGAAAGCCTCGTACGAATATCACATCCATGTCTCCTGCCTCATTTTTACCTGCCTGGTTAAGTCGCTTTATCCCTCCGCCAATGATGGTCAACTGGAAAGAGCGTTTGCGCGCCTGTTGCGGTGCCGCCATTGGCATTGCGCTTACCGGCCTCATTACGCAACTCCTGTTCCCCGCAGCGATTGACTCGCCGTGGCTTATTGCTCCGACGGGCGCTTCGGCGGTATTGGCATTTGCAATGCCAGCCAGCCCCCTGGCACAGCCGTGGTCGATCATCGGCGGAAATATCATTGCGGCATTGATCGGTGTGAGCTGTGCGCAATGGCTCGACAACGCATTGGTGGCCGCCACGCTGGCGGTGACGCTGACTACTGCAGCGACGTTTTATTTGCGCTGCCTGCACCCGCCGGCGGGCGCAGTCGCGTTGACGGCTGTATTGGGCAGCTCCGTTGTACACACGGCGAGTTATAGTTTTGTGTGGATACCTGTGGGCATTAACTCCGCATTATTGGTCATTGCTGCGTTGTTTTATCATCGGGCGACGGGGCACAGTTATCCGCATGCGATACAGAGGCCGTCTCCTGCTACAAATTCATCGCCGGGATTTACTTCGGCCGACCTCGATCTTGCGCTGCAGAATTACAATGAAATTCTCGATATCGCACGCGATGATCTGGAAACGCTGCTGTACAGCGCCGAAGCGAATGCCTATCGACGTCGATTCGGCGAAATCACATGCGCCGATGTGATGTCTCGCGATGTCCTATCGGTTAAATTCGGCGATTCGCTTGAAGATGCATGGGAGTTATTGTGCAAGCGTGGAATCAAGGCGTTACCGGTGGTCGATCGTTCGCAGCGCGTGGTGGGCATTCTCACGCAGGCCGATTTTCTCAAGCATGCGGGAATTCATGAACACAAAACATTATCCGTGCAGTTATCGGCACTGATCAGAAAGGTGCGCACGCTGCACGCCGATAAGCCCGATGTCGTGGGGCAGATCATGACGCGACGCGTCATGGTGGCTTCCGAGCATAAATTCATTATCGAACTGGTACCGATGTTTGCCGATGGCGGACACCGGCATATTCCCATTGTCGATGACGAACTGAGACTGGTGGGCATCATCACACAAACGGATTTAATTCTGGCTTTGTATAACCGACGCGTGAACGAGGCGATGGCCGCCGTTGCCTGAGATTTGTTTTCACATGCAGAAGGGCCGGAGATGGAAATAATGGCCCTTTTGCAAAAGCGTAAATCCGCTTCATGGATGTTTTCGCGTGCTATGCTCGGCGCAAATTCATGAATGCGGGACGAGAACAATGGCCTTTATCGATGTGTTCAATGGCGATGCCGACGGCATTTGCGCTTTAACGCAGCTGCGCAATGCGCATCGCGTCGAGTCGACGCTGATCACGGGTGTGAAGCGCGATATCGAACTGCTCGATAAAGTCGATGCGAAAGCGGGCGATCAGCTTACCGTGCTCGACGTGTCCCTGGATAAAAATCGCGACGGCGTCGAGCGTGCGCTTGCCAGCGGCGCGGAGGTTTTTTACGTCGATCACCATTACGCCGGCGAAATTCCGCAAAATCCGAAACTCAAAGCCATCATCAACGAAGCGCCCGATGTGTGCACAAGTCTGCTCGTCAATGGTTATCTGCAGGGAAAGTTTGCCGCCTGGGCAGTCGTCGGTGCATTTGGCGATAATTTGAAAAATAGCGCTCTCGCACTTGCAAAAACGATCGATCTTCGTGCCGATGAACTGGTGCTGCTTGAAAATCTCGGCACGTATATCAATTACAACGGATACGGCGAGAACATCGACGATTTACATTTTCCGCCACTGGAGTTGTTCAGACGCGTCAGCCCTTATGCGAATCCGCTCGATTTCATTCGCGATAGCCGTGAGCAGTTTGAAAAGCTTGAAAATGGCTACAACAACGATATGAACAGCGCGGCCGCCATCGAGGCGGAAATCGCAACGGATGCAGCCGCAGTTTTCATTCTGCCCAATCAGGCGTGGGCTCGCCGTGTGAGTGGTGTTTACAGCAACGACTTGACCAATCAGTTTCCGGCGCGCGCGCATGCGGTTCTGACGGAAAAAAGTAATGGCAATTATCTGATCAGCGTGCGCGCGCCGCTCAACAATAAAACCGGCGCGGATGAATTATGCCGCCGCTTTCCCACCGGCGGCGGCCGCGCCGCCGCAGCGGGCGTGAATGATTTGCCGAAAGCGCAGCTTCAGCATTTTATCGATCAATTCAATGCATTTTTTTCCGGATCAACCCGCGCTTGATGCCGTATTTGCCGCCGGTGCGGCGCTGAACGGTTTCGAGCTGCTGATAACTGACATCACGATCGCAGCGAAATAGGGCAGCGATTGAATCAGAATAGCCGCGAGCCACAGCCGTAGATCACTCGCATTCAGATTGTGATAACGCGTAATCGCGATACCGATAGCGGCGCCCCACAATAGCAGCGTGATAATCGCTTCTTCCGAAACGAGCAGTAGCGCAAACCATACCGATTCGCGGTCCTTATTTTTCGGTGTGCGCAGAAACGGAATCTTGTCGGTGAAAATACCGTACAGCATCGCTTTGGAAATCACATAGCTCAGCGCCAGGCCGGCCAGTGCGGCTTGAATCGTTTCGACCTGATTGGTGCCGACGCGACTGCGATAGACGTAATAAAGCTTCGCCAGTTTAAAGAAAAATAATGCGAGCGGAGGAATCGCATACACGGCGAGCGGCGGGTCGATCATCTCCGAGAAAATCATCGCGTAAGACCAGCACAATGCGCCGACCGTAAAGAACAGGTTCATGCCGTCGGCGATCCACGGCAGCCAGCCCGCGACGAAATGGTAGCGTTGTCCGAGCGACAGTTTTGTTTCCGCACCGAAGAATAACTGGCGCGCGTACTTGCGCATGATCTGCACGGCGCCGTAAGCCCAGCGGAAGCGCTGCTTGCGGTAATCGATGAAATTGTCGGGAATCAATCCCTTGCCGTAACTCTTTTCGATGTAAGCAGCTTCCAGTCCATTGTGAAATACGCGCAGACCGAGTTCGGCATCTTCGGTGATGGTATCTGTGCCCCAGCGTCCCAGTTCTTCCAGCGTCGAGCGGCGCACCATGGTCATGGTGCCGTGCTGAATGATGGCGTTGCGATCGTTGCGCGTGACCATGCCGATGTGGAAAAAGCCGCGATATTCCGCGTAGCACATTTTCTTGAACAGGGTTTCTCCGCCGTCGCGATAATCCTGCGGAGCCTGCACGATCGCAATTTTCGGATTTTGAAAGTGCGGCACGAGATCGCGCAACCAGTCGGGATGTACCTGATAATCCGAATCGATGACGGCGATGATTTCGGTATCACCGACGGTATGGTCGAGCGCAAAATTCAGTGCGCCGCCTTTGAAACCTTCGAGTGGTGCGACGTGGAAGAAGCGGTAACGCGGATCGTTCAGCTGCGCGCAATATTCTTCGACAGGTTTCCACACCGCTTCGTCTTTGGTGTTGTTGTCGATGATGAGCACTTCGTAATTGTCGTAGCGCAAATTGCGTAACGCATTAATGGTTTCGATCACCATTTCAGGCGGTTCGTTATAGCACGGCACGTGAATCGATACTTTCGGATAAATGCCGTTATCGAATTCCGCAGCCGGGCCGAACGGCCGTTTGCGTCGCATGACCCACACGGCTTCCGCCCATTCGTGGGCTTCGACGAACAGTACCGTAGCGACACCGATCGCGCTCAGCGACAAAATCACACCGAGCACAGTCGTGCCGGCGGACGCGTACGGATCGAGAATCTGATATGCCATGTAAACGAGCGTCGATGTACTCAGGAATGCGACTGCGGCGAGGAAACTCACCGCACGCCTGCGCATCTGGCGCGCGTCGACGAGAAACATCAGGAAAGTGAGAATGCCCAGCGCAATGGTGATGGCGACGAGCGTTCGCCATTTCGGAATCGGCTGCAACGGTCCGCGCAGTGCGAATTTCGGCTGACGATCGGCATTGAATACGCCCCAGTAGGCACCGACGGCGCCTTCCTGTTTCATCTTCCACGGCTGATCGAAGGCTTCCATGATGTAGAACTCGTAATTTTCCTTCTGCGCGAGCGGGAAGAAACTGCGCAGAAATTTTCCTTCCTCCGCATCGGAAGCTTTTGCCTGACCGATTTCGCGTCCGCGACTCGGCCAGCCCACTTCACCGATCACGATCGGTTTGTTTTTGAAAACAGGTTGCGATTTGAGTTTGTCGTAGGAGGCTTCGATATCGTCGTTGGCGTATTCAACGCTTTTGCCGAGCCAGTACGGCAGAAAATGCACGCCGACAAAATCCGCGCTTGCCGCCAGACGCGCATTTTCCGGATGCTCGCCCTTGCCATCGCCGATCAGCCAGAAATCCCACGAGTCAGCGGTGGAAACAGGCACCTTGCGGTTGATGCCCTGGCGCACGTAATTCATGTACATCACGAGATCGTCGCCGGTGAGTTCCTGCCGCAGTAACGTTTCGTTGCCGACGATGATGCGATCGATATTTTTGTTGGCGTTGACGATTTCGATCAGCTTGTCGATTTCGACCATATTGGCTTCGCGATCATCGGACAGCCAGGCGCCTGCCATGACCTTGATGCCGTATTTATTGGCGATGCGCGGAATGTCGCCGAGAATGCCGCCCACCGAATAGGTACGGATTCGCCGCGAATATTGCGACAGTAGCGCCATGTCTTCTTCGATCTGCTGCGCGCTCGGATAAGTTCTGTCGACGGGGCTCTGACCATAGCGATAAGGCGAATACGCAAAACCCGAGATCTGTTTCGGCCACGGCGCGACTTCTTCGGGCCGATTGATGAAGCCCCAGATACCCAGCGTGATGGCAGACAGGCTGAAGAGCACGAAGATGGCGTGAAAGAGATTGGAATATGAATACGTACGAGCGTTGTTATCGGCCATAGGGCGGCACAGACTTATGCGGCGAAGAGGGGGCTCATTCTAAAATAAAGTGGCGGGCAGCAACAGGCGCCAGCGCAGTTTGTCCTCGGCGAATTGTGGAGTGGCGAACAATTCACGCTGCTTGTCATGATTTCCGGCAGCTCTGTTACCATGCGGCGATTTGCGGTTACCATGCGGCGCTGCGCAGCCGGATTGATGCGCGCGATTTTTCCGATTTCCTTTTATCACCGTTCCAGCGGCTCATGGATTTCTCTCATGGACTATGTGAAGTATCTGATCGATTTCATCCTGCACATCGATGTGCATTTGAGCGAGCTGATTCGCGATTACGGCGTGCAGACGTATGCGATTCTGTTTGCGATCATTTTCGTCGAAACGGGTCTTGTCATCATGCCGTTTCTGCCGGGAGATTCACTGCTGTTTGCGGCGGGCGCATTTACCGCGAAGGGCGATTTCGATCTGGGACTGCTCGGCCTCGGCCTGTCGATTGCGGCCATCGCGGGCGATTCGCTCAATTATGCGATCGGTCATTACCTGGGGCCGAAGGTTTTCAGCCGGAATTACCGCTGGCTCAATCGCGAACATCTGCAGCGCACGGAAGCGTTTTACGAAAAACACGGCGGCAAAACCATTATTCTTGCGCGATTCATACCGATCATTCGCACTTTCGCGCCATTCGTTGCCGGTGTGGGAACGATGCACTATCCGCGCTTTCTCGCATACAACATCGTCGGTGCCTTGTTGTGGGTGTGGAGTTTTCTGCTGCTCGGTTATTTCTTCGGCAATCTGCCGATGGTGAAGAAAAATTTCACACTGGTTATTTTTGCGATTATTTTTCTTTCGATTCTGCCGATCATTGTCGAGTTCGTTAAATCCCGTCGCGTCGCCGCGCGCGCTTCCTGATATCGGGTCATCCTTCATGTCGTCGAGCAATACCGTGTCGTCGGGTTCGCGTAAAAATTCTCTGGCAACGATTTATGCGCTCTCGCTCATCATTTGTATCGCATTGCTGTCTGTTTTCTGGCAGTGGCGGGGCGAGGTCGTCCGGTTGCCGGAAATCGTCTCCGCGAGTCATAAACTGCAGTGCGTGTCGTACAGCCCCTTCGATAAGGATCAGAGTCCGCTGCAACCGGATTTCGTCATTCGCCCCGAGCGCATGGATATCGATTTCGCGCTGCTTTCAAAATATTTTTCCTGCGTGCGCACATACTCGATGACGGGTCTTGAGGATTTGCCACTTTATGCGCAGAAGCACGGATTGAAAGTGTTGCTCGGCGCCTGGGTGAGTCCCGATCCGAAAAGCACGCGCATTGAAATCGAGCAGTTGATTGCAACGGCCAATCGTTATCCCGATGTGGTCGACGCGGTGATCGTCGGTAACGAAGCCCTGCTGCGCAAGGATGTTTCGGGCCCGCGACTGGCTGAATTGATTAACGAAGTGAAAAGCCGCGTGAAACAGCCGGTGACGTATGCCGATGTGTGGGAGTTCTGGATTAAATATCCGCAGGTGGCACCTGTCGTCGATTTCATCACCATTCATTTATTGCCGTACTGGGAAGACGATCCCACCGGAATCGATGATGATGCCGCGCTGAAACATGTTGCCGCGGTGCGCGACGAATACGCGCAGCGCTTTGCGCCGAAGGATATTCTGATCGGCGAAACGGGTTGGCCGAGTCATGGGCGTCAGCGTGAAACCGCGGCGCCGAGTCTGATCAATGAAGCGAAATTCATGCGTGGATTTGTGCAGATGGCAGAGAGCAATGGCTGGAAATACAATCTGATCGAAGCATTCGATCAGCCGTGGAAGCGCGCGAATGAGGGTGCGGTGGGCGGTTACTGGGGGTTATTCGATGCCGATCGCAATGATAAGGGCGTGCTGGCGGGGGCCGTTTCCAATCTGCCCGACTGGCAGCGCTGGTTGAAATTATCGCTGGCGATTACATTTGCTTCGCTGCTGTTTTTCGGTCGACCGAAGGATTTTCAGGCGGCCATGCTGATACCTGCCATCGCGACGCTCGCCGGTGCCTGTCTGTCGTTATGGTTGTTACTGGCGAAATTCGATAATCGCGATGGCTGGGAATGGGCGTGGACGGGTGCGCTGCTCATCGTCAATGCGTTAGCGCTGTTTCGTGCTGCGCTGATGGTGACCGCGCGCGATGCGTGGCAGTACAAAATCTTCACGCGATACGCGCGTTATGCGAATTCGGGTCTGCTGCTCATTGCATTCGCTGGTGCGGTGACGATGGCGCAGCTGGTATTCGACGCGCGCTATCGGCAGTTTCCGAGTTACATTATTTTGCTGCCGGCGCTGGTGTATCTGCGTTGGCCTGTCAGTGTGCCGCGCCGTGAAATTTTATTGTTACTCGCTGTGATCGCGGTTGGCATTCCGCTGCAATTGTTCGAGGAAACATTTAAAAATATTCAGGCGCTGGGCTGGGCGGCTGCATCGGCATTGCTTGCCGCAGCGTTGTGGCGCTCATTGCGCACCAGTCGTAATGCCGCGATCAGCGCAGAAAATACCGCAGGCGTTACCGTATAAAGCACGAGAGCGGGCGCGGTGACGAACAAGCCCAGCCACGCCAGCTTTCTGCCCGTGTTGCCGCGTAGAAAAAATGCGGGAATCGTGCAGAGAAATGCGGCCCACGCCAGAATGCGAAAGTGGATTATACGTCCCAGCGTCGAACGCACTTCGCACATCGCAATGACATTTCTGCCGTCGCACACCTCAACCCAGTGCGCGTTTTCCATCAAGCCAAAACGAATGCCATAACACGTGGCGAGCCATGCGCCGAGCAATAACAACGGCAGTAAAATTTTTTTAGAGAAAATCATCGATTGCTCGCAAAGTTCCAGTCGCAATTATTCCCTTTAATTAAAGGGAAGATAAAAAGAAAAAGCCCCGCAAGCGGGGCTACGTTTACAGCCTAAGTTAACGGCAACACGTCAAGCAGCAAAACTTTTTTCTCTGTGCCTGAGCAGAGCAATTACGCAGGCACCACATCGATGACTTGCGCGGCGATGCGTTTGCCGTCGTCGGCTGATTTCTGGAATTCCGCCATTTGATCGAAGTTCATGTAGCGATAAATATCTGCTGACATGGCATCGAGTTTTCCGGCGTATTCCATGTATTCCGCAACGGTCGGGATTTTGCCGAGAACGGAACCGACCGCAGCGAGTTCCGCCGAGGTCAGATACACGTTCGAGCCATCGCCGAGACGGTTCGGGAAGTTGCGTGTCGAGGTCGACAACACGGTCGCACCCGGACGCACGCGCGCCTGGTTACCCATGCACAGCGAGCAGCCCGGCATTTCGGTGCGCGCACCGGTGCGGCCGAAAATGTTGTAGTAGCCTTCCTCTTTGAGCTGATGCTCGTCCATGCGTGTTGGCGGCGCGATCCACAAACGGGTTGCCAGCGAACCAGCGGGCACTTTATCTAACAGTTTGCCTGCGGCGCGGTAATGGCCGATGTTGGTCATGCACGAACCGATGAAGACCTCATCGACTTTATCGCCGGCGACTTCCGAGAGCAGGCGCGCATCGTCGGGATCGTTCGGCGCGCAGACGATGGGCTCGTTCACGTCGGCGAGATCGATTTCGATAATCGCGGCGTATTCGGCATCCTTATCGGCTTCGAGCAATTGCGGATTCGCCAGCCACTCTTCCATTTTGCGCGCGCGGCGTTCGAGCGTGCGGGGATCGCCGTAAGCATCGGCAATCATCGCGCGCAGCAGCGTGATATTCGAACGCAGGTATTCGCTGATGGTTTCCTTGCCGAGTTTGATCGAGCAGCCCGCGGCAGAGCGTTCGGCTGACGCGTCGGACAATTCGAATGCCTGTTCGACTTTCAAATCTTCGAGGCCTTCGATTTCGAGGATATTGCCCGAGAAAATGTTTTTCTTGCCTTTCTTCGCGACGGTCAGCAGACCTTGCTTGATCGCGTAGTACGGAATCGCATGGACGAGGTCGCGCAACGTAATACCCGGTTGCATTTTGCCTTTGAAACGCACGAGCACTGATTCGGGCATATCGAGAGGCATCACGCCGGTCGCCGCCGCGAAGGCGACGAGTCCCGAACCGGCGGGGAACGAGATACCGATCGGGAAGCGCGTGTGCGAGTCGCCGCCGGTGCCGACGGTATCGGGCAGCAGCATGCGGTTGAGCCAGCTGTGAATGATGCCGTCACCCGGGCGCAGCGAAACGCCGCCCCGGTTCATGATGAAGTCGGGCAGCGTGTGATGGGTATCGACATCGACCGGCTTCGGATAAGCCGCCGTGTGACAGAACGACTGCATGACGAGATCGGCCGAGAAGCCGAGGCAGGCGAGATCCTTGAGTTCGTCGCGCGTCATCGGGCCGGTGGTGTCCTGCGAGCCGACAGTAGTCATTTTGGGCTCGCAATAAGTGCCTGGACGAATACCGGCGACGCCGCAGGCACGACCAACCATTTTCTGCGCGAGCGTGAAGCCCTTGCCGGTGTCTTTCGGTTGCGCAGGGGTGCGGAACAGGGTGGTGGGCGACAGCCCGAGCGCTTCGCGCGCATTGTTGGTGAGACCGCGACCGATGATCAGATTGATACGGCCACCGGCGCGTACTTCGTCGAGCAGCACGTCGGATTTCAGTGCGAATTCGGAAATGGTCTGACCATTGGCGGTGTTGATGATTTTGCCCGCGTACGGCTGGATTTCGATGATGTCGCCGAAGTTGATGTTGTCGACCGGCGCTTCGAACACGAGCGCGCCCGCGTCTTCCATCGTGTTGTAGAAAATCGGTGCGACCTTGCCGCCGAAACAGATGCCGCCGCTGCGCTTGTTGGGTACGCCGGGGATGTCGTCGCCGAAGAACCAGAGCACGGAGTTGGTCGCCGATTTGCGCGACGAGCCGGTGCCGACGACATCGCCGACGAATGCGATCTGAATGCCTTTCTTCTGCAATTCCTCGATCTGTTTCATCGGGCCGATGGCGCCCGGTTGATCCGGGGTCAGGCCTTCGCGCGCCATTTTGTACATGGCGAGCGCATGCAGCGGGATATCCGGACGCGACCACGCGTCGGGAGCGGGGGAGAGATCGTCCGTATTGGTTTCGCCGGTGACTTTGAATACCGCGGCCTTGATCGATTGCGGCACTTCGGGGCGGCTTGTGAACCACTCGCCATCGGCCCAGGATTGCAGCACGGCTTTGGCGTGCGCATTGCCGGCTTTGGCCTTGTCAGCCACATCGTGGAAGCGGTCGAACATCAGCAGAGTGTGCTTGAGTTCTTTGGCAGCGCCGGCGCCGAGTTCGCTGTCGTCGAGCAGGGTAACCAGCGTGTCGATGTTGTAGCCGCCGAGCATCATGCCGAGCAGCTGCACGGCTTTGGCGCGGTCGATCAGCGGAGATGTCGCTTCGCCTTTGGCAATTGCAGTCAGAAAGCCCGCCTTGACGTAAGCGGCTTCGTCCACTCCGGGCGGAACGCGGTTGGTGATGAGGTCGAGCAGGAATTGCTCCTCGCCCTGCGGCGGATTCTTCAGCAATTCGACAAGGCCGGCGACCTGTTCGGCGCTGAGCGGTTTCGGAGGAATACCTTGAGCGGCGCGTTCTGAGACGTGACTGCGGTAGGCTTCGAGCACGGTGGGGACTCCAGTTCGTTATGGGTCAGAAAAACCCGATTCAGAGAAACCCTCGTCGCCGGGATCACCAGCGGCAGGGCCTGATGAATACCGCGAAAAATCTCGCAGCATCCGCGTAATGGGGCGCGAAATTATAACCGCTCAACGGATGGCGGTTAAAGGCTGTCGCGAATTTTGTGCACCTGCGCCCGGTATCTCAAGCGCGGCTTTGGCACAATCGCCGCCGGTCATCGCGAGTCGACGCCGTCACAATCCTGAAATAAAGTTCGCACCTCGAAATTCATAACTAGACTTGTGCCTGTGTCCGAAAAACTGATTACGCGTATCCCCACGCCTTGCATTGGCGTTTGTTCGACGGGCATCGGCGATGCCGTGTGCCGTGGCTGCAAGCGCTATGCGCACGAAGTGATTCACTGGAACAGTTACAGTCAGGAACAGAAGCAGGCCATCGACCGCCGGCTCGATCAGTTACTGGCGCAGGTGGTGACCGCGAAGCTGCAGATTCTCGATAGCGAATTGCTGGAAATGCGTTTGAAGACACAGCAGGTTCGCTATTCGGCGCATCGCAGCCCGCCGGTCTGGGTGTTCGAATTATTGCGGGCGGGCGCGAGCCAGATCGGCGACCCCCGCGACTACGGATTCGCGATCGAGCCGGGTTATCGCACGCTGCCGCTGGCGGCGCTGCGCGAGCAGATCGATCGCGAGTTTTTCCTTTTATCCGAGGCGCATTATCAGCGCTACATTGCAGCGATTGCGTGAGAGAGTTTCGTCGTTAATGTCGTTCCGGAAAAATAAAAAATATCGGGAAACAAAGCGCTGCGGATTCATCCCGGTATTGTTTGCTTCGTGTCTGCTCACCGCCTGTGGCGGCGGTGGTGGCGGCTCCTCGTCGGATTCGGGCAGCGGAAGCACGACCACGCCGCCGGTTTCGCAGACGAACGTCGGCGCTTCGGCGCCCGCCACACCCGACAACAACGCCATCGTTCAGCAATGCCCGACCACGTCCGCCTACAGTCTTGCCGCGCCCCCGGCGCCGACTTCCGGCGTGATAGCGGGGCGCATCACGTATGCGCGGGTGCCGTTCTCGACGCATCCGGGGCAGGGGCTCGACTACAACGCACAATCGCCGCTGCCGGTGCGCGGCGCCGTTGTCGAAGCCTTGAAGGCACTCGACGACAATCGCTGTGACAGCACGGCGATCGCCACCACCCTGAGCGATGGCGATGGCTGGTACCGTCTCAATACCGGCACCTCAAAGGTCTGCGTGCGTGTGCGTGCGCAGCTCTATCGCGCGGCGGACGGCAGCAGTATCGCGGACTGGAATTTCGCGGTTGCGGATAACACGGCCGGCAATACGTTCTATGCGATGACCGAATCGATTCCGTCCAGCGCCGATGCGCAACCGCGTCGCGATCTGCATGCGGCGTCGGGCTGGTCCGGCGGCGGTTACAACGCGACCCGCGTGGCGGCGCCATTCGCGATTCTGGATACCGCCTGCAAGACGATGAACGCCGTGCTCGAGCATCGGGCCGGTACGCCGTTTGGCGCGCTCACGTTCATGTGGAGCGTGAACAATACGAGCGACTCGAACGGCACTTACGAGCAGGGAAAAATCGGCGGCGCTTTTTTTGATTCCGATCTGCGGGCGATTTATTTACGCGGCGACGCTGCGGTCGATACCGACGAATTCGATCCGATGGTGATCGCGCACGAATTCGGCCACTTCGTACTGCATGTGCTGTCGCGTTCCGACAGCATCGGCGGCGACCACAGCCTGCTCGACACACTGGACCCGCGTGTCGCCTTCGACGAGGGCTGGGCCACCGCGTTTGCGGGACTGGCGTTGCGCGATCCCATCTACCGCGATTCCGACGAAGTGGCGACGAGCAACAGTCAGGCGCGCGAGTTTTCCTTCAACATCCGGACCCGCTACGGCAATACGCCGACCGGCTGGTTTTCCGAAAGCTCGGTTCAGCGCGCGCTTTATACATTGGGCAGCAGTGTCTCCGATGGCGGTACCGGCATGGGATTGGGCACGCTGTTGCAGACGTTTGCTGGAAATTATCGACAAACCGATTCGCTCGCATCGATTTTCAGTTACGGCGAATTTCTGAAAAATGAACAGTCGGGTTATGCCGGTGCAATTGCTGCGGCATTGAGTCTCGAACAGATCAATGGGCATGGAATCACCGCATTTGCGGAAAACGAAACCAATGCGCCCAGTCTCAGCAATGTCGATTTACCCGTGTATGCCAGACTGGATGACGATTCTTCCGTCGTAGCCTGCTCTCGATCGACGCCGACTTACGGTGAGGAAAACGCGTTATCGAACCGGCGTTATGTCCGCTTCATTCCGCAGCAATCACGTCCATATCGTCTTACCATAACGCCGCAAAATGGCGGCGTGCCCGGTATGGAACTGATATACCAGGGTCAATATCTTTTGGCGGATCGAAAGAAAACCTCTGCTCCTTTTTCGATGAATACCGGAGCGCTAACGGCGATGCAAAGTTACGTCGTCAGTCTTTTTCATGTCGGCAACGTCGATAGCGATTCAAACGTGCCCGACGCGGAGAATGCCTGTTTCAAATTATCGGTGGTGCCTCTATGAGATCGATCATTTTTCTCGGCACGTTACTGCTGGCTGCGTGCTCGCAATCACCATCCGAATTAAGGCCGGATTCGAAAAATAGTGCGCGGAACATTCCGGTTGCCAGCGCCAGGCCAAGCCTGTCTCCATCGGCGCCGATCAAATTGACCTACCAGGTCGAAGACGTACCGGTGGGTCAGCTTCAGCGCATCGACCTGTCGATTAATACGCCTTTGAAAAGCGGCACCTTGCTGCTCGAAGTGGCGAAAAAAGAGGGCGCCGACATCATCGGTGATGTTGTCCATCGAATCGATCTCGCCTCCGCGGAATCGCCCATCCCATTACAGTTGCAGGCATTACAGCTCGGTGAGGGCGAACATTTTCTGGTGCTGTTACTGACGGTCGAAACCGAAATGGGCCCGATGTCGCGCAGCTTTCGTATCGATTTAGTGCCAGCAGCTACCAGCGATTCTCAATAAATTCGACACTGATCCATCGATCGCGGTGAGTGCCCCCGTTATACTGCGCGCTTTTCTGCCGAATTGATTTCTCGCAATGGTCGATATTCGCCCCATCCAAAAATTCCTGCGCTGTGAAACGCCGGATGCATGGTTACAGAATGCGCTCGCACAGCAGGAGCTGCTGTTGATCGATCACGCTAATTGCGAGAAAAAAGCCGCTGGCACGGCAATGAATTTTTTGTATCGCTACATCGATAAGCCCGATTTACTGCAACGTATGTCGAAGCTGGCACGCGAAGAATTGCGCCATTTCGAGCAGGTCATGACGATCATGGCGAAGCGCGGTATTCAATACGTGCAGACATCGCCGGCCCGGTACGCCGGCGCCCTGCACAAACATGTGCGTACGTACGAGCCGGAAAAACTGATCGATACGCTGATTATCGGCGCATTTATCGAAGCGCGATCATGCGAGCGTTTCGCGCGCCTGGCGCCGCTGCTGGACGATGAATTGCAGGCGTTCTATTCGGGACTGCTCGCGTCGGAGTCGCGGCATTTTCAGCATTATCTGCAATTCGCGCAGCGCTATTCTGAAAAGCCGATTGCCGAACGTGTTGAATTTTTTGCGGAGTGCGAGCGCGAGCTAATCGAGGTGGAAGATGTGGAATTCCGGTTTCACAGCGGGCCGATTCCCGCGTAATTTCTATTTATCCACGTAGGGGCAGGCCTGCGTGTCCGCCCTGTTTCTCGCGATGATGCAATGGGCAGATTCGAAAAGGGCAAACACACAGGTTTGCCCCTACGGCATTAAATCGGATATTGAATTAATTCGACCGATCCATCACTCTCGGCGCGCACATACCACATACAGTCGCCATCTCGCCAATCGCCCAGCACGATACGTTCGGCAATATTTGCGGTAGCGAAGAGTCCATCGCTAACAGTCAACTCATGCCGCGCGGGTCGATGCGTATGCCCGTGAATCAATAAATCGACTTTATGCTCCGTCATGACGCGCGCGACTTCGCCGGGCGTCACATCCATGATGTCTTCGGCTTTATTGCCTGCAGCCATTTTGCTTTGCGCGCGCAATTGCGAGGCGAGCTGGCGGCGCTGTTCGATAGGCGCCGCGAGAATTTGCTGTTGCCATTGCGGATTGCGCACCTGCGTGCGAAACGCGAGATATTCCCTGTCTCCGGTGCAGAGAGTGTCGCCGTGCATGAGAAGAGCGGGGCGGCCGTAGAGATCGATAACGGCGGCCTCGTCCAGCAATTCCATGCCGCAGCGCGCCGCAAATTTTTCGCCGACGAGAAAATCGCGATTGCCATGCATGAAATAGAGACGCGTACCGCCGCTGCGCAATTGTTGCAGCGCATTGGCGAAATCGTTGATCCACGCGGCGTCGTCGTCATCGCCGATCCACACCTCGAATAAATCGCCGAGTATGTACAGCGCTTCGGCGTGCTTTGCCTGCTCGTCAAAGAAACGCAGACAGGCATCGAGCAGCCGCGGATGCGACGGCTGCAGATGCAGATCGGAAATGAAAAGCGTGGCCATCGTTTCTCTGCGACAGTTTCTGATGGCGCGACAGGCTTATTCGGCAACCGTCGCTTTGGTGATGATGACGTCTTCCGCAGGCACGTCCTGATGACCGGCCTTGCGTGTGGTGGGAACGCCCTTGATTTTATTGACGACATCCATGCCTTCAATCACGCGACCAAAAACCGCATAACCCCAGCCCTGCGAGGTTTTCGCGGTGTGGTTGAGGAAGTTGTTATCGGCAACGTTGATAAAAAATTGCGCGCTTGCCGAGTGCGGTTCCATGGTGCGAGCCATCGCAATGGTGCCGACATCGTTCTTGAGACCGTTGTCGGCTTCGTTTTCGATTGAATCGCGCGTTTCCTTTTGCTTCATGCCCACTTCGAACCCGCCGCCCTGAATCATGAAGTTGTCGATAACGCGGTGGAAAACAGTGCCATCGTAATGGCCTGCCTTCACGTATTCGACGAAATTTGCTGCCGTTTTCGGGGCTTTGTCGAAATCGAGCTGGATTTTGATATCGCCAAAGTTGGTGTGCAGAGTAATCATGATAAGACCATCGGTGAATTAAGGAGGATGAGGCCCTATAATACGTTTTTTGCGACCTCTGGGCTATTTGTGATCGCCGGTTGTGATCGCCAGCCCACCGATAACCTTTAGATCATTTCAAAATTGCAGCACGCACGGAAACCGCAGAGACAAGCATGAGCAGCAACGATATATCCACCGCAAATCCCAGCGCGTCAACAGATCATGATGCAAAAACCCCGCACAATTTTTTGCGTACGATCATCGAAGAAGACATTGTGCAAGGGCGCGTCAAAGGCGCAATCGCCACGCGTTTTCCGCCCGAGCCAAACGGCTATCTGCATATCGGGCATGCGAAATCGATCTGCCTGAATTTTGGTCTGGCTGAACAATTCGGCGGCACCTGCAATTTGCGTTTCGACGATACCAATCCCGAAAAGGAAAATCAGGAATTCATCGATTCGATTCAGGCCGATGTGCAATGGCTCGGTTTCAAATGGAACGGGGAGGTTCGCTATGCATCGGATTATTTCGATCAGCTGTACGAATGGGCGCTGCATTTGATTCGCGAGGGAAAAGCGTATGTCTGCGATTTGTCGCCAGACGAGGCGCGCGCATACCGTGGCTCGCTGACCGAGCCCGGCAGGAACAGCCCGTATCGCGATCGCAGCGTCGACGAAAATCTCGCGTTGTTCGAAAAAATGCGCAAAGGCGAGTTCGATGAAGGTGCGTGTGCATTGCGAGCAAAAATCGATATGGCCGCGCCGAATATCAATCTGCGCGATCCGTTTCTGTATCGCATCCGCAAGGCGCATCACCATCAGACCGGCGACAAATGGTGCATTTACCCGAGCTACGATTACACGCACGGGCAATCCGATGCCATCGAAGGTATTACGCATTCGATCTGCACGCTCGAATTCGAAGATCACCGTCCGCTGTATGAATGGCTCACCGATAATCTGCCGGTGCCGGCAAAACCCAGGCAATATGAGTTCGCGCGTTTGAATTTGAATTACACGGTGACGAGCAAGCGCAAGCTGAAACAGCTTGTCGACGAGAAAATCGTGAATGGTTGGGACGATCCGCGCATGCCGACGATCTCCGGTATGCGTCGTCGTGGCTATACACCGCAATCGCTGCGCAATTTCTGCGACATGATCGGCGTGACCCGCAGTGAAGGCATTGTCGATGTGGCGATGCTCGAATTCGCGATTCGCGATGATCTCGACAAGAACGCGCCGCGCGCAATGTGCGTGCTCGACCCGCTAAAAGTGGTGATCACCAATTTCCCTGAAACAGAGAGTCCCGAAGCGCAGGTCGAATGGCTCGATGCGCCGAATCATCCTTCGCGCAGCGATCTCGGCGAGCGCAAACTGCCGTTCACGCGCGAGATCGTGATCGATCGTGCGGACTTTCGCGAAGAGGCCAACAAGAAATACAAACGTCTGGTGCTCGGCAAAAAAGTTCGTCTGCGCAACGCGTACGTGATTACCGCCGATGAAGTCATCAAAGATGCGAACGGCAATATCATTGAATTACGTTGCAGCTACGATGCCGCCACCCACGGCGCCGATCCTGCCGATGGTCTGAAACCGAAGGGCGTGATTCACTGGGTATCCGCGACGCACGGGAAAAGAGCGACGGTGCGCGTTTACGATCGTTTGTTCCTGCATGAGGCGCCCGATCGCGGCGGCGAGGATTTCATGCAGCATTTGAATGCCGGCGCGCTGCAAGTCCTGAATGATTGCTACATCGAACCGAGCCTGGCCGATGCGAGATCCGAACAGTCGTTCCAGTTCGAGCGCGAAGGGTATTTCGTCGCCGATCGCTACGATCATTCCCCGTCACAACCGATTTTTAATAAAACGATCGGGTTGCGCGACAGTTTTAATGAACAACAGATTAACGATCAACAGCCAGGCGGCTGAGCGGCGGGCGAGTAGTAAGAAGACGAGCAGTAAGAAGATGAGAATCAGGAAATGGCACTGACGATTTACAACACGCTCACGCGCGGCAAAGAACAATTTGCACCGATCGAACCCGGCAAGGTGCGCATGTATGTGTGCGGCATGACTGTATATGACTATTGCCATCTCGGTCATGCGCGAGTACTGGTCGCCTTCGATGTCATCACGCGCTATTTGCGCGCGCGCGGTTACGATGTGACTTACGTGCGTAATATCACCGATATCGACGATAAAATTTTGCGCCGCGCAGCTGAAAACGGCGAAACATATACCGCACTGACAGAGCGTTTTATCGATGCGATGCACGAGGATGAAAAGCGTCTCGGTGTATTGCCGCCGACGCATGAGCCGCGCGCAACGCAATTTATCGACGAAATGTTCGCGCTCATCGAAAAGCTCATTGCAAAGGGTTTTGCCTATCGCGCCGACAATGGTGATGTGTATTACGCGGTATCGAAATTCGATGGATATGGCAAATTATCGGGAAAAAATCCCGATGAATTGCTCGCGGGCGCGCGTATCGAAATTGACGAAGCCAAACGCGATCCACGCGATTTTGCGTTATGGAAAGCGGCAAAGCCCAACGAAGAAGCGGTCTGGAATTCGCCGTGGGGGCCGGGTCGTCCGGGCTGGCATATCGAGTGCTCGGCGATGTCGGGCAAATGCCTCGGCGAGACTTTCGATATTCACGGCGGTGGTCCCGATCTGCGTTTTCCGCATCATGAAAACGAAATCGCGCAGAGCGAAGCTGCGCACGGGAAGCATTATGTGAATTACTGGATGCACGCGGGCGCGGTGCGTGTCGATGGCGAAAAAATGTCGAAATCGCTCGGCAATTTTTTCACCATTCGCGAAATTCTCGATAAATACGACGCCGAAGTCGTGCGTTATCTGTTGATCAGCAGCCATTACCGCAGCGAGATCGATTATTCGCAGGAAAGTCTGCAGGAAGCGCGCAGCGGGCTTGATCGTTTTTATAACGCATTGAAAGATTTTGCCGATGTTGCGCCTGCAGATCCTGCTGTTTTGCAGAACAGTACGTATTACGATCGTTTCGTGCTGGCGATGGACGATGATTTCAATACGCGCGAAGCGTTGTCGGTCATGTTTGATCTCGTGCGCGCGCTGAATGCAGAAAGCGATGGTGCGATCAAACAGCGATTGGCGGCAGAGTTAACAGCGCTCGGCGGGCTGCTTGGTTTGTTGCAGCAAAATCCGAGCGATTACCTGCACGGCATTGGTCCGGTCGATGGCACCGAAATCGAAGCGCTTATCGCCGAGCGCTTGCAGGCACGTAAAGATAAAAATTTTGCTCTCTCCGACAAAATTCGTGACGAATTGAAAGCCCGGGGTGTGGTGCTTGAAGATGGGCCGGGCGGCACGACCTGGCGCCGCGAATAGCGATAACTTCCTGCACGAAAGTGCTTCAGATGAAACTTCTGTAAGATTACAGAAGTTTCATCGTGAAATGGTTTGATCGCCCCCATACTGAAATTGCGCATAAAGAAAGGCGCATTCGATGAGGGTGAAACCATGACACTGCTAGCTTACGGTACCACTGCCGCACTGATTTTCTTTTTTGGCTGCCTTGCGTTCGAGGAGCTTGAAGGCGTCTATTCGGGCTGTGTAAGCCGACTGCAGACGAATGACGTTTAAGGCATCGATTACGCGCTCAAAACCCGGACACTACAGCGGTGTGTCGCGAGGCGCTAGCTGACCCAGCGCTTCGCGCAATGCATGCTCGTCGTAGCCGTGAATGACTTGATCGGCGATGACCACGACAGGCACACCGTTGCCGCCGAGTTTTTCGTATTGCGCGTGGCCTTCGGTCGATTTCTCGATATCGTATTCGCGAAACGTAATGGCATTTTCCTGAAAGAATTTGCGCGTGCGCGCGCAGTAGCCGCACCACTCGGTAGCGTATAGAACCGCCTGAAAGCCCGCAGGCACTGTGATCGGTTCCGGCGGATTCAGCCAGTTTTGAATGTCGGCGCGATGTTGAAACCCGAATACCGCGCCGAGCAATAAAATCCAGACGCCGTAGCGCATCGATTATCCCCGTTAGCCTAAACTGCGTTCGCCCGATTCGACCGACTGCACGATCAGCGTATTGATCGTCATCGGTCCCACACCTCCCGGCACAGGCGTATAAGCGCTCGCACGATCTTTAACCGCGCTCAATTCGATATCGCCGACACCGCCCGGGTGATAACCCGCATCGACGACCACAGCGCCGTCCTTGATCCACTCGCCCCTGATGAATTCGGGTTTGCCGACCGCGCCGACGATGATATCGGCCTGTTTGATCAGCTCGGGGAGATTTCCGGTTTTCGAATGACAGATCGTCACGGTCGCATTCGCCTGCAACAGCATCATCGCCATCGGCTTGCCGAGAATCGGACTGCGGCCGACGACAACGGCATGTTTGCCCTCGATCTGAATATTGTAATGACGCAGTAAACGCATGATGCCCTGCGGCGTCGCACAGCCATAGGCGGGCTCGCCCATCGCCATGCGGCCGAAGCCGAGACAGGTCACGCCATCGACATCTTTATGCAGCGCGATCGCATCGAAGCACGCGCGCTCATCGATCTGTGCGGGTACCGGATGCTGCAGCAAAATGCCGTGCACATTGGGATCGGCATTGAGTTCGTCGATTTTTGCGAGCAATTGCTCGGTCGTGGTCGAAGAGGGCAGTTCGACGGCCAGCGAATCCATACCGACACGGCGGCAGGCATTGCCTTTCATTTTTACGTAAGTGGCGGAAGCGGGGTCGTCGCCGACCAGAATCGTGGCGAGAATCGGTGTCTTGCCGCCCGATTTCTCCTTCAGGCGCGCAACGCGCTGGGTTAATTCCGCTTCCGATTGTGCGGCGGTCGCTTTGCCGTCCAATACCAATGCCGTCATTGTCGAGTTGTCTCCGAACCAGAGTTTGCAGGGGCGCGTATTGTCGCACGCACAAACCAGCGCGAACACCTGAGAAAATTAAACGTTGCGCAGCAGCAAGTTGTCGTAAAAATTCATGCAATCGCGGCTTTTGATTTGATTGACGATGGGGGGGCGCATCAGTATCATGCGCAGCCTGCGTCGGGGGCCTGGCTTCAAGTTAAGCAACTGATGTTGTTTCGGGGTATAGCGCAGTCCGGTAGCGCGCCTGGTTTGGGACCAGGATGTCGGAGGTTCGAATCCTTCTACCCCGACCATTATTTTCGGAACGGCGTGCTCGCGGTTCCTACCCTTGGGTTGCTGGGTCAAAAAGTTAAGGCGCCCATAGCTCAGTTGGATAGAGCAACGGCCTTCTAAGCCGTGGGTCGGGGGTTCGAATCCCTCTGGGCGCGCCAATCTGTCTTCTAGCAGTTCAATGGTGGCTGTAGCTCAGTTGGTAGAGCACAGGATTGTGATTCCTGTGGTCGTGGGTTCGATCCCCATCAGCCACCCCATCTTTTTCGCTTGCCAAACTATCGAGATTTAATATAAATACCTGAAAATAAAGGTTTTATTATATCAAATCTTACAAAAAATCCAGTGAATTCCCCTCGGCTCATTTACTTGAAGTTGCCCGTCTTTACCCGAAGTTCCCACCTCGTTGTATCTTGTGCGTATCTTGGCGATTCTTCTCGAAGATCAATTTTTCGAGTAGTTATATATGGCACGAAGACATGGAACATACGTCCAAGACAAATTTACCAAGGCTTTTTTGCAATCTTTGCGTCAGTCTCAAGACACTGAACCTGTCGTTTCTGAGGTATTTTATTACGAGCGGTATAGTCCTCTAGCGCTTTATTGTAAGCCTGATGGTCTTATCTCTTGTTACATCTATCAGCGGATCAAGGGGGTTGGGAAACCAAGCGCCTCAGCATACAAACGTCAAGTTTGCAGCTGGGAGGACCTCATTAGCAGGGGGTTGGAGTGGGCTAGGAATAGGGCGGATTCTTTAGTTCATTCAATTCAGGACGGGATAGATCCAAAGATTGAAAGTAAAAAGGAGGCTCTGGAGGCGGAACGACTTTCAGCGATTAAAACGCTGGAGGAAATGACTGCTGAGTTTTTAGAGTTCAGACCTGGAGGGCAACCTCGCTCAGGGAACTACAAAAAAGAGATTCAGCAACGTCAACGTAGTGTTTTTAGAAAATGGCAAAACATCAAGATGACCGACATAACAGAGCAAATGGTCATCGATAAACATATGGACATGTCGCTCTCTCCGGCAGTTGCAAACAAAGCGATGAGAGAATTGTCAGCAATTTTTGGTTATGCGAAAAGCCGATATCGTGCAGCGGGATTCTACGCTAATAATCCAGTTAGTATTCTTTCCGCTGAAGGGCGTTGGTACAAAATAAATCCTCGTAAGGTGCGGCTGCATAGCCCGCAATTGTCTGATTACATCGAGACGATTTTTAGGGAAGGTACAAGGCTGTCTGGTGAATTGGGTTGGTTTAATGCTCGTGATGCGCTTTTATTGGCTTTGTTCACGGGTTTGCGCCGGACGATGATTTTTTCTGTTTCATTAGATTGTATCGATCAGAAGAATAATGCCATTCATATCACCGCTGAAAAGTCCAAAAATGGTCAGTCTTACATAATTCCCTTAAATACAGCGGCAAGGGCAATTGTTGAGCAGCGATTAAAAATGCTTAAAGCCAGGCCTCTTATTGATGAAAAAGGCAAACAAAAACCACACGTATATTTATTTCCTGGGGTTGGGCGAGAGGGACATGCAGCTGATACACGACACCTGCGAAAATCAATTAAAGAGAAGGTAAACATCTCTGTAACTAATCATGATCTACGTCGGACATTTAAATCAGTAGGCGCCGAACTTGGAATAAATAATTACATCTTGGACGATCTGGTCTGCCATGAGCGCAATAAGCGAGATGTTAATACGCATTACCAAATTTTTGATCTAGAAATCTTGCGTAGTGCTAGCCAGAGAATTGCAAATTACATTCAGGAAAAAAGCGGTATCGAAGTCGCAGGCTGGCTCAAGAGGGATGAATACTGAAACATAGGAATAGCTTCGCGATTATCGATCTAGAGGCAATGGCAACCCGCTAGTCTGGCTTTATGAAGGAAGTTGGTCATCAACCGGCCAACCATCCGGCCAAATTAAGGCGGTAGCTATTCGAATAATTATAAATTTGTACTATTATCAATAAGATATTTAAGTCAAAGGTGGCCAGCGAATCGGCCATAGTGAGTAAAAGCATGGCTACCTCCATCATGGATATCGCGCCGTTTATTCCCAGCGATCGAGCATTGGCACAATCGGGCCTGCCTGATAAGGCCATTGGGCTTGTCAATTGCTCGGCGCGCCTGACCGGCCAGCTCTCGCCGCTCACGCTGGCCACGCTGAGCCAGCACATGCTCGCGATCAACTCCTATTACTCCAACCTTATCGAAGGCAACGCTACGCGCCCACATGAGATTCGCGCGGCGCAGCGTGGCGATTATAGTGGTGATCCCGCCAAGCGCGATCTGCAACTCGAATCGCTTGCACATATGCAGGTGCAGCAGTGGCTACATGAGCAAAATCCCGATCTCGATACGTTATTTAGTGCTGAGTTTATTCGCGCGCTGCATAGAGAATTTTATGCGCGCGTGCCGCAAAGTTTATGGGCCATCAAAAATGAGAAGGGCGATGCTGTCGATAATGTCGTGCCAGGGCAGTGGCGTCTGCGCGATGTGATTGTCGGTCAGCACGTGCCGCCCGCTGCGGCTGATCTCGGAACATTAATGCAGCAATTCTGCGCTACGTATCACCCGAAGAAATTCAGCGGAGATCGCAAACTCATCGCCATCATGGCAGCGCATCATCGTCTGTTATGGATACATCCATTCGTTGACGGGAATGGTCGCGTCGGTCGCTTATTCACCGATGCCGCATTAAAGGCGGCGGGATTGGATAGCTACGGCGCGTGGTGCTTGAGTCGCGGTCTTGCGAAAACCTCTACGCAATATAAAAGTTTATTAGCAGGCGCCGATCAGCCGCGCCAGGGCGATTACGATGGGCGCGGTGCGCTTACCGAAAAAGGCCTCATGGAATTGTGCGCGTATTTGTTCGATACCGCGCTCGATCAGGTGATTTACATCAGTGAATTGCTCGATCTCGCTGGCATGCGTCAACGCATCGATAGTTACGTGCGCGCACGCAATGACGGTCTTGTCACCGCAATGAGCGAACCATTAAAACCTGTCGCCACCTTGATTTTATATACGGCGTTTTTGCATGGTGAAATCGAACGTGCGCAAGCGCTGGAGTTATGTGCAATGCCCGAGCGCAGCGCGCGGCGATTATTGAGCCAGTTAAAAAGCGAAGGGCTATTGAGTGAAACGAGCAGTAAATCGCCGCTGCGTTGGGAAATTCCCGAGCACGCGGAGGAGTGGTATTTCCCGAGACTTGCACCTTCGGTATGAGTTTCAGCTCCCGCCCGCTCACAAATGAGCTCTCTGCTTACAATAAGAATATAAGCCGCATGATTCACGGAAATTATAAATCCGGATCTGTCTGCGTTGATCGCTCTTTAAAGTCGAGAACATCTTTAAGTAAGTAATATATGTGACCAAAGCGTTTGCTATAGGGAAGGTCTCTTTTTTTTGTACAACGCCATTTTGCGAGTGTTAAGTGAGAAACGCCTAATATCTTTGCTGCTACTTTTGGAACAATTTCTTCTGACTGATCAAAATTCATGACATTAATTCTCCGGGCTGTTGAGATTATCATGAGTCGAAATTTGGTTTTATCAACTAAACCACGAATTTTTTTTAATGCTGTTGGAGTTAAGAGCCAGCTTTGGGGCGCGTGCCTTTGAATACGCCCTTTGCTGCCAGTAAGGTTTCCAATTTCTTGCGTGCTTCAGGCTCCTGCAAAACCTTTAACTTGGCGGCTAGGCGCTCGTTAACGCCTATTAATTGTTTCTGCTCTTTGAGGGTTTGGGTTAGCTCTTGGTAGATAGCTGCGTCCATAAGCACCATTTTAGCGGCGGTATATTTAGTAATCACGATACCGCCGGATTGTTTGATTTGCTTTGCTACATCCTTCCAGGTGCTCTTTAACTGCGAAAGGCTACGATGGGGGAGATCTTCAAGATTCGGCACCTCAGTATTTTTGTGAGTCATCTGCAACGTGCCTCTATATATATCCAATCGATCGTTTCTTCGAGTGTGCCTCGGTAATGAATTTTGGATCAACACGCCAGTTTTCGCCTTTCACATTCGCTGCCGATTGCAACATGGCGGCTTCAAGCAAGATTCGCGCTTGCCGCAAACTGAAGTTGGCTAATCTATCCCGGCAATCTTTTGAAAGTTTTTGCGGAAATAACTTAAGAGCGGTGTGCGATTCTCGTAGGCTGTTATAAATTCGATCGATAATTTTTCTTCGTTCCTCCTCGCTTGGTGTTTTTACTGCAAACTCTGAAAGGCGCGACCTTATTGCATCGGGCAAGAGATGTCGCTCATTGCAAATAAAAACTATATTGATGTGCTCAATATTGAAGTTAATTTGTAGGAAATGATCTTTAAATTGATTATCTTCTAAAAAGGCATATAGGGGATGATAAAGCTCTGGTCTTGCAAGCTCCGCTTCATCAAATAAAAAAATTGCATTTGCGACACGGTTTTCAATTAAACCTTTGATAAGCAAACTAGGTTCAGCGCTTTTATAAGATCGATGGCCACCTGCCAGCTCGAAATTTCCGTGAAGTGAACCAAGAGGAATAGTTATGAGTGGAAGATTTAAAATATTGCTAACTTCTCTTATCAACTGTGTTTTTCCGCAACCGGGAGGACCTTCAATCAAAAGATTAGGAATTCTTAATGGGCTATTGGTGGCGTGAGAGAGTACAGCAGCACCTACAACCACAGAGCATATGGATGCCAAATTTGGATAAGCGTAAATAAGTTTACGACAAGCAATTACCTGGTCATTGGATGCGACGTGCAGGGCTGCTTTTGCTGCTATTGGTTCCGATAAACGGTTGAGCCATTCCGCAATTCCATTGTCGGAATATAAGCGTATTTCATTGCTCTGATGATCAACCTCGGCTGAATCAAATAATTCGATGCTTAAGTTATCACCAGTATCTGCGTGAACATCGGTTTGCACAGGCGTTGATGTACACTGGCTACTAACTTCATCTTTAAAATTGCTATCACTGGCTGACTCCTCGTCATCAGCCATTGTTTTGTGATTTTCGAGAATTCTCTGAATTTCGTGCCGATGAACTCTTTTTTTATTAGAGACCTCTCCTAATAACAGGTCAGCGGCCACGTCGGCACGTAGAACATCTAATTCTGAAAAATTTAGCTCGAACTCCTTTCCATCTCCACGTTTAAATACAGTTCGCATTATTAATGTTCCTTTACCGGCAGAGCTCGAAGCATTGTATGAATAACCAAATGAAATCCTTCATCTGATTGCACAAGATCTAGCGGAAATTTCCCCTTATATAGAGGTTTTTCTAAGTAGGTCGAAGCAGCTTGTCTTGAGCCAGATGCAAAAAGCGCTAGCCGGATGGTAGCTACTTGACGAACTAATAGATCAAGAGGCCTATCAATATCTGTCACCATCACATGAGGAGTATTGGTAAGTTTAAGTGCATCTACAGTTTCAGCGAGATCGTTGAGTGTTTCGAATTCTAAATTGTCGGAAGATGTAATCCGATAACCTCGATAATAAATGATGTCTGTAAATAGTGATTGCATGCGCTCTATAAATGCAGCGGCACTGCTCCTGGCCAAAAGAGTATCTGGCAATAATAGCGCAGGTGATTTTGCACGTGAGAGGTGGGAGTTTCTGTTAATACCTCTTATTGCTGCACGCAGCACACCATCTGCAGCAGTATTGGTCGAGAAGTCGAAATGATGTTGCCAGTCTGCAATGAGCACATTTGGGTGCGATTGTGGAATGGAAATAGTTCGCTTCATATCAACTCCTTAATGCATCAGATTGGTTAGGTGAGAATTCAGCTGCGATGCGAGCATTTGAGCTAAAGCTGATGGGCTGCAATTCAGCGAATCAATAAATAGCAGTTGAGCTTCGCACCAATCAGAAATTGCCTTCTGATTTGTCGTTTTTGACTTGCCGTCCAAAAGAGCGATTAGGTTTGTACCGAATGGATCGATCTGGAGAATGGTGCAGACTGATTCGGATAGTTGGGCTGGCAGTGATTCATTTGGTGATGATGGGTAACGGTTTGCTAACGTCATAAGATATCCTCGTGTAGGCTTTGCGCATCAAATGATTTTTAATAAGTTCATATGATGTGTATACGCTACATTATAGATTGCATGACGTGATTGTCAAGCACGTTTGATGGGTATCCTCGACGAACGGAGAGCTGACGCTACGAAGAAGTAGCGGTACTATTCGAGCACAACTACAACTATGAGCTCGGCCATGATCCGTTTTCGTGTAAAAGAATTAATCGCAGACAGGGAATTTTCGGAGGGGCGTCGTATTACTCTCGAAGAGATTTCACAAGCGACCGGTATTCACCGCACCACACTTTCCAAACTCGCGAATCAAAAGGGTTACAACACCACGACCGAAGTGTTGGACAAGCTGTGTAATTTTTTCAATGTAGATGTAGGTGACTTAGCCCTGCATATAAAAGAAGAAGCATGATCGGGCTGTCTGCCTGCGATGACTTCTCTCAAAACAATTCAATGGAACGCACTCTAAACCATGCCTGAAGATTTAAAGAAATTACTATGGGCTGCAGCCGACAAGCTGCGCGCCAACATGGATGCTGCGGAATACAAGCACATCGTTCTCGGCCTTATTTTCGTTAAATACATTTCAGATTCATTCCAATTACGCCGTGAAGAATTGACGCATCGCTTTCACGATAAAAAAGATGATTACTTCATTGCAGATGCTGATGCAGAATTGATCGCAGCTGAATTGGAAGATCGAGATTATTACATCGAGGTCAATACGTTTTGGGTACCTGAATCAGCGCGATGGGAGTCATTGCGCGCGCAAGCTAAACAAGTAGATATTGGCAAGCGTATCGATGATGCACTTGCGTTGATCGAAACGGAAAACCCAAAACTTAAAGGTATTCTCGATAAGCGTTTCGCACGCACGCAATTGCCCGATGGCAAGCTTGGTGAATTAGTCGATCTAATTTCGCAAATCGGTTTTGGCGAAAGTGGTCAAGTGGCGAAGGACGTTCTCGGTCAAGTCTACGAGTATTTTCTCGGTCAATTCGCGAGCGCGGAAGGATAAAAGGGCGGTCAGTTCTATACGCCTGCGAGTATTGTAAAAACACTTGTTGCGGTAATTAATCCGCACCATGGCAAAGTTTATGATCCTTGCTGCGGTTCCGGTGGCATGTTTGTTCAGTCAGAAAAATTTATCGAAGCACATGGCGGCAAAATCGGAGATGTATCGATCTACGGTCAGGAATCCAATCCGACCACTTGGCGATTGGCGGCGATGAACCTTGCCATTCGTGGTATCGATTTCAATCTCGGTCGTGAGCCTGCCGATACGTTTGTGCGCAATCAGCATAGCGACCTGCGTGCCGATTTTATTCTCGCCAATCCGCCGTTCAATATCAGCGATTGGTGGCATGGCAGTTTAGAGGGTGATCCGCGTTGGGTTTACGGCACGCCGCCGCAGGGCAATGCCAACTATGCGTGGTTGCAGCACATGCTGTATCACCTGAAACCCAATGGTCGCGCCGGCATCGTGCTTGCCAATGGTTCGATGAGTTCGTCGCAAAATAGTGAAGGTGAAATTCGCGCGGCGATGGTCGATGCCGATGTGGTTGAAGTGATGATTGCACTGCCCGGTCAATTATTTTTCAACACGCAAATCCCCGCGTGTTTGTGGTTCTTGGCGAAACAAAAAAATAAACGCAAAGGCGAAGTGCTGTTTATCGATGCGCGCAAGCTCGGCACCAATATCAGCCGTGTGCAAATCGAATTGCAGGATACCGATATAGAAGACCGTATCGCTAAAACCGTCGCCGCATGGCGTGGTGAGGCGATTGATGCCGACACACCGATTGCCGAATATGTAGATATTCCGGGCTTCTGTCGCTCAGTGAAACTGTCAGAAATTACTGAGCACGGCCACGTGCTTACACCGGGGCGTTATGTCGGCGCGGAAGCAATTGAAAATGACGACGATGCCTTTGCAGAGAAAATGCAGAAGCTCACGGAAAAACTCGATGAGCAAATGGCGAAGGGCGCAGAACTCGATCAATTGATCCGGGCGAAATTAGGAGCGCTTGGGTATGAAATTTGAGGGTGGTGTTTTCAGTGTTGAAAAACTTATCTCTGCAGGTTGGTTGGAAATCGGTGACGGGTATCGGGCGAAGAATGATGAGCTTGGAGGTTTTGGTCTGATATTTTTACGCGCGGGCCACGTTCGAGATACACATATTGATTTTGAGGGAGTTGAAAAATTTAAGGATGAAAATTCAAAAAAATTTGGAAGTAAGATTTCTAAATCTGGCGATGTAATTATTACTACAAAAGGTAATAGCACTGGACGCGTGGCTTTTGTTTCTCCTGAGATGCCAGCTTTTGTTTACTCACCACACCTATGTTATTGGCGGTCGCTTTCAGAAAATATTATCTACCAGGGATTTTTGCGTGCATGGTCGCGTGGACCAGAGTTTTCCTCGCAGTTGCAAGCTTTAAGTCGATCAACGGATATGGCTCCGTATTTAAGCCTTACAGATCAACGCAGCATCCGAGTCTCTCTGCCAGATATTGATACGCAACGTTCAGTTGCTGAGATTTTAGATTCCCTCGACGACCGCATCACGCTGCTCCGCGAAACCAACACCACTCTTGAAGCCATCGCCCAAGCCCTCTTCAAATCTTGGTTTGTCGATTTCGATCCCGTGCGCGCAAAAATGGAAGGCCGCGAACCAGAAGGTATGGATGCAGAAACCGCTGCGCTGTTTCCCGATAGTTTTGAAGAGTCGGAATTGGGGTTGGTGCCGAAGGGGTGGCGTTGGAAGCCTTTTGGAAAATTACTCTGCCACACAATTGGTGGTGATTGGGGTAGTGATATTCCCGATGATAAAAACGAGGTGAAAGTAGCGATTATCCGAGGGACAGATATTCCTGATATCCAATCAGGAATAGGTAGTCGAGTTCCAATTCGTTACACATCGAAAAAAAAGCTTGAGACTCGTAAGTTGCAAGATGGCGATATCGTTCTTGAGGTTTCCGGAGGCAGTAAGGATCAGCCCACTGGTCGCGCCATATATGTAACAGATGAAGTACTCTCTCAGTTCGATTGCCCAGTCGAACCTGCAAGCTTCTGTAGATTGCTTCGACCAAGCGCCAGAGAGGTTGGTGTATTGCTCGGTCAGCAACTCATATATATCTACGCGCAGGGTAAGACGTGGGAGTATCAGAATCAAAGTACGGGAATAGCCAATTTTCAAACGACGCACTTTCTTGAAAGTGAGTTGGTGGCTGTTCCTTCAGATGATGTACTTAATAAGTTTTATGAGCTTGTGCGGCCGCTGATAGATCGAGCGTACTTGGCGCAATCGAAAAGGTTGGCTGATTTGCGTGACACACTTTTACCGCGTTTAATTTCTGGGCAGTTGCGGTTGCCAGACGTGGAAAAGGAAATCGCGGAGGCGGTGGGTTAGCGATAAAGAATAATTTAATGCCACGAGATTCAGATTTTTTAATAAAACAAAAAGCAAGAAATTAAAAAGACAAGAGGTCGCTCATGGAGCGAGGTGGTCGTAGTACTCAGAAAATAAATGAGTTGCTTTTCAGGGAGGTCAGCGAGCTGGTCGCCTCTGGAGAGTTGAAAGCAGCTGAGCTTCTTTTGCTTGACTCTATCAAGACGCGTGAAGATGCTGTCTGTCTAAGCTTGCTTGGTAGAGTGTATACCCTACAACAGCGCACGATAGATGCTGCAAAAATTATGCAGCGGGTGCGATTGCTGCAGCGGCGAAATCAAGCATTCATTGAACCGACTGTCGAGGTAGAGGACTTTAATAATTCTCCTACGGACGACGATTTAGTTTATATAAAAGCAGTTTCGGAGAATCTGGCTTCTATCGAGAGCGATGGATTCATCAATGATTCAACTGCTGCAGTTGATACGAGCGTTAGTATTGTCGGAGGTTCGACTTCGAATGCTACCGCGATCGATGAGACACGCTTTGAAGAGCAAGCGGCAATTGATGCGCCCTTGACTCAAGAAAATGACAACTACGTCAGTAAGCCATCCACTAACATTTCTTATATCGATGAATCGTCCGCTTACCAGGAAAAAGATTCTGATAAAGCCGGTGCTTCACGAGTTATTTTAAAGTTAACTCCTCGACCGATAAAGGAGTCCCCGCAACAAGGGGCCAGTCGGATTTTTATTAGACGCTCGCGTGGATTTGTTGAGGACGATCGATCTGATACGTCACAAGATATTGAAAAGCCAATTCTTGCTCCGGAATCCGAATATATAGAGCCCTACGAGCAGACAAGTATTTTGCATTCACTATCACTGGATGGTGAGTGCGACGATGATGATCATGAAATTTCTGCTGAAGAAATTTTTACGTCACCGTTAGAAACAATAATGTATGGAGCATTGAGCGACGATGCCACAGAAGAAAATCTTCTTCTAGATGATTTACAAGAGACTGATCTGTTCGACTCGGATGAGTATCAGGAAATAGAGGTTGATCAACCCGAAGATAGTTTTCGCGATCTTGATGATGATTATGCCGCCTATGTTTTCGATCCTGAGGATGCTTTCGATGGTGATTTCTTTGAAGTAGGCGAGCGTGTCGATGAGACTTTAGACAGGATTAGCCGTGAAGAACGGGCACTACAAAAAGCCGCTGAGCTAATAGATAGCGCTGACTGGCCTCATCATTTTTTAGTTTTGGTGCAGCAAATATTTATTATGAGTGGTTGGGGAGCTACTCGTATCGCACTTGAGCGAGAGGTAGAAAAGGGACTTTCGCCTGACGAGTTGGTTTTGGCTGCTCACATAAAAGTGATCTGGGCGGAAAACGATATTTATTGGATTTCGTTTGATAAAACCGGAAGCAGCCGTTTGTCCTACTACGCACTGTCTTGGCCAACTGCATTGTTAATTGTTCGGTCCTTTGAGTCTCTACCTCAGATAGAGGAATTAGAAATATTTTTGGAGCAGATTTTCGTGTCTTGGTATGAAAGCAAAACGCTAAGGCGAGCATTTAAAGCTTTTTCCAGATATTTATGGTTCAGATTTTCTAAACTACAGGGGGCGCTTCCCCCGAATGAGCCATTTAATTTCGGTGCCCCGCATGAGTTAGCGGCCGAGGAATATAGCGATTTGGGAATTGATGATGAATTGGAAATCGAAAGAACCAATATTTTAAGAGAATATGGTGTTTTTCAAACGAAGCATCCACAAGAGCCGAGTTGTTATTTTAGTGATAAACCAGTGGCGAAGGTTCTGCCGTTAATCCCTGGTCTAGCGAATGAGGACATTCTTGATGAGTTACAAGATAGTGATGAATCGTCCACCTCCCAAGAGCCGCTGCTAATTTTTGACGCTGAAAATAATGACTCGTCAGGTCCAGGTGGCGCCCTAATACGGCGGCCTGTGGTCTCCCCTCGTTCGGTTTCGCGTAAAAAAGTAAATCCAAAACTGTATCGTCCCCGATAATTAATTTGCCTCGAATTAAGGATGACCCAATGAAGTTGCTCAGACTCCCCCACGTTCCTGGTTGCTGGGTTAGCCAAACATTACCAGGCGGCCAAGCTGAACGCCGAGGCATCGTAAAAATGACGGTCGCTAAAGACTCTGGAGATCAACTCCAGGTCCATTGGTTTAGTCCAGAAAGAATGGTTACTTATGTTGATGCATCCTCTGTTCGCTCAGGATTTCAAAATGGTATGGACGTCGTTGATGAAACTCCCGGCAGTGGCGTCCGTTCGTTGGGGCAGGGAGTGATCATGCAACAGCGGAACTTGGCGGGGAGTGAGCAAGCATTGGTCGACTTTCCAGAACGAGGTGAACGTCATTGGCTGCCTTATCAATACCTACGGCAAGTGAAAGGTGTTAAACATCGTTTTGTCATGGCTAGTCCTGTTGAAGCAAAAGATTCCGAACGCATGCGGCTCAGAATGCTTGCTCATGCCATTAAGGTTTGGAATGAGAATACGGGTGCCCTTTCCCATTTAGAAGTTGAGCCGCTTCCTCACCAAATACATTTGGTTCACCACATTCTCGCGTCTGGAAATTTCAATTGGTTGATTGCGGATGATGTTGGCTTGGGAAAAACTATTGAAACCGGGATGTTGCTAAATGCTTTGCGCCAACGAGATTTAGTTAAACGTATCCTTTTAATAACTCCCGCAGGCCTAACCAAGCAGTGGCAGGAAGAGCTGTACCATAAATTTAAATTAGAAGACTTTGAAATTTATGGCGAAGACTTTTTTATCAATGAGTCTCGCCAATGGAAAATGCATGACTGTGTTATTGGCTCAATGGATCGCTTAAAGCAAGAAAATCATTTGGAGAGCCTGCTTCAGGCTGAGCCGTGGGATTTGGTGATTTTTGATGAAGGGCATCGTCTCAGTCGTCGCCAGTATGGTCAAAAGTTGGATAGTTCTGAGCGTTATGACTTGGCGAAGAAATTACGCGCACAGACAAAACATATGCTCTTGCTAAGCGCGACTCCTCATCAAGGTATGCAGGACAAGTTTGTGGCATTGCTGGAGCTTCTGCGTCCTGAGCGTCGTACCGATTTGATGATGCTCAATCTGAAGCCGGAAATTCTTCATGACATGGTGTTTCGTAATCACAAAGCTGATGTGACCGACGCGGAGGGTGCATTCATTTTCCAGGGCAAAATAACCCGCGCTCTGCAAGTGCCCAGCAGTAATGAATCAATTGAATTCGATAAAACACTTCAGGATTATTTACGTAAGGGTTACGACGCTGGCGAGGCTCTCGGCCGTACTGGTAATGCTATTGGTTTTGTTATGACGGTTTATCGGAAATTGGCCGCGTCGAGCGCAGCAGCTATTCACAGAGCTCTCTCTAATCGCCTTCAACGTCTTCTCGATGACGACGCAAATAATGAATTCACAGACGAGCCTAGTGATGAACGTTACCTAGGTGAATGGGAAGAGCAGTTCAACAGCGATGCTCGCGAATTTTTTGCGGGCGAAGTACAGCTGCTGAAAGATCTTATTAACGAAGCTGCTGCGTTACAGGCCAATGACCTTAAGCTGAACGTGTTCATCGAAGACATCATTAATAAGGTTCAGGCAGCAAACCCTGAAGAGAAAGTGCTAATTTTTACTGAGTACCGCACAACTCAAAATTATTTGCGAGAGAGCTTGGCTAATCATTACGGACACGACCAAGTGGAATTAATAAATGGATCTATGCAGCACGCCGATCGACGCGAAGCCATCAAACGATTCGAAGAGCAGGGGCGATTTCTCATCTCGACGGAAGCGGGCGGGGAGGGTATCAACCTTCAACGTAACTGCCACGTCATGGTCAATTACGATCTTCCCTGGAATCCTATGCGCCTTGTGCAGCGTATTGGTCGCTTGTACCGCTACGGGAAAAAGAAAAAAGTAGTTGTCTTCAATATTCAGCAAACCGACAGCCTGGATCAGAACATCGTCGATTTGATGTATGAGCGTATTGATAATGTGGTGACTGACCTAGCAGGCGTTCAGCACAATGAATTTAACGACGGACTTAAAGATGAAATTCTGGGTGAGGTGGCAGAGCTAATTGATGTGGACGACATTCTTCAGCAGTCTACGAAACTTGGCATCGAGCGGACTCGAGAGCGTATTGATGAAGCATTGAGGCATGCGAGTACGGCCGCCGCAAAGCAGCGCGAGCTGTTTGCTCATGCCGCAACTAGTGACGTTAATGAACTCCGCGAAGAGTTTGTAATTACCCTCGATCACCTTTACAGCTTTGTGTTGGGTATGTGCGATCAGTTAGGTATCGAGGTTGAAGAGCGAACTCATAAAGAGAGGCTGTTGCGAATACGTCTGTCAGAACAAGTGATGCGCGAGATAGGGGTATCACAAAAAGTCTCACAACGCATGGATGTTACGTTGGACCGTCTTCTTGCAGCTAACCGTCCCGGCACCCATATGCTTGATCTTCACTCTAACCTCATGCAATACCTGTTGAGTAAAGCTTGCGAATATGACTTTGGTGGATTGACTGCGCTGTTCGGTGCATCTGAGCTTGGTAACGGTGCGTTATTCGGTGCCATGTTGCGTTGGCAGGGGCCTCAGGGCAAGCGCATGCGACAGGAGTTTGTCGCAATTCAGATTAACGATGGTAATGCAAAAATTAATTCTTTAGAGGTCAGTCAATGGCTGCTAACGCCAGCTAGTTACAGTGCCCAAAGTCCAAATCCGCAAACCTGCAAATTGATGTTTCAGGCAGCAGAAAAGATGGCAAATCAGCGATTAGCCGGTGCCAGTAATCACTACCTAATACCAGAAAGTTTGGATTGGGCGGCCGCAGGGTGGACACAGCAGACTGAGCACGCGGTGAGCAGCGCAACCGATTAAATAAATGCGTGTTGAATCGAAAAGTCATCGAAACAACACATGTGATATTCGAGCGCTATATAAAACAATAGAGTTGAATGGGTATGACAGAAGATCAACTTGAATTGGAAGTTCTTGGTTGGTTAGGTGAAATTGGGTATACACATCATTTCGGTCCCGATATAGCCGACGATGGTGTACATCCTGAACGTGAAAATTATCGCCAAGTGATTTTAATTGGTCGCTTGCGTGCCGCCATTGAACAATTAAATCCCAGTATTCCAAAGTCTGCGCGCGAAGATGCATTGCAGCAAGTACTCGATTTGAGTATTCCCGTACTTCTTTCAGCGAATCGTCGTTTCCACCAATTATTGATAACCGGTGTACCGGTTCAGTATCAGTGTGACGGCGAAACATGCGGAGACTTTGTACGACTGATCGACTGGGAAAATGTAAAAGAAAACGATTGGCTTGCCGTCAATCAATTCACCATTCTTGGCCCTAAACATAATCGTCGCCCGGACATTATTCTTTTTATAAACGGGTTGCCGTTGGTGCTACTGGAGTTGAAAAACTCTACCGATATCAATGCAGATTTGCCTAAGGCATTTCATCAAATCCAAACATACAAAGAACAGATTCCCGATATTTTTCAGTACAACGAAATTTTGATAATCAGCGATGGCTCCGAGGCGAAGCTTGGATCACTTTCGGCGGATTTCGAACGCTTTATGACATGGCGCACGATTGATGGCGTCAAGCTCGATCCGCTTGGTCAATTTAATCAATTAGAGACCTTGGTTCGCGGTGTTCTGACACCGGAAATGTTGTTGGATTATTTACGTTATTTTGTTTTATTCGAAGATGACGGCACTTTAGTAAAGAAAATTGCTGGTTATCACCAGTTTCACGCAGTGCGTGCTGCGATTCAGCAAGTGGTGGCGGCATCGCACCCAGAAGGCAATCATAAAGGTGGAGTGGTATGGCATACGCAGGGTAGCGGTAAGAGCATCACGATGACATGTTTCGCGGCGCGTGTGATGCGAGAAGCTGCGATGGAAAATCCCACCATTGTTGTCATTACTGATCGCAATGATTTGGATGGACAATTGTTCGGTGTATTTTCATTGTCGCAGGATTTATTGCGCGAGCAGCCCGTGCAAGCTGAAACACGCGGTGATTTGCGCGCGAAGTTGGCCAATCGCCCTTCCGGCGGCATCGTGTTCGCGACCATCCAAAAATTTATGCCGGGTGAGGATGAGGATAGCTTTCCTGTTTTATCGCTTCGCCACAACATCGTAGTAATTGCTGATGAGGCACATCGCACGCAATATGGTTTTGGTGCGACGCTGAAAACGTCAGACGAGAGACGTGTTGCAGAAACCGCCGCGAATTATCAGGTGGGTTACGCGCAACATCTTCGTGATGCATTGCCGAATGCGACTTTCGTTGCATTCACCGGTACGCCCGTGTCGAGCGAGGATCGCGATACACGTGCTGTGTTCGGTGACTACATCCATGTTTATGACATGCAGCAAGCAAAGGAAGATGGAGCAACCGTTGCGATTTACTACGAATCGCGTTTAGCGAAGCTGTCATTGAATAGTGCTGATTTACCGCAGCTCGATAGCGAAGTCGACGAGCTGGCCGAGGACGAAGAGGAGAGTCAGCAAGCGCGCCTAAAAAGTCGTTGGGCTGCATTGGAAAAAATTGTAGGTGCCGAGCCTCGCATACAAAGTGTAGCGGCAGATTTAGTTGCACATTTTGATGAGCGCAACAAAGCGCAAAATGGTAAAGCGATGATCGTGGCGATGAGCCGCGAAATCTGCGTGCACCTGTATAACGAGATTATTAAGCTGCGACCTGAGTGGCATGACGAAGACTCAGAGAAGGGCGCAATCAAAATCGTCATGACCGGCTCCGCCAGTGACAAAGCTTTATTGCGTCCACATATTTACAGTGGGCAAGTTAAAAAAAGATTAGAAAAAAGATTCAAAGATCCTGCCGATCCGTTACAGCTCGTTATCGTGCGCGATATGTGGCTGACGGGTTTCGATGCACCGTGTGTGCATACTCTGTATGTCGATAAACCCATGAAAGGCCATAACCTGATGCAAGCAATTGCCCGGGTGAATCGTGTTTTCAAAGATAAACAGGGCGGTCTGGTTGTTGATTACATCGGTATTGCGAATGAATTAAAGGCTGCGCTGAAGGAATACACGAATAGCCAAGGGCGTGGTCGTCCAACTGTCGATGCGCACGAAGCGTATGCATTGCTTGAAGAAAAACTCGATGTACTTCGAGGTATGTTGCACGGTTTTGACTATAGCAATTTCATGACGGGTGGCCATCGCTTGTTAGCTGGAGCTGCTGATCATATGCTGGGTTTGGATGATGGCAAAAAACGTTTTGCCGATGTCGCCTTGGCTATGACGAAGGCGTTTACGCTTTGTTGCACGCTTGAAGAAGCGAAAGCGGTGCGTGAAGAAGTAGCGTTCCTGCAAGCGATTAAGGTGTTGCTGACCAAGCGCGATCTCAGTCGGCGCAAGCTTGATGACGAAGAGCGCGACCATGTCATTCGACAAATTATCGGTAAGGCTGTGGTGTCAGATGAGGTTGTCGACATCTTCGACGCCGTCGGCCTCGACAAACCAAATATTGGCTTGCTTGATGACGAATTTCTTGCAGAGGTAAGAGCGTTACCGGAACGCAATCTTGCAGTCGAATTGCTTGATCGCCTTCTGCAGGGAGAAATTAAAAGCCGCTTCAAAACTAATGTTGTTCAGGAGCGGCGCTTTTCGGAAATGCTCATCAGCGTCATCACTCGTTACCAGAATCGCTCCATTGAAACCGCGCAGGTAATTGAAGAGCTGATCGATATGGCCAAGCAATTTCGTGAAGCTGCACATCGCGGCGAAGAGCTTGGTTTAAATGAAGATGAATTGGCTTTTTATGACGCACTTACTCGTAATGAGGCATCGGCGCGTGAACTTGGAGACGAAATCCTTGCGAAGATCGCACATGAGCTAGCTGCGAGCTTGCGGAAAAGTGTGACTGTGGATTGGTCGGTGCGGGAAAGTGTTAGGGCGAAGTTACGTCTTCTTGTTAAACGAATTTTACGTAAGTACAAATATCCACCGGATCGCCAAGAATATGCTGTTCAGCTGGTGTTGGAGCAGGCTGAGCAATTGAGTAGTGCTTGGGCGTGAAGTACTTCGCTTAACTGCACTGCGATAACCGAGCGGGGCCCGTTTGTCCCTTCGCGCTCCGCGCTCCCGGTCCAATACCCGCTCGTTTATCGCAGCTGTGATGTTCTTCGTTAAAAATTAACTCCCGCAATACATCGCTCTGCTCGTATTGCTCCGTTTAATTTTTTCCTCGTCGCTTTTGTAAGTTTAAAACGCTCGTTTACACGATCATTTTAAACTTACAATCGTCACCCCACTCTCGATGCGAGAGTAGGGCAACTAAGCGAACACACCACCCCATACTTCCGGGTGGAAATGATGCTTTTCCACGCCCGAAAGTATGGTTGACCGCGTGCCACCGTTGCCACATGTTGTGGCTTTCTTGCCAAACAAAATGGCTGTGGTGGCAGAAAAAGTGGCACTTGATACATGGTCGAAACAATGTTTCGACCATGTATCAAGCAATAGAAAGTGAGTTGCCGTTTTAGCAGTGCTAAAACAAATGTGCGAGCAGGGTGCTGCAGCCGATTTTTAATAAAGCGCGATTGAATGAAGTCAATAGATCTATGCTGTGGATTTTTTGATGGAGAGCGTTTGCGTCCGAAATTCGGCTATTCCAGCCACTGATGCTTTGCTGATAATTTTCTCAAAGCGAAAATTGTCCGTTACTAAAAATGACGCTGCGAAGAGTAAATAACTAACCGTGTTTCAAATTTTTAGCGGGCGTCATAGCCCCATTATGTCTGGCAATGAAAAAGGATTGTAACGAGGTGATCTTGCCCCACTAATTAGGTCCACGACAACAGTGAGATTTCCCATTAACCTGAAGCAGACGGCGAAAAATTTTTTACTCGACGGTTTCTCACTAATAGTGGGTGTGGATTGCTATACCAAAATAAATGATCATATTAATTTTACATATAACGAAATTTACTAAATGAAAAAAGAAATTATTGATACTCTGTATCTGTGATAAAGCGTACACATCGCTTATGTTTTCAGTCAAAGTCTGTCACATTAAAATCTATCTATTGAATGGATTTTTTCCCCTAGAGAGGAAGCTAACCCTACCCCACCAAAATCGCCAACCCACGCTTAAAAAATCAGGTTTGTTTTCTCTTCTCTATGTGTGTCGGAGAGTTGATATATTCAGATATTCTTTGGCAGGAAAGCCAACGCGTCAGTGAGTTGTTATTAGCGAACACCAAACAAATCGTAAAAAGGAAACGCAATGAATCAAGATTGGATGGATTGTAAAAATGTGCCGAATGACCACAGCGTGTCCGCAGTTCCCCCGCTAGCCAATATCTTTCGAATAGATGAGGCCGCTAAGTTTATACAGCTACTGCCTGTTGGAGGTTATGATTTAGATTTCGGGCGGGTCTTCCCCCCAGGCCAAATTCACATCTCCCCATCTAATAATTTATTCAAGTTGACCATTGGTATTCAGGGGCAGGCAGGAGGGGAGGTGGTTTATAGCTTCTCTGAGTTGGCTGTCAATACCGTCGCTTTCACAAAACCACTTGTTTCACCCTATGGTGTTGGCGAGCTACCGTATGATGTTAAAGCTATTTCCCCCGTAGAGCCCGTCGGTGTGCTCATCGACAATAAGCATATATGGGCATTGCAGTGCCAGATTTTTCGGCAGCGTAAAGAACAAAGCTTGGCTCGCGAACAACTTAAGAAGGATATATTGGCTGAATTGATACCGACAATTGAGTCTTTGGAATCACGCATCGAAGAACTTGAAATCCAGCGTAATTCAACTAGCCAATAATTCATTATAACTGCGTTACCTCGTTAATCCGGCACATTCCTACTGGAGATGTTTTTAATGACAAATCCCACACAGGCCGAGATATTAGAATTGTTGACTCAGAAACGGCGCGATCGAAATATATTACTGCAGAAATCTGTGCTCTCTTCACCCGATATGATTCGTGCCGATCAGAATGGCGCGTTTCTCATGGCGGCGACACGTAGCATCATGATTAAACCTGAAAGCCAATGGGCCATCAGGGAAATCATTTCGGACTATGAGTCAACAAAGAAAATAAATAATGCAGTCAAATTACCTGCGGAAATTCTTGTAGCCACTGGAACGGCCTTTCTGTTTGCGTCGATGCCTGTGGCGGGCGGTGGGGTTGTTTCTACGGTCCTTTCTGCTGGCGCCAAGGCAGGCGTCACCACGCTCATCAACGAGGGTAAATCAGCGCTTTATGACACGCTTGATTCGCATGCGGAAAATATTCTTAAGGATCGACTAAAGGTCTATATGGACAAAGGGGGTAATCCTCAGGCTCTGTATGACCCTGATGTGATTAAAGCCGCTGATCGGCATTTAGGTTTAGATGAGTTGGCCGATGGGTTAAATGTCAACGTCCCTAACGGAGCGAAGCCGATACTCAATGAAATAATGATTGGCCAGCTAACCAAGGCGGTCACGGGTGGATATCTCGAAAATCTTATTACAGATGCTAGGCAGGACGCTGACATCGCGAAGCTCGCCTCCGAGGCCGTTGCCATCAAGCATTCCATCGATAAGAATTTTAAGGATGCAATAGAGTCTATCAACGTCATTGAAAAATCTATATCTAAGATCAATCAAACAGTTGATGAGGTGAGACAGCGCGTTGACGACAACACGAAAACCCTCGAAGAGCACGACCGCGATATTCGTTTTTTGGCTGATTTCACGTACGGAAAAATGACAGCGAGTGAGAAGTTAGAAGCAATCAAGGCGAATGTCATTAGACTGCCCCAAGATCAAAAAGAGAAAGAAATCAAAAAACAGGAAGTATTAAAAACTCAGGAATCATTGAACAAAGAAATCAACGAGCTAGTATCCCATGGCCAAGATACAGTTAACATTCTTAATAATGTTTTAGGTCCTGACAATAAGCTGGCGAACGATCTTGGCAAGGTGGTGGAAATCGGGTCTATTGCTGCAACCGCCTATTTGCAATATAGCTCGGGCAACGTCTTGGGCGCTGTAAGTACAGTCAGTAATCTTTTTAGTAAAGGCAAACCGGATGCCGCCGCACAGCGCCATGCTCAAATAATGGCAGCGCTTGGGAAAATTATGGACAAACTCGGTGAAATGGATGAAAAGCTTAATGATTTGCTTGAGGGGCAGCGGCATCTCATGCAGGGTCAGCAGCTAATATTGGAGTCACTTAATAATATCACCAATAAATTATCTGAAATGCAATATAAAATAACCGATGAAATTCTGTTTAATCGTAAACTCATTGCTCAGTTTTTTATTAATGATTTGAATCGAATTAAGGCACTTTATCATAACGAAGACATCCAGCTGATAAATGTATTGGAGGGGAATATCCCCGGTTATGATGTCCTTTGCGGCATTCTCGGAGCCATAAAACCTGACTCTCGTGAGTGGAATCTTTTCAAAGATTTGTTTGAGTCGACGGGCCGAGATAGCATTAATCCTTTCCTTTTATCGAGAACGCATATTGACCATGCTGGTGCGGCCGATGTGGAAAATGGCTTCGAAGTAGGTGTGCTTCAAACGGCGGTTAATAAATTCGATTCTCTATTTTCACTGTTCAGCAGTGTTGTTGGTCAAAATCTAGAAAATACCCTGTCGCTTGCGTTAAATCCGGTGCCAACCTGTAGAGATATTCAACATCGTATCGATATTGTTACAGGCGACTTGCTGAAAAATCCGTTCTCTGAAAAGCTTTCTGTTTTAGCGCGAGATCTAATAAATATTCGTTACCTAAACGAGTGCGTGGATGCACTGTGCAACACACATTTTCTCTACCCAATCGTGTGTGCGCGTAAGGAAGATAATCTTCTCCAAGTCCACGAATTTCTTGCGCTCGATAAATGGCAAATTGACTCCCCGATTGACTGGCTTTTCGTTGCAAAAAAGGTAACCAATATCGCCATTTTGCAACAATCAGTTCTTATGGGTGATGCATTTCTTCCATCATTGTATCCGCTGCTTGGCGGCGATTTGGTTCAGGTTACTGAAGGAACTGACACTGCTAAGCTTTTCAAGGTTATGGCAGATAGCGAATCTATTTTCGGTTTTAATTTGATGTTATACGCAGTCACTCGCCGCCTGCATGAACTCAATGGATACGACTCGATAAGTTCGTATAAATATGCTTATGATCAAGCCGATGCCAGTGAGTTGCATATCACCCTAAGCACTCGACCCAAAGGACTTTTTGGTGTTGGTAGTGATAAACCTCAATGGGATATCGTGCGCAAAGACGGCGCGCAAGGGTGGTATATAAACCTCGGCGCCGCGATGGTTCGATTGCCTAACACGGAGGAAATTCAACATCAGTGTTTCACAGTTCCATCTGTGCTGGTTGTGCTTCACCAGTTACGTGACCAAATTTCTACCCAGCAAGCCACCTACGATATCCCGAAAAAATTAACTTCGCCGGGCAAGGAAAAGGTTTGGGATGCGATGATAGGTTGCCTGTATGCTGAAAATTTGGGTATAGCAGATGCCCCGTTATTTTTACCGTAACTTCACAGATCAGTATTCATTCCATCTGTCCACTTCCCCATTAGTGAGACACTTCTAAATTAGAGTTTTCCACTTTTGCGCGATACACCGCTGGCGGCAGATCACCCAAGCTTTCGCGCGGTCGCTCGTCGTTGTAGTCGAGCATCCACACCCATGCCATCTCGCGAACCTGCGACAGCGATTCAAATAAATACGCATTGAGAAACTCACAGCGCATTGAGCCGTTAAAGCGTTCAACAAAACCATTTTGCTGCGGCTTGCCCGGCTGGATATAAACAACCTCAATGCCGTGGCTCTCACACCAGTCGTAAAATTCCGCTGCTATTAATTCAGGGCCATTATCGACGCGTATTTGTTTCGGTAATCCGCGTTCTTGTTTCAATCGCTCCAGAGCACGAATCACGCGTGCCGCTGGCAAACTGGTATCAACCTCAATTACCAAACACTCGCGCGTGCCTTCATCGATAATATTCAGCGTGCGAAAGTGTTTACCGCAATACAAGGTGTCATGCATAAAATCCAAAGCCCATTGCTCATTTGGAAACAAGCTCACGTCGAGCGGTTGCGCGATTCGCTTCGGCAAGACACGCTTGGTGCGCTGCCGTAAATTCAATCCCATCTGGCAATACACGCGATAAACGCGCTTGTGATTGAATGTAAAACCTGCGCGACGAATACGCTGATAGCATTTCCAGAAACCTGCACGCGGCGATTTCTTCAATTGCTCGTTCAAGGCATCAATGACAGCCGCATCAGCGATACGCCAGTTGCGCGGTGTTCGGTAATAACTCGCGCGGCCTAGCCTCACCGCTTGGCAGGCGTACGCGATCGTTAAACCCAATTCCACCAGATCAACAACCGCGTCACGCCTTGCGCCTGTCACCACCCCTTTTTTCGATCAACCCGTTCAGCGCAGCATTTTCCAAACTGAGATTGCCGAACATTTTCTTCAGCTTGTCGTTTTCTTCCTGAAGCTCGCGCAGCTTTTTCACGTCCGAGGCTTCCATGCCACCGTATTTGCTTTTCCAGTTGTAGTAGGTGGCGTTGCTGATGCCGTGTTTGCGGCAAATGTCTTCGACTTTAAAACCGACATCGACTTCTTTCAGAATCGATACGATTTTAGTTTCGGTAAAGCGTGTTTTTTTCATTGTCGTCTCCTGAGAAATTATCATCTCAGAAAACTCTAATAAGCGCTGTCTCGGTTTAGGGGAAGTGAACAATGGCTATCGATCTTTTTCCGGCCATTTATGGTATCCATTGATTCTTCTTTCGAAGAGTTTTTCAAATCGACTTAATCTGTTTTCCGGGCTCAAACGATTGTCGTGTAAAATTTCTAAATGTTCTCTATGATTTAATCGTTCGTAACGAGCTAGATCAGTATTGAGTTTTTCTAATGAGGAGCGATTATCTATAACTTTAGCAACAGTTTCATTGGATGGTTGAGGGGCGTTGCATTTTGATTTTTCAACCATGCTTTTTCCGGTCGCGGAGTTTCCATAAGATCTGGCCGATTTTGTGCATTTGTGCCCCATAAGTGCCGCGACTATAACGCGTCCCTGTTTTTCATCCTGGAATCTGAATTTCACACGAGATCCAAAAATGTCTCTTAGTGAATATAAAGTAAAATTTTTTCTTTGGTTGGGCCATAATTTTTTAGCAGCATTTGAAACTCGTTCAGACGCATTTTTTATTCGTTTTTCGATGTTCCCGTCGTTAGAGGTTTTATTCCAATAATCAATTGATGTAATAAGAAAAGGGTCGGTTTCTATGGTCAGGGTGCGATCTATTCCACGGCTCAGTTTTACATATCTTTGCCCAACAACTGTGCTTTTAGCTGCGCCAATAGTTACCTCTATATAGCCCGCTTTCTGAGCCTGTTTCCAACTTATGTTTTTGACCTCGCATGGTCGAATCCCTAACGACCAGCCCAGGATGAGCAATGTCACTGAGTCCAAATCTCCAGCGTCCGTTCTTTCTATGATTAACTGGTTTAAATTACTCTTATGTATGCTTTTTTGGCGACGGCTGGCCCGAGGCTTTTTGTTTCGGTTGTTCAATTCGGCTGGGTTTTTGATTTTTTTGATGTTGTCCGCGATTTGTATTAGGCCGGTTGCGCCATATAGTCGTGCAACTGCCGTTCGGAGCTTGCGCCAAGAATCGCTTGTCTTGCTTTCGGCTAGTGCAACATCACTTTTTAATTTTTCAATAATGGCAGGGGCGATGCGATGCAAGAAGAAGGGTAGCTTTTTCTGAGAGGCCAACACCTCGTTATAGATCTCGGGCGGTAAAGCTTTGCGGATATAGCTCAGCGCGTCTCGTATATCGGTGCGAAATGTTTTCTCCGTGACAGTTTGATATTTTGGGTCAAACCTAAATTTTAAATGGGTATTTACTAGGTCATTTTCAGTCATTTTGGCAGCCTTAAGTGGTCAAGGTCGGATTCGTCTTAAGCGCAGTAGTCTCAATTGACGAGTGGCTTGGTGGTACCTTGCCTCGATCCAAAAGCGTCTGTCAAATCTAAGTCTTTGATTATATTGATAAAATGTATCTTATTCGTATCTTGTTGGGTGTTTTGTAGTCGTTAAGTCGCTAACTTTTTGAAAATAAAAGGTTTCTATTTACCCAAAACAGGATTGTGATTCCTGTGGTCGTGGGTTCGATCCCCATCAGCCACCCCATTCTTCACTTCGCAAGACATCCATAGGCACTCGCGAGTCTTTTGTATTATTTCTGCCTTTCGTTAGAGCTATAAATTTTTGCGGCTTTAGATAATCTCGTAGCAATTTCCTGACGAAGAGATGCAGGCTCAATAACCTCGACATTTTCACCGTATTTAAGAATTTCAAGTATCAACTCGTTCGGGTTGCTATACGGAACTTTCAGCTCATATCTGCCATCATTGAGGTATTGTCCGTGTTGCTCTGGGTGCCAAACCTCGGAGCTGATCCATGGCGCCTGCTTTGCGTTGAATCGAAGAGTTGCCCAAGAGATGTTTCCCCCCAGGTAGATTCCAAAGCCCTTGCCTATGACTTCGTCCACTTGCTTGTTTGCTACCGTCTTTGCCGGCTTTTTGAGGTTTTTCGCATCTTCAATTGCATCCATGGCAAACATCCGAATTCCATCGGACTTATGGCACCACGCAAAGAGGTACCAGTTTTCTTTGTAATGAATAATCCTCAGCGGAGAAACTTCCCTGGTTGATCGTTCGTTGCGTGTGCGCGTGTAGTAGAGAATCTCAAGCCGTTCGCTATTCACTGTGGCCTGTGTGACGGTATCAAAAAACGGAGAGCCATTTCTTCGGCTGGCCGATGTCATGATTTTTATTTTGGACCGAATTCTGTCAGCTGAGTCTCCTCCAGAACTTAGCGCCATGGTTATGCGGGGGATGAGGTCTCGAAGATGTTCGCTGAGTAGGCCTGGACCAATATGCTTGGCGAGTTCATCGATCATCAAAATCGCGTAGAGTTCCGACGCGGAAAACCATACGTTGGGCAGGCCGTGCTTTCCGGAAACCCAGTCCTTTTTCTCAAGAATATAGCCGCCACGTGACTCGCCTTCAGCTGCCACATATTCAATGGGGGCTTGCATCTGATCGCGAAGTGTTTCTATGTCGCGCTTGAATGTCGCCAGAGACACTTCAAGCGCTTCCAGAAATACATCCCTATGCACTGGATGCCGACTTGCACTCAGGATGGCGACAATTTCACGTATGCGGGCGGCTTGCTTCATTGCATCGGTCTAACCTTTTGGTGGTGTTGCATGCACTGGCCTTTTCAATTTATCAATGCGGTCTAAGAGAGCCTTCTTTGTTTGCTGGGAGTTCTCGCCAAAATGAGCTTCCCTATGATGATTTGGACAAAGAGCAATTACATTAAAGATGGAGTCATCTCCTTCTTCTGAAAGTGGTTGTATGTGATGGGTTTCCAGATAAGTGGAACCTTTTGAGGTGGTAAACCCTTTGCTGCCGCACCATTCACAATGGCCTTTGGCTCTTTCCAGAACATACTCTCTTACTTTGGGGCTACGCTCATATACTTGACTAGTGGATTCTCTTCGTTGCGCTTCGCCTGATGGCATCTCGCTAAGTCCAAATTGATCCATATAAAATGAACCTGGCTTACAATTGATTGCTAGAGGGTCTCCGTCTTTATCGGAGCGATGACTTTCTATATCTTTTATAGGTGGCGGCGATTTTAATAAGTTCGGTCGATCTATGCTTATTTCATCCTCAGAGGTATAATTTTTTTCCATCGATATTTCGTAAACTCCATCCTTTAATAAAATTCTGACAATATCTCCTTCTTCTGCATTAACGCTTCTGTTTTTAAAGTATTTTTTTAACTGTGGTCTAATATCAGGTCTCGTATCACCTGATCCTCTAGTAGCAACTGGCCCCATTACTGTTTCTTGTATTTCCTTAAGTAAAAATCTAATTTTTGTTGCGCTTTCCTTTTTATTGAAATAAACGCCGTTATTTTTTAGCGTATTAAGAGCTTTCCTGTCTCTAGGGAACCGTGAATTTTTAGGGAAAAAATCAATATTTTCTGAGCCTATCCATATTAGGCCTTCGTCAATATCATTTTTAGTTAGTTTTACTGGAATTCTTTTCATTGAGAGTAACCTGATTTAAGGAATGAAAGAGTGTTTATGAGAGGGATTACTTTTAGGCTAGTCGCCTTTGCAGACAGTAGCTCCGAGGAGAGGATGAAAAAAGAAAGCAATTTCGCACGGGAAATAGCCACATTTAACCGATTTTTGCTAAATAGAAATTCAATATTTCTCGGCATGTATTCTTGGCTTGAAGTTGCCATTGAGATAAGCACAACTTCGGCCTCTTGCCCTTGAAATTTATCAACTGTGCCAACTCGTGCTCCCTCTGGCAGCGTGTTTTTTAACAGATTAACCTGCATGTTGTAGGGGGCGACAACCAATATGTCATCAAGGGTTATTGGCTTGACGTTACCACTCTTGTCTCGGTGATGCTGAGTCAAAAGGTTTTCGAATATCTCGGCAATAAGAGCAGCTTCCTCTTCGCTCTTTTGCGAGCAACCATCGTGTTCAAGCGGTACAAAGCGAATGCCGGTTGGCATTAGCAATGGGTGTGCTGCATTGTTTAACACTAGTGCTTGCTGAAAGGTTGATTCGTCGGATTTGAGGCGTCCGTCATAAATGGCGTCTGAGATAAACCCGCATATATCGGGGTGCATACGAAAACTCTTATCGAGAAATATCCCGCGCTCTGGAGCAATGGTGTGCTCGCCGGCCAAGAGATACTCCAGCGCAGATTCGCCGCTGCGGCCTGGGTGCGAACCTTGGATAGGCTGACCGAGCTGCATTTGATCGCCCAGCAATACCAGGTTTTTCGCGCACATTGCCATTGCGATGGTATTGGCTAAAGAGACCTGACCGGCTTCGTCGATAAATAGATAGTCGAACTCGCCACGAAATTCCGGACGTGCAATGGCCCAAGCCGTACCTGCAATGAGATCAGGTTTCTCCTGTTCCATCGGCTTGTAGCTGCCAACGTTTACGATGAAGTCACTTTGAATTTCGCCACTGCCTTTCTGGCCAACTTTTTTCATGCCGCGATAGCTGACGCCACGTTCCTTCATTCGCTTGTCGACAGCGTTCAGTAAATTGTTTATGGCCTTGTGACTGTTGGACGAAACCGCAATCCGTTTGCCGCGTGCTAGCAAGTCCGCAATGATATGCGAGCCGGTGTATGTCTTGCCCGTGCCTGGTGGTCCCTGGATAAAGGCATAAGAATTGTTCAAATGGCTCACTACATTGATTGCCTGGGCAACAGTATCTTCAGCTGCATCAATGAGCGGGCTGCCGATAGGAACCGTTGCAATGTCGGGAATGGTTCGACGCAGAAATTCCGTTGCCGCTTTAAACTCCTCACTGCCTTGGCATAGCGCATTGGCGTACGCCACCACCGCGTCACGCATGACATCGTTGTTGATAGGCTTGCCCAGTGCAATCGAGAGCAGTTCAGGCGGCGCGGGCTCCTTTCCCAGACGCATTTCAAGGTTGATGGTGAGCGATTTTTCATCAATTGCTACAACTGTTGCCTCTTTTAAATTATCGAGACGTGCAACAGGGTCGCCGGCTTTGATTTTGAATTCCTGGGCAGGGTAGTGATAGCGGTAAATGCTGCCCTCATCGCAATCGATAAATTGCGGTGAGTGAAGGCCTGCGATGACCTCCATGTCATCGATCAAGTCTTCAAACTCCGCCTCTTTGCGGTCAAAGGTGGACCACCAGCCTGGCTTGTCAGCGCGTCGATGAAAATCCAATAGCTGAAAAACCAGCTCGGCGAGGCTGGGGTCGAGCGCAGGGTTTTCCGGTGCGGTGATCAATCGCTCATGAAAACGCTCAAGCATCGACTCGTGCGCAAGGGTTTTCTCTGATTTTTTTGCAGCGCTTGCGGCAGCTTTCGCATCCTCCACGGCAGCAGCGTTGAACCGGTGCGCATGCGATGGCCGCAGCGTGAGCAGCCATTCGCGCAATTGCCACGTTGAGCGGCAATCATCTTCGTTATATACGCGGATGGACTCCAATAATGCAGGATCTCGGGATTCACGCCATTGTTCATAGACGACAATGCTGTCGCTTGCTTTTTTGACATCGGCCGAGCGTTTCTCAGCATAAAAGCTCTCGACGGATTTAATCGAATAAGAATCTTTTGAGATGCGCAGGGCTTCGCGGACAACTTTGTAAAGATCCACCAGACGGTGTTCGCGCAGTAATTGATCGACAGCGCTTTCCTTCACGCCGTGTGAGGTCATGAGGCGCTTGAGCGCGGTGTTTTCGTAATGCGCATAATGATAAATATGCGCGGAGGGGAATCGAGCGATACGCGCTTCCACGAAATTCATAAAATCGATGAACGCCTGACGCTCTTCTGCGCGATCATGTGCCCAGAAAGCCGTGAATTGAGGCTGGCCATCGTCGAAGTAATACACGCCGAATAAATACTCCAGGCCGCCGTCCTCGATGGGGTCGCCCTCCATATCGAAAAACAAGTCGCCGCGATCGGGAAGAGGAAGCCGGTCGAAACCACGTACTTCGTTCTCGTTGAGTTCCAGAATATCGACCCTAGCTTCACCGGTTGTGCGTTCCCACATTTGCAGACGGGCCTGCTCGCGCAGTTTGGTGAGCGTCTCCTCGGCGATGTCTTTTATCTTCGCTGACGGTGCCAGCTCAGCAAGTTGAACCACCGTTTTGATGCCAGCCGCTTCCAGCCGGACAATTTGCTGCTGCCGGATATTCGCAACCGCTGAAAGATGGTCGTCCGTTAATCGTTGCTCGGCGCACCGATCGCGCCAGCGACAGATCGTGCAATGTTCGCAAGGGACTGGATAGGGCGGTGCAGCTTCGGGATAGGTGTCGATGTAGGCAAGAAATTGATCGCGCAGATGGAGGTAATAATAGAAATAGTCAGCAACGCGAAAGGTTTCGCGCTTGCCGCTGCCCAGCTCAACATGTATGGATACCGGCAGTTTGCCTGTCAGATCCGACAGCAGGTCTGAGTAAAAGCACAGCTGCAATAAAAACTTGGCTTTCGTGGACCGCGCAAGTTTGGTGTCGGCAACCTCGTATTGAATATCAGCGCCTGGTACGCGCATAAGGAAATCGGCGGTCCCGGTCAGGTTGCCTCGTCGTAATACACCTTGAAAAATCAGCTCCACCCCGTCGCGAATAGCCTGCGCGGTGGTTTCGATCCGAGCCTCCAGTGAATCTCCCTTAATTTCTATCCAGCTAGGACATTGCGATTTTTCTTTTTCAAAGAATTGCGCTTCATGAGCGTAGCCTTTTTGCTGGATCAAAATGGCCTGCGCATCATCTTCGGCGGCTTCCATGCGGTGGTCGAGGTTTAATCGGTCCAGCCACGACAGATGCTGGCACTCGGCAAAGTGCGTGAGATCGGTGGCAGAAAATAAAACCTCATTGTTGGATCGCTGCACGAGAAATTCCTTACGACGATGGATCGCATACCGATATCCGGCCAGCGACAGCGACACAGCATAACGGCATGGTGGCTCATGGTGTGAGCCACCATGCGAAAATATTTTCCAGATTTCCATAATAATTTTATGGGTGGCTCATTCCGTGAGCCACTTGAGAGTGCAAACTGGCTTCATCGAAACACAGCTGTCGACCAGATCGCTGCTTAGAAAATAGGAGCAATAGATGGCCTCTGACAATGCATCCCAAGTCGCTCTATTTTTATCTCATTGCATGGCCTCGCTCGACATTGAACAAAAGGATTTGGCGCGTGAGGTGGGATTCGACAATCCGCAGATCATTGCGCTGATCAAGCAGGGAAAAGCGCAATTACCGTTGAATAAGATCGACCCTGTAGCAAAGGCCCTGCAGGTAGAGCCTATTCATCTGCTGCGGCTGTGTTTAGAGGAATACCAGCCGGAGATGTGGCAGGTAATCGAGCCTTACTTGGATATCCCGCAAACTGCTGACGAGCGCCGCTTACTAGCGACATTACGCAAAGCGGTAGGCGGTCCCTATCTCGCTGCACTAAACCAAATTCAGGTAACGCGTTTCGAAGAGTTTCTGCTTTGCATGCAATATCAGCCAGGGGATTCAACCGCAATTCACTGATAGGACGCTTAACAAGGAGACCTGCCATGAATATGACACAGCACGCTCAAGTTCGGTCACAGCAACGGGGCCTGCCACCTTTAGCCTTGGAGCTGTTAGAGCGTTTTGGTAATCGAGAACACGCACATGATGGATCGGAAATTCTGTATTTCGACAAGCATGCTCGAAAGCAGTTGGCGAGTTATGCCGGTGGTTTGTTCGGGCGCGTGTCGGCGCTTCTTGATGCGTACGCTGTGATGGCTAACGGCCGTGTCGTCACTGTAGGTCATCGTTACCGCCGCATTAATCATCCATAGTGCTGCATTGAATCTGAGCTAACTCACATCTTATTTTTTAAAGGAAGAATGATGACCATATCACCTGTCCTGCTCATTGTGATGATTGCGATATTGGCTGTGTTTCTTGTGCTGGGTTACTTTGTCGGCGGTCGAGCCGCGCAGGGATTGGCTGCTAAAAATCTGGCGGATAGTCAGTCGCAGTGGGAGGGACAATTGACTCAGGCTAATCAATCGCTGGCGCTGTCGAAGCAGCAGATTAGTCAGCTGGACGCTGAAAAAAACAGCCGGCTGCAAGAATGGAAAATGCTCGGCGAGCAACTTGATTCGCTGCGCAATATCGAGAAAGAGTTGCGTGTTCGGGTCGGAGCCCTTGAGGAGAAATTGGAGGCTGAAGAGACTCGGGTGCACGATCGTACTAAGCAGCTTGAAGAATCCAGGTTGACGGTGCTGCGACTGGAGGAAGCCCAATCGTTGTTGCAGGGGCAATTAAAGACGCAGAGCGAAAAGTTGGGGCAAGCTGCCGAGCAGGCCCGCCAATTAGTCGAAGCCCGAAGTGTGCTGCAGCAAAAAGAACAGGATTTGGAGCGGTTGCGCGCATCGCTTTCAGCTGCCGAGACAAAAATCGCTGAGCTGGAAACAGCGAGCGAAAAAGAGCGTGAGGCCAGTGAAGAGAAGTTGCGCTTGTTACAGGATAACAAAGTGCAGTTAACGCAGGAGTTTCAAAATCTTGCCAATCAGATATTCGAAGCGAAACAGCAGAGCTTTTCAGAACAAAGTCGACAAGGTCTGGACGCACTGCTTAAGCCGCTTAAAGATCAATTAGAGTCGTTCCGTCAGCGCACCGATCAGATTCACACGGATACCGTTCACGGCCAAGCCTCAATGAAAACTGAATTGGAAAAGCTCATTCAATTGAACAATCAGATCACAACGGAAGCATCCAATTTAACCCGAGCGTTAAAGGGCGATAAAAAACTGCAAGGAACTTGGGGGGAGCAAAAAGTCGAGTTTTTGCTGGAGCAGGCGGGTTTGCGCAAAGAGGTTGAGTTTGAGCGCGAAGCGAACTTCAAGGATGAGGATGAAAAAGATCGCCGGCCGGATTTTGTTGTACATCTCCCCGAAAATAAACACATCATCGTGGATAGCAAGGTATCACTGGTGGCGTATACGAATTACGTGGCGGCGGAAACCGATGAGGAGCGCGCGGTTGCGCTCGCCGCTCACCTGGCTGCGATTCGCAATCACATCGACACCTTGGCAGCCAAAAAATATCCCGAGCTGGAGGGGCTCAATTCGCCTGATTTTGTCTTTATGTTTATGGCGATCGAGCCGGCCTACTTGCTTGCTGCCGAACACAGTCCGGCGCTTTTTCAGTCGGCGTACGAAAAGCGTATTGCGATCGTCACGGCAACGACATTGCTTCCCGTGCTACGTGTAGTCGCAAATTTGTGGAGCATTCAGCGACAAAATCAAAGCACGAAAATACTTGCCGACCAGGCCACCAGGATTCACGAAAAGCTGCGGATCTTTTTGGGGAAGATGGGAAGGTTGGGAAGTCAGATCAATACCGTCCACACCACTTACGTTGATACGTTTAAGACACTCCACGAAGGCAAAGGCAGCTTGACCAAAATCGTTGATGGTTTTGTAGATCTTGGCGTTAAGGTAGTAGGGCGGCTACCTAATTCGGTTACAGCTCAAGATGATGATGGTGATGAAAGTGTATTCGCCGAGGTGTAGTAGTTGTCTGTCTTTGCTGTGTATGGTTGCCCTCGGGGTGTGAAAAGAACGTTGGCTGGAGGAGTTTTTGCCTAATAAGCTGGTTATTAATGTGCTATACGCCTAATATATTGATCAAATAGTTTTTTTATGGCTTACGAAATCATCATTGATTGCCTATAATAATGGGCGTTTAGTCTTATTGAGCCCAAAATTATGAGCAGTTTTGCCATTCCATCACATGTTTCCGAGCGGATCGCTCAGCTGGGTCAGCGCATCCGTATCGCACGGATTCGTCGCGGCTGGTCGGTGGTGGATCTAGCCAGCAAAGCAGGGGTCAATCGCAACACCCTGACAGCTCTGGAGCTTGGCAAGCCTGGCACAGCTATCGGTGTCTGTTTCACCGTGCTGTGGGCGCTTGGCCTGGAGAGGTCTTTGGACTCAGTAGCTGATCCCGACACCGATATTCACGGTAAGGCGCTTGAGGCTTCGCGGCGTCCCGCCCGTGCAGGTAAGCCACGCAAGACTGGCAACGACTATGACTTCTGAGCGCGAAGCTTATGTCTACATCCAGCTTCCCGGCACGCTGGACACGGTGCCGGCGGCGCTGCTGAAAGTGCAGACTCTGTCTGATGGCACGCAGATCGGGCGCTTTCGCTATGGCGACCGCTATCTCCAACGTGCCGAAGCAGTGGCGCTAGATCCGTACCACCTGCCCCTGGGTAAAACTGTCTACGAATTCACCCAACTCAAAGGCATCCCTGGTGCAGTGCGTGATGCGGGTCCAGATGCCTGGGGGCGACGGGTTATTGAGCACAAGCTTGAGCGCGCTGCCGGTGATTTGCAGGAGATCGACTATTTGCTGCATGGGCCGCAGGATGGTGCTGGTTATCTGAGTTTTGGCCTCAAGGCGGAACCACCAGCTCCCAGGCGTGAGTACAACCGCACTCACCGGCTCGCTGAATTAATTGCTGCAGCGCAGGCCATTGAGGAAGGCAAGCCGGTACCCGTGCATCTTCTGGAGCAGCTCGACCCGGGCACCAGCATGGGCGGCGCACGCCCTAAAGCCACTATCGAGGATGCGCAGTGTCTGTGGCTGGGTAAGTTTCCAGCGAAAGATGATCGTTGCAACCTGCAGCGCATCGAGTACGCCACTCTCGACCTCGCGCGTCGCTGCGGTCTGAACGTCACGCAGGCACGCCTGCAGGCCGTGGGCGACAGCGATGTGCTGATGCTGCAGCGCTTTGATCGCGAGCACACGGACAAGGGTTATCTGCGCTTTGGGCTGGTCAGCGGGCTGACTGTGCTCGACTGCGACGACAGCTATCTGAGCCGTGAACGGTGGTCCTATCCGCTGCTGGCTGACAATCTGCGTCGCTGGTCCGACAGGCCCGAAGCCGATTGCGCTGAGCTGTTCCGGCGCATGGTCTTCAATGCCGCCGTGACCAATAATGACGATCACCCCCGCAATCACGCGCTGCTTCGCCGGCCCAAGGGATGGCGCTTGTCGCCCGCCTATGATCTGGTGCCCGCCCCGGTGGTTAGTTTGGAGCGGCGTGACTTGGCACTGACCGTAGGCAATTACGGTCGCACGGCTAGCCGCTACAACCTGTTGTCGCAGGCTGGCCGTTTCGGACTGTCGGCCGACGCGGCCCGCCAGGAAATTGATCAGATCGTCGGAGTGGTGCGTCAGTGGCGCGAGGTTTTCTTCGATTGCGGTGTGTCGGCTCAGGATCTGGACTACATTGCTCCGGCCATCCTGCCCGAGTGTTTCTTCTTTGAAAGACCGTCTGGTGAATGAATCGGGTGAAGGCATTTTATTCGGCAGGTATTTTCGCTTTGCTGGTTTGCGCCTGTGGGCCCATGCCGATTATTCAGGATGACCGCGATGTCACATTTTCCTGCACAAACGGCGAGAGCATTTCAGTCCGCTTTGCGCAGGCTACGCGTTCCGCAATCCTGATGCGCAATGGCGAAAGTATCGAGCTGCAGCAGCAGCCCAGCGGCTCCGGTTTCATTTACAGCAATGGTCCGAATACCATTCGCGGCAAGGGCGATAACCTTTCCGTTGAGCTGGGGCGCAGGATGCCGATTCAGTGTGTGGCTATCTAACACTGATCGTCAGGCGTGCGTGTCAGGCCGACGAAGCGGGAAAGAATGGTCTGAAATTCTTCCTGTCCGATATCGATCAATTCCACTACGCGCCCGTATAACATGATGGTCGGCACACTGCGGCCGCCCAGTTCCTGCTGGGTTTGTTGCAGACAATACAGAATGGTGCGCTCTTTCCTGTTGAGGCCATCCCGCACGTCGGGAATATTGTCATGATCGGATGAGTGGTTCATCGCCGGAATGCCGAATCGGATTTTCGTGGCGGCATGATAACCGCTCATGAAAATGTAATCCCATAAATTCCAGTCCCATAAATTGTAGGCCCATAAAAAGCTGTGTCGCAGCAGGGCATGACGTACCATGTCGACACTGCATGATTGAGCGGGCGACAGGCATGAGCGAGCACTCTCGTATTTTCTGTGACAACGGTTGCTTCGATAACAGTTACGCGCGGCTGCCCGAGATTTTTTTCACGCGGCAATCGCCGACGCGCGTTGCGGCGCCTGCGTTTATCCGCACCAATGAGACGCTGGCGAAACTGCTGCGCATCGATCCGCAATGGCTCGACAGTGCTGAAGCGCTACGGGTTTTGTCGGGAAGCGAAATCGCCGAAGGTTCCGAGCCTGTGGCGACGGTGTATGCGGGGCATCAGTTCGGTGGATGGAATCCGCAGCTGGGCGATGGCCGTGCGATTTTACTCGGTGAGGTCATCGGCACTGACGGGCAGCGTTACGATATCCAGTTGAAGGGTAGCGGCCGCACGCCATATTCGCGCATGGGCGATGGCCGTTCGCCACTCGGTCCAGTACTGCGGGAATATATTGTCAGCGAAGCAATGGCTGCGCTCGGCGTGCCGACCACGCGCAGTCTTGCCGCGATCAGCACCGGCGAAAACGTGCTGCGCGAAGAAATGCTGCCGGGTGCGGTGCTCACGCGTGTTGCCAGCAGTCATATCCGGGTCGGCACGTTTCAATATTTTTCCGCACGCGGCGATATCGATGCGGTGCGCACTCTCGCCGGGCATGTCATTGCGCGACATTATCCGGAGGCAGCGCGGGCGGATAATCCCTATCGCGCCTTGCTCGATGGCGTTATCGCACGGCAGGCGCAGTTGATTGCGAACTGGCAGCAGCTCGGTTTCATTCACGGTGTGATGAATACCGACAATATGCTGGTGAGCGGCGAAACCATCGATTACGGGCCGTGCGCATTCATGGATGCATTCAATCCGAATCAGGTGTATAGCTCGATCGATCAGCGCGGACGTTACGCATTTCGCAATCAGCCGCCGATCGCGCATTGGAATCTGTCGTGGCTGGCGCAATCGCTGTTGCCGCTCCTGACTGAAACCGGCGAGCAAGTGAACACCGATGAAAAAGCGGCCGTGGCAATGGCGCAGGCATCGCTCGATGGTTTTGCGATTCAGTTTCAATCGAATTATACGAATGTCATGCTGAAGAAAATCGGCTTCACGCAGGCGAGCGATGAAAATGCCGCGCTGCTGGAGGATTTGTTCAGTCGCATGACGGAAGCGCGAGCCGATTACACATTGACATTCCGCCGTCTCGCGGAGCTTGTGCACACCGGCTCGTCCACCGCAGATCAATTTGAAACCGTCGAAGCACTGTATTCGCTGCCGGATAATTTGAGCGAATGGATGGAGCGCTGGCGTAATCTGCTGCAACAGGAATCCGTCGATACCGCGCAGTCGCAGCGCACGATGCTGGCGATGAATCCGGTTTTCATTCCGCGCAATCATCTCGTCGAGGAGGCGATACAGGCCGGAATGGAAAATAATTTCGGACCATTCAATCAGCTCGTCGATGTACTGGCCCAACCGTATCGTTTCGATAAACAGTTTGCGCGTTACGCGCTGCCGCCGCGCCCAGAACAAATTGTCGCAAAAACATTTTGCGGAACGTGATTGTTTCTCGTTGCAGAAACGGGATGATCGATAATTGAAAAAATGAAATGCGAATTGAAAAGCAGAACGAACGATCAGATTTAAAATGCAGGAGGAACGATGAAGGCCGTCGTATGCAGAGAATACAAGACACCGTTTGAATTATTTATCGAGGATGTTGCCGATCCTGCAGCGGGCGCCGGCGAAGTGGTTATTGACGTGAAATCGGCTGGGATCAATTTTCCCGATTCACTGATCGTGCAAGGTAAATATCAGGTCCGGCCCGAGTTGCCGTTCACGCCCGGAATGGAAGCAGCTGGCGTGATTAGCGCTATCGGCGAGGGCGTAACGCATTTGCAGGTCGGCATGCGCGTGCTCGCGCATCCTCACGTCGGCGCTTTTGCGGAAAAAATCGTGGTATCCGCACACGAGGTCTGCAGGATTCCCGATTCGATGGGTTTCAGCGAGGCCGCCGGTTTCGTGCACGCATACGGCACTTCGCATCATGCGTTGAAAGATCGCGCGCATTTGCAGGCAGGAGAAACCTTGCTCGTGCTGGGAGCGGCAGGTGGTGTCGGTCTCGCGGCGGTGGAGCTCGGCAAGGCCATGGGCGCAAACGTCATCGCAGCCGCGTCGACGCCGGAAAAACTCGCGCTATGCAAGGCGCACGGCGCCGACGCCCTCATCGATTACAGCCGCGAGGATTTGCGTTCGCGCATCCGGGAGATCACTCAAGGCGATGGTGTCGATGTGGTTTATGATCCGGTGGGCGGCGCGCTGGCCGAACAATCCATTCGCAGTTTGAAGCGCTACGGCCGTTATCTGGTCGTAGGTTTTGCGGCAGGTGAAATTCCCAGACTGCCACTGAATCTGTTACTGCTGAAAACCGCTTCGGCTGTCGGCGTTTTCTGGGGACAGTTCGTGGCGCAGGAGCCTGAAAACAATATTAAAAATATTGACGAATTATTTGCGTGGCATGCGCAGGGTTTATTGCATCCCTACGTGTCCGCATCGTTTCCCTTCGAGAAAGCGGCAGATGCGATTCGGCATGTGGCGGATCGCAAGGCGCTGGGCAAGGTCGTGGTCACTTTCGATTAACATGAAAAAGAGGCGGCAATTGCCGCCTCTGAGGACACTCAAGGAAACCCTTTGCTCGCCGGGGCGAGTGACGCTCCCTACAACAAATTGCCGACCAGAAACTCTACTGCCCGTTGTGTGAATTGCCCGCCCATGAATCAGCGGGCGTAGAGTGAGTATAGATAGCCCGAGCGCATGCGCCCGAACATTATCGAATTGTAATGTTAACGGGCGCGTTGAGGCGGCGATTGTGCGGCGAACGCGTTTTCAAGCAGATAAGCCAGTCTGACGCCGGCTTTGACAAGTTGCCGGGCGGCAGTCTGTTTTGCGGCGTTCACGTAATTTTCATCGAGCATATGAACACCGTTAGCATCGGCTCCGGGTAAGGGCGCATAAACGTAATCGCGGGTGACGCCGAATGTTTCCAGCGTCCAGTCGCGGGGATGGCCGCGCCGCCACAGGCGCAATTGCTTACGATTCGTTTGCTCGACGAGTTTGCGGGCGATGGTTGCAGGCTTGCGGCCGAGTCTGGCGAGAATCGCCGTATCCCAGTAGCGGTGCAGGGTGCCTCGCTTGAATCCCTTCGCGCTCACATCGATGTCGTTGCCACCGGCATCGTCGTTATCGCCGACGTGCAATGGCTGATGCAGATCGCCGACCAGATGAATGAGAAACTGCAGCGCTAATCGCCGCTCCTCAGTCGCCGTGCGCGACGATGCCAGCTCGGCAGCAAATTGCTCGACCTTATCGGTAATGCACGCTTTTGCGGGGCCATGACTGGCAGGTTGTTGCGGTTTCAGCCGGGGCGATCCGTAACAGGCTCCGGCGAAGTCGGGATGATCGAGTTTCAGATTGATGTAGTGCCAGCGTCGCGTTTGTTCGTAGCGGCTTTGTTCGCGATGAGAAGACGTGGCCTTGCGATCCGAATCGCGATACGCATCGGCCCAGGTCGATATGCTGACGAAAGCCGGTTCGCTGACGGCACCGGTGGCGACCGGGTCGTTGCCGTCGCGCAATAAGGCATCGATTTTTTCGCGCGTGGCGGGGGACAGATAATGCCATGCGATCGTTGCAGTGATCTGATGGCCCTTATCGCCCCACGCGTGAACGGGGTTGCAGCCAATGCTCAATAACAGAATGAAGAAAAAAGAACGCATGCCGACAGCCTAGCGATCGATAAATAACTGATCGGCAGCCACCGCCGATTTAATCATTTTGATCTCGCGCAACTGCTTGACCAGTGTCTGCCAGCGCTGAAGGGTCATGCTGCCGAGCCCGGTGCCGGGCGGCGTGGCGATCAATGGTTTTTGCGCCTGCGCGCTGGCGAGGAATGTCGGCAAATCCATCGCCTTGTTCAGCTGTGCCATTTGCGCATTGATGGAAGCCGGATCCTGCAGATAGGCATGCCAGCCCGAGCGCACACTGGCGACGATATCGCCGACCTGTGCAGGATTTTTCTGCAAATGCTCACGTGTTGTCGCAAGTACGGTGGTATAGGGGTTGTAACCGCTGTCGGCGACCATAAAGGTTTTGATCTTAATGCCCGCTTTCTCGGCGGCGAGCGGCTCGCTGGTGACGAAACATTGCTGCGAAATGTTTGGATCTTTTTGAAAATTGCCGATACCGCCGAGATAGGGCGCGGTCGTCACTTTCACCGGTGCATAATGTTTTTTGAAAAACTGCGCGTAGGCCAAGCCCGATTGCCACAGCAATAATCCATCGCCGTGCATGATATCGGCGATGCTATTAAAACCGCGTCCGGCATGCGTCATGATCGCCTGCGGATTGGTTTGATACGTCGCAAACAGCGCGACGATATTTTTCGCGCCGCGGTCGTGCGCAATAACGATTTCATCGGCGGAAACGATCGCGTAATCGACTTTTCCCGCTGCCAGCATCTGCACGGTCGGTGTACCCGAGCCGCCTTCGAGAATGTCGACATCGAGTTTATTGCGCGCGAAATCGCCGTTGAATTTTGCCGCGTAAAAACCGCCGAACTGCGGTTCGGCTTTCCAGTTCAGTGCGAGCTTGATGGGCTCGGCATGTGCCGCGCAAACCGACAGCAATATTGAAAAGGTGGCAATGAGACGAAGGTATCGAGATTGCATTTTATTCCCTGGATTATTTGCAGTCAGGTTAATAGTGGGCGACGGCCCATCAGCACGCGCGCGACGATATCGAGCGCCATGATCAGTAACAGCGCGAGCACACTCGACATCAATACGCCGCTGAAGACGAGATCGACGCGCTGTTGCGTGCGCGCCGAATCGATCAGGCTGCCGATGCCGCCGCCGGCGATGAATTCACCGACAATGGCACCGATAACGGCGAGGCCGATGCCGATGCGTAAACCGGTGAGAATATAGGGCAGCGCCGAAGGCAATTGCAGCCTGGTGATCAGCATCCGGTGCGACGGCTGGTACAGCTGAAATAATTCCCTGAGTAAAGGATCGGTTTGCTGCAGGCCGGTGAGCGTGTTGGCGAGAATCGGAAACAGCGACACGATAAAGGCCGATGCTTTTACCGTGGGCGCGCCGAAGCCGAACCAGATGACGAGCAGCGGTGCGATGGCAATGATGGGCACGGTTTGAAAGAAAATGCAGAACGGCAATAACGCGCGGCGTGCGATTGGAAGCGCAAAAAATATTACGGCGAGAGAAACGCCGATGACACAGCTCAGGCCGAACCCCCAGAGAATCGAGGTGAGCGTCGATAGCATCGCCGTGTAAATATCGCTCCAGTTATCGACGGTGGCCGCGACGATGGCGCGCGGCGACGGCAACAGATAATCCGCGATCCATTGCTGTCCGACAGCGAGTTCCCAGCTGCCGAGCAGCAGCAATAAAAAAATCCACGCCGGCGATTTTTCGCGGATGAATCTGGCGGGCGATATCTTCACGCGGCCTGCTCGATATCGGCGAAACGCTGCGAAAACGTTTTCACGATGGCGTTGAATTCGATGCCCATTTTTGTTTCCTGGGCGCGCACCGGCAGTTCGATGGATTGCCACGCGGCCTGCCTGCCGCGTTTATCGAGCAGCAGCACGTCGTCGCCGAGATAAACGGCTTCGGCAATCGAGTGCGTGACGAACACATACTGCAGGCCCAGGGTGGCCTTGAGTTCAAGCAGTAAATCCTGCAGGCGAAAACGTGTGCGCTCATCCAGCGCCGCGAACGGTTCGTCGAGCAACAGCAATTTGGGTTCGGTGACGAGTGCGCGTGCAAGCGCCGTGCGCATCTGCATGCCGCCGCTGAGCTCGCGGGGAAAGTGGTCGGCAACATCGCCGAGGCCCAGCCGCTCCAGCAGGGCGCGGGCGCGCCGGTGTCCGTCAGCGCGATTGCACTCGTTGGCACATTTGCGACCTTTCTGCAGTTCGAGCGGCAGCAGCACGTTTTCGAGCGTGGTGCGCCAGGGAACGAGGCGCGGTTCCTGAAAGACATAGGTCATCTGCGCCGCCAGCGAAGGATCGACCCGCAATTCGCCGGCGCTGGGCTGTTCGAGTTGCATCAGCAGGCGCAGCAGCGTGGTCTTACCGCAGCCGGAAGGCCCCAGCAGCGACAGGCAGCGTCCGCGCGGCAGCACAAATGACAGATCGCCAAGCGTATCGCGCTGCTGTGAGGCAAAACGTTTGCGAAGGTGGCGGCATTCAATGGCGATGGGTGCTGTCATCGATCGGCTTCATTCATCGGCGATGTGTCATCAGGGCCCGGGATGCTGGCAAGGTGTTGCCGGAACAGGCAATTCTGGTCGACAACTGCGGCACTAGGCAACCGTCCGCACCAGCGCGGCGATGTTAGAGCGCCGGCCCGCGGCAAATTATCGTCCCGTAATGCGCCGAATAGTGGGCGAACGGCAAGGAGCGGCTAAACTGAAAAGCGTGCCACGGTCGGGCGAAGTTTCCGGAGCGGATGCCCGCAGGCGGGCCAGGACTACTGCCCAGTCTGGATATTCTCCCAACAACAGCTACGAGATCCGCAGTCACGTGTTTGTCTTATCGGCATTTGGGCAATCCGGTTCGTTGCGAGCCATCGGCGCTCTGAGTCTTTCCGGGAACAGCCGTGCGCCGGGGCACGGTGGGCGCGCCGCATGAGCCAGAAATGGATCGACATCGGCGAACTCGCGCTGGGCATGTTCATCATCAAGCTCGGCGGCTCCTATATGGATCATCCGTTCTGGCGCAGCCGCTTCCTGCTGACGAAGACAGAGGATCTGAACCTGCTCCAGGTTTCCGGCGTCAATCGTGTCTGCATCGATATCAGCAGGGGCGCGGATGTCGGCAGCTCCACCGGGCCGGTCGCGCCGCCGCCGGATGTACCGGTCACGGCCACCAAAAGCGACAGCGAGATGGGGGCTGCGGTCGGGCCGGCCATCATCGCATCGCGCGGCGACAACGGTTCCGCCGCTGTGCCGATCCGGCAGGAGTTGAAACGTGCTGCGCGGATCTGCCTGAAATCCAGGGAAGCCGTGACAGCGATGTTCCAGGAGGCGCGCATGGGCCGCGCCGTCGATACCGGATCGATGCACCCGCTGGTCGAGGAAATCTCGAATTCGGTGGCGCGGAATCCCGGTGCCCTGATCAGTCTGGCGCGCCTCAAAACCAAGGACGATTACACCTATCTGCATTCGGTCGCGGTATGCGCGCTCATGGTGGCGCTGGCCCGTCAGCTCAATCTCGATGAGGAGGAGACCCGGCAGGCCGGTTTCGGCGGACTGGTGCACGATGTCGGCAAGGCGCTGGTTTCCGACCTGATTCTGAACAAGCCCGGCAAACTCACCGATGAAGAATTCGTCTCCATCAAGCTGCATCCCGAGCTCGGTCATAAACTGCTGCGCGAAGGGCGGGGCGCGACGCCGGCAATGCTCGACGTGTGTCTGCATCATCATGAAAAAGTCGATGGCTCGGGTTATCCCTACGGCCTGACCGACACACAGATCAGCCGCCTCGCGAAGATGGGGGCGGTGTGCGATGTGTACGACGCAATCACCTCCAACCGTCCCTACAAAAGCGGATGGGATCCTTCCGATTCATTGCGCCGCATGGCCGAGTGGAAGGGGCATTTCGACCCGCTGATCTTTCAGGCCTTCGTCAAGAGTCTGGGCATTTATCCGGTGGGCTCGCTCGTGCGACTGGAGTCTGGGCGGCTCGGTGTGGTGATCGAACAGCACAGCCAGTCGCTGCTGGTGCCCAAAGTGAAAGTGTTTTTCTCGACGAAATCGCGCACGCAGATCGCGCAGGAAATTATCGATCTGTCGCGCCCGCAATGTCAGGACAGAATTGTCGCGCGCGAATCCGCGGAAAAATGGGGTCTGGTCAATCTCGAAGCGCTGTGGGCAGACGCGGCGAAAGCGTAGTCTCAGCAAAACTGATGCGAAATTTATTGAGGAGTCATCGTTATGAAACTGATTGGATCGCTGACGAGTCCATTCGTGCGCAAAGTGCGTATCGCGCTGATGGAAAAAAATCTTCCGTTCGAGCTGATCATCGATCCGCCGATGGAGGCGGGAACGAAGGTGCCCGATTACAATCCGCTCGGAAAAATTCCGGTGCTGATCGGCGACGATGAATCGGTCTGGTACGACTCGGACGTGATCATCGAATTTCTGGAAGTGGATTATCCGCAGGCCGCACTGCTGCCGCAGGATCGCCGCGCTGCGCTGGCGGTGCGCAAAACGATGGCGCTTGCCGATGGTGTGATCGACGCGGGTGTGCTGATTTATCTGGAAAGACGCCGCAGCGTCGATAAACAGGATGGCGCGTGGATCGATCGTCAGCGCGGGAAAATCGAACGCGGTCTTTCGGCGCTGGAAAATCTGGCGCAGGGAAAAACGTATCTGCACAACGACACATTCGGTGCGGCGGATATCGTCGTCGGCTGCATTCTGTCGTGGCTGGAACTTCGCCTGCCCGAAATTCAGTGGCGCGCGCAATATCCCGTGTTAGCGGCATTCACGGCGAAATTGAACGAGCGCCCGAGTTTCGCACAAACCGTTCCATTTCTCTGAGACCGTAGGGGCGGACCTGTGTGTCCGCCCTGGTTTTACGTAAACGAAAATTCGGAGCACAGAAAAATAAGGGCGGACACACAGGTCCGCCCCTACGTCATATATCAAAGCCACAGCATAAAACCCATTTCGAACGGGTGACTCAACAGCTGATGATGCGGGTACATGCGTAACTGGTAATGCACCAGTCCCGATTGCTCGGCAATCAATTCCAGCGCAAATTCGATACTGTCGTCGCGCGCATTGATCGAGGAGCCTTCCTGTATCACGGGTTTGAAGGTGCGCTTGTCGAAAACGGTAAATTTTCCGCCGGCGGGCGTTCTTCCGAGCAGGCATTCGACGACCACATCTTCGGGTTGCAGACCATTCAGAGTGGCGCGCACACGTAATGAAATCGATTCGCGATGGCGGATATTCTGCGCGGGCGTTTCCACCAGCGTGAAAGAAATGCCGGGCCAGCGCTGACGCACGTTCTGTTTCCATGCGGCGAGTCTGCGCGCGTTGGCAGCGTTGTCGGCGCCGATGAGGCGCATCTGTTTTGTGGCTGGCGCATAGAATTTGCGCACGTAATCCATCACCATCCGCTGCGCGTTGAATTGCGGAACGATCGATTTCATCGAGGCCTTCGACAACTTCACCCATTGCGCCGAATAGCCTTTGCTTTCGTGCTGATAGTAGAGCGGCATCACTTCGAACTCGATGATATCGAGCAGGTCGTCGGCTTCCTCGCGGTTGCGTTCCTCGGGACTGTCGACGGGGAAGCGCGGCGTGATCGCCCAGCCGTTATCGTGGTTGTAGCCTTCACCCCACCAGCCATCGAGCACGCTTAAATTGATCGCGCCGTTGATCGCCGCTTTCTGGCCCGAGGTGCCGCTCGCTTCGAGCGGATATTCCGGCGTGTTGAGCCACACATCGACACCGGCGACCAGACTGCGTCCGAGCGCGAGATCGTATCCCTCCAGCAAAATGATTTTGCCGATGAATTCGGGGCGCTGCGACAGCTCGTGAATCACCTTGATGAGCTGTTGTCCGGGCTGATCGTTAGGATGCGCCTTGCCCGCGAAAATCATCACGCCGGGTCTCTCCGGGTGATTGAGAATCCGTGCGAGCCGATCGAGATTCGAAAACAACAGCGTTGCGCGTTTGTACGTGGCGAAACGGCGCGCAAAACCGAATACCACGATATCGCGATCGGGATCGCTGATTTCCTGCGTCATGCGTTTGATCAGCGAATGACTGCTGCCGTTGCGCTCGTACTGACGCGTTACCCGTGCGCGCACTTCTTCGAGTAATTGATGTTTGAGCGCTTTGTGAATGCTCCAGTAGTGGTGATCGGGAATATCGTCGATGCGTTTCCAGAATTCCGGATCAAGTAATTCGGTCTGCCATTCGTTGAAGCGCATATCGAACAGACTGACCCATTCGCGTGCGAGAAATGTCGGTACGTGCACTCCGTTGGTGATGTAATCGATGGGGTTTTCCTCGGCGGGAATCTGCGGCCACAGTCCGCCTTCCATATGCGACGCCACGCTGCCGTGAATGCGGCTGACGCCGTTATGAAAGCGCGAGCCACGCAACGCGAGCGTGGTCATGTTGAAATCCTGTTCGGCGCCCGTCGCCTGACCGAATGCGAACAGCGTTTGAAAATCGAGACCGAGATCGGGCGCGTAATGCGCGAAATATGTCGTCATTAATTCGCGACTGAAAAAATCGTGACCTGCGGGCACCGGTGTATGCGTGGTGAATAATGTGCCCGCTGCAATCAGTTCGAGTGCAGAAGCGAAATCGAGCCCGCTGGCCACTGCGCTGCGACAGCGTTCGAGAATCTGAAACGCGGCGTGACCTTCATTGATATGCCACGCCGTGGGCTTGAGCCCGAGTATTTGCAGTGCGCGCACACCGCCGACACCGAGCACGATTTCCTGCTGGATGCGCGTCTCCTTGTCGCCACCATACAGGCGATGGGTGATGCCGCGATCGCGCTCGGCATTTTCAGCCAGATCGGTATCGAGCAGATATAAACGGATGTGACCCGCTTTCGCTTCCCACACGCGAACATAAACCGTGCGCTCGGGAAACTGCAAACCAAACGTCACCTGCTCGGCGTCCGCCGCTGCGCCGGGGACGAGCGCCGGTTTGACAGGCAGATCGCCATAGCAATTATCGAAATATTGCGCGACCTGATGTCCGTGTCCGTCGATGGTCTGCGTGAAATAACCCTGCTTGTACAACAGGCCGATGCCGATGAAGGGAATGCCGAGATCGCTTGCCGCCTTGCAGTGATCGCCCGCGAGAATGCCGAGGCCGCCCGAATAAATCGGAAAACTTTCATGCAGGCCGAATTCGGCACAGAAATACGCGACCAGATCCTGCTGCGGATCGAGCAGGCCCGCGCACTCGGGACGCAGGCCCGTTTCGAGATAGGTGTCATAGCCGGAAACGACGCGACGGTAATCATCCATGAACGCGCGGTCGTGCAATGCCTCATCGAGTGCGCGCTGGCGTACGCGGCGCAGAAATACTTTTGGATTGTGGCCGCATTCTTCCCACAACTGATTGTCGAGTCGCGAAAAAATACGACGCACATTGCGATCCCAGCTGTAGAGCAGATCATTGGCGAGTTCGCGCAGGCGGCTCAATGGTTCGGGAAGTCGCGGTTGAATTTCGAGTTTAAAAGAAGTGCCTGACATAAGCGCGGTTCCTTTTGGTTCGGTTGCGAATATTGCCGTTGATACTTCACCGAAATTTGCGTGATGACAAATATTAGCTGCTTTGCTGCATATTGTTCGTTTTTCAAAAATCTTTGTTCATCTTTCAAAAATCGTTCAGCGCATCGCGATACAGCTGCTCATATGTCTGCGCACTGCAACGCCACGAAAAATCCCGCGTCATGCCATTCAGCTGTATTTGTCGCCAGCGGGTTTTATCCGCATGGGTCTGCAATGCGCGTATCAATGCATCGCGCATGGCGTCGGCTGCGGGATGACCAAACACAAAGCCATTTGCAGTGCCTTCGGCGATACTGGCGTCATTTGTATCGACGACGGTATCGGCAAGACCGCCGACGCGATGCACGAGCGGCACGGTGCCGTAACGCAGGCTGTACATCTGATTCAATCCGCACGGTTCGAAGCGCGACGGCATGAGAAATAAATCCGCACCGGCTTCGATGCGATGCGCGAGCGTTTCGTTGTAACCGATGGTCACCGCAATCTGTTGCGGATACTTTTTTGCAATATCGCGCAATGCGGTTTCGTACGACTGTTCGCCGCTGCCGAGCAACACCAGTTGTGCGTTATGCGTGATCAGCGTGTCGATGCAGGTCAGTAACCAGTCGATACCTTTCTGCTCCACCAGGCGGCCGATGAATCCGAACACGGGAATCGTTGAATCGCAGGGCAGATTCAACTCACGCTGCAAGGCAAGTTTATTTTGCATTTTCGGTGCCAGCGTCCGGCGATTGTAGCGATGCTCGATATATTTATCGGTGCCGGGATTCCATTCTTCATCATCGATGCCATTGAGAATTCCGCTCAGATGCGCGCCGCGATAACGCAGCAGACCATCGAGTCCGTAACCGAATTGCGCCGTTTGAATTTCCTGCGCATAGGTCGGGCTGACTGTATTGACGCGATCGGCGAAAACGATGCCGCCCTTGATAAATGAAAACTGATTGTGAAATTCGAGCGCGTCGTAATTCCAGAAATGCGAAGGCAGTTGCGTCGTTAAAAAAGTTTTGTATGAAAATAAACCCTGGTAGGCGAGATTGTGAATCGTAAAAATCGCGGCGGGGCGCTGCGCTTCCAGACTCAACAATGCGGGTGCGAGGGCAGTCTGCCAATCGTTGCAGTGCAATACTTCGGGTTGCCAGTGGCAACCGCCGCGATTCAGGGCGAGCTCCGCAGCTGCGCGCGACAATATCAGAAAGCGCCGATCGTTATCGTGAAAGGGCTGGCCATTGCTGTCGAGATACGGATTGCCCGTGCGATCGAATAATTCGGGGCAGTCGAGCAGCCACGTTTTTACGCGCGTGCGGGGCAGGCGCGTTTCCAGCACATCGACGGTGTGACCGTAAAGATTCAATCGGGAAACTTTTTTCACGCCGACGCTGCGCGCTTTCGTCAGTGCATCGGCGTAGGCGGGCATCAATACGCGCATATCGTGGCCGAGCGATAACAGCGCGCGCGGCAGACTACCGCTCACATCGGCCAGGCCGCCGGTTTTAATGAGCGGATAGGCTTCGCTGGTGGCAAATAAAATTCGCAATTAATCATTCATCCATTTCAAAACAACGGCACCGAGCGGCGGCAATGTCAGTGTCAGCGCATACGGCTGCTGCATCCAGTTTTCATCGGTGGTATTTAACGCGCCGTTGCCGACATTCGAACCGCCGTAGTACCTCGAATCCGAATTCAATAATTCACGGTAATTACCCGCGCGCGGCACGCCGATTTTGTAAGCGTGGCGCGGCACGGGTGTGAAATTGCAGACGATGATCGTGCAATCGTCGTCGCTGCAGCGAAGATAACTCAGGGTTGATTGCGAATTATCGTGGCAATCGATCCACGCGAATCCCTTTTGTTCAAAATCGTAGCGATGCAAACTCGCTTCATGGCGATACAGATGATTCAAATCGCCGATCAGTTTTTGCAGTCCGCGATGTTCGCCGCTCTCTGCCGAATATTCATCGGTCAGATGCCAGTCGAGTGCGCGCTGATGGGCCCATTCGCGCCACTGACCGAATTCGGCGCCCATGAATAATAATTTCGCGCCGGGGTAGGTGAACATATACGTGAGCAGCAGCCTCAGGCTGGCGAATTTCTGCCAGCGATCGCCCGGCATTTTATCGAGCAGCGCGCGCTTGCCGTGCACGACTTCGTCGTGCGAAAACGGCAGCACGAAATTTTCCGAAAAGGCGTACATCAAGCCGAACGTCAATTGATCGTGATGGTAATGGCGGTGAATCGGATCCTTGCTCATGTAATTGAGCGTGTCGTGCATCCAGCCCATGTTCCACTTCATCGAGAAACCGAGACCGCCGAGCCAGGTCGGGCGCGTCACCTGCGGCCATGCAGTCGATTCTTCGGCAATGATGAGTGTGCCGGGATGGCGTCCGTGCGTCATTTCGTTGAGTTCGCGCAGAAAAGTCATCGCTTCGAGATTTTCGCGTCCGCCGTGAATATTCGGTACCCAGTCGCCCGGTTCGCGCGAATAATCGAGATAGAGCATCGATGCGACCGCATCGACGCGCAAACCATCGAGATGAAATTCTTCGAGCCAGAAATTCGCATTCGCCAGCAGAAAGTTTTTAACTTCGTTGCGATCGAAGTTGTAAATCAATGTGCCCCAGTCGCGATGTTCACCGCGGCGCGGATCTTCGTGCTCGTATAACGCGGTGCCGTCGAAGCGGGCGAGCGCGTGTTCGTCTTTCGGGAAATGCGCGGGCACCCAGTCGAGCAGCACGCCGATGCCGTGCAGGTGGCAGTGATCGACGAAATAGCGAAAATCGTCGGGACTGCCGAAACGGCTCGTGGGCGCGTAATAGCCCGTGGTCTGATAGCCCCACGAATCATCGAGCGGGTGTTCGGTGACTGGCAGTAATTCGATATGTGTGAAGCCGAGCGGAACGATGTAATTCACGAGCCGGTGCGCCAGCTCGCGATAATTTAAAAAACTGCCATCGGTATCGCGCTGCCACGATCCCAGATGCACTTCGTAAATGGAGAGCGGAGCGTGCAGCCAGTCGCGCTGAGAACGCTGCGCCAGCCATTCGCCATCGCGCCAGGTGTATTGCGACGGCGCAGTAATCTGCGCAGCGGTTTTCGGCCGCATCTCGAAACAGCGACCATACGGATCGGTTTTTTGCCGGATCTGTCCGTTGCGGCCGCGAATTTCGAATTTGTAATTATTGCCGATGCTCTCGCAGCCATCGTCAGTGGTATCGGCGGCGGTCATATTCGACACGGTGCCGGGAATGAATAATTCCCACACGCCGCTGCCGCCGCGTGAACGCATCGCATGACGGCGGCCATCCCAGCGATTGAAATCGCCGACCACGCTGACGCGTTCGGCGTTGGGCGCCCAGGTCGCAAAAAAAATACCGTCGATACCATCGACACAGCGCACGTGTGCACCGAGCAAACGGTAGATATGCCAGTGCCTGCCCTCGCCAAACAGATGCAGATCGAAATCGGAGAGCTGTGGGGCGAACGAATACGGATCGTATTCGCGATGCCAGCGCTGTTGCCGGTCGCGCCAGGCCAGAATGCAGTGGCGCGAAGTGTCTGCCGGCGGGTTGCGCAATTCGAAAAAACCCGCGGCCACTTCGATCAGTTCCAGCGATTGCTGCGCAGTTTCCGCGCACACCATTTCGGCATCGGGCAGGAATACGCGCCACACCCGTTGTTCAAATCCGTGCGCACCATGCCAGCCCAGAATTTCGAAAGGATCGTGGTGCTGCCCCGATCGGATGCGCTGCATATGCGGCGCGAGCGGTGTCGTTGTCGTGATTGCGAGTTTCATGGAGTTCCGAATGTAGAGAAAGCAATAATGGTGAAATTGTTTAAGCAAAAACTATTCTGCATCGACATAATTTTTACGATAACTTGAAGTGCAGATTAACGTATCCGGTGCAGATTAACGCAAATGTCACCACCGGAATGCGCGGCGTTTAATAATGGCCGCTATCTTGCATTGCCCGTTCTGTTGATTTGACACCAATATGTTTTGATTGAGGGGCTGATTAAGTCATTCCCGTGTAAGCGGGAATCCATATTCCCGATAAATATAGACTCCCGCCTTGTGCGGGAGTGGCGAAGTCACACGTTAATCAGAGACTTCTTGATTATTTGACTGGATACATGGCGGATTTTTTGAGGGAGGTAATCGATGCAGAGTTCGAGTTCGGGGCGTTTTGTCAGTCGTTTAACACGCGAAACCCTCGCGTTGATTCTCGCAGGGGGCCGCGGCACCCGATTGAAGCAGCTGACCGACTGGCGCGCCAAACCGGCGGTCCCGTTTGGCGGCAAATTTCGTATCATCGATTTTCCTCTCTCGAATTGCGTGAATTCCGGCATACGTCAGGTCGGTGTACTTACGCAGTACAAGGCACATTCACTGATTCGGCATATTCAGCGCGGCTGGGGTTTTCTGCGCGGCGAACTCGGCGAGTTCGTTGAAGTGCTGCCGGCGCAACAGCGTATCGAAACCTCGTGGTATCAGGGCACGGCGGACGCGGTGCTGCAGAATCTCGATATCATTCGCAGCCACGCGCCCAGTTACGTTTTGATTCTGGCGGGCGATCATGTTTACAAAATGGATTACGGCACCATGCTCGCGGCGCATGTCGAAAGCGGCGCCGATGTCACGGTGGGCTGTATCGAAGTGCCGGTCGCCGAGGCCAGCGCATTTGGCGTCATGCACATTGCCGACGATGGCCGCGTGCTCGAATTCAATGAAAAGCCCGCGAACCCGCCATCGATGCCCGGTAAACCCGGCATCGCACTCGCATCGATGGGTATTTATGTGTTCAGCACCGATGTGTTGTGTCGCGAATTGATCGACGACAGCCAACAGAAGGATTCGGCACATGATTTCGGTCGCGATATTATTCCGTCGATGCTCGATCGCATGCGTGTGTTTGCATTTCCATTCCGCGATCGTGAATCGGGCACGCAGGCTTACTGGCGCGATGTTGGTACCGTCGATGCATTCTGGCAGGCGAATCTCGAACTGATCGATGTCACGCCCGAATTGAATCTGTACGACAGCGATTGGCCGATCTGGACTTATCAGGAGCAGTTGCCGCCCGCGAAATTTGTGTTCGATGACGATGGCCGGCGCGGCACCGCCGTCGATTCGATGGTGGCGGGCGGCTGCGTGGTGTCGGGTTCGGTCGTACGCCACTCGGTATTATTTTCCAATGTGCGCGTACATTCGTTTTGCGATATCAGTCATTCGGTGATTTTTCCCGGCGTCGATATCGCACGGCACTGCAAAATCAGAAATGCAATTCTCGATCGCGGCTGCCAATTGCCCGAAGGCAGCGAAATCGGTTTCGATTTGAACGAGGATCGCAAACGTTTTCACGTCAGCGAAAAGGGCGTCGTGCTCGTCACACCCGAAATGCTCGGACAGGATTTCCACCACGCCATTTGAAACCTGTCATTCCGTGTAGACGGGAATCCGGATATCACAGAGCAGAATGGGTTCCCGCGCTGCAGGAACGACCAGAGACAAAAAATGAAAATAGTTTTGTGCTGGCATATGCACCAGCCTGAATATCGCGATTTGCGCAGCGGACAATATCAGCTGCCCTGGACCTATCTGCACGCGATGAAGGATTACGTCGATATGGCCGCGCATCTGGAAGCGCATCCCGATGCCCGTGCCGTGGTGAATTTCGCACCTGTCCTGCTCGATCAGATCGACGATTACTGTACGCAGATTCGCGATTATTTCGAGCGCTCGCTGCCATTGCGCGATCCGCTGCTGGCCACGCTCGTCGACGATGGGTTTCCACAGTCCGCTGAAGAAAAAATCGCATTGTGGAAACAATTTCTGCGCGTCAATCGCAAACGCGTGATCGAGCGATTTCCCGCCTATGCGCAACTGGCGAATCTTGTTGAATGGTTCGAGCAAAGCCCCGCAGCGGCCGTGTATGTCGGCGATCAGTTCAGCATCGATCTGAGCATGTGGTATCACCTGGGCTGGATAGCCGAGACGCACCGCCGCAGCGATGCGCGAATCCATGCATTTGAAGAAAAGGGCGCGCAATTCACGCGAGCCGAGCGTCGCGAATTGCTCGGCATCGTGCTCGAACTGATGCAATCGATCATCCCGCGTTATCGCGCGCTGGCGGAAGCGGGGCGCGTCGAACTGGCACTGAGCCCGTATGCGCATCCCATCGTGCCGCTGCTGCTCGATCTGCAGTCGGCGCATGAAGCGATGCCGCATGCACCATTGCCGCAGGCGCATGCATATCCCGGCGGCGAGGCGCGTGCGCGCTGGCATCTGGAACGGGGAATCGCCACCTTCGAAAAATATTTCGGTCATCGTCCGCAGGGGTGCTGGCCCTCCGAGGGCAGCGTGAGCACGGTGACGTTGCGCGTGCTGAGCGAATACGGCCTGCGCTGGATCGCGAGCGGAGAAACCGTGCTGCGCAACAGTATCGAGGCGAGTAAAGACAGCATCGAGGCGAGTAAAGACAGCATCGAGGCGAGCAAGAACGGTCTGGAGGCGGGTCATGAAGGCGGGCATTTCCATGCGCCGCGCGACGGTCTGCATCGCGTCTATCGCATCGCCGGTGCGCAGAATGTGGATTGCTTTTTTCGCGACGACGGGCTTTCGGACAAAATCGGGTTTCAATATGCGGACTGGCACGGCGACGATGCCGTGGCCAATCTGATTCACGATCTTGAACGTATCGCCGCGCATCATCCGCGCAGTGACGAAGCTGTCGCGTCGATTATTCTCGATGGAGAAAACGCCTGGGAGTATTACCCGGAGAACGGTTTTTATTTTCTCGATGCGCTCTATGAAAAACTGAGTGGGCACGCGACGCTCGACATGACGACGTTTTCGCAGATTTCCGAAACAGCATCGCCGCGCGTCGAATTGCCGCGTCTCGTTGCGGGCAGCTGGGTATACGGCACTTTCTCGACGTGGATCGGCAGCGCCGATAAAAATCGCGGCTGGGATATTTTGTGCGCGGCAAAACAGGCCTTCGACGACGCGATGGCGAGCGACCGGCTCGATGCCGCGACACGCGAGCGCGCGACAGTGCAACTGGCGATTTGCGAAGGCTCCGACTGGTTCTGGTGGTTCGGTGATTACAACCCCGCCGCAGCGGTGAGCGATTTCGAACAATTGTTTCGTTTGCATGTACGTAGTCTGTACGAAATTATCGACGCGCCAATTCCCGACGCATTGCAACAGGTGATCAGTGCAGGCAGCGGCGATCCCGCGCGCGGCGGTGTCATGCTGCCGGGACAGGTCGTTTCGTAGCGGCAGATGAGGTAATCATGCAGCATCCACCGACGGCAGTAGATTTTTTCGCGCGGCGCCGCGCGGGTGTGTTGCTGCATCTGACCTCGCTGCCGCCGGCTCGACCCGCATCGCCGGGTCAGCCGGCGCGCTACGGCGATCTCGGCCCCAATGCGCACCGGTTTCTCGAATTTCTTGCGGCGTGCGGCGTCAGTGTCTGGCAAATGCTGCCGACCGGTCCGACACAGGGCGATCGCTCGCCCTATCAGACATTGTCCGCGTTCGCGGGAAACAGCGATTTGATCAGCCTCGAATCATTGCTGGAAAACGGCTGGCTGGAAGCGGGTGAGCTGCAGGGTTCGCGACACGATGCGCTCGCGGCAGCGGCGCTGCGCTTTGAACAGACGCTGTTGTCGGATGTGCAGTTACGGGAAAAGTTTTCGCAGTTTTGCAGCGAGAACGCGGAGTGGCTCGATGATTTCGCGTTATTCATCGCATTACGCGAGGCGCGCGACAATGTGTCGTGGTTAGAGTGGGAAAAGCCGCTGCGACAGCGCGAGGAAGCCGCGCTCGATGCGGCCCGCAATCACTGCGAGGAACGTATCGCCGATATTCAGTTCGAGCAGTTTGTCTTTCACCAGCAATGGCAGGCGCTGCGCGACAAGGCCCGGCAATTGAATATCGCGCTGTTTGGCGATCTGCCGATCTTTGTCGGACACGACAGCGCCGATGTGTGGGCGCATCAGCAATTATTCGCACTCGATGCCGAAGGCAAATCGCTCACCGTGGCCGGCGTGCCGCCCGATTATTTTTCCGCAACGGGACAGCGCTGGGGCAATCCGCATTACGACTGGGAACAGATGCAGCGCGATGATTTTGCGTGGTGGCGCGCGCGCATCCGCTCGCAATTACAGTTATTCGATTTGTTGCGTATCGATCACTTTCGCGGTTTCGAAGCGTATTGGGAAATTCCCGCGACGGAAACCACCGCCGTCAACGGGCGCTGGGTCAAGGCGCCGGGCGATGCCCTGCTCGAAGCGATTTATGCCGAGTTTCCGCAGCTGCCACTGGTGGCGGAAAATCTCGGCATCATCACGCCGGAAGTCGAAGCGCTGCGTGAAAACTTTCACATGCCGGGTATGTCGGTGCTGCAATTCGCCTTCGATGGCAGTCAGGAAAATCCTTACGTGCCGCATCAACACACATCATTATCGGTGGTGTACACCGGCACTCACGATAACGACACGACACTCGGCTGGTACGGACAGCTCGATGCGGATACGCGTCAGCGCATGCACGATTATTTCGGCCATCCGCAGGAAGCGATGCCGCGCCCGCTGATACGCGCCGCGTTCGCCTCCGTGGCCAGGCTGGCGATAGTGCCACTGCAGGATTTGCTGGAACTGGGCAGCGAGCATCGCATGAATATTCCCGGAACGAGCACGGGAAACTGGTGCTGGCAATTCGACTGGTCGCAGATTCCGGATGATTTGAGTGCGCGCGTGCATCAGTGGCTATCGCTTTATGGCCGCCTCAACCGTTAATCCAGCCACTCATTGCAGAGAAAGATGACGCCGCATGAGCGAGGTGAGAGCAATTATGGCGACGATAAAAACCTTCACGCAGATACCGGCGAATTGCGCGCAGCAGCGGTGGCATGTATTCGGCGATGTTGACGCGATGACCGATGACGTCATTGCGCGGCTGAGTCGTTGCGCCAGCGAAGCGATTGCCGAGCGCGGCGTATTCAGCATCGTGCTGGCCGGCGGCAATACGCCGCAGGCGATTTATCGCGAGCTGCCCGAGCTGGCGACCGACTGGCGCGCCTGGTTGGTTTATTTCGGCGATGAGCGGTGTTTGCCGGCCGGCGATGTCGATCGTAACGACACGATGGCGCAGCGGTGCTGGCTCGATCATGTGCCGATTCCACGGCAACAGATTTTCACGATACCCGCGGAGTCGGGCGCGGCGTCCGCTGCTGCCAGCTACGCCAATATTCTGGAGCACGTACCGGGGTTCGATCTGGTGTTGCTGGGGCTTGGCGAGGACGGCCATACGGCGAGTCTGTTTCCCGGATTGCCGTCAGCGAAGAGTCCCGCCTTCGCGGTGCATGACGCGCCGAAACTGCCGCGCGACCGCATCACCATGAGCGCGGAACGATTAAGCAATGCGCGCGATGTGTGGTTGCTGGCGAGCGGAGAGGGCAAGCGCGCAGCGTTGCAGCAGTTGCGAAGCGGTGCGCCGATTCCCGCGACGGCAATTCGCCCGCAAGGCGGTCTCGATATTTTTACGGACGTGGATTTATACAGCGGGGCACAATAAAAAGCCGCGTCTGGGCGCGGCTTCATGGAGTGAATTTTAATGGCGGCTAGCGAAATCGCTCTGCCACCCGATTTTTCTGGAAGATCGGCATCGAATCCACCAGTACACGACCTGCTTCGTGCAGGAAGGCATCGGGCTCCTTATCCTTATCCTTTTCCTTCTCTTTGTCCCTGCTGTTCTTCGCTGCGTCGGCATTCTCGCCATCGTCGTTTTCATCGAGTTTATCGAGTGGCTTCTCGCCCTTCGCTATTCGACGTTGATTTTCGATGTCGAGACGTTTGACCTTGGCGTCGTCGATTTCCTTTTTGCGCACCGTTTCGTTGAGCGATAACTGCGTTTGTCTGCGCACTTCCTCAGCCATGCCGATCTGCTGCTGCACGAACACGAAATCGGGATCGGTTTTTACGCGCTGATCGTGCTTAGTCTGCAGCGATGACAGTATCGGTTGAATATCGAAATAAATGCGGTGCTGAATCGCGGGGATGCGGTCCCAGGGCATCGCCTTGTCGAGTGCGCTTTCGCCGACTTCGTCGACATCATATATCGACGGGAAAGTCACATCCGGAATGACGCCGCGATTCTGGGTGCTATCGCCGGATACCCGATAGAATTTCGATTGTGTGAGTTTCAGTTCACCGTAATCGAGCCCCATCAATTGCTGAACGGTGCCTTTGCCGAAGGTGCGATCGCCAATGATGATGCCGCGCTGATAATCCTGAATCGCGCCCGCGAAGATTTCCGATGCGGAGGCGCTCAGGCGATTGATGACCACGGCGAGCGGACCGTCATAAAACGCACTGCTGCGCGGTTTGCCTTCGGGAAAGGCGCGCATCGTCGTCGACGACTGTCGGATCTGCACGGTGGGACCGGATTCGATAAAGAGGCCGATCAGCTGATTGGCTTCCTGCAGCGAGCCGCCACCGTTTTCGCGCAGGTCGATCATGATGCCGTCGACATCTTCGGCGATTAATTCCGACAATAATTTCTGCACATCACGCGTCGTGCTTTTGTAGTCGGGATCGCCGCGCCGCGCCGCTTCGAAATCGATATAGAAGGCGGGTATGTCGATGACACCGATCTTGATGGTGCGCCCGTTCTGAATATAGGTCTCGACGCTTTTATGTGCGCTTTGTTCTTCCAGCGTAATTTCGTTGCGCACGATGGAAAGCTGTTTGCGCTCGGCGTCGGTTTTGGCTGTGCCCGGAATGATTTCGAGTCGTACCGTGCTGCCTTTTGGGCCGCGGATCAGATCGACCACATCATCCAGTCGCCAGCCGACGACATCCTGCAGCTCACCGGTTTTCGTTTCGCTGACACCGACGATACGATCGCCGGCCTTGAGCTCGCCCTGCTTGTCGGCAGGACTCGCCGGCAGCACGCGCATGATTTTCGTGTATTCGTCTTCCTGTTGCAGCACCGCGCCGATGCCTTCGAGTTTCAGACTCATATTGATAGTGAAATTTTCGGAGGTGCGCGGTGAAAAATAATTGGTGTGCGGATCGTAAAGCGCCGCGAGCGCATTCATGTACATCTGGAATACATCGTCGCTGGTGATCTGGGTCGCGCGATTGAGCTGATTGCGATAGCGCTTGTCCAGCAGCTTGATAATGTCTTCATTTTTTTTGCCGGCGAGGCGCAGGCCCAGCACGGTGCTTTTCAGATGCAGGCGCCAGAGTTCATCCGCTTCGGCCTGTGTTTTCGGCCACACCGGATTTTTGTCGCGATTGAGGTCGATGAATTCGTTCCTGCTAAAGTCCATGGCCGCGATGCTGGCCGGCAGATCGGCGAGCAGTTTTCCAATGCGTTGCCTCATTCTCTCCTGATAGGTTCGAAACATCGCAAACGCGGGTTCCAGATTGCCCTGATTCAGGGTGTCGTCGAGCCGGGTGCGATAGCGGTTGAAATTATCGATATCGCCTTGCAACAAAAACATCCGCGCGGGATCGAGGCTTTTCAGATAGTTGTCCAGCAGTTCCGCCGACAATTTATCGTCCAGTTTTTGTTTGAGGTAATGGCGGGATTCGAGGCTTTCGACCACATCGGTAGCGGTTTTTCCCAGCTCCGCATTCCATGTGAGCGCCTTGAGCGGAACCGGCTTCCTGGCCGTGGCGTCCGGTTTGGCATTTGCCGGGGGTTGCGTCTTCGGGACCGCGCTCGGGGTATTGGCGATGGCGTGGGGAATGCCGGGGACGAGGAATAAACAGCAAAGCAGAAATCGTTTCAGCGCTCGAATCACAGTATGTTCTCTTAGGGAGTTGCTACGTCCGGGAAATTGCTACATTGTCTGGAAAATTTCTACATCGACGGTTTCCATTATACAAGCAGGTATGCAATTTACGCCGCAGTGTTGCGCAAGTGTGTGAAAGTCTGCCGCGAAATGTGCGTGCTACCGGTTTTGATGGCCCGCGTTGTTGTTTTATAGACACCGCAGCAACCATTTTTCGCCCGGAAAGTGACTGTCCGCGTGCGTCCGGAAAGTGAATCGCGCGAGAAAGGGGTTGCGGGTCGTCGTTCGCGCAAAATATAATGATAATAATTCCTATTTGTAACAAGGTGCATCATGTCTAGCTGGGCCTATTCTCAACCTAAAAAGCCTTGGCAGGGCAGCGTTGGTGCTGCGCTAACGGTGGGCATACATGTGGGCGTGGTCGCCTTATTGTTAGCGGACCGAACGCCTGTCGCGGTCATGCCCGCCCCCATCAATGTCGCTGTGATCAGCGATACGCAGCAACACCAGGAACAACCTCTCGAACTCTCCAAGCCGCGACTGGACCAGCCAAAATTACATGTTCCCCAGCCGGAGGTTTCGCTGGCGGAAAGCTCGGAGCCAACCACCGCGCCAGTCGCTGTCGTGAATCAGGCAGCCAGCTCCAGTCAGACTGCGCCGGCGACGCCGGCTGTGGTTCAGCCGGTATTCGATGCCGATTATCTGAACAATCCTGCACCGCCTTATCCGCCGTTATCGCGCCGTATGCGCGAGCAGGGCGTTGTGTATCTGCGTGTTCTCGTATCGTCGGAAGGATTGCCCGATCAGGTTGAAGTGAAGCAATCGTCCGGTAGTGTGCGCCTCGATGACTCGGCTTTATGTACCGTGAAAAAGTGGCGTTTCGTACCGGCTCGTCGCGGCAGTCAGACGGTCGCGGCCTGGGTCGTGGTGCCGATTGCATTTAGTTTGACGGCGTAAATTCATACGTATCGACAGCGGTGACGGATATGCAAGAGCAACATGCCGAAACAGTGATTGAAAGCAGTGCCGTGCCTCCGGCGCTGCAGCTGTCTTCGGAGGAATTATTCCGTAAAGGCAACACCGTGCGTATCGAGCACGCGGGGCAGACCTACTGGCTCCGGCTGACGCGCGGCAACAAACTGATTTTGACGAAATAAAACGGCGTCTTGTTTTACGGCTGAATATTTATTCTGCCTTTCTCCAGTTCATCTCTGCGTTTTCATCCCGTTTCATCCGCAACTGAAGCCATCCTCGCGGTGGCTTTTTTATTTCTTCGAAATTGTTAAGGCAGCTCGATAATAAATTCGCACCGATAAAAAAAGCCCGCTGATCAGCGGGCTTTGATGAGTCAGTTTACCGATCAGAACGTATATTCAGCCGTCAGCGTTCCCGAGCGCGCCTGACCCAGGCGTGCACGCGTGCCGCCGTTGTTCAGGGTTTCGATGTATTCCTCGTCGGTGAGGTTGTAGACATTCAGGCGAAGGTTGATGTTCTGATTGACCTTGTAAGCCACCATTGCATCCGCTGCCCAGTACGATGGAATTTCCGGCAGGCCGTTTTGCGGCGTTGCCTGTACGGTGATCGTGCGTTTCTGTTCGCTGAGGTAACGCGCGCCGCCGCCGATGGTGAAATTGCCCACCGTGTACGACGTCCAGAGTGTGGCGGAAAGATTCGGTGTCCAGCGCACGCCTGTGGTTTCCACACCGGAGCTGTTGCGCTGTTCGAGCGCATCGGAATCCATGTAGGTGACGCCCGCGGAAACCTGCCAGAAATTGGTGAGCTGGCCAACCGCTGCCACTTCAACGCCTTCGATGCGGGTCTTGCCGATCTGAACCGGCTGCTGCAGATCGTCGAACGACGTTTGCTTGGAGTTCTCCGTTCTGAACCACGCCGCCGAAATATTCAGTTTCTGGTCGAGCAGATCCCATTTGGTGCCGATTTCGTAATTGTCGGTTTCCTGCGGATCCAGTGCGGCGTTGTTCTGGTTGTTGTCCGTTCCCGAAAGCGCGAAATCCGCGCTGCCCGGCGGCGTCTCCGATGTGCCGTACGACACGTACACGCTGCCGTTGCTAACCGGCTTGAAAACCACGCCGGCTTTCCAGCTCAGTAAATTGCCGGAATCATCGAGGCTCGACGCCAGCAGATTACTGCCCGAAACCGATGCCGCGTCGGTGTTGGTGCGGTAGTGTTCGTAACGCAGGCCGCCGTTCAGCAACCATTGCGGATTCAGCTCCACGGTATCGAAGGCGTAGAACGCAGCTGTCGTGGTATCCCCGTCGGTATAGGCGCCGGTGGCGAATGGCTTGCTGCGATAGATATCCGCGTCGGGGTTGTAGACGCTGACAGGCGGGTTGATCGTCGAAGAGTCCGTGCTGAACGAGAGCGATTTCTGGCGCTCGTACATGATCTCGAAACCGCCGCTGACAGAATGTTTGATGCTGCCGGTATTGAACTCGGTGACGAGACTGGTCTGGTTGGCCAGAATTTCGTTTTCGCGATCCACGCGCTGACGGCTCGGCTGGAACACCCAGGCTGCGGGGTTGTTCGGATCGAGATAGAGCGCGTGGGATGGATTGACCGCGTTGGCGTTGATGCCGAGGTTGACGCCGGTGGTGACACGGTCCATTTCGGTTTTACCGTAGCGCGAGGTATTGCGAACGATGGTTTTGGCGTTGAGATCGTGCTCGAACTTGACCGTCACCATGTCCGCGCTGACATCTTCGTAATCCTTCTTGTGACCGTAGAAGTTTTCGCGGTCGACTTCCGGCGCATTCACGATGGCGTTAGCCAGTGCGGTCGTCGCACCGTTCTGCACGGTGTTGCCGCTCGCGGTGTAGGACGGAGCCTGATAGTAATCGTCGCGGCCGAGCGTGAAGATGCCGCCGTCCGGAACGTTCTGCTGACGCACGTGCTGTGTGAAGAAATAGAAGCGGGTCGGTGTGCCGAGGCCCAGCGCCAGCGACGGCGCCACCGCAAAGCCGGTGTTTTCCACTTCGTCGCGTTTGTCCACGCCGCCGTCCGCCCACATGGCGTTGAGGCGGAAGCCACCGGTTTCACCAAAGGCTTCGTTGAGATCGGCGGTCACGCGCTTCTTGCTGGCGGTGCCGAGGGTGGCGGTGGCCAGATTCTTGCCGTCGCGCGTCGGCAGTTTGGAGACGAGGTTGATGTAACCCGAGGCGGAACCACGGCCGATATCCGCACCCGCCGGACCCTTCACGACTTCGACCTGTTCCAGGTTGAACACATCGCGCGTGATCGCGCCGAGATCGCGAATGCCGTCGATGAATGTCGAGTTCTGGGTCGAGAAACCGCGCATCTGGAACGTATCGCCCGCGGAGGTATTGCCGTTTTCGCCGAGCTGCATGGTGATGCCGGGGGTGTTGCGCAGTGCTTCCATCAGCGATGCCGCGCCTTGCTCCTGCAGCACTTCTTTTTTGATGACCTGGATCGTCTGCGGCGTATCGATCAGCGGCTGCGTGTATTTGGGGTTGGACGACGCATCGGTTTTGTAGGGTGCTTCGGTCTGTGCCTTGACGTTGACAGGGCGCAAAACCTGTTCGGTCGCCGACTGGGCCTGAGCGGTGATCGGCGCCGCGATGGCGAGAGCCAGCAGCGATTTGGCAAAGGTCTGCTGAGTCGTTCTGGCAGGTATACGGATAGAGCCGGGTTTGCGAATGGATGACATTGGAAATTGTCCTGTTGTGAGAAATCGTTGAGTGGCTGGCTCACGGGTTCGGGACGCGATGGCTGGCTATGGAAAAATCGGCGCGAATGATAACAATTACTAATTGCATATGTAACTAGTTATTGTTTTTGACTGGTTATTTTTTGATTTCCGACAGGGCTGTCAGTAGACATCGCGCCGGTAGCGTCCCGTGCGGGAAAGTTCGTCGAGCGCGGCGCTGCCGAGAATGGCAGTCAGTGCATCGTCGACACCCGCCGCCATCCCGCGCAGGCTGCCGCAGACATAAATGGCGGCGCCCCGGTTGACCCAGTCGCGCACCGCGTCGGCGTCTTCGAGCAGCCGGTCCTGTACGTAGCGGCATTCCGCCTGATCGCGCGAGAAAACGGCGTCGAGCTTTTCGATGACGCCGGCGCGGTGCCACGCTTCGATGTCGACGCGATAGTGAAAGTCGCAGGCCGCATTGCGCTCGCCGAAGATGAGCCAGGTGCGGGCGCCGCCCATCAGGGCGCGGGCTTTCAGATGCGCGCGCAATCCCGCGATGCCGCTGCCATTGCCGATCAGGATGAGCGGGCGGGCCGCATTCTCGCCGAGCTGGAAGCGTTCGTGCCGGCGCCAGCGCAGGTCCGCGGTGTCGCCGATATTCAAAGTCTGGGTCAGCCAGCCCGACGCGGCGCCGTAACTGTCGTCGGCGTGGCGATGCAGGCGGATCAGCAGATGAATGCGACCGTCCTGCGGGATCGAGGCGATCGAGTAGTCGCGCGGGTAAGCGTCGTCGGGAATGCGGATCTGGACCAGATCGCCCGATTCCCAGTCCGGCAGCGCCGCGCCGGCCAGCGGTGTGAATTCGAGGTGGTAGATACCGTTGCCCTGACTGCCGGCATTCATGAGCCGGCGGGCGACGAGCCGCCACGGCGTAAAGGCCGGTCCCTGCCAGTCGGGCGCATCGTCGGTGCCGGCGAGATGGCTGAGCTGCTGCCACCAGCTTTCCAGCGTCGGGGCATGGCAGCGATCGGCTTCGAGCAATGGAAACAGGGACTGCGCACCCTGCGCGGTCAGCCAGTCGTTCAGCGTGCGCCCGAAACCGCAGAAATGGGTGTACGTGCGGTCGCCGAGCGCCAGCATGGCGTAGTGCAGATGGCTCAGCGCGCCGGGTTTGGCCGCGTTCATCTGCTTCACGAAGGCAGCGGCGTTATCGGGCGGATCGCCTTCGCCGTAAGTGCTGACGATAAAGAGAATGCGGTCGGCGCGCGCGAGGATTTCGCCGCTGAGTCCGGATAACCCGCTCAGCTGAACGTGTACGCCGGCGAGGTGGAAAATATGTGCGGTGTGACGCGCGATTTCCTCGGCGGTGCCGGTCTGGCTTGCGTAGACGATGCGCCAGGCCGGTGTGCGATCGCCCTCGGCATGGATGGCGAGCCGGGCCGTTGCGCGCCGCTTGCCGATTTCGCGACGCGCGATCCAGAGGCACATGGCGAGATAAATCATCACCGCGCCGGCGGCGCAGATGAAACGTAGCGATTCGGTCATCGGCATGGGTTACGTCGCCCTCACTGCAGCATCGCCGTGAAGGCGGAACTGCTGCGCTCGCTGAAACCGCTTTCAGTGCGCCCGGGTTCATTGCGGATGAGAAAGCGCGCCGCGAATCCATGCGTTTCCGCGAAAGCGAGTCCATCGTCGACGCCGAGCACCGTGAGCGCCGTCGACAGCGCATCGGCGGCCATGCAGGAGGCGTGCAGCACCGTCACCGAGGCGATGGCGTTGCGAATCGGATAGCCGCTGCGCGGATCGATCGTATGCGAAACATCGCTGTCGCCGGCGCGGTAAAAACGCCGGTAATCGCCCGATGTCGCGATCGATAACTCATGCAGCGCCACGATTGTTTCCGGCAGTGCAATCGTTTCCGCCGGTGCCGGTTGCTCCAGTTCGACCCACCACGGCATGCCGTCGGGTTTCACGCCGGCGCCGCGCAATTCGCCGCCGACTTCCACCAGATAGTTTTCAATGCCGTGTTGTTCGAGCATGCCGGCGATGAAGTCGACGCTGAAGCCTTTCGCGACCGCCGACAGGTCGAGCTGCAACCCGCCGGGCTGCAGGATGCTGCGTGCGCTGGCATCGACGCGCAGTGTTTGCCAGCCGCTCCGTGCACGCGCCGTTTCGATGGCGGCTGCCGTGGGGGGCTGAAAGCCGGCCTCGTCGTAACGCCCGCGCGGCCCGAATCCCCAGACATTGACGAGCGCACCCGCGGCCGGATCGTAGGCGCCATCGCTTTGCGCAGCGACGTCGAGCGCGTACGTCAATACCTCGAAGAACGGCTGGGACAGCGCATGCCAGCTGCCGGCGGCGCCGCGATTGAAGCGCCCCAGTTCGGAATCGTCCTGCCAGTGGCTCATCTGCGCGACGACAGTATCGAGCCGCGCCTGAACGCGCTGCTGCCATTCCCGCTGCCGGGTCGCATCGGCGGGCGCGGGATCGATGAAACGCACCGACCACGTCGTGCCCATCGTTTCGCCGCGCAGATTCAGCATCTCGCCATCGGCCTGAAACGATCCGGATGAAATATGGGTGGGAATCAGCACGCGCCGCATAGGTAATTCGCTAGAGGTAATTCGCTGGATTCGTCGATCCGGGAAAGCTGTCAGTGAAAATGGAAACGGCGGCACCGTGTCATCGGCGCCGCCGCTGTCGGGCTTATTGCGGCAGCACTTCGAGCGTGGCCGAGTAGGAGACGCGTCGTGCCGGTGGTGCCGCCGGCGCCTGACCCTGGGCGGCTTCCGCGCGCGGCGGCCAGCTCGCGGTGATCCAGTACACGCCTGCGTCCGGCCAGGTCAGCGAGGCTTCGCCCTTGTCGTCGGTGACGAGGCGGATTTCATTGAGCACGCCGCGATATTTCACGCCGCCCGGAATCAGGCTGAAACCGAGTTTCGCTGCGGGTTTGCCGTCGAGCAGAAAGCGGAAGCCCGCCTTCTCACCGGCGCGCAGCTCGGTCGGATGCGTGAGCGGAATCAGTTCCAGCCCGACATTCGTCGGCTTCAGCGCCGTGTCATTGGCTTCGCCGGTCGTCACGAAGGTTTCGTTGCGATTGTAGGTCACGGTTTTCTGCACATCGGTCGCGTTCGCGGGCACTTCCTTCGCGAATTTTTCCGCGGTGCCACGGAAACGTTTCTGCTGGCCGTCGAGTTTGTAGCTCGCCATGAGGCTTTCACCCGCCAGCGCGATTTTGTACGTGCCGGGCTTGTTCAGTTTGAGCTCGATGGTGTTGCGCTGGCGGCCGTTGAGAATGTTGTCGGGTTTCAGCGCGGCGCCGTCCGGTCCGGTGATCGCAAGGCCGTCGAGTTTGAGGCCGGTAGTGTCGACATCGAACAGGTTTTCCGACACGCCGGCGTCGATCGTCGCCCACGGTTCCCTGCCTTCGACATTGCTCGACGCGGGCAATAACCATGAACGGTGCGCGTGCGCGGCGGCTGGCAACAGGCTCACCAGTGCGAGTGCAAGAATGGATTTGCGAAATTGGATGGTCATGACGATCTCCTTATTTGATCTGCAGCGATACGGACGTGATTTCTTCTTTGCCGTTCACGGTCACGGGCTCGATCGAGCCGCCCTTGCTTGAGGGGGACCACTGGAACGGCACGCGCACCACTTCGCGACCGCCGGCTTCGCGCGCCGCTTCGACCACGAGCTGGTATTCGCCCGCGGGCAATTTATCGAGCGGCGCTTTGGCTGCGGAGAAATCGAGCGCGTGATCGCCCGGGCCGCGCGTGGCGCCGGTCACGCCATCGGCGGGCACCTGCAGATCGCGTCCGCCCTTGCGCCACCACTGGCGCAGATCGGGCAGCCATTTCGCGCCGCCGTTTTCCTTCTTCTTGAGGTCGTACCAGACCGACAGGTTGCCGACGACTTTCTGATCGGCGCCTTCGAGCCATACCGCGACATAGGGGCGGTGATATGCGGCGACATCGAGTTGCGGCAGCGTGATTTTCACGCTCAGGTCCGCAGCGAATGCAGGGGCGCCCAGCAAGGGGATGCTGAGGGCGGTTAAATGTCGAAGCTTCATGAATTCACTCCCGTAAGTTGTTGATAATGCAGCTTTGATGAATGAGTTAATGGATAAACAGCAGGGCCAGCAACAGCGGAATAAGAATGCCTAGTCCCACCATCGGCCACGTGAGCGGACGATTGGTCGCGTGGAACTTGAGTATCAACAGACCGGTGATCGAGAAAACAAGGCAGGCGACAGCGAAGATATCGATGAACCACATCCAGATATCGCCGGTGTGACGCCCCTTGTGCAAATCGTTGAGCCACGCGATCCAGCCGCGATCGGTCAGCTCGTATTCGACGCCGCCGGTGGCGAGATCGACCCGCAGCCAGGCATCGCCGCCCGGGCGCGGCATCGGCACGTACAGTTCTTCTTCCGACCATTCGCCAGGCTTGTCGGCGACCCGGATCGACAGGGTTTCGCGGATCCAGTCCTGCAGAAAGGCGGGCAGCGGGGCGGTGGTGCCGTCGTGTGCGGTTTCGAATTCGCGAAGCTGCTGCAGCAACGCCGCCGGCAGCTCGGTGGCCTGCCGCGCGACCTGCGGGCGCGACTCGATCTGCGCGGCATGGTTGAGCGTGATTCCGGTGAACGCGAACAGCAGCATGCCGAGCAGGCACAGCGCGGAGCTGATCCAGTGCCACTGGTGCAGCTGTTTGAGCCAGGCCGAGCGACGGCTGCTCTGCGCGGTTTTCGGTTTTCCGGATTGCGGCACTGACGGATTCATCGCGCTGCCTCCGCTGCAACGGCGGTATCGGCATCGCGACGCCAGCCGCCGCCGACGGCCTTGACGATATCGACCGCGCTGTTCAGGCGCGACTGGCGCAGTTGCGCGAGTTGATCCTCGGCGGAGAACAGCGTGCGCTGCGCTTCGAGCACGCTCGACAGATCGTCGGCGCCTTCGCGCAGGCGCAGCTCGGAAAGCTGCAGCGAGCGCTGCGCCTGATCGCGAATCGACAGCTGGGTCAGCTCCTGCTGCCGGTAGCGGTCGGCGTTGGAGAGCGCGTCCTCCACCTCTTTCAGCGCCGCCAGAATCGCTGCGCGGTAACTTTCCAGCAGCTGCCGGCGCTGCGATTCGCCGATGGCGACCTGGCTGCGCAGACGGCCGCCGTCGAAAATGCTCTGCGCGAGCGCGCCGGTGAGGCCGAGCGAGCGCGTCGGCGAACTCAGGCTGAACAGGTCGCTGCTCGCCAGTCCGGCCGATCCCGACAGCCTCACGCTGGGCAGCAGGGCCGCTCGCGCCGCATCGACATTGGCGTCCGCGGCGCGCAACTGCGCTTCGGCCGCGGCCAGGTCGGGGCGGCGAATCAGCAGCTCACTGGGCAGGCCCGCGCCGATTTCGGGGATGGCGAGTTCGGCGATTTGGCCGCCGCCCAGCGCGAACCCCTGCGGCTGCCGGCCGAGCAGGATGGCCAGTGCGCCCAGCGTCTGCCGTTCCTGCACTTCGAGCGGCTGGATGGCGGCGCGGGTGCTCAGCACGGCGGTGGTCTGCCGGCTGAGGTCGAGCGCGGAGGCCGAACCGTTGCGATAGCGCACATCGACGATGCGCATCAGGCGTTCGGCAATCGCGAGGTTGTCACGCGCGACCTGCAGACGGGCACGCGTCGCCAGCACCTGGAAATAGGCACTGGCGACCCCGGTGGTGAGCGTCAGGCGCGCGGTTTCCTGATCGTAGCGGCTGCCTTCGAGCGAGGCTTCGGCGGCGCGCCTGCCGGCGCTGATCCGCCCCCACAGATCGACTTCATAGCTCACGCCGAGACCGGCACTGGAGCTGTCCGCTGTGGTCGAGCTGCCGCCATCGGGGGTGTTGCGCCGGCTGCCGCTGCTCGCGTCGAGACTGAGCGAAGGGAATAGCGATGAGCCCGCGCTGCGCACCGCAGCCTCGGCCTGGCGGACACGCTCGGCGGCGATGGTCATGTTCGGGCTCTCGGCCAGCGCGATGCCGATGAGGCGGTCGAGCTCGGCCGAATGAAAGGTGGTCCACCAGGTCGGTTCGGGGTCGGGAAGCGGAGCCTCGCCGGATTCACTCCACTTTTCCGGTAGCGACATGTCGAGTCTGGCTGGATCACCTTTAATCGCGCAGCCACATAAGGTTATGAAGATAACTGAAACTAAAACATTCGATATAAAATTCAATTTATTGATTTTTAATCTTTTTATAAGATTAGTTAAAGTTGTTTCTACATGGAAAAAAACTTCAGGTAATTTATTAAGATTCTGAAATAGGGATCTAATAAGTTCTTTAGATATTGACTTTAGTTTAATGATTTCCATGATTTTATTCCGACGACAGTGCAATGACAGGGTCAAGTTTTGCCGCCTTGCGTGCAGGCAGGAAACCGAACAGCAGGCCGGTCGAAAACGCGCAGCCGAATGCCAGCATGATCGGCATCAATGAATACTGGATGGGGGTGCCGAACGCGCCGATGATGCCCGCGGCGATAAGTCCGGCGCCTGCGCCGATGGCCCCGCCGAGGGCAGAAATCACCACGGCCTCGATCAGGAACTGCTGGAGAATATTGCGCTCGCGGGCGCCGGTCGCCATGCGGATGCCGATCTCGCGCGTTCGTTCGGTCACTGATACCAGCATGATATTCATTACCCCGATCCCGCCCACCAGCAGCGAAATTGCCGCGATCGAACCGAGCAGAATCGTCATCGTGTTCTGCGTCTCGACCGTGGTTTCGATGATCGACGCCATATTGCGGATCTGGAAATCGACCACGCCATGACGTTCAAGCAGCAGCTTTTCGACCGCGGCCTGAGTGTCGTCGATCTGCGCCACGTCGCCGACTGCAATCGTCACATTGCGCAAAAACCGCTGACCCGACAGGCGCAGGCTGCTGGTCGCGTAGGGTACGAAAATGATGTCGTCCTGATCGTTACCGTTGGGCGAGGCGCCCCGGGTGTTCATGACGCCGATCACCTGGAACAGCAGATTGTTGACGAGGATATAGCGGCCCAGCGGGTCTTCGCCGCCGGCAAAAAGCGCGCTGGCGACGGTCTGCCCGAGTACGGCGACAGTGGCGTAGTTGTCTTCGTCCTCCTCGCTGAAGAAGGTGCCGCGATTGACCGGCCACTGCCGCGCGATGGGGAATTTCGATGAGGTGCCGTTGACGCTGGTGCTGTAGTCGGCGCCTTCGTAGCGCACCGTCACCGTGCTGTTCTGCTCGGGAATCGCGGCGAGTACATTCGGCACTTCCTTGTCGATAGCGCGCACATCGTCGACGACCAGCGTCGCCGTGCTGTTGAAGCCGCGCTGATTCGGCGCGCCGGGCCGGACCAACAGAAGATTGGAGCCCATCGCGCCGATGCGGTCGAGCACGGCCTGCTTGGCGCCGTCGCCGATCGCCAGCATCGCGATGACCGAGCCGACGCCGATCACGATGCCGAGCAGCGTCAGCGCGGAGCGGAATAAATTCGCGCGCAGCGAGCGCAGCGCCATCTTTGCCGCCTCCAGAATATCGGTCCACAGCGAGCGCATTTCGGCGCTGCTCTGCGGCTGGAACGGCGGGGTGGATTCAGCGCCATGACGCGCGGCGGGGCCGGAATCGGAGACGATCTGGCCGTCCCTGATTTCGATGAGCCGCTCGGCGTTCTCGGCAACTTCCGCCGAGTGTGTAATCAGAATGACGGTGTGACCGCGCTTTGAAAGGTCCGTTAGAAGCTTCATCACATCGGCGCCGCTTTTGCTGTCGAGCGCGCCGGTCGGTTCGTCGGCGAGGATGATGCGGCCGCCGTTCATCAAGGCGCGCGCGATCGACACGCGTTGCTGCTGTCCGCCCGATAACTGATTGGGTCGATGATGCATGCGCTCGCCGAGTCCCAGCTCGGCGAGCAATTGCGCCGCGCGCGCGTGCCGCGACTCGATGGATTGCCCGGCGTAGAGCGCCGGCACTTCCACATTTTCGGTGGCATTGGCGGTGCCGATCAGGTTGTAGCTCTGGAAGATGAAGCCGAAATCCTCGCGCCGCAATTGCGCCAGGGCATCGCTGTCGAGCGTGCTCACATCGCGGCCCAGAAATTTGTATGTGCCGCTGGTGGGGCGGTCGAGGCAGCCGAGAATATTCATCAGCGTCGATTTGCCCGAGCCCGACTGGCCGACGATGGCGACGAATTCGCCTTCCTGGATATTCAGATCGATGCCGTGCAGCACCTCGACCGCGAGATCGCCGTTGTAATAGGTCTTGGTGACGCCGCTCAGCGAAATCAGCGGTTCGTTCGCGCGGCGGGTATCGGGCGAAGCGTCTGGTGCAGCGGAGGCGAGTGCGGTCACCGCGGACCTCCACCCATGCCGGGGCCGCCCGGCGTGTTGCCCTGCAGCGCGTTGCGTTCACGCTGTTGTCCGCCCTGATTGTTATTCGATGCATTGTTCTGCGCGCTCTCGGCACCGGGCGGCGGCTTGCGGCCGACGACGATCTGATCGCCCTCGTTCAGGCCCGACAGCACCTGCACGTGCACGCGATTGCTGATGCCGGTGCGGATTTTGCGCTCTTCGATATCGCCATCGGCATTGACCACCTTGATCGTCGCCTCGCCGCCATCGCGCCGGGTCTGGGCGGCGACGCCGGCCCACACCTGGCCTTCGCTGAAGGTCACGGGCGCATTGTCCGGGGCGCCATTTTTCCCGCTTCGGCTGTCGTTTTTCGCGGTCCGGCCGTCAGCCGCCTGCGGTGGCGGCGCATCGCCATTGCGTTCGCGTTCGGCGCGGCGGGTGCGCAATGCCGCGCGTTCCTCCTCGCTCATGTTCGCGCGACCATGGGTGAATTGGGTGCGGCGGGCTTCGCGGCTTTCCCGGGGTTCCGCGTCTGCGGCCGGGGCAGCGTTTGCAGCCGCCGGATTTTTATCCCCCGCATTGCCGGCCAGCCGGGCGCTGGCGTTGCCCGGCGCAGTGCGCGCTCCGGAGGGCTGTCTGGGAATGGCGGCGGCGGGAATGTACAGCGTGTCCTTTGCGGCAGCGGCGACAAAAAATACCTGCGCCGTCATCTGCGGCAGCAGGCTGCGCTGCTCGTTCGGCACATCGAACAGCGCGTTGTAGAGCACCACGTTATTGGTGACGGTCGGCGTCGGTTCGAGCTTGCGCAGTTGCCCGTACCAGCGCTTGCCGCGATTACCGAGGGTGGTGAAATACGCTTCCATATCCGGGCTCAGGCGCGAGACATCGGCCTCGGAAACCTGGGTCTGTACCGTCATCGTCGACAGATCGGCGATGCGCAGAATGATCGGCGCCGACTGGTTCGTATTCAGCGTCTGGCCCTGACGCGCGCTGATCGATACCACCACACCGGCCATCGGCGCGTAGATTTTCGCGTAATTGAGATTGGCTTCATCGGCGAGCAGCGTCGATTCGGTCTGTTCGATCTGCGCCTGCAGTGCCTGCAGCTGCGCTTTCGCCGAACTCAGCGAGGCTTCCGCCGCCTGCACCGATTCGGCGGTGGTGGCATCGCCTTCCATGAGGTTTTTCTGCCGCCGGTATTGCAGTTCGGCGAGCGCGAGCTGGGCCTCGCGGTCGAGCAGGGTCGCGCGCTGGTTGCGCAGCAGGGCGCGGCGCGCCTCCACATTGGCGCGATAGACGGTGGGGTCGATTTCGGCGAGCAGGGTGCCCGCTTCGACCACCGAGCCGATTTCCACGTGAATCTTTTTCAGCTGACCCGATACCTGCGCGCCGATATCGACATACTCGCGCGGCTGCAGCGTGCCGGTCGCCGTGACCAGATCCTCGACATCGCCGCGCTGCACCGAGGCGATCTGGTATTGATCGATGCTGTCGCTGTCGCCGGCGAATTTCTGCCACAGCAGATAGCTGCCGAGAGCGGCCAGCACAATACCGAGTCCGCCGATAATGCGGCGGTTGAGAAGTTTCTGACGAAGTGTTTGCGAAAGTGTGGGGGTGGTGTTCAAGAGATGCCGGCTCGTCAATTTGCGGGAAAGCGCGATCGCCAGAGCGATGTGCGGAATATTCGAATCTTCGTTGTAGATGTGGCTATGCGCATTCTGCGCATGCGGACATATGAGAATGGTTCGCATTATCTTGGGGTGACTGTGGAGAGTCAATGCGACCGGCGCTGTTCCTCAATTGCTCCTTAATTAAATGGCCAGCTGCGCCTTGATAAATCGCCGGCGAACCGCGCGAGGTTGACCCTGTTCTCGCCCGGCTGTTAGGTTGCCGGGTTCCTCAATTCGCCGCGGACGGATCATGCAAATCAATCGGCTCACCCAATTCATTCTCGTCGGCATGGTGCTCGGCATCGCTACCGGCTATGTGAGCCATCGGTTTTTTCCCGAATCGAGCGCAAGCGTGACCACGATAGCGGGTTTTCTGCCGATCATTTTTCTGCGCCTGATCAAAATGATTATTGCGCCGCTGGTGTTTGCCACGCTGGTGACCGGCATCTCGCGCATGGGCGATGGCAAAACGCTCGGGCGCATCGGCACGAAAACCATGCTGTGGTTCGTCAGCGCCTCGCTGTTGTCGCTGTCGCTGGGGCTGTTGCTGGTGAACTGGTTCGAGCCGGGAACCCATCTCGATCTGACGCTGCCTGCGAGCGATGTCGACAGCGGTATTTCGTCATCGAATCTCACGGCGGCGCATTTCATCGAACATCTGGTTCCGGTGAGCATCATCGACGCGATGGCGCGCAACGAAATCCTGCAGATCGTCATTTTCTCGCTGTTCTTCGGCGGCGCGATGGCAACGATGGGCGAGCGCAGCAAAGCATTGCTCGATGTGATCGACAATGTCGCGCATATCATGCTCAAGGTGACGGGATACGTGATGCTGTTTGCGCCGCTGGCGGTATTTGGCGCGCTCGCCAGCACCGTCGCAAAAAATGGCGTCGGCATCATTCTCACCTACGGAATTTTCATGGGTGAGTTTTATTTCAGCCTGCTCGTGCTGTGGACGCTGCTTATCCTCGCGTGCGCCGTCTTCATCGGCCCGCGCGTGTGGGTTCTGCTGCGGCGCATTCGCGAGCCGCTATTGCTCGCTTTTTCCACTGCGAGCTCTGAAGCGGCCTATCCGAAAACGCTCGAAGAGCTGGAGCGATTCGGTTGCAGCAATAAAATTGCGAGTTTCGTTTTGCCGCTGGGTTATTCGTTCAATCTCGACGGCTCGATGATGTACTGCACATTTGCCGTGATGTTTATCGCGCAGGCTTACGGCATCGAATTATCGGTGGGGCAACAGATTCTCATGTTGCTGATTCTGATGGTGACATCGAAAGGCATCGCGGGCGTGCCGCGCGCATCGCTCGTCGTGATCGCCGCAACGCTGTCGCAATTCAATATTCCCGAAGCGGGCCTGCTGCTGTTGCTCGGCATCGATCACTTTCTCGATATGGGCCGCTCGGCGACCAACGTCGTCGGCAATAGCGTGGCGACCGTGGTCGTGTCGAAATGGGAGAAGGCGTTGAAACATTGATCATGAGAGATTCGACATGAGAGCTTCGGAAAAAATGGCGAAATGCCGAGTTGTTTTTTTAACGCTGTCGCTGCTGCTTTGCACTGAATCGATTCGCGCGGAGTCGGCTCGCACGGAACAGCCGGCGGCGACACTCGAAGACATTCAGCGGGCGGCGGTGAAGGGCGATGCCGCGGCGCAAACCGAACTCGGTTATCGCTATGCGACGGGCAACGGCTTGCCCATCAATACGATGAAGGCGGCGATCTGGTATCGCAAAGCGGCGGATCAGGGCTACAAGGTCGCGCAGACCAATCTCGGCTATGCGTATGCCAGCGGCTCGGGCGTCCGGCTGAATCTCGAAGAAGCGGCGAAGTGGTTTCGCAGAGCGGCGGAGCAGGGTTACGACTCGGCGCAGGCCAATCTCGGCGCGTTTTATCTGCAGGGAATGGGCGTGCAGCGCGATTACACGATGGCGCTCGATCTGCTGCAGAAAGCGGCCGCGCAAAATAATGCCACGGCGCAATTCAATCTGGGTCTGATGTACGACAACGGCCTCGGCGTGAAAAAGGATTACGCCATTGCTCGTGAGTGGTATCTGAAATCCGCGCTGCAGAATTATCCCGATGCACAGGCCAATCTGGGTGCGCTGTGGGCCGATGGCAGGGGCGGTCCGCGCAGTTTCGTGGAAAGTTATTTCTGGACCACACTGGCGATGTATCGCAACATCGGTTCTGCCGTCGATTTATTGCCGCGTCTTGCGCAGCAGATGACGCCGGAGCAAATCGAGCAGGCCAAAAGCAAGGTGCGACAATGGAAGCCGCACGCGGCCCCGAAATAAATCATCGCTGGCGAAGCAACCCACGCATCATGACGTACTCTTCCGACAAGTCTTCCGGCACGCCGATTGTTTCCGATCGGCCTTTTTGGGTCACCACACCTTTAGCCCGAATGTCGCAGGCGCAGTGGGAATCGCTTTGCGACGGTTGCGGCAAATGCTGCCTGCACAAACTCGAAGACGAAGATTCCGGCGACGTGTTCTATACCGACGTGGCGTGCCGTTATTTATCGAACGACTGTCGCTGTCAGTGCTATGCGCAGCGCGCAGAAAAAGTCGCGGCGTGTCTGACGCTGCGCCCGCAGGATTTGAAAGAGGTGACGTGGCTGCCGGGCACGTGCGCGTATCGTTTATTGTCGGAAGGAAAAACATTGCCGGAATGGCATCCGCTGATATCGGGCACACCGGATTCGGTGCACGCCGCCGGGCAATCCGTTAAAGGCAGATTCATTGCGGAATCCGCCGTGGATGAAAACGATTACGAGGACCACATCGTATTCTGGCCCGAATAAATGGATTCGATCATTTCGCTGCGAAGAAAAATGGCGAATGGGCGATCGAGATTGAAAGTTTTGCAACCGTACCGACGAGGAAAAAAATATGGCGAACGAAGGTTATCACGAGCCCATCGATGAGTTATCCGACGAAACCCGCGACATGCACAGAGCCATCATTTCGCTGATGGAGGAACTGGAAGCCGTCGACTGGTACAACCAGCGCGTCGATGCGTGCAAGGATGCCGAATTGAAAGCGATTCTCGAACACAATCGCGATGAGGAAAAAGAACACGCCGCGATGGTGCTCGAATGGATTCGTCGCAAGGATTCGACGTTCGACGGTGAACTCAGGGATTATTTATTTACCAGCAAGCCGATCGCCCATAAAAATAAATAAGCGGATATTGCCATGAGTTTCCTGAATCGCTGGCGACTGAAACGCCAGGGAATTATTCCCACCCACGACGTCACCGTGCAGCGCGGCCTCAAAGTGCCGGCATCCGATGACAAAGTGCCGGCATCCGGTGGCATCGAGCTGCTCACCGATCTTTATTTTGCCAATCCCGGGCAGGGCGCGCCGGTGATTCTCATGCGCTCTCCCTATGGGCGCACCTCGTTCGGTTTCAATGCGTACGCGTTGGCATCGCAGGGTTTCAATGTGGTGCTGCAGAGCTGTCGCGGCACGTTTGGATCAACGGGAAAATTCGATCCGCATCACGACGAGAAGCGCGATGGTCTGGCGACGATCGAATGGATTAAACGGCAGCCCTGGTACGGCGGTGTGATCGCAACGTTCGGGATGAGTTACCTCGGCTATGTGCAATGGTCGATTGCGGCTGCGAGCGCCGATGTAAAAGCGATGGCGATGCAGGTCACCATGTCGGATTTTTCGCGCATGAACTACTGCGGCGATTCGTTCATGCTCGAAAATGCGTTCTCGTGGACGCATATGATGAACACGATGCGAAAGGGCGGGCTGCGCATCATTGTGCAGATGCTGTTCGGAAAATTAAGTAAAGAGCAATGGAAAACATTGCCGCTGGCATCGATGGACGAAAAGGTTGCGGGCGAGCGCGTGCCGTTCTGGCAGGACTGGCTGCAGCACGATTCGAGTTGCGACCCGTGGTGGCAGCCGATGAATTTTCATTCCACGATTGCAGATATTTCATGCCCGATCAGTATGCTGGCCGGCTGGTACGATATTTTTCTGCCGTTTCAGATGCGCGACTTCAGCGCGCTGCAGAACGCGGAAAAAAATGTGCGCATCACCATCGGACCGTGGACCCATACCACGGTGGAAGGCGCGCTGCCCGATGCGATCGACTGGTTCAGGCGACATCTTCTCGCCGATGCGAATAACACCGCAGGTGCATTCGAAAAGCCGGTGAAGCTCTATGTGATCGGCGCGGATGAATGGCGTTATTTCGATAGCTGGCCACCGCACGAAATCCGCAGCGAACCGTGGTATTTACAACCGCAGGGTGAATTGCACGAGCGCGTTGCACCCGCCTCACCGCCCGACACTTATCGTTACGACCCCGCTGATCCCACCCCGTCGGTGGGCGGCCCCGGATTGTTCAACAAGGAATATTCCGTCGATAACACAGTGCTTGAGGCGCGCGATGATGTGCTGACGTATACCTCGGCGGTATTTACGGATGCGGTCGATATTATCGGCCCCGTCACGGCGGATTTATACGTTTCCTCCAGCGCAAAAAGCGCCGATTTTTTTGTGCGTCTCTGCGCTGTCGACGAGCGCGGTATTTCCAGAAATATTTGCGATGGTCTGCAGCGCATCGCGATTGCGTCACCGGATATTCCGCAACAAGTGCATGTCGATTTCTGGCCGACGGCCTGGCGCATTGCGCGGGGACATCGTATTCGTGTGCAGGTATCGAGCGGCGCATTTCCGCGCTGGGCGCGCAATCTCGGCGGTGATGAACCGCTGGCGAGCGCGACCGAAATGCACGTCGCCACACAATCGATCCATCATTCGCCGGATTATCCTTCGGCGATCAATTTGCCATTTTGTAGCGTTTAAATTTCGGAGTTTGTTGTGAAAATTAATCCCCGTCTTCTCGATGCCAGCATTTATCGCTTCAGCTTCGACATGCCATCGCGTTTCAGTGATGTCGACTTGCAGAATCATCTGAACAACACGCGGCTCGGCGAGTTTTATCAGGAAGGACGCGTGATATTTTTCAATCGGCTGATCGATGAGAACCAGCTGCAGAAAGCGGAAGACCGCCGCGTTCTGGTCGCGCACAGCGCCATCGATTATCTCGCCGAAATCAATTATCCGCAGATTGTCGCGGTCAAGCTCGGCATCGAAAATATCGGCCGCACGTCGATGCGCCTGCAGATGGCGCTATTCAGCGAAGGCCGCTGCGCGGGACTGGCGAAAGTCGTCGTGGTGAATGCCGATGGCAATGGGCCCGCGCCGATTACCGATGCGTGGCGGGCGGCGCTGAGTCAGTTTTTATTGCCGCCCGAGTTGCGCGCGCCAAATTAATCCTCAAAACGGAAAAACCAGCGGTGCCAGAATCAGCGTCGTCAGATAGGTGAGCAGCAGCAGCGGCAGGCCGACCTTCATGAAATCTGCGAATTCATAGCGGCCCGGCTCGACCACCAGCGTAACCACCGGCGTTGCCACGGGCGTCGAGAATGACGACGAGGCCGCGATCAGAACGGCGATTGCAAAAGGATAGGGCGACACGCCGAGTGACATCGCCGCGTGAATGGCAATCGGTGAAACCAGCACCGCCGATGCCGTGTTCGATAACACCAGGCCGATACTCGCGGTGAGAAAAAACATCAGCGTCATCAGCACGTACGGCCCCGAATGACCGAACAGATTCATCAGCGCGTCGACGATGATGCGCGTGCCGCCCGTTTTATCGAGCGCGTGCGCCAGCGGCAGCATGCCCGCGATCAACACCAGACTGCTCAGATGAATCGAACGATAGGCATCCTCCATCGTCAGGCAGCGCGTGAACACCGCCGCCAGCGACGCCATCATCACTGCGGCGACGAGCGGAACGACATCGAACAGGGTAAGCCCGACCATCGCCGCAATAATAATTAACGCTGTGCTCATGCGTTTATAGGAAGGAATGAATTCCGTGTGTTCGGCCGGAAATTCGGTGACGACGAAATCGTGCGTTTTCTGGCCGAGCTGCTGAATTTTTCCCCACGTGCCGACAACGAACAAACTGTCGGCGGGTTGCAGTTTGACTTCGCTGAAATCTTCGAGCGCCTTGAAATTGCGACGCACGCCGAGCACATGCACATCGTAATTCGAGCGAAAGCCGAATTCGCGAATCGATTTGTCCAGCAGCTCCGATTCGGGGTGAATCAAAATGGTGGCGCCGCTGATATCCCAGAGCCAATGCTGGCGATCGCTTTTATCGGGCGGAATCACGCCGAGCGATTTTTCGCGGACCAGACGAAACAGATCGTTGTGCTTGCCTAACACCAGCATCATGGTGCCCGGCGTGAGCATGAGGTTCGACGAGGGCGATACGATGCGCTCTTCACCCGCAGCGGTGTGGCGCAATATACCGACGACACGCACCCGGTATTGTTTTTCGAGATCGGCCTCGGCAATCGATAAACCATCCAGTGCAGAACCGGCTTTGATACTCAGTTTGCGATAGGTACTGCCGGGCGCGTGTTCGTGCCAGAGTTCATACAGCGAACGGCGACGCTTGCGTTCGGATTGTTTACCCTCCTTGTCGCCGAGCATGCCGCGACCGGCGATGAGAATGTAAACGATCGCAATGATCAGCACCGCGATACCGATCGGCGAAAAACTGAAGAAACCAAAGCCGTCGAAGCCCGCGCTCTTCAATTGTTCGTTGACGACGATATTCGGCGTGGTACCGATCAGGGTGAGCATGCCGGATATCAGCGATGCATAGGACAGGGGGATCAGCATGCGCGACGCATTGAGTCTGGTTTCCGTGGCGATACGCAGCACGACCGGAATGAACAGGGCAACGATCGCTGTCGAACTCATCACCGAACCCAGCAGCGCGGCGCCGCCCATGATCAGAATCAGGATGCGCGCTTCGGACCCCTTGCCATGCTGCAATACCCAGTCGCCAACCAGTCGCGCCACGCCGGTGCGCGATAACATTTCGCCGACGACGAGCAGACCGGCAACGAGCGCAATGACGGGACTGCCGAAACCCGCAACGGCTTCGTTGACGCTCAACACACCACTCAACGCCAGCGCGAGAACGACCAGCAGCGCGACGATATCGAAGCGCACGCGACTGCTCGCCATCAATGCGCCGGCGACAGCGATCAGCGCAAATACAAAAATGGTTTCACCAGTCATCGTCGGGCTCGCAATAAATTCGCTCGGAAAATAGCCGTATCAGTGAAAAATGCAGAAAAAAGGGAAGGCGTGACGAATGATAGACAAGAAAGACACGGCTATCCATGCGCTGACTGCGGGAGATGAAACGAACGATCAGTTCGCATGGGCGATTCGTATCGGAATGCGCTGTCTTCCAAAATCACCCGCGCTCGTATCGAATCGTCCTGCGATTTCCGCACTGCACTGAGGACAGCGTCCATCGGCGGTTAAACGATAATTATCGATCTGATACCAATCGCGTTCGATCACTGCGTTTTTACATTGGGGACAAAATGTCGTGTCGCCGGCACGATGATGCACATTCCCCGTGTAGACATAGTCGAGCCCGGCCCGCAGCGCGATTGCTCTGGCGCGGATCAATGTGGAAGCGGGAGTCGCAGCGATATCTTTCATTTTGTAATCGGGATGAAATGCCGAGAAATGAATCGGTACAGCGCGGCCCAGTTCCTTGCGCAGCCAGTTGCACATCGCGGTAATTTCTTCGTCGGAATCGTTTTTTCCCGGAATCAGCAAGGTGGTGATTTCGAACCACACATCGGTTTCGTGTTTGAGATAAGTCAATGTATCGAGTACGGGCTGCAGATGCGCGCCCGTTTGCCTGAAATAAAATTCATCGGTGAAGGCTTTGAGATCGACATTGGCCGCATCCATTTTCGCGTAAAAATCGCGGCGCGCTTCTGCGTGTATATAACCTGCGGTGACAGCGACGGCGTTAATGTCGAACTTGTGGCATTCATCGGCCACATCCATCGCGTACTCCGCAAAAATCACCGGGTCGTTATAAGTGAAAGCAACACTTGTACAACCGTTTCGTTTTGCTGCCTGAGCAATCGCTTGCGGCGACGCCTGATCCATCAGGCGATCCATATCCTTCGATTTGGAAATATCCCAGTTCTGACAAAACTTGCACGCGAGATTACAGCCGGCAGTGCCGAATGAAAGAATACTGCTGCCCGGATAAAAATGGTTGAGCGGTTTTTTCTCGACAGGGTCGATGCAGAATCCCGATGAGCGACCGTAAGTCGTCAGCACCATCGCATCGTTTTCGCGCATACGTACAAAGCACGCGCCGCGTTGACCTTCGTGCAAACGGCAATCGCGCGGGCACAGATCGCACTGAATGCGATCATCGTCGAGCTTGTGCCAGTAACGCGCGGAATAATTTGAACTCATGATTGCAACGCAATATTTAAAATCTAACGAAGCTCGTTAAATTTACTGACGATGTAGCGCGTCTTTAAATTCACGCACGGCATGGCGTGTCTTTAAATTTACGCACGGTATAACACGCTAGCCGAATCTCATCCGGCCAGGAATCGGCGGACAGTCCGGCTTTGACTTTCAGGTGCGCGATAAATTCGCGCGGCGTGGGCAATTGCTCCCAAACCTGCGGTAAAAAAGTGCTGCGCAGATGACCGCATTCGAGCACCACACCGTCGATGCCGGGGCGCAATTGCGCGAGCGCATCTTCTTCATCGATAAACGTTAACGGCTGCGCAGGGGAGAGCAAAGAAATCTCGATATCGGTTTTTTCGAACTCGGCGACACTGAGCAATTCAAAGCGCGGATCGTAAAATGCGGCAGCGCGCGCATTGGCCTCCACATCCGCAAGCAGCGAGTGGCGCGGCTCCAGTGAGCCGATACAGCCGCGTAACTGGCCGTGTTGCATCAGCGTAACGAAACAGGCTCCGGGTTCTTGCAACCACGGCGCGGATCGATCGACGGAGGTGTTGCTGACGCTTTCTTCTGTGAGATGGTGTTGAACAGGTTTATCGTTTGCGCGCTGTTGTTTCGTGGCGGCGACGGCCGCGGTGAATTCGGAGGCAATCGCCGCGCGCGCAATCGCAAGCAACTGCTGACCCTGTTCATCGCTGATCATGAATCGCCTCCTGCCATGCGATGGAAGCATAACCAACGACGCGATTTTTATCGCCCGCGGTATCGCCCGAATTGCAGAGGTCGAGCAATTGCGGTTTTAAACCGCGCCTGCGCGCCACTTGCAAGAATCCATTCACGGGCGTTGCGCCGCAGGCTTGCTCGTGATTTTCGAGCGCACGCAGATCGAGAATCGATGCGACGGTTTCGCTATCGATTTGTTGCGCAGCGCGGTACGAATGAAAATGCGAAAGATCGGAGCTGATGACGACGAGCGTTTCGGCGCCGCCCCATAATTTTTCGATGACCTCGGCGACCTGTTCGGTGGTCGCATCGCCCACGGCGAGCGGCACCAGTTTGAAATCGTCGAGAACGGTTTGCAGAAAAGGTAACTGCACTTCGAGCGAATGTTCGAGACGATGCGCGGTGCTGCTTTCAATTACCTGCGGTAAAGCCCTGATGCTGGAAATCGCCTCGCGGTCGAGTTCGATCGTACCCAGTGGCGTTTTGAATGCATCGACACCCGGAAGTGCCAGGCCGCGCACCGGTACGCGATGCACGGGACCGAGCAACACCACACGCTTAATCTGCGCCGCATTTTTTCGGAGAGCGACATTTTTTCGGAGAGTGACATAGGCCATCGCCGCCGTCGGGCCCGAATAAATATAACCCGCATGCGGAACGATGAGCGCTTTGGGTGACGCCACGATTTGCGTGGCATCGATGGCGTCGAGCAATGCGTTCACATCCGTTGCCAGCTGCCCGGGCCGATCGGGATAAAAGAGGCCGGCAACGGCGGGTTCGCGAATGGTCGACACGATGGCAATCCCGGTGAATCGAGATCAGGACACTACACGCCCGCCATTGACGCCGATAGTCTGCCCGGACACATAGCCGCTATCTTCATGACACAGCCATGCGCACGCGTTGGCGATATCCTCGGGCTCGCCCGTGCGACCGACCGGAATCATTCTGACGAGATTTTCCATCGGCATCTTGAAGCGATGTTTGTTCGCTTCGGACATGATGGTATTCATCACCGCGCCCGGAGGAATATTGTTGACGGTAATGCCGTACGGTCCCAGTGCCTGGGCGAGCGAGCGCGTCATGGCGATGACGGCGCCTTTCGAGGCGGAATAATGCACCTGTTCGACGCTGCCGGTTTGCGCGCTCGATGAGGAAATATTGACGATGCGTCCCCATTTCGCCGCTTTCATATCCGGCAGTACCACTTGCGTGACGATGAAAGTTCCCTGCGTATTGATGACGAACATTCTGTTCCAGTCATCATCGGTCAATTCTTCGAAGGGAATGAAATTCGAAATGCCGGCATTGTTGACGACGATGGTCACGGGACCGAAGGCCGCGCGCAATTTATCGACGGCGGCAGTGATCTGATCGCGATCGGCAATGCTCGCCTGCAGGGCAATCGCCTTGCCGCCTGCGGCCTGAATTTCAGCGACGACTTTTTCGCAGCCGGGCAGGTCGAGATCGAGCACGCCGACAGCGATGCCTTCGCGTGCCAGTCGCAGCGCGCACGCCTTGCCGATGCCGGCAGCAGCGCCGGTGATCAATGCAGTTTTACCCATGATGAATTCCTCAAAACAGCGGTTGTCGAATACGTTCCTCGCGCACCTGAATTTAATCGTTAGCGACGCAGGCGCAATGCGTTGAATATTACCGACGCCGAACTCAGGCTCATCGCGAGCGCAGCAATCATCGGCGATAACAATAATCCGGTAAATGGATACAGCACGCCGGCCGCGAGAGGCACGCCGAGCGCGTTATAGATAAATGCGAACGCCAGATTTTCGCGCATGTTGCGAATGGTGGCGAGCGAGAGGGTACGTGCGCGCGCAATGCCGTTCAGGTCGCCGTGTATCAGTGTGATCTGCGCGCTGCTCATCGCCACATCGGTGCCGGTTCCCATCGCGATACCGACATCGGCGCGCGCGAGTGCGGGCGCATCGTTGATGCCATCGCCCGCCATGCCGACGACATGTCCTTCGCGCTGCAGTTTTTCGATGAACGCGGATTTATCGGCAGGTTTCATATCGCCGTGCATTTCGGTGATGCCCAGACGCGTGCCGACAGTGTTCACGGTCGATTGCGCGTCGCCGCTGGCGACGATGATGCGCAGACCTGCACGCTGTAACTGATTTACGGCGATAAATGTCGTCGATTTGATGGGATCGGAAACCACCAGCAGACCGGCGAACAGATTGTCGAGCGCGAGATGGACGACGCTCGCGCCGTTGCGACGCAGCGCTTCGGCCTGTTCGCTCATGTCTGCGACATCGATGGCGTTTTGCTGCATGAAAGCGGTATTACCGAGCAGCACTTTTTTATTCTGGATTTCACCGCTCACACCGAAGCCCGCAACCGTTTGAAAGTGTGCGGCCTCCTGCAGCGTCAGGCCGCGCTCGCTGGCGGCATCGATCAGTGCTTTCGCGAGCGGATGTTCGCTGCCGCGTTCGAGGCTGGCAGCGAGCTGCAATAATTTATTTTCCGAACAGAGGAGCGGATCGGCAATGGCCGGATGCGGAATGGCGCGCTCGAAGCGCGGTTTACCTTCGGTGAGCGTGCCGGTCTTGTCGATGACGAGCGTGTCGACGCGGCGCAGATGCTCGATGGCGGCCGCGTCCCGAAACAGAATGCCCTGCGTGGCGGCTTTGCCGGTGGCGATCATGATCGACATGGGTGTCGCCAGTCCGAGCGCGCACGGGCAGGCGATAATCAGCACCGCCACCGCATTGACCAGCGCATAAACCCAGCTCGGCTGCGGTCCGAAAACTCCCCAGATGAAAAATGTCGCGATGGCGATGATCACGACTGCACCGGCAAAATATCCCGCCACCACATCGGCGAGACGTTGCAGCGGTGCTTTCGAGCGCTGTGCCTGCGCCACCATCTGTACGATCTGCGCGAGCATGGTTTGTGCGCCGACTTTCTCCGCGCGCATGATCAGACTTCCCGTCGTGTTCAGCGTGGCGCCGATCAGCTTGTCGCCGTTGCCCTTGCTGACCGGCAAGGGCTCGCCGGTCAGCATGGACTCATCGACTGCGCTGTTGCCTTCGAGCACAACACCATCGACGGGAATTTTTTCGCCGGGGCGCACGCGCAATCTGTTGCCGATGTGAACATGCGCGATCGGGATATCGTGTTCGCTGCCGTCGTCATCGATGCGACGCGCCGTGTTTGGTGCCAGGCCGAGCAGCGCCCGGATTGCGCCCGATGTTTTCGCGCGCGCATTCAGTTCGAGCATCTGCCCGAACAGCGTCAGCGAAATAATCACGGCGGCCGCTTCGAAATACACACCGACGCGGCCGTGCATCCGGAATTCCGCAGGGAATAATTGCGGCGCGATGGTCGCAATGACGCTGTAAATGAATGCCGCACTGGTGCCGAGAGCGATCAGCGTCCACATGTTCGGGCTGCGCGAGCGAAGCGACTGCACGCCGCGAGCGAGCAGCGGGAATCCCGCCCAGCAGACAACGGGTATCGTTAATAAAAACTCGATCCAGTTCTGCGTTTGCGGCGCGAACAAATGCAGGCCGTGGCCGAACATCGCAAGCACGAATACCGCCAGGGAAAACGGCAGCGTGAACCAGAAGCGTCGGCGGAAATCGACGAGTTCCGGATTTTCACTGTCTTCGAGCGATGGCATTTCCGGTTCGAGCGCCATGCCGCATTTGGGGCAATGGCCCGGATGATCCTGGCGAATTTCAGGATGCATCGGGCAGGTATGAATGGTGCCCGGCGCAGCTTGCTCGGACTCAGGCGCGGGCTGCAGATATTTTTGCGGCTCCGCATCGAATCGGGTTTTGCAGCGCGGATTACAGAAATAATAATCGACGCCGTGGTGACGGGAATGATGCGGCGATGCCGGCGTCACGGTCATGCCGCATACCGGATCGATCAGTTGCGCGGGCGCTGCTATTTCAGACTTATTTGTTTTTTGATGAGCGCAACAATCATGCGAATCGCCGGAATGAGTCATAAATCCGCCCCTGTCATTGAGAACTGCCGTTGCGCGTATTTCCAGTCGCCGACCGGAAATATGCCGTTGCTGAAGCTGTTCGTCAGCTTCGGTTTGGCAGTATCACAAATATTGACGGACTCTTGAGCTTTTTATTCGAGCCGGGCGGTGTGGTCGCTGGCGTTTATGGAAGCACGCCAGAACCCTGGCCGTTATCTCAACGCGGGCGAGGCGAGCATTGCGTCCGCGTCGGAAAGTTCGATGCGGTCGCGCCCCTTGGTCTTCGCCTGATACAGCGCAGCATCGCAGCGCGCCAGCCAGTCGGAGATTTTTTCGTTGGCGCGTGCGGACGCCACACCGCAGCTGATCGTCACCCCCGTTTTGCTGGAGGGAGACATGGCGCGAGTCTGCTCGCAAAAAATTTCCGCCACATAGGCGGCCTGCGGCAGAGGGGTTCCGGCCAGCAGCACGAGAAATTCCTCGCCGCCATAACGATAGAGCTTGTCGGTGCGGCGCAGGCGCATCGACAGCGTGGTCACCAGATTGATGAGAACGGTATCGCCTTCCTGATGGCCGAACGTGTCGTTGATGGTTTTGAAATGATCGACGTCGATCATGATGATCGAAGCGGGCGGTTCGCTGTAACGATCCCACATTGCCAGCGCCTGCTCCAGATCCTCGATCATGCGGCGACGGTTGAATGCACCCGTCAGCGGATCGCGTGTCGCCATTCTCTGCAGATATTTTTCATGGCGGTTGAGGATGCCGAACAGCACCTCGATCAAAATTCCCGTGGTGGCGAGACTGCCGATGAAATACAACGATTGCTCGACGGGAAAAACCGCCAGGCTCAGCGCGCTGTTCAGAAAGAAAGCCCCAATGTTCATGTTGCGGGCCGTGCGTCGTTTGAACAGCAGGTAGAACGCAACGATAAATGCCTGCGCCCAATACATGGCGAAGTGCTCGCCGCGCACGATGGCCAGGATGTACAGCACCATCGAAACGCTGAACATCATGAAGGGCGGCAATATCCGGTAATTTTTTTTCAGCAGCAGGACGGCGTGAAGAATGACGATCACACCCAGAACACACTGGCATGCCAGCATGCTGAACTGCTGTCGTTGCAGGGAGATATAAAAGGCGGGAATCAGCGAGAACGGGGTGACGATGGAAAAAATCCGGTATACCAGCTCGTGGATGACGGGCAGCGACAGAAAATCCAGCTCTTCCCGGCTGAAATTGCGGCTTTTGAGCAGCAGTCGAAACAGGCGCTGCATATACATCAGTTTTTCCACGATGGGCGCAGGAGGTGGGGTCATGCTGACTCACTTTTTATTGGCATATATGACCAGTCAAACGATGGCAGTCATCGATCCAATGGCAGTGCCTCAGTTTAGCTGCTGAAAACAATTAATGTCCATTCGCTGACATTAATTGGTGGCGCCAGCATCCGGATGGCCGGTCTGGCAGGATGCACTCGTGCGTCGATACACGGAGCAGGATGAGGGGGATTTCCGGGCAAGACCCGGATAAGACAAAGGCCCGCAAGGGCCTTTGTCATTTCAGGAGGGTCGGTCGGTGCGATTCACCGCGCGCCGGCTGACGGCTTAAACGCGCCAGCCCCTGAGCCGGTTGCCCGCATCGCATATCACCGTCTCGCTGGTGATAAAGCGCGCGTCTTCGGAGGCGAGGAATGCAGCGAGTGCCGCGATATCGTCGGCGGTGCCGTGCAATTTATTCAGGGCCTGCTGACCCTGCAGGCGTTCGAAGTAACCTTCGGGCAGGCTCGCGCGCGACGCGGGCGTTTCCATCAGACCCGGAGCAATCGCGGTGACGCGAATGCCATCCTTGCCGAATTCATTCGCCATCGCGAAGGTCATTGCATTCAATGCGGCTTTGGTGATGCCGTAAGCGGTGCCCGGCGTGTAACTCGCCATCGAAGTGATGTTGATGACCACGCCGGTTGCTTTGACGAGCGCGGGGCGCAATGCCTGCGCAAGTAACAGCGGCGAAAGGGTATTGATATTGAAAAAGCGCAGCCATTTTTCCTGCGTCAGCTCGGCAAAGCCGTGCGCGACTTCGCCGTAGGCAAGACCGGCGTTGTTGATGAGAATGTCGAGTTCGCCGTGCCTGGCGCAGATATCGGCGGCGAACTGCCCGATGGCGGCTTCCGAACCGAGATCGAACGCGTGAACCGAGCAGTCCACGCCTTTTTCGCGCAGGGGCGCGGCGACCTTTTCCAGCCCCGCCTCGTTGACGTCGGTGAGAATCAGCCGCGCGCCTTCATCGGAAAAGCGCTGTGCGAAGGCCTGTCCCATGCCGCCCGCAGCGCCCGTGATCAAAACCAGTTTATTGGTATAACGATTCATGCTTCGTTCCTCTTCATGCTTTATTTCTCTTCATTGCTCTCGCTCGCGTTAGGCGAAGACTCTTGCTGTCGGGTTCGATCCCGATAACCGGTCGCGGCCGCCTAGGGTGGCGGAAATCCCGGCGCTCCACCAGTTAAAAGACCATTAAATAATAATATGCGCATAATTATTGTATTAATGACGTTTTCGTAAGATTTATTCAATTGACCTTGTCAAAACAGGCCCATTATTATGCTGTCCACTCTTTTTAGGAGCGTATAACGATGAGCTTCCCCTTACCCAGTCGCAACAATCTGCCGAAATACACCGTGATCGCCGGTGCAGAGAAATCGGAGCGTGGCGGCGGTCAGGCATGGGCGCATATCTATCCCGCCAACGGCCAGGTCACCACCGAACTCACGCTGGCCGCCCCGGGCGATGTCGACCGCGCCGTGCATGCCGCGCGCGCGGCGTTTCCCGCATGGCGTGCCATGACGGGCGACAAGCGTCGCGACCTGATGCTGAAAATGGCATCGGTCCTCGAACAGCACACGCAGGAACTGGCCGCGCTGGCGACGCTGGAAAACGGTTCGCCCGCGATGATGGCGCCGTTCTTCGTGCTCGATGCCGTGCAGAAATTCCGTTATTTCGCCGGCTGGGCCGACAAGATCAAGGGCGAAACCATTGCCACCTGGGGTGCGCCTTCACATAACTATGTCGCCTACGAACCCTATGGCGTCATCGGCGCGATCATTCCGTGGAACGGGCCGATGATCGCGGTGACGATGGCGATCACCGCAGCGCTCGCGGCGGGGAATTGCGTGGTGGTGAAAGCGCCGGAGCTGGCGCCGTTCACCGTGATGCGCTTTGCCGAATTATTCGAAGCGGCCGGATTCCCGCCGGGCGTGGTGAATATGGTGGTCGGCGGCCCCGATGTCGGCGAGGCGATGGTCGCGCATCGCGGCATCGACAAGATTCAATTCGTCGGCAGCGGGCCCACCGCGAAAAAAGTGTTGAAAAGCGCTGCGGAAAATCTGAAACCCTGCGGGCTCGAACTCGGCGGCAAATCGGCGGTGATCGTGTTTGCCGATGCCGATCTGACACAGGCCGGCCGGCGCGGATTATCCGGCGCGATGTCAGTGAGCGGGCAGGGCTGTGTGAACGGCACGCGCCTGCTGGTCGAGCGTTCGATCTACGAACAGTATCTCGGCACGCTCGCCGCGATCGCGCCGCATATCAAAATCGGCGATCCGCTCGATAAAACCACCGTCATGGGTCCGGTCATCTCGGAAGCATCGGCTAACCGCATTCTCGGCATCGTCGAAAAAGCGAAAAGCGAAGGCGCGCGCGTGCTCACCGGCGGAGAGCGCCTGGGAGGCGAATACGCAACGGGATTTTATCTGCCGCTCACCATCATTGCCGATGTCGATCACCACAGTTCGCTCGCGCAGCACGAAGTGTTCGGCCCCGTGTTGTCGGTGACGCCATTCGACAGCGAAGAGGAAGCCATCGCGCTCGCGAACGCTACCGATTACGGCCTCGGTGCTTACATCCATACGCAGAACCTGCGCCGCGCGCATTATGTCGCGAGCCAGATGCAGGCCGGCATGGTGCAGGTGAATGCATCGGGCGAGGGCATGCAGCCGAATGTGCCGTTCGGTGGAATGAAACAGAGCGGTTATGGCCGACTCGGCGGCGAACACGCGATGAAAGAATTCCTGCAGGTGAAAAACGTGTTCGTGAATATGACGTGAATAGAGAAAATATATGACGCTGCTCGATCCGAAAGAACGTCTACAGCGCGGTGACAAACTGCAGAGCGAATTGTGCGGTAAGAAATCCGCTGAGCCAGTTTCTCTGCTGGAAGCTTCGTGGCGCGATTTTATTTATGCCGAAGTGTGGTCGCGTCCGGGGCTCGATCGCCGTTCGCGGTTTTTAATTTCGATTGCAGGTGCAGCGTGCGAAGGTTCGAGCAGTGAAATTATCGAAAACTACGTGCGCGGCGCATTGACCACGGGCGAGTTAACGCAGGCCGAATTACGCGAAGCCGCGTTGCATCTGGCCGTTTACGCGGGTTGGTCGCGCGGTACTTTCATCGATCAGGCGATAACCAAAGTCGCTTGCGAATTAAGTATGCCGCTCGCTGAAATTCCGCCGATTCGCGGCGAAGCGTGGGACCCGGCACAACGCTTGAGCGAAGGCGCCGTCAATTTCACCGCGACGATGACATTCCCATCGCCGCCGCCGGTGACGCCATATTTCGAAGCGGGCATCCTCAATTTCGTCTTCGGCGAAATGTGGATGCGGCCCGGCCTCGATCAGCGTTCGCGACGCTGGATCACGATGGTTGGCGTATCCGAATCCGCATCGACGACGCCGATTCGCACGCACACCTACGCGGCGATGGCGAGCGGCAACGCCACGCTCGCGGAAATGCACGAATTCGTTTTGCAATATGCAATTCACGGCGGCTGGCCAAAAGCCTCGGTGATGCAGGCGGTGGTTTTCGAAATGGGCAAGCGCATCACTGAAGGTTTGCCTTACGAATAATGTTGTTATGTCATTCCCGCGCAGGCGGGAATCCATAAATTTGTGAGTCTGGGCTCCCGCCTTCGCGGGAGCGACGGATGGAAATAATCGGAGAACTATTAATGACAACGCCAGGCGATATGAAAGGCAAAGTCGCGCTCGTCACAGGTGCTGCCTCGGGTCTCGGTCGCGCAACGGCGCTCAAACTTGCGCAAGCCGGTGCGAATATCTGCATCGTCGATGTGAATGCGGCAGGTCTTGAAGAAACCGCAGCGCTCGCGAGAGTGGCGGGTGTCGATGTGCTCGTGCACGCGACCGATTTGATCGCGCGCGAGAACTGTTTTAACGCGGTTGCGGCAGCGGTGAAAAAATTCGATCGCCTCGATGCGCTGTGCAATGTCGCGGGTATTCTGATTCTGACCAATGCACATGAAATGAGCGCGGATGTTTTCGAAAAAACCATGGCGGTGAATTTCAACGCGCCATTCTTTTTGATTCAGGCGGCGATTCCGCATCTGCTCGAAGTGAATGGCGCCGTGGTGAATGTGTCGTCGTCGGGTGCGCTGATCGGTGAAGCGTATTGTGGTGTGTATACCGCAGCCAAAGCGGCGCTCAATCATCTGACACGTTCGCTCGCGATGGAATACATTCACAAGCCGATACGCTTCAACGCAGTCGCGCCGGGCGGCATGGCTACCAATATCGCCAACAATTTCAAAATGCCGGAAGGTTTCGATCCGGCATTGTTCAAACGCTTCACGCCTTTGCGCGGTGTCGTCGAAGTCGACGACGTCGCCGATCTGATTGCATTTCTGGCGTCGGACGCCGCGCGCGGTTATCACGGCGCGTGTATTTCTCTCGATGCGGGCGTCACCGCGGGCTAACCATTTTGGGGTGGCAGATAACTCGGTTTGAATATTCGTATAGATCGAATCTGGTGAAATCATATGACGAAAATTGGATTCATCGGTCTCGGCAGTCAGGGCGCGCCGATGGCGCAGCGCATCATCGATGCCGGCTTTCCCACGGTGTTGTGGGCGCGTCGGCGCGAATCGCTCGAACCGTATGCGAACACGAAGGCCGAGTTCGCCGATAGCATCGCCGGACTCGGCGCGCAGGTCGATCATGTCGGTATCTGTGTGGTCGACGATGCCGGCGTGCAGCAAATATTCGATGAATTGTTACCCGTCATGAAGCGCGGAAGCCGCATCGCGATCCATTCGACGGTGCATCCCGATACGTGCAAAAAACTCGCGCAACAGGCAGCGGAAAAAAATATCGATGTCATCGATGCGCCGGTCAGTGGCGGCGGTGCCGGCGCAGCAGCCGGCACTCTAACGGTTATGGTAGGCGGCGATGAAAAAGCCGTGGCCTCAGCGCAGCCGGTTTTCGAAACCTTCGCGGGAACGATCGTGCATCTGGGCGGCGTCGGCGCAGGGCAGATGGCAAAACTGGTCAACAACGCGTTGATGGCCGCGCATGTATCGATCGCGCATTACGCACTGGAAGCGGGCGCCGCGCTCGATCTGGATCGCGCAGCCCTGATCGATCTGGTCAAGGTCAGCAGCGGTCGCAGTTTCGGTTTTGAAGTGCGTGCGCGCATGCCGGATCCCGCTGCGTTCAAACACGGCGCGGCATTGCTCGCGAAAGATGTGCGCCTGCTCGGCGAATCGCTCGACGGTCATGCTGCATTCGCGCCATTCGATCATCTGGCCACGCCGTTTCTCGATCTCGCATTGAAGTCCTAATACAGATCAGGCCTCCCCTGCGCAGTAGGGGAGGTGTCTCGCATAGCGAGACGGAGGGGTCATTTCTTTAAAAAAGATGGCCCCCTCGCCCTTGCGGGCACTCCCCCTACTGCGCAGGGGGAGCCTGACACGGCTAATCACCACGGAGAAGCATCATGAGTTTTTCGCTCGAACAATTTCGTCTCGACAATAAAGTTGCCATCGTCACCGGCGCTGGCGGACGCGGCAATAGTATCGGACGTGCCTATGCCGCAGGTCTCGCCCAGGCAGGTGCCGCTGTCGTCGTCGCCGATATCAATCTGGAAGGCGCAGCGCGGGTGCGCGATGAAATTATTGCCGCAGGCGGCAAAGCGATTGCCGTCGGTGTCGATATCACCAGAACCGAATCGGTGCAGGCGATGGTCGATGCAGCCACGTCTGCTTTTGGCGGTGTCGACATTCTCGTCAATAACGCAGCGTTGATGGCGGAGTTGAAAGGTGGTTCGTTGCTCGATATGCCGAGCGATGAATGGGAGCGAATTTTTAATGTGAATCTAACGGGTGCATTGAATTGTTCGAAAGCCGTAGTGCCGCTCATGCGTCAGCGCGGCGGCGGCAAGATCATCAATCAGACATCGGGCGGAGCGTTTCCGGCAATCGGTGCGTATGGCATCAGCAAACTTGCGCTCGTCGGTTTGACGACAACGCTCGCACGCCAGCTGGGCAAGGAAAAAATCAACGTCAACGCGATCGCACCGGGCAATGTCACCAGCGATGCCGGACGTCAGCTCACACCCGACGATTCTCCCTTCATCAAATATCTCGAAATGAGTGTGGCGATGCGCGTACGCGGTGCACCTGACGAACTGGTCGGCGCATTGTTGTTGCTGTGTTCGTCCGCTGGCGACTGGATCACCGGGCAGGTGTTGCATGTCGATGGTGGCTGGATTTTGCGTCCATGAAATTTGCATTCGCTTAATTTTGCCGAATTGTTCATTACAAATTTTTAAAATTATTTACAGCGCCGAGGTGGCAAGATGCCCCGACCATCCCGGCGCGATTTTTAAATCGGAATTAACAGAAAGAAAGTCCAGATTGCTGGATGTCGAGCTGACACTGGATGCGCGCAGGAGCCCGGCCTTTTGATGAGAATCCCGCATGTTCAGCTTTGCCAGTAAACGCGCATTGGTTTTCGGTGGCGCCAAAGGTATTGGTCGCGCCATCGCGCTGGAATTCGCCCGGCGCGACTGCAGTGTGGTTGTCGCCGATATCGATTATGCGAGTGCAACTGAAACAGCGGCGGCCATTGTCGCGGCGGGCGGAAAGGCAACAGGTTTCGCCTGCGATGTCTGCAGCGACGAATCGGTTCGCGATACATCGGCGGCAGCGGAAAAAGCGTTCGGCGATATCGATATTGTGGTCAACAATGTCGGCGCGATTTTATCCGGGAACCCCGAAGACATTCCCGTCGAGGAATGGCAGCGCATTTTCAATCTCAATTTTTTTTCAACCGTTCGCAGCAACGATTATTTTCTGTCGAAAATGATTAAGCGTGGCAGCGGTTATATCGTGAATACTGCATCGTTCGCCGGTCTTTATCCTTATGCCGCCAACCGGATGCCGTATGTGTCGGCAAAGGCTGCGGTCATCGCGCTGTCGGAATCGCTCGCCCTGTATTTACTACCGCAGGGCATTCGGGTGAGCTGTTTTTGTCCGGGTCCGGTGATGACTGGCGTCATGCAGGGCATGAAAACATGGTCCGACAATGTCGCGATGCGTGGCCCCGGGTCGCAATTCAAACTGATTTCTGCCGAAGAAGCGGCGGTCGTGCTCGCGAATGGCATGATCGATGAGCGCATTCTGATACCCACTCATGAAGAAGTATTGGAAACGATTCGCGAGCATGCGGCTTCGCCCGATCAGTTCATTCGCCAGAAAATCGCACAGTTTGCGAGAGGCGATCTGGGTTTGCCGCACCGATAGAGCGGTTCTGGTAATCGTTCTGATCTCTGATCAAGTCGCTGCTTGATCAGAAGTTTCTTTTTTAAAAATTTTAATAATTGAGAATATTTCGATGACCACAGATGAACACACGATCGCCGCCACCAGAATTTCCGAGCCGCCATATCCGTCGCGAACCGTCGCCTGGTATGCCACCGGTGTGTTCGCATTTTTATACTGGCTGTCGATTCTCGATCGTTTCGTCATTTCGCTGCTCGTCGATCCCATCAAAAATGATCTCGGTATCACCGACATGCAGTTCGGCCTGTTGCACGGCACTGCATTCATGATTGCATTCGCGGTATTCGGCCTGATGGCGGGCTCACTCGCGGATCGCTTCAACCGGCGCTGGATTATTTTTTATTGCGTTACCATCTGGTCGCTCGCAAGCGCTGCCTGCGGTATGGCGCAGAATTTCTGGCAACTGCTCGTCGCCCGTCTCGGTGTGGGCGTGGGCGAGGCTGGTTTGAATCCGGCGGCAACATCGATGATCGCCGATCTTTTTCCGCGCGAACGGCTGACCACGGCAATGGCAGTTTTTGCCATGGGCTCGACGATCGGTTCGGGATGTGCCTATCTGCTCGGTGGCAAGATCGTCGACTGGGTGGCGAACATGTCGTCGATCGTCATTCCCGTCGTCGGTAAAATTCACGCGTGGCAGGCGGTGTTTTATATCGTCGGTATTCCCGGTGCGTTTTTATCGCTGCTGATTTTCACCGTGCCCGAACCGATACGGCGCGGTGTGCGTATCGAGCAGGCGCGCGCTTCGTTTTTGCAGAACGCGCTCGGCGCGTATACGAATCTGCTCAAATTCATTCGTTCGCGTGGCCGCTTTTTCTTCTTTCATTACGCCGGCTTCGGTCTGGCGATGGTGGTGGTGGTCGGTGCCGGCACCTGGTATCCCGCGCACATGGCGCGTACTTTCGGCTGGAGCGCAGGCGAAATTGGTCTGTCGCTCGGCCTGGCACTGGCCATTCCCGGCATGCTGGGCAATTTCATCAGCGGCTATTGTGTCGATGCCATGTATCGGCGCGGCTATCGCGATGCGCAAATGCGCTGGTATGCCGGTTGTCTGATCACATCGATACCGATAGGCATCGTGGCGTTGCTGAGCAACGATCCGTGGATTTATATCGGCGGCCTCAGTCTGTTCATCATGATCGTTTCGGCATTGCCGACCTGCGCGGGCGCGGCGCTCAACCTGATAACGCCGAATGAATTGCGCGGTACCGGTTATGCATTCTTCGCGCTGGTGACCGGCACACTCGGCGCGGGACTGGGGCCGGTATTCATCGCTGCGGTTTCCGATCATGTATTTGGCGGCGGCACTTCCATCGGACGCGCCATCGCCGCGCTGATTGCGGTGTGTTTCCCCATTGCGGCATTGCTGCTGTTGCTGGGGCTGCGCAGCATGCGTGACGCGGTCCTTGCGGGAGAAAAAATATGAAAGACGACAATCTTGCCCAACAGTATTTTTCCAGCGTCAGGAACCGCGATCTGGAGCGCCTGTGTTCGCTCTATGCGGAAAATGCGGAGCTCGTGCTGCCCGATGGTCGCGAGCTGAGCGGCGTCGCTGCGATTCGCGAAATGTACAGCGGTCTGTTCGCGGCACAGGCGCCTTCGCCCACGCCCGTGCATATCGTGACTGGCGATGATGCGGTTGCCGCTGAACTGGAGATACGTTTGCCCAGTGGCGATATTCGTCGCACGGCGAATTTCTTTTCGTTGAACGACGCGGGCCTGATCAGGCGTTTGAGTATTTACGCACGCAGGTAACCGGTCGTGCGCTGCAGGGCGCATCGTGTCATTGAAACATTCAGAATTTGTCGTAATGGGAATCAGAAGCAGACGAGGCGACCCATGCTGAAAAATGTTGCTGTGGTAACGGGCGCAAGCGCGGGGCTTGGTCGCGGCATTGCGCGCGCACTGGGCAAACGGGGTTTCACCGCCTATGTCAGCGGCCGCACCGCGAGCGAACTCGAAGACGCCGCCGCTGAAGTGACCGCCAGTGGCGGAAAGGGCATTCCCGTCCGTTGCGATCATGCCGTCGATAACGATGTGCAGGCGCTGTTCGAGCGCGTGCGCGCTGAAAGTGGCCGGCTCGATATTCTCGTCAACAACGCCGCTGCAGTTTATCCGCAACAGCTCACGGCAGCGGGCGGTTTCTGGGAAAAGGATTTAAAGCTGGTCGACATGATCGAGGTCGGTCTGCGCTCGCATTATGTGGCTGCGTATTATGCCGCGCCGCTCATGATCGAAACCGGCGGCGCGCTGATTGCGCATACATCGTTTTACGGCGCGCAGTGTTATTTCCACGGTCCGGCATACGGCGCCGCGAAGGCGGGCACCGATAAAATGAGTTTCGATATGGCGGCGGATCTTCGCGCGCACGATGTCGCTTCCGTATCGATCTGGCCCGGCCTCATTCTCACCGACAAATTGAAAGCGATGCCGCGTGAATATTTATCTCCGGCGGTAATCGCGGCATTGCCCACCTTCGAAACACCGGAATTTACCGGCCTCGTTATCGACTATCTGTGGCGCTCACCGCAGCGGATGCAGTTCTCGGGACAATCGCTGATCGGCGCGGAAGTCGGTCAGCGTTTCGGCATAAGCGATATCGACGGCAAGCAGCCGTTCAGCCTCGCGCAAAAGTACGGTAAGCCCGCGAATAATTTCTTCGTACCGGAGGCATGATTTCCTGATTCGGCGCTATGCCGCTCACGGCACGGAAAAAGATGGAATCTTCGCTACACTTGTCGCATGCCGCGCACATAGCTGGTAACCGCGCAATAATTCAGGAATCCATAATGAACGCCGGTCATCAATCCGAAAAAAGTATCGATACCAGCAATATCTCCGCCGAGCTTCTGCTGCTCACGCTGGAGGCGTGCAGAGCGGGTCTGTTTTATAGCCCCGTATCCGCTGAAATCAAACATGTTGGCGAGTATCACACGCAGGGTCACGATCCGAACCAGGCCTGGTCGTTAAATGTAGGGCCGTTATTTGGCATCGAGGAATCGCCAAAGGATTCGGGCGAGCTGCTTCCCTATATCATCGAATCCGATCGCAATATCATCATGTCGTGTGTGATGACCGCGGTCAGGGATAAAAAACGCGAAAGCGATTGCGAATACCGCATCCTCCGTCCCGATGGCCAGATTCGCTGGCTGATGTCGCGCATACTTCTGGGTTTCGACGAGCAGGGCAGTATCCGCTATATCGCCAGCATGCTGTTCGACATCACCGAACAGAAAGAGGCGCAGGAAACATTAACGCAATCGAATTCGCGGCTGGAACGCGCGCAGCAATTGCTGCATTCCGCATTGCGCACATCGAGGATCGCCATTTTTCATCATGCGCTCAAAGGCGTCGACGTGGATGTCGACAGTCACGATACCTGGAATTTCAATCTCGATGAGATGTTCGGTTATCCCCGCGGCACGGCTATGACACCCGAGCTGCAGGCGCGACGCATGCGCAAGGATGACTACGAAATAATTGTCAACAAATCGACAGAGTCGCTCAAATTAAACAGGTCCGAATATCAGCATGAATATCCCATTCAGCTGGAGGATCAGACGACGCGCTGGCTGCTTTCAAAATGCAATGCTGAAATTGGCGAAAGCGGCCGCGTTGAATATGTGGCCGGTGCGGTCATCGATATTACCGATCGCAAACTGGCGGAAGAAAAAACGCAGTTCATGGCCACCCACGATGTGCTGACCGGATTGCCGAACCGTTTCATGTTCAGCAGCCTGCTCAGTCATACCATTGAAACGGCAAAACGCTATTCGCATCGGTTCGCGATTTTTTTTCTCGATCTCGACCGCTTCAAGGCGATCAACGATGCGCTGGGTCATCAGGCGGGCGATAAATTGCTGGTGGACACCACGCAGCGTCTGCTCAATACCCTGCGCGCCTCCGACGTGCTCGCCCGCATCAGCGGCGACGAGTTTGTCATTCTTCTGCCGGAAATCGTCGACGAGGAAGGCGCAGCGGCGGTGGCGCGGAAAATTCTCGCGGCGATCAGCGAGCCGATGCTATTGCAGGGCCAGCGCTGTCAGGTCACCGGCAGTATCGGAATCGGGTTATATCCCGAGCATGGCGATGACGAACAGACGCTGATGAAAAATGCCGACTTTGCCATGTATGTGGCGAAAGAGGCGGGGAAAAATAATTATCAGTTTTTCAATGCGCAGAGCACTTCGCTTTCGCTGGCGCGTATGGCCATCGAAAACGAATTGCGCTCGGCATTATCGAACGGCGAATTCTCGCTGCAATATCAGGCCAAACTCGATCTGAACACCAACAGGATTTCCGGCGTCGAAGCACTGTTGCGCTGGAACAACCCAAAATTCGGCAATGTCTCGCCCGCGCAATTCATTCCGATGGCGGAAGAAATTGGCTTGATCGTGCCGATCGGCCGGTGGGTGCTGATGAATGCGTGTCAGCAGAATGTCGAATGGCAGAAGCAGGGGCTGCCGCACATCTGCGTCGCTGTGAATATTTCTGCGCGTCAGTTTTTAAACAAGGATTTACTGATCCACATCCGGGAAGCGCTCGATGAATCCGGCATGGCGCCCGAATTGCTCGAACTCGAAATCACCGAGAGCATGGTGATGCACCAGGTTGATCAGGCAGTTGCGCAGCTGCAGGAAATCAAGAACCTCGGCGCGCGCATCGCCATCGACGATTTCGGCACGGGGTATTCATCGCTTGCGCAGCTGAAGCGATTTCCCATCGATACGCTGAAAGTCGATCGCTCATTCATCAGCGAAGTGGCGCACGACTCGGAGGATCAGGCCATCACCGAAGCCATTATTGCCATGGGCAAGAGTTTGAGCCTGACGATCATTGCCGAAGGTGTCGAGACGAAAGAGCAGGAAGATTTTCTGCGTGGGCGGGCGTGCGATGAAATGCAGGGGTATTACTTCAGCAAACCCGTACCGCCATCCGAGTTTTCCGAGCTGTTGCGTAAGCACGTCAATCCTGTCGATTAATTATCCCGCCAATTAATCGGCGGCGCTCATCAACGCAGTCGCGCCAGAACCATTTTTCGATAGCGCTCGGCCTCGAAGCGGGCCAGCTCTTCGTCCTGGGCAAGAATCGCCTCGAAAATCCGGCGGCGGGCACCTCGCCATGCGGTGATATCTTCCTCTTTCGAAAATACCGGCGGATACGATTTCGATTTGTAAAATTGCGTGGTGACGCGAATCATCAATTCCATCAGCGGACGCGATACCGCGCCGAATAAAAGGTCGCGCAGCTCCAGCTCGATCATTGCACGCGTTTCGCGGGTGTCGCAGATATCGATGCGCGTCAGCAGCATGCCGATGGCAGTGCGGAAATTCTGATCGCTGGAAAGCGCAGCGGCAGGAATCAGATCGCAATCGAGCAGCGTCGTCATTTCGAGCGCTTCCCTGTATCCAAAACCATGCACGCGCATGTACGCCGCCATCGAGCGTTCCAGCGCAGCTTCGTCGGGCCGTGTGCCGTAATAGCCGCCGCCGGGGCCGCGCCGCACTGCCAGCAGGCCCTCATGTTCGAGAACGCGTGCAGCCTGCTGGATGGTCACGATGCCGACACCAAGCGATTGCGCGACTTCGTTGAGAGAACCAATCTGTGCGCCGGGTTCGCGTTCGAGAATGATATCGCGCATTCTTGCAGCCACTTCCTGCACGAGTTGGCGCTTCTGCAGTTTTGCATTCCCCTTTCTGATTTCTGTCGCCACTCCGGCCTCGCTATTGTTATGTCGTATTTACACAGGTTTGTCGTTGCATTGCGGACGCATCGTCTGGAACTCGATACTCGCGTGCAATTTTCATATCGGGTTTAACCATTCTATCGGCTGTCCGCTATCTGGCAATTTAATTTGACGCAAGGTAAAGTCCCGCGCGGGTGTCGCTTCCATTCGTCGTATATCGCCATTTGTATACTGCTGCGGATGGCGACAGGTTTTTGTGCCGGTCGGGCCGCCGCGCATATCTGCAGGTGAGCGAAATGAGTCAGAATCGGCCGCATAACGAAAAAACGTATACATCGACGAGCGAATTACCGAGAGCTCAAATCGTCGCCGAAAAAACCTTTGATGCCGTCGGCAGTTTTTTTCATGCCGAGAGTGTCAGCGGTGTCGTCCTGTTAATTGCCACTGCCATCGCGCTGATCTGGGCGAATTCGCCGGCGGCCGCCGGCTACGATCATTTATGGCATCTGCCGCTGTCGCTATCGATCGGGAGTTTTTCAATCTCCGAGTCGCTGCATTTCTGGATCAACGATGCGCTCATGACGATTTTCTTTCTTGTCGTCGGCATGGAAATTCGTAAGGAAATGCACGATGGCACGCTCGCCAATATCAAACTGGCTACCTTGCCGGTGGCGGCGGCAGCGGGGGGCGCGCTGGTTCCGGCGCTTATTTATCTTGCATTGAATCACGCTGCCGATGTACGCCACGGCTGGGCTGTTCCCACCGCAACCGATATTGCATTCGCGGTCGGGGTGCTGGCCTTATTGGGAAAATCGGTTCCTGCTTCCGTGCGCATTTTTTTGCTGGCGCTTGCGATCATCGACGATCTGTTTGCCGTGATCATCATCGCGCTGTTTTATTCGGGCGGTCTCGATCCGACCGGATTTGTCATCGCCGGTATCGGCGTCGCTCTCGTGTTATTCATGCAGCGGATCGGAATCGGCTCGGCTTACGCCTACCTGTTGCCGGGTGCAATCCTGTGGCTTGGTCTGTTGAAAACCGGCGCGCATCCAACCCTCGCCGGAGTCGTGCTGGGTTTGATGACGCCCGTCACGCCGGCACGCAGCAGACAACCTGCGCTGGATGTTGCGCACCGCGCGCTGAGGGAATTTGGCGAGCGCCTGCGGGAAAACCAGCATCCTCATGAGCTTATCCCCACAGTAAAAATGTTAGGGATCGCCCGGCGTGATTTACTGCCGCCCGCGGTACGGCTGCAGAAAATGCTTCATCCCTGGGTTGCCTACGGAATCATGCCGCTGTTCGCACTGGCGAATGCGGGCATCACGCTGGGCGGTATCGATTATCGGGACAGTCGGGCCACGATCGTGACGCTGGGAGTTACGATGGCGCTGATCGTCGGCAAACCTGTAGGAATCATGCTCGTCAGCTGGTTGTGCGTAAGCAGGAAGTGGTGTCGATTGCCCGAGGGTATGAACTGGCAATGGCTCGGACTGCTCGGCTGTCTCGCGGGCATCGGTTTTACGATGTCGATTTTTATTGCGAATCTGGCCTTCGACAACATTGCGTTATTGAATTCGGCAAAACTCGGCATTTTATTGGCGTCGGCCATTGCTGGGGTGACGGGACTGCTTCTCGGCCGGCTGCTGATACATCGAAACAGGGCGAGAAATATTCCCCTTGAAAGCAACTAACGGCTGTTTAGCGGATTGATGGCCATAAAAATCCCCGTGCGCTGACGCACTATTTTTCACACGCTCCAGTTAGAAATATTTTTTCTAACATTATATCTAAGTGGCATAAATTAGATTTTTTAAGATAGCAAAAAAATAATAATAACTGAGAATGATTACCGAAACTTTCCTCCTTAAAAATAATCCCCAGGGATATTATCGCGGAACTCGATCTGTACTATTTCGGTATAGACGAGTTAGTGCTTACCTTTAATAAGGAGGTTTGTATGAAACAGCCAAAAAAAATACTTCCATCAATAATAATGGGGGTTTGCGTTGGGGTTTTCAGCCAGGTAAGTTCTGCGGGCCTGTTATATACGGATCCAAGCTTGAATATCGATTTAAGCGCAGGTGCGTATGAATTCGCCGGAACTCATCAGGCAGGCGACAACATCCTTGATACGTTTGAATTTTCTCTGAGTGATTCTTCGAATATCACGGCGAGCATATTCAACTATCCACTTCCTCAGCAGCAGGATGCATCCGCAGATCCATTACTGAATATCCGGTTCCTGACGCTGGGTCTTTACGATGAGGGCGGCAATTTCATTGCAGCATCCGGTGGCGGCGGCGTGCTGAACGCTTCCAATCTTCTGGGCGGGTTGACCTACACGCTTTCCGTCTTTGGTTATGCCGATGGTGTTTTTGGCGGAGCCTATTACGGAGATGTGGATATCGTGGAAGCGCCATTGCCAGCTGCACTACCGGCTTTTATTTCTGCATTGTTGGCGCTAGGGGCACGGCGCCGAAAATAATTTAAATAAAAATAATCGGTCGTGAAGCTTGGCGCACTTTTGTGCGCCATGTTTTTTTTCGGGTTTTTCCGGCAAAAAAAAATCCCGGAATGATCCGGGACTGAAAGAGAGAGCGAATAGCTCAGTGCAGGTTCGACTCAAAGCTTCGAACTTCGCGCTCCACTTCTTCTTTTGCTCTGCCGGTGCGTTCCTGAATGCGCCCAATGAGATAGTCGCGAGTTCCCTCGGCCACATCGAGATCATCGTCTGTCAGTTTTCCCCACTGCTGTTTTGCCCGGCCTTTGATCTGTTTCCATTTACCTTGAATGACATCTTCGTTCATGATTAAAACCTCCGTCGGTGAATGAACTATTAAAATCCGGGTGATGAGTCTGTTACAACCCGGGTGAATGGACCCTGGATAGAACGTCAGATCCTCGGCCGCCGCCCTACGAACAGGGATATCAACAGCGCAATAAGGAACACTACAAAAAGCACTTTTGCTATCCAGGCAGCGCTACCTGCAATGCCACCGAAACCCAGCACGGCAGCAACGATGGCAATGACAAGAAAGATAAGTGAGTAATACAGCATGTTATTTCTCCTTGAGTGTCATAATGAGTATCAATAAATAATGGCCCTTAACGTGGTGCTATTTGCTTACCCTCATCCGAGATGACGATTTCCACGCGACGATTCATCTGACGGCCCGCATTGGTGTCGTTATCCGCGACAGGGTAGCTCTCGCCAAATCCCTTGCTGACGATTCGCTGCGCTTCGATACTATTGTTGATCAGCTCGTTTTTCACGGCATCGGCACGACGTTCCGATAGCGACAGGTTGTACTCCTCGCTGCCCCGGCTGTCGGTAAAACCCTCGATCGAAATCGTGCGCCGGGGATTTTCGCGAAGAAATTGCGCGAGCTTTTGTATCTCGCGGGTTCCGCCAGGTTTGAGTTGCGATTTTCCGGTATCGAATAACACATCGCCGAGAGAAATCGTCATGCCGCGATCGGTCTGCCTGGCGTTGAGTTCACTGCGCAGCCGATCCGCTTCGGCGGTGCGTGCCTGCAGCAATATTTTGTCGCGCTGAGCAGTCGAGTTTTTGATGGCCTCTTCTGAAGACCGCTGTTGTGCGCGCTCCAGAGCGATACGCGATTTCTGTTTGGCCAGATAGGCAATATGCTCGACGACAGCCGGCTCATCCTTGTTCTGGAATGAGGCATTGGCTCTCGCGAGAGCATCGGCAGCCTCCTTGAGTTCGACCGCAGCATATTTCTGCACATTAGGGTTTGTCTGAGAAATCTGATAGCTGGCGCGAGCTTCATTGAGCGCCAGATTGTTTTTGGGTGTCGAGCTGCAGCCGTAAATGGCTGACACCGCCAGTAGTGTAAAAATGATTCTGAGATTTCGCATCGTTAAATCCTCCAGTTCATGCGGATACTTCTTTGTTTTTCTTTCTGACGCATAAATTCTTTAGCGCGTAAATCTAACGATTCCGCTAGTTTGTATTACCCGCTGGCCGCATCAGCTGCTGACTTCTGTTGGATTCATCCAGTAGCGTTCGCAGATTCTTTTCGATTTCCTCAACAGATTTTTTCGATTTTTCCGCTTCGGATTTTGCTTCGGCGAGCTTTGCATCAACCGTGGATTCTTCAGCCAGAGCTGCAGCAACTTCGTATTTCTTCTCAATTACCGCGCGCTCGGCAGAGGTAAGTTTTTCCCGCGCGCTTTTGATTTCGAGAGGAGCGAACTGATCCGCGCCCGCCGATGCGGCGCTGTCGATGGCAGATTTCGATATCGCAAACTGCTCAGTGGGTATGGGTTTACTCGCACAACCACCGAGAGTGATGGCACCGGAAGTAATCGCGATTGAAATAATCGCAGCCGACAGAAGGCCTGACGGAATGCGAAGCGCGTGAGTTTCTCTACCAGTTTCGACGTTCACACCACGGCGGGTGGCAGTGAGGAATGGCTTCATCGCGTGTGACCTCATCCTGTTGTTTGGTACGGATACCGTACGCAAGAAGGAGGCCACTCGCTAAAAGCGTTTAAATTTTAAATATTTAGGTAGGGAAGTCCCGAATTATTGAAATACGTGAATTCGGGTGAGGGAAATTTTCCGTAAATTGTACAAATTAAAAATCGCGTTTTTGCAATTATGTTTCCGAAACACCATCCTCGTTTTCATATTGCCGAAGACGGTTGTAAAGCGTTTTCGAGCTGAGCCCCAGCACTTCGGCTGTACGCTCCTTGTGGCCACCGTATTTTTCCAGCGTCGCGTAAATCAGCTGGCGCTCCATTTCCTCGACGGTTGCTCCCACGCGCAATTGCAGAGTCGAACCCTGTGGGGTTTTGGTTGATCCGAAACCGGCGGGAAGGCAATTATTATCGATAATTTCATCGGCCATGATGTATGCGCGATGCACCACATTCTTCAGTTCGCGGACATTGCCGGGCCAGTCGTAAACGTTCAGTAGCGCCAGTGTGGTTTGCGAAAAATGTTTACTGGTTTTCTCTTCCTGATTCAGCTGGTTCAGGAATTGTTGCGCCAGCAGCATGATATCGTCGCCGCGTTCGCGCAGGGGCGGCATGTGCAACGGAAATACCTGCAATCGATACATCAGATCTTCGCGCAGCTTTCCTTCGGCGACCGCCTCTTCGGGTTTGCGATTGGTCGCGGCGATGACGCGGATATCCGTTTCGATCAGGCGATCGGAGCCGACGCGAACGAACGTCCGGGTTTCCAGAACGCGCAGCAACTTCACCTGCAGGTCCATCGGCATCTCGGTGATTTCATCAAGGAACAGCGTGCCGTTATTCGCGCGCTCGAAATAGCCGCGATGGTCCCGCGTCGCCCCCGTGAAACTGCCTTTCTCGTGACCGAAAAGTTCGCTTTCTATTAATTGGGGAGATATGGCGCCGCAGTTGATCGCCAGAAAAGCTTCCTTGTGGCGGCGACTCAGCTCATGAATGGTTTGTGCGGCGAGCTCCTTGCCGGTGCCGCTTTCGCCCGTGATCAAAACTGTTGCCACGGTGGGCGCGACACGGCCGATCTGATCGTAGACATTCTGCATGATCGGACTGCCGCCGATGAGTCGGCCGAAATGACCGAGTCTGCGCAGCTCGCCTCTCAGATTATTGATTTCCGCTTTCAGCTCGGTGGGGCGCGCTATGCGCGATAGCACACTTTTGAGCTGCTTGATATTGATGGGCTTTATCAGGTAATCGGCCGCACCCAGACGCAGAGCCTGAACCGAGGTTTCAATACTGGCATGTCCTGTCACCAGTACGATTTCCATCGAGGCGCGCGATTCCACATCCTGAAATAAATCCATGCCGTCGCCATCGGGAAGCACCAGATCCAGCAGCACCACATCGGGTTTTTTCCGCGCGATGCATTGTCTGGCCTCTGCCAGCGAAGACGCACCGACGGTGGAGAATCCCTCCTGTTCTACCAGCGTGCAGAGCGTGCTGAGCGTATCCCTATCATCATCGACAATTAAAATATGCGGCATCGATTAATCCCTAACGGCAATTCAATAGGTTTACGTACGTGAACCGGTCCGAAAGGATATGGGATTGATTACGGTATTCCAATATTTATTTCAGACAATCGGATCGGAATAATTTCAAATTTCAGGAATTCTTTCAAAAAAAATCTCCGCCAGAAAAATTTTCTCAAAAAAAGAAAAAATTTCAATGAAAAGTCGGCACCTGTCTTTTAGAAGCCGCAAATTCTGCGACAAATTTCCCCTGTTAGCGAATAGGTATGCATTTTGCTCTCTTGAGTCCCGTAGATGGAGGACGGCATATGCCCACGCAAGCAAGGCTCAATAATGATTTCGCACGATATATTTTCAATATGTCCAAAGTGCAGCCCGGCGATGTACTGCTTAGCAGGATTCCCATGGATCTCGATAACGAGACGACATGGGATAGTCATCTGATCAGGGCGCTGACTCGATCCTCTTTCAGTTTCGCGGCGCTTTGCACTGGCAATGGTCTTTTCATCGAAGCTGTCGGTACCGGTATTGCGCGGCTGCCATTATGGAATGCAGGCGTGCGCGATATCCGCAATATCCGCATAGTACGACCGCGCAAGGAGTTCAGATGGGCGGCCATACGAGCTGCTGCCGCAGGATCGGGTTATCTCGAGCGCGGTTTTTATCAGGCCGGAGCGCCACGACCCAAATGCACAGCCTTTCAGGACGTGCGCCGCGCAGCAGCGGCCAGCTCCGACATTGTCGTCAACGCTTATCTGGAAGCAGGTTTGCCGCTCAAGGCCACCAGCGCGACCGAATACCCGGTCATTGCCGCGCATTCGAATCCGTCGAGCTGTTCAACCATTTCGAATCCGTCGAGCATTGCAAAACCCGCGAACGATTCGAAAAAGCCCTGGCCCGGATTATTTGCGGGCGATCTGGTCGAGTCCGCTTTTTTTGAAGATGTCACTCATCATGTCCTGCAGCCGCTGGGCGCCTCCACGCGCGCAGTGTTCAATCTGGACGATGACACGCTGCGCCAGCGCATTCATCACTGGGAAGTCGAAACGCAGCTCAAGGTATTGTGCAAATACGAGGTTCGTCGAATTCTGGAATTGAAATCGGAAAAACCCTCCAGTCTTGCAGAGCTGGAAAATCTGATTGCCACAAACCAGTGGCGGTCGCTGGATGCGGCACTGCACCACAGTCTGCGCTGGTATCGTTACGATAAACTTTATCGCTTAAAACAGGATAGGCTGCTCAACGATATCGCGCTCTATCACGATCGAAATCAGTCAGTGCTCAACGACGGTCTCGACATCCTGGAGGTGAGGGACAGCGAGAGCGACGCTTTCAATCTCATCGAAATGGAAGCGAATTATTGCCGCAGACAGCGTGATCGTTACCGGGATCTCATCGGTGCATATAAAGGTTCATCGTTTTACTATATGCACGATCTTTTCAGCGAGCTGGAAGCGCAGCTGAGCCGGATGGTGAGCAGTTTCAACGAACGCAAGGAAAGCAGTCTGCTGATGGATAATTTCATGGCGGATTATGTTTACAGGAACAACACGCAGTACCAGGAGGGGATAACCCACAAAAAGTATTATGAAATCAATTGATCAAAAAAAATTCAAAAGCACACTAAACAGAAATCTGCTATTTCCTATTTTTTTTGGTCTGATTTCCATTGTCTTTTTCGTAGGAATCATTCTCTACCTGCTTTCGCTTGCGTTATGGATGGAAAAAAAAGACGCAACGATCAATACAACGAATGTTTTAGTGAAGCTGATGGTCGATCAGGAAACTTCCATGCGTGGATTTTTCCTGACGCGCGATGAGCAATATCTGGAACCCTATCAGAAGGCCGGGGAGCTGCTTCCGCAAACTATCGGCAGCCTGAGAAAAATGCTGGGCGAGGATGACCGGCAGCTCGAGCGACTCGAAACGATTGTCAAAAGCTACGGGGAATGGAAAGAGTACGCCGAAAGAGCCATCGCGCTTCGCGGCAGGGATAGCCCACTGTCCCGGATTATCATGCCCTTCGGCAAGCAGCGAATGGATGAAATCCGTCAGGAAGCGGCGACGCTGCTGGCGGAGCAGATTGCGATTCGATCAAAACATATTTCCGATTCGCGCACGCTGGTTATCGTTCTGGTCAGCGGCTTTCTGGTGGTCAGCCTTTTACTGAGCGGTGTGCTGGCGCATCTGGGGCGCCGACAGATCATCGGGCTGGTTTCGTCCTACGAAAAACTGCTGCACGATCTCGATCTGCAAAACGCTGCGCTGCACGATGAGGAGTGGCTCAGAGTCAGCGAGCTCGGTCTTGCCGAACAGATTATCGGTCAGTTGCCGTTGCCGATTCTTTGCCAAAATATTCTGACCTATCTGGCGCAGCGTATCGATGTGCTCGTCGGTGCAATCTATGTCAGCGTTAACGAGGAAAGTTACCGGCGCGAAGCCAATTACGGTTTTTCCAAAAAACATGCGAAAGATAACCAGGTGTTTGCGTCGGGAGAGGGGCTCGTCGGCCAGGCCGCGATGGAAAGCCGCATCATCGAGTTGCGCGAGGCACCGGCGGAATATCTCAAGGTCAATTCGGGATTGGGCAATGTTTCCGCGCAATCCGTTCTGCTGGTGCCGATACGCGCGGAAACCACGGTGGTTGCGGTTCTGGAGCTGGGCTTTCTGCGCACAACGCAACAGCGCGATCTGGTATTGCTGGAAAGAATTGCAGAAAACATCGGCGCTGCCATTGTCGCCGCGATATACCGTCGACGCCTGAATGACACGCTGCGTGAAATGCAGCAGCTCAACGATGAGCTGCAATCGCAGCAGGCCGAGCTCCAGGCTGCGAATCAGGAGCTGGAAGAGCAATCGCAGATTCTTGCGGAATCGCAACAGCGCCTGGAAAGTCAGCATCTCGAACTGGAACAGGTGAACCATGCGCTGCATGAAAATAATGAAGCGCTGCGCGGCACGCGCAATCTGCTCGAACAAAGAGCCATGCAGCTGGAGCAGGCGAGCCGCTACAAATCCGAATTTCTCGCCAATATGTCACACGAGCTCAGAACGCCGTTGAACAGTGCGCTCATCCTGTCGAAACTGCTGGCGGACAATGCGCAGAATAATCTGACGGCGGAGCAGGTGAGATTTGCCAATGCGATTCATTCCGCCGGCAAGGATCTCCTGGCGCTGATCAATGACGTGCTGGATTTGTCGAAAGTCGAAGCGGGGAAGATCGATGTCGTGCCGACAGAGATTTCGATTCCGCGTGTCATCGATACGATGAAAACCTATTTCGAGCCGGTCGCCAGAGAAAAGAATCTGCAGTTCACCACGACGATCGATGAGTTTACGCCTGAAGCCATTCACACCGATCAACAGAGACTGGAACAGATTCTGCGCAATCTGCTTTCGAACGCATTCAAGTTCACCACCGCCGGCACGGTGCATCTGGCGGTCGGCCGCTGCGCCGATGACATGATCGAATTTGCGGTAAGCGACAGCGGCATCGGTATCAGCGCAGATAAGCGCGAATTCATTTTCGAACCGTTTCATCAGATCGACTCGGCCAGTAATCGAAAATATGGTGGCGCCGGTCTGGGGCTGTCGATATCGAGAGACCTGGCGCGCCTGCTGGGCGGAACACTTTCCGTTTCCAGCGAATCCGGACACGGCAGCACGTTTTCATTAAAAATCCCGGCGGAAAATCGCAGCCCCGGCTCTGCGGACTCGACCACGCAGCCGCAAATGCTTTCCCTTGCACTCAACAGTTCCAGCGAAAGATTTGCGCAGAACATCAGTATTCCGCTGATGGATTTTGCGGACGATCGCGAAGCGTTGCAGAGCGATCGAAAAACGATTCTGGTCGTCGAGGATGAAATGCAGTTCGCGCATATCCTGTACGATCTCGCGCACGAAATGAATTACAACTGCCTGGTGGCGAATTCGGCGGAAGAAGCCTTCGAGCTCGCAGTCGGCCAGCGGCCGGCGGCCATATTGCTGGATGTGAAACTGCCCGATTATTCCGGGCTTTCGGTATTGGCGCGTTTGAAAGACGAGCCATTGACCCGCCACATTCCCGTGCACATGATCTCGGTCGAAGAAAGACGTGCGGTAGCGCTGCGTATGGGTGCGGCCAGCTATGCGCTGAAACCGGTTACGCATGAGCAGTTGAAAACCCTGTTCCAGAATATTGAAGATCGCCAGAATGAAAAACAGAAAAATATTCTAGCCGTCGAACATTTCGAGAAGGCATCAGAAAGTATTGCGCGACTGGTCGCGGCCGACGATGTCAGGATCACTACCGTCGGTGTCGGCGAGCAGGCGCTGATCAAACTGCAGGAAACTGACTTTGACTGTGTGGTCGCGGATTACGAACTGCCGGACATGACAGCCAGCCAGCTGTTATCGCGCATGGTGACGATGGAAATCCGTCCGGCTCCGCCTGTGGTCGTTCACACAGGGCGCAATCTGACCCGCAGCGAAGAAGATGAACTACTGCGTCATTCGGCGTCGATCATCATCAAGGGTGTCCGTTCGACTGAACGCCTGCTGGACGAAGTCGCATTATTCCTGCATCGGACGGAAGCGGATTTTTCCGATGAAAAACAAAATGATTTGCGAAAGAGTCGCAGTCATCAGCGCGATCTGGAGAATCGGAAAATTCTTATTGTCGATGACGATGTGAGAAATATTTTTGCGCTGACCAGCGTGCTCGAGGGGCGCGGTGCCAGAATCGTCACCGGTAAAAACGGTCTGGATGCCATACGTCAGCTCAACGCAGACGATCAGATAGACCTGGTGCTCATGGATATCATGATGCCGGAAATGGATGGCTACGAGGCAATCGAAAAAATTCGCAGCGAGCGCCGTTTCGCGAAACTTCCGATCATTGCCATTACCGCCAAATCGACGCGCGAGGATCAGGAGAAGTGCCGGCGGATAGGAGCCAGTGATTTTGCCGCGAAACCGCTGAATATCGATCGCCTCATCGCGTTGATCAAAGCCTGGCTGCCCCAGATCGAATACTTGTAATTCCCTGAAAATAAGCGCCGGACCACGACGCGAATGCAGTGGTCCGGCGATGATTCATTTGAACGAGGAGCTCCGGATTACCGTTATGGATGCGAAGCTGGCAAAAGTACTTATCGTCGATGATGTGCAGGAAAACCTGGTTGCCCTGGAGGCGCTGCTTCGCGCCGGCGATGTCATCACCTATGTCGCGAATTCCGGCAACAAAGCTCTCGATCTGTTACTGGAGCACGAATTTGCCGTGGCCATCATCGATGTGCAGATGCCCGGGATGAACGGCTTCGAGCTCGCGGAATTGATGCGTTCCACCGAAAGGACGCGAAAAATTCCCATTATTTTTGTCACTGCAGCGAGTCAGGAAACCGGTTACGCGTTTCGCGGTTACGAAAAAGGCGCGGTGGATTTTCTCTACAAGCCCGTCGACAGTCACGCGGTGATCAGCAAGGTAAAGGTCTTCATCGACATCTATCTGCAGAACGTGACGCTGAGCGAGCAGATTGCAGCCTTGAATAATATACGGATGGAACAGGAGCGGTTGCTTGCAGAACTGCGGGATGCGCAGACGAAACTCCAACATGCCATACGCACCCGCGACGATTTTATTTCGATTGTGTCGCACGAATTGCGTACGCCGCTCAATGCCTTTCGGCTGGAGTTCTATACCCGTCGACATTTTCTCGAAAATGGGAAGATGGAAGAATTTACTGCGGAAAAAATCGCTCGCATGATCGATTTCGACGATAGACAGCTGGATCGCCTGTTGCGATTGATCAATGACACCCTCGATGTGTCGCGCATCCGGACCGGTCAGTTATCGATTCGACCCGCACGCGTCAATCTGGCGGATCTGACCGAAAAACTCGTCGCGCAATTTTCGCCTCAGTTCGAGCAGGCGCAGTGCGAGGTAAGTATGATCGGTCGCTCGCCGGTAACGGGACATTGGGACGAGTTTCGCATCGAACAGGCCCTGATCAATCTGCTTCTTAATGCGATGCGGCACGGCGCCGGAAAGCCTATCGAAATCTCGATTGAAGCCGTTGACCGTGGCGCGCGGCTGAGTGTTCGTGATCATGGTCAGGGAATAGCGCCGGAAAATCAGGCGCGCATCTTTCAGCAGTTCGAGCGCGCGGGCGATACCCGAAGAAGCAAGGGACTGGGGCTGGGTTTGTTCATTACCGATCAGATCATCGGGGCTCACAACGGCAGAATTTACGTTTGCAGCAACCCGGGCGAGGGCGCCACGTTTTCGATCATTCTGCCGTTAACGCCGGGCGAATCGGCTGTGTCGTTATCCGCATGAGTGCCCGAACGATGAGGTCGCTAGAAAATTGCCTTTCCAGCCAATAGCGCCAGCACCAGCACGATGACGAAACCGATCACGAAAAGAAAAAATACGAATTTGGCGATACCGGCGGCGCCGGCTGCAATTCCAGTGAAACCGAGCACGCCAGCCACCACCGAAATGATCGCGAAAATAATGGCGAGTTTAAGCATGTCCATTCTCCTGCTGCATGATTAATTCACTGAGTTCAGTTTAATTCGTTAACTTCAAAGCGCATTGACCGCATCGAAGTGACAGCACAAGCAATGCCAATCGTCAGGATAATTGTTCCTCCCAGCGATGCAGCCAGTGCAGCACAGCGCCAGGGCTTGAAAGACTGAAGCGTGCAGCATTCGATGCAGTGGCCCCGACATGAATGCCGATACCCGTCAATCGTTGTGCCGTGGCCAGCGCATTTTCATCGGTGATGTCGTCGCCAATATAAATCGGCAGCCGATGATGAAATGAATAATCGCGCATGAGGCGGGTGAGCGCCTCGCTCTTGTCCGGACCTGGCGGGCGTAACTCGTACACATCGATACCTTTCTGCACGACGAAGCCCGTACTCTGCGCAATGGTTTCAACCGCATTTCGGAGCAGGGGTTCGTGCTGTCGGGCTTTTCTGAAATGAAATGCGATCGAGAATGTTTTGTCTTCAATCAGCACGGGGATTTTATCCGCGAGTTTTTGCGCCGCCGCGCGCATCGCATGAAGCGCTGTTGTGTTGATGCTCGAATGCCTCTGCTGTCCCGAACTGTCGCGCCATTCAAATCCGTGCAGACCCACCGCAGGGAGCGACAGCGGTTTAAATAATTGATCCAGTTTTTGAATGCGCCTGCCGCTGATCAATGCCAGCGCGCCTCCCAGTCTCCGGTGCAGTCTCCCCAGTAAATCTACCAGCCCATCGGGAATTTTTACTGAGTCGGGCGTCGCTGCAATATCGAGCAGGGTGCCGTCGACATCCAGAAATAATGCCCATTGCGATTCCAGCGCAGGAATCGGTGGCGGCGGTAAATACCCCGGATAAAAAGGCATCCGCGAGCGGGATAACGCCGACGATGAATGAATATCCGAAATTCGCATAGAGCTGATTCAACTCCGGGGTTTAATAAGGGTTCACGACTCAAAGGGTTCGCAACTCATATGCCAATGTGAAAAGTAGTTATCAAGCTGGCGGATAATTTGCTTGGATAGGTTTTGCTGAACAAGGCGGTTTTCTAACACGGAATTTTTTCTAACAGGTCAGTGCAGGTGTCGATGTTCTGATGCCTTCGCGAATTTTTTTGAACAAAATTCAGTTGAGCAGGATTTAATGGATATCGAAAATCTGTTTGAGAAATCCGATCACCCGCTCATCGTGCTGGGGATCGCCGCGCTTGCAGTAATAGCGGCTGGATTGATTGTGCACTGGATCGGCCGGGTAGCGCTTCTGCGAATTACGCAACGATTTTCAGTGACCGATCATCTGGTTCGCAATACTGCCGCTCCCGTTCAGTTTCTGCTGCCGCTTGTTTTCTTACAGATGCTTTGGTTAACGACGCCGGACAGCTGGACTTTCATGCCGGGTGTTCGTCATGTCACCGGGCTGCTATTGATTGCAACGGGCACCTGGTTCGTTGTGCGCATCATCGGCGGTATTGCCGACACCATTTTGCTGCTGCGCCCCGTCACCGACGGCGACAATCTTTCCGCACGCCGGATTCAGACGCAGACGCGTGTCATTGCGCGCAGTCTGATGGCACTGGCTTTTCTGATCGGCATTTCACTGATGCTGATGACGTTTCCCGCGGTGCGCACGGTCGGCGCGAGCCTGCTCGCGTCCGCCGGTCTGGCCGGAATAGTGGCGGGGGTTGCAGCGCGACCCGTGCTGAGCAATCTGATCGCAGGTCTGCAGATTGCGCTGAGTCAGCCGCTGCGTATCGATGACGTGCTTATCGTGCAGGGCGAATATGGACGGGTCGAGGAAATCAAGGGAAGTTATGTGGTGCTCGCGTTATGGGATGAGCGCCGTCTGGTCATCCCTCTGCAGTGGTTCATCGAAAATCCCTTTCAAAACTGGACACGCAAAACCTCTCAATTGCTGGGCGCCGTCACGCTATGGGTGGACTACGGAACACCACTCGCACCGCTGCGCAGCGAACTGGAACGCATCTGTAAATCGGCGCCCGAATGGGATGGCCGCGTCTGTGGTTTGCAGGCTGTTGAAACCAGCGAACGGGCCTTGCAGATTCGCGCACTGGTGAGCGCGGCGAATGCCGGCAAGGCATGGGATTTACGCTGCCGCGTGAGAGAGGAGCTGCTGGCATTCATGCAAAAACATTACGCGCATTTCCTTCCGCGCTCGCGCAATTCGATCACTGAACTGATGAACGAAGAACACGAAGAAAATGACGCACAACTACACCAGACTGCGCGGATGCAGGAACCTGCACAGTCATTGCCGACCAGGCAGTAATGATCGCGCAATGCCGATGGAATCAAAGTTGTCATTAAAAACGAAAATGGAGAGAGCAGTATGCGTTCACAAATAAATAGCAGCCTGCGAAGTGCCGCGCGTAATTCGTTTGCAATTTTAGCCATCGCGTCGGGGCCGCTGGCGATCGGTTGCGCTTATGCAGCCGACAGCAAGGGATCATTCACCGTCGCACTCGAAAACGATTTATTCGGTGGCGGTGGCGATAAGCATTACACACACGGCACCGAACTGACTTATGTGAGCGATACGTATCAGCCAACCTGGATATTGAATGCGGCATCGGCTTTACCGTTTTATCAGACGAACGCGGATACACGTCTGGTGGTATCGCTGGGGCAGCAGATTTATACCCCGATCGATATCGAAGCGGAAATTCCCGATAGCACCGATCGCCCCTATGCGGGATGGTTATACGCCAGTGTGGGGCTGGTGACCGATCAGCGCGCGCAATCGCATTACGTCGATAAGCTGGAGCTGGTACTCGGATACGTCGGTCCGGATTCGGGCGCGGAGAGTGTGCAAAAAACTGTGCATAAGTGGGTAGATAGTCCACAGCCCAAAGGTTGGGATTATCAACTGCATTCCGAAGTGACGCTGGATTTGCAATATCAGCGCGAGTGGACAGTGCCGCTGATCGATAACAATCTCGATATCGTGCCGCGAATGGCATTTACCGTGGGCACCGGGCGGCGTGATATCGGCACCGGTTTCACATTGCGGCTGGGCTCGGGGCTGGATTCGGATTTTGGTCCACCGCTGATTCGCCCCGCCGCGGCGGGCATGCAGTATTTCAAGCCGAAGCAGCCGTTTTACTGGTATTTCTTCGCGGGTGCGCATGGCCGCTATGTCGAGCACAATATTTTTCTCGACGGCAACACCGACGATGACAGCGCCAGCGTCGATAAAAAACACTGGGTCGGCGAAGTGCAGGGAGGTTTTGTGATGGGTTGGGAAAACTGGCGCGTGACCTTGACGGAAATCGTGCGCACGCGTGAATTCGAGGGACAGAAAGATCCGGATGAATTCGGCGCGGTGTCCATTTCCTATCGTTTTTAACAGCGGTTGCCGGATAAACGATATCTGGATTCCGCCTGTGCGGAAGTGAGGTGGGTGAGATGTGAAATGTGCGAAATGAAAGAAGCACGAATGTACGTGGATATTCGTGCTTCCAGTCCAGCCTCTGAAGAATGGAGCAGCATCTGGGGATGGGAGTTAATGGCTCTCCGCCACTTTTGCGTAGCGATGGTCATGCGCGCGCCAGTCGGCCGAGTTTTTATAAACCACTGAACCGGTGCCGTGGCTGAAGCTTTCCTTCTTCGGCGCCATGATGCGATCGTATTCGCGGCGAATGATGCCGTAACACTCGCACGCTCTGTCTTCCAGACCTTCGCGATCGACAATGGAAATTCTGCCGCGCCGATAGCTGATGACGCCATTCTTCTGTAATTTTCCCGCAGCGGCAGTGACGCCTTCGCGACGGACGCCCAGCATCTGCGCGATGAATTCCTGCGTAATGATCAATTCATTGGAAGGGATGCGGTCGAGGCAGTGCAGGAACCAGCAGCACAATTGCTGATCCAGCGTGTGATGGCGATTGCACGCTGCTGTCTGCGCCATCTGCGTCATCAGGAAATGCTGATACCTGATCAACAGCGTTTGCAATTCGGGATTCGCTTCCACTTCGCGCTGCAGCGTCTTGGCGCGAATGCGATAGGCATAACCGGTGCTGCGCACGACGGCCTGAATCGGCGATGCTTCGCCGTCCAGAATATTCATCGCGCCGACGACGCCTTCATTGCCGATCGTCGCCACTTCGGCAGCTGAACCGTTTTCAATTCTGCACAGCAGCGATACCACACATGTCGTGGGAAAATAGGCGTGCTGCGATTGCACGCCAGGCTCTAGCAAAATCTTGCCGATTGGCAACGGAACGAGATCCATTTGTGCGATCAGCTTTTTTTCGAGCTCGTCATCAAGAGCAGAAAAAATCATATTCTGCGGGCGCTTTTGATAATCCAGATAACTTTCCATAATGAGTTCCTGTCGGTTGGAGGATTAGCTAGAACACATCCCTCAAAGCAGAATCCATGCCGATACCGTTTTACGCAGAATTTATGAAAAATCATGCCGAAAATGCTCTGTGTGACACCCCATACAGCACAATTGGCCCGGTTGCAGGAAATGACTGGTACAAATTATGCGTTTATTCCTGTAAAAAGCAGAAAACAGTACGTAAATATGACGTGGACCTGGAAAAATATGCCTGGCTTATGTGGAATCGATTACCGACGCTTATCAAAAAGACGCGTATCAAAAACATGGTAGCGCGCGCGTGGCAGCTGTTAGCGGAGGTGGCGCGGGCCTGGTCGAAGGACAATATCGCCAGCATGAGTGCAGCGCTGGCGTATTACACTTTTTTTTCGCTGACACCCTTGCTGCTCATTCTCATCACCATCGCCGGTTTTTTCTTTGGCGATGATGAGGCACGGCAGGCGATCACCCATCAGTTTGTCGAGCTGATCGGCGCGCGCGGTGCCGAAGCTGTCAATGCCCTGTTGCGCGGTGCCAATGATCCCGAGGGCGGAAAAATTTCTTTCATCGTCGGTGCAGTGACGTTATTCATCGGCGCCACCACGGTATTCGCCGAGCTGCAGCACGATATCGACACCATCTGGAAATTGCCTAAGGAAAAGGCTGCGGGCAACGGCCTGCTGAATCTGCTGAAAATCCGCCTGCTATCGTTTGCGCTGATTGTCAGCGTCGGTTTTCTGCTCATCATGTCTCTGGTCGTCAGCGCGGGCATTTCGATGCTGACGACATTGTGGGGAGACTGGATGATCAATATGGAGATCCTGCTGCAGCTCATCAACTTCATCGTCTCCACCGCCATCATCACCGTTCTATTCGCATTGATTTTCAAGATTCTGCCCAGCACCACGATTGCCTGGAGCGACGTGTGGTGGGGAGCGCTGGTCACCTCGCTGCTGTTTTCGGTGGGAAAATTTGCGATAGGTATTTATATCGGCAAGAGTGCGATTGCCTCGTCGTTCGGTGCCGCCGGTGCCTTCGTGGTTCTGATTGTATGGATTTACTATTCCGCGCAAATTTTTCTGATTGGAACCGAATTTACTTACGTCTACGCCTGCAAATATGGAAGCCGGCGCAATCTGTCGTCTCCGGATAATTCAGTCGCATCAGCCGATAGCGAGATCTGATCTTGTCCTCCTCGCAGGATTTCGTGAAAGGAAACGTGAAACGGCTATGGAAGGGAATGACTATCGCCGCGCTGCTGGTGATCGGTATTGGCTTTTTCGGCTGTCGCAGCGTCGCCGAATTGCCGGATGCCAGCCCGCCTGCCGCCGTCATCGACAATCCGCGCCGCGACGAGCGCTCCGGTAGCGTTGAGGCCGCTGGCACCCGCCAGACATTACTGCAATACCACCTGGCCAATCTGGCGCAGGAAGGTCCGGACATTCTGGCCGGCAATGAGGTACGCCTGCTTATCGATGGTCCGGCTGCCTACAACGCGATTTTCGCAGCGCTGAGTTCTGCCACCGAAACCATCGACATCGAAATGTATATTTTCGATGCCGATAAAATCGGTCGTGCGCTCGCCGATCTACTCCGCGAAAAAAGCCGCGCAGGTGTGCGCGTGCGCCTGATCTACGACAGTGTCGGCTGCATAAGAACGCCGCGCAGCTTCTTCGATGAAATGCGCGCGGACGGCGTGGCGACGATTGAGTTTCATCCGGTGAATCCGCTCGCGGGAAAATTTCTGCGACTGAACAATCGCGATCACCGGAAAATTTTCATTGTCGACAATCGCATCGCTTACACCGGCGGAATCAATATCAGCGGCGTCTATACGCATGGTTCGGGTATTTCGCGCAAGCAGAAACCTCGCGATGAAGCGGCTGCGCTGGAAGACGGATGGCGCGATACGCAAATCGAAATTACCGGCCCCGCGGTCAATGCGTTCAGCGATCTTTTCGACGCGATGTGGATGATTGGAAAGGGCGAGCCATCGCTGGCACTGCCGGAGCGAAAGCGCAACGCGGCCGGCAATAAATATGTTCGCGTCATCGGCAGCTCCCCGGAGGATGAAATCAATTTCATCTACGCCGACCTGCTGGGCGCAATCAAACGCGCACGTCAGTCGATTCATATCACCATGTCCTATTTTTCGCCGAATCGGGCGATGATCGAAGCGCTCAGGGAAGCCGCCCAGCGCGGCGTGGATGTGCAGCTGGTGCTGCCGGGATTCAGCGACTGGTGGCCCGTGCTGGAAGCCGGGCGCTCTCATTATGGCGAACTGCTCGAAGGCGGCATTCATATCTACGAACGCAAGGATGTTTTCCTGCATGCCAAAACCGTTGTCATCGATGGTGTCTGGTCCACCGTGGGTTCGTCGAATATGGATGTGCGGAGCTTTTTACATAACTACGAAGTCAATGTCGTCATTCTGGGAGAGGATTTCGGCGCTTCGATGGAAGCGATGTTCGCCAGGGACCGCAATAGCGCCGAACCCGTTCGCAAGGAAAAATGGCAGGATCGTCCGCTGTCGCTGAGACTGAAGCAGACTGTATCGAGAATGTTTTCCTACTGGCTTTAGCAAAAAAACAATTCAAAAAAAGCCCTCCGGAGAGGGCTTCGCACATCCGTTTACCTGGTGCATCCATTCATCTGCTTCCCGGCTATTTGCCGTAAGTTGCCTTGGCTCGCTCCTGACAGGCGTCCTTGTCCGCGCCACTCAGGGCGTCGCATTTTTCCTTGGCGACCTTGTAAGCGGCGTCGGACTTGTCTTCGTGTGCATCAGTTCTGGCTTCGCGGGTTTTGTGTTTTGCTTTTGCATCGGCTTCAGCACGGGTTTTATCGGCCTTTGCCTGCTTGATGCACACATCCTTGTTGTTGCCATCCAATTGATCGCAACGGGCTTTCTGTGCATCGTAATTCGCTTCTGCCTGATCTTTTGCTGCCTCGTATGCTGCATCGGATGCCATCGCTCCGGAACTGATGACTGCGCCAAACAACGCAGCCGATGCCAGCTGAAGAATATACTTTCGGTTAGTGCGGTTCATGTTGAGTCCTCGCCTTTGTGATTGTCCGGTTGTTGCCTGTTGTCTGATTGTTGAATAGTTGTTGCGTACTGCCAGGTTGTTGAATTGCTTAGTCGATCTGCACTTTGTAGGAAGAACACGTGTCATCCAGAAAAGCGCAACTCAGCCATGCTCATGCGATTAATGTTCCCGAAACTGTTTGCGTCTGCACAAAGATTTCCTTCATACGAGTGAATACAGCGTGTACGCGGGATCCTTTCTTCATGGAATTTTTCGGAATGTGATGAAATTCCACTGTGGTGTAAATCGATTTATTTTGAATAGAAAAAATTCGTCGAGTGAAGCGGAAATTTTCCGGGATATTTCCGAAAAAATTCCATGTTGTTTCCAGTTAATTTATTGGGCGAGTCATTTAATGCCCGGGCGGGCATTAAATTCCATGATTTGTCGGTGGCTCGTTATTTGCTTTTTCATAAAGCGTTTATTTAACGATTCCGATAACAGGAGATTATTTATGAGCACGATACTGCTGGTTGTATTGATCGTTCTGCTGATAGGTGCCATTCCCGCATGGCCTCACAGTTCTTCATGGGGTTATGGCCCATCGGGTGTATTGGGCCTCGTGCTTCTGATTGCAGTGATTCTTCTATTGCTCGGTTATATCTGACGTCAATGGAGGCGGTTTCCAATGGAGATGAGCTGGTTGGGGTTTATGCAGTGGCCGGCTCTCATTGTCACTGTGCTGGCGGCCTGGAGAGTTTCCTTAAAACAGAAAAATCAGCGACGGAGCGGATTCTGGCTCTTTCTCGTGAGCAATGTCTTATGGGTTATCTGGGGTATCCATGCGCAGGCTTACGCGGTAATTGCGCTTCAGGCCTGTCTTTCGGTAAGTAATATCCATGGAATTATCAGCAACCGGAAAAAGCCTTCGGATCAGTCTGCAGCAGATGAGCAGCCTGAAACGGATGAGCAGGCAGGAGCCAGAAAACAGCTCGATCAATCGGAAAGCGGCGTCTATAACAAAGCAAGCAATGCCTGAAATCGATGCTGGCATGCCCGGCAGGAAAACAATCGGAAAATAATCAAAAGACGGTTAGCGGGTTTGATAACCATCCTTATAAATTTTTATACCGTTGATCAGATTCCATTGCCTCACTTCGTCTGCGCGATTGTGCTCCTGCATCATGAGATCGGGACGTCGCAGCATCAGACGCTCCAGTTCCTTGAGATAAATTTCTTCCTGGACTTTCGCTTTTTCAATCATGATGTTTTCATCCGGTGAGAAAGTCCGCGTAGTCTGCACCAACGCTTCGCGATGAATCAGGAAGGAATTCATACTTTTCAATTAAATTATCTATCGATTGCTGAGTGTGGTATTCGCCACAATCGGCAAGTGATCGGAAGCTCTGCGCGCGAGTGCCGAACGATGCGCATATATCCCGGTCAATGCGGCAATCGGATGAATCCATATTCTGTCCAGCGCGAACATTGGCCATTGCGAAGGGAAGGTCGCGGGCGCGGGTGTGCGCTGAAAATGCCGATGCAGCCAGCGCAGGGGCCGGCCAATCAGAAACCACTCGTTGACGTCGCCCATGAAAATCGTCGGTATGTTTCTGTCGCTTTCGAAAAGGGATAACAATTGTTTTACCTGATGGCGCCGCTCGCCCGGATGCAGTCCCAGATGCGTGGCAACCACCCGAATGGGGCTGGTGTATTCGGCGCTTTCGGCGTTCAGTTTGATATCGAGGGCACCGCGGGCTTCGCGTCCGCAAATCGATAAATCGATACGATGCGTGCTCAGTACAGGCAGGCGGGTGAGAATACCGTTACCGTAATCGCCGTTTTCCTCGACCAGCGTAGGCCCGGGAATCGCCTGCAGCTGCAGGCGCTCGCTGAGAAATTTGAGCATATCGAATCCGGTGGTGCGCGATTCCACTTCCTGCAGGGCGATGATATCGGCATCAATTTCGCGCAGCACATCGACGATGCGATTGGGCACGAAATGACGATCGGTGCCGATGCCGCCGTGAATGTTGTAAGAGGCGATTCGCAACTGAACGCATTTTTTTTCGGACATGATTCTGCTTTTCGCTTTTTGAACCTCACATTCTCCGGCTGCCATTTCGCGCGAAGAATAATTGCTTCGAATTTCTGGCGCGCAGCCAGTGCTGCAGAAACAGCGATACGGCGACAATGACGCCCATGGTGAATACCAGCGTCGCGATCGTGAGCGGAGTGGGTTTCTGCAATGCCGCCGTGGCGCGGTCGACGAAAATCACGGTAAAGAGAATGCCCGGCAGCATGCCGGTGATAGTGCCCAGCAAAAAATCGCGCCAGCGGATTTTCGCGGCGCCGGCAATGAAATTGATGGCGGTGAAGGGCGCGATCGGCATGACGCGCACCATCGCCACGGCGAGCAGACCCTGCTGCTGCAGCCGCTTTTGCAGGCGCTGGATACGCTGGCTCAGCAAGCGTCCCCGCCATGCACCCGATCCCGTTTTCGTACCGATCCAGAATGAAACGGCAGCGCTCAGGAGCGAGCCGCATAGCGCGTAGATGAAGCCCAGCCCGGGGCCGAAGACGGCACCGGTTGCTGCGATCAGTAAAACCACGGGAACAAAAATAAAACCCGCAACCACGTAGAGCAACAATATGAATAATGGCGCCAGCGGCTGACGCTGCAGCTTTTCGATGAAGGCAAGCATGTACTCGACGCGAAAGAATTCCCGGAGCGGAGTTTCACGCCAGAGCAATACCAGCAGCGCGAAAACGATTACCGCGATCCCGATTTTTGTGGCGTGCGATCTGACCGACTGGCGATCGCGAGGCGCAATATAATTGGCGATGACATGCTCCGGCTTGAGCGGCAATTCCGGGTCGATGAGCATCGAGTCGGTAATAAATAAATTTTCCGCGACGGGAACAGGATCAGTCGGCACCAGCGTACGCTGCGAATGCGTCCGTTTTTTTTCGTGCAGGATTTTTTCGTACCGGACGTCGACCGACTTGTCGCGCAGCGTATCGATCGCTGCAATGATGCCTTCCTGTTTCTGCAGCGCCTCGATGGTTCCGGCTTCGCATTCCAGATGCTCTGCGAGCAATCGATTGCGCAGATGCGCGATGGCCGCGCGCACTTCATCGCCGCGGTCGGCGTTTAATTCGGCGCTGACAATTAAATTGCATTCGGTATCGAGGCTCATCGAGCGATTGGAAATATTGGCCGAACCGAGCGTGAGCCATTCATCGTCGATGATCATGAGCTTGCTGTGCACATTGAGCCCGCTGCCATCGGCCAGCAGCGGGCTGTACGAATAAAAGCGGGTGATATGCGGATTCGATTTCAATTGCTCGTACAGTCGCGCGCGCAACAGCCCCATCGTATTTTCTTCGAGCCAGCCACTTTCGCGACGGGGGGCGATGAGAATGACATCGAGTTCTGCATCGGCGATCAGACGCTCGCGCAGCGCCTGTGCAATCGCATTCGAGCTGAAGTACTGGTTTTCGAAAAAAATCAGCTGTCGCGCGGCGGCGATGGCATCCAGATAAAAATTCCGGATTTCGAAGATACCGGGATAATTTTTGTAGACCGCTTCGGTGCGCGCAATGCCCACATCAATATTTTCCAGCGCGGGCGTCAGGTGCGCAGGCCAGCAAGTATTCGCGCCGGTGAACGGCCTTATCTCCGGCAGCGCGAGCGCAGGCTGCGGACGATTCTGCAGCGCGCGTTGCCAGCGCGCTCTCGCCAGCTCGCCGAGCGCACCGGCCACCGGGCCTTCCACCACCGCCTGGATATCGTGAAAGGGGGAATACGGTTTGCCGTCCGCATCCTGTCGCTGCGGGTCGCCCGGTCTATGCGCGCAGGTATCCCGGCGGCATCGGGTCAGATCGATGCCGCCGATGAATGCAACCGCATCGTCGATCACGATGACTTTCTGATGGTGTGAAGCGCCCGGCGGATGACTGTTATCCATCTTGAAATGAACGCGCTTATGCGTGCGCCATTGCAAGGGCAGAATCGGCAGCCACTCGCGTTCGAGAGTGAAAAGAAATGCGTAGTCCCAGCTCAGAATATAAATGTGCAAATCGGGTTTGATGCGGGCGAGCGCGCCGAAAAAACGCGCAAGCGATTCCGGCAGCGAATCGTTCTGATCCAGCCGGGGTAATTGCACCCGGCTATCGATATCCCAGCCCAGAATGAAAATCGAATGCTGCGCGCGCAGCAGCGAAGCGCGCAGCGCCCGGAAATATTCTTCGCCATCGATGAGAAACTGCAGTCGCGTTGCTGTTTCGATCCGCCAGCAATTATTTCCAGGCTGCAGAAGTCCGCTTCTTTCTCCCTGCACACGTTGCTCTTTCTGCGCAGGGAGAATTTTTTTCTGCCCGGTCTGATTTTTTTGCCACCCGGCCTGGCATTGCTGTGAGCGCATCCGCAGTTCCTTGAGGACGTGGAAAAACTGTCTTTACAGGGCGCAGCAATCCATATGCCACGGCGAAATCACCGCCGCTTATAACGTTTGAGAAACCCTTCATTTTAATAAGTGCCCAGGCGCACATTGCCCGAACCGTTTTGAATGTCACACTAACTTTATTTAATCAGGCTTGATTCCGGCGTCATCGCCCGAGCGCCGCTGCAGGAGTTTAACTATGGATGTCGCACAGGACGCAGTGCACGATCTTTCCTATTCGAAAAGCGCCGATCCAAAAAATGATATCGATGACGGTGCGCTGACCGCTCACACCAAATTGCAGTCGATATTGAATGCGCTACAGGGTTTTGCTGCGGGCGATCGCAATGTGCGCATGCCGTTGCACTGGACAGGCGTGGAAGGAAAGATCGCGCAGACATTCAATGACGTCGTGCAGGGAAGCATTGCGCTGATCGATAATATTTGTGACGCCGATTACGAGAGAGTGATCGATCGCAATTACCGGCGGCAGACCGGCAGCGAGGCGAACCAAAATCGTCTCGGCGGCTTCTGGCAGGATGGAATGGTCGCCATCCGAAAGAATGACGCGGTTTCCATTCACATCACCGAATCCATCTACGCCATTCATCTCGCGCTGGCGAATCTGCGCAAGGGCGATACATCGGTGTGCCTGCCGGCAACGTGGGCAGGTGTTCTGGGCAATGTCGCCGAAGAATTCAATGCAGTCATCGACAAGAATATTCACATGACGAAGGAGCTGGCGCGGCTGAGTCATGTCGTCGGCAAGGAGGGAAAATTAAAGGAGCGCGCAGCGTTATTGAATGCCACCGGCTTCTGGCGCAAATCGATCGACGCCATCAATTCACTCATCGACGATCTGGTGCATCCCACATCCGAAGTGGCGCGTGTCATCGGCGCCGTGGCGCAGGGCGATTTGAGCAAGAGCATGGCGCTCGAAGCCGATGGGCGCGCGCTGCAGGGTGAATTCCTGCGCACCGCCAAAACCATCAACAAAATGGTGGAGCAGCTCGGCACCTTCGCCGCGGAAGTCACGCGCGTGGCGCGCGAGGTCGGCACCGAAGGAAAACTCGGCGGTCAGGCCGATGTGCAGGGCGTGGCGGGCACATGGAAGGATCTCACCGAGTCGGTGAGATC
>CAZWBA010000004.1:0-268807 GCA_964631955.1 uncultured Verrucomicrobiaceae bacterium | reverse complement strand
TCGCGAGGGTGGCCGCACCGTTGGCGCGGGCGTCGTCGCTAAAATCGTTGAGTAAAAATGGCTCAATAAAAAGGGCGCCAGGAGGCGCCCTTTTTATTGAAAGCCTATGAATTCTTTCAGTAAATCTTCACGTAAAAAATAGCAAAAAAGTGGCAAGAAATTGATTGACACTGCATGGGTCGGTCACTAGAATGCCGCTTCTCAAATTTCAGGGGTTCCGCGATGTAAAGGCGGAATGCCCACAAGGTCGGGGCGGGAGTTATCCGGTGGTACAGAATCAGCGTATTCGTATTCGTCTCAAGGCATTTGATCATCGTCTTATCGATGCGTCCGCTCTTGAGATTGTTGAGACTGCTAGGCGCACGGGCGCTCAGGTTTGTGGCCCGATTCCGCTCCCTACTCGCACCGAGCGTTTCACTGTTTTGATTTCGCCGCACGTTAACAAGGATGCGCGCGATCAGTACGAGATCCGCACCCATAAGCGTATGCTCGATATCGTGCAGCCGACTGAGAAAACAGTCGATGCATTGATGAAGCTTGATCTGGCTGCTGGTGTAGAAGTTCAAATCAGTCTCGGCTGATAAGGTTTTATTCCGGGGTGTGAACTCTGGGGTTGTAAGTTGGTAGTTAGCGTTAAGTAATTAGAAAGACCCGCTCAGGGGCTTTCCCCTGAGTTGTGTAACGCTCGACCTTCGATGAAAGGGGTGAGCGGCCATAGAGGGTGAGAGCCCCGTACACTGTGAGGTTAAAAATGGCTATTGGTTTGGTCGGTCGCAAGACTGGCATGACCCGCGTTTTCACAAACGACGGCGTATCTATTCCGGTAACGGTGATTGAGGTTGCCCCCAATCGCGTTACACAAGTCAAATCCGACGATGCCGACGGTTACTGTGCTATTCAGGTAACTGCGGGTTCGCGTAAAGCCTCCAAAGTAGATAAGGCGGAAGCTGGGCATTTTGCTAAGGCGAATGTCGAGGCTGGTCGCGGTCTTTGGGAGTTTCGTCTCGAAGCGGGCGCCGAGGCTCCTGCGGTTGGTGCGGAGCTCACTGTCTCCGAGTTCGAAGTCGGTCAAAAAGTTGATGTGACTGGCGTGTCGAAAGGTAAGGGTTATCAGGGTACCGTCAAGCGCTGGAATTTCCGTACGCAAGATTGGACGCATGGTAACTCCCGCTCGCACCGTGTTCCTGGTTCTATCGGCCAAAACCAAAGCCCTGGTCGTGTATTCAAGGGTAAGAAAATGACGGGCCATATGGGTGTTGACCGTGTAACGGTGCAGACCCTTGAAGTGGTTCGTGTCGATGCCGAGCGTAATTTGCTGCTGGTGAAAGGTGCTATCCCCGGTGCGACCGGTGGTGACGTGCTGGTTCGCCCCGCGGTCAAGCTCAAGAATTCCTGAGAGGGGTGAGCAATGGAATTGAATATTGCTAAGCCCGGTAGCGGCGCAGCAGGTACGGTGCAGGTTTCTGACGTTACGTTCGCCAGAGATTACAACGAAGATCTCGTGCATCAGGTTGTTACGGCGTATATGGCGGCTGGTCGCCAAGGTACACGTTCACAGAAGACTCGTTCAGAAGTGCGCGGCGGCGGTAAAAAGCCGTGGCGTCAAAAAGGTACTGGCCGGGCTCGTGCTGGAACCATTCGCTCGCCGTTATGGCGTGGCGGCGGTGTGATCTTCGCTGCGAAGCCGCAAGATCATGGCCAGAAAGTTAACAAGAAAATGTACCGCGCAGCGTTGCAGGTCATTCTCTCCGAGCTTGCACGTAAGGAGCGTTTGGTTGTGGTTGAGAGCTTCGCGCTTGAGCAGCCCAAAACTAAATCGCTTGTTAAGGCGCTCGGTGAATACGGTTTGCAAGACGTGCTGATCGTATCCGACGAAGTTAGTGAGAACTTGTATCTCGCGTCGCGCAATTTGCACAAAGTCGATGTGCGCGATGTGAATGGCGTCGATCCGGTCAGCTTGGTTGCTTTCGATAAGGTGCTGATCACGGTTTCTGCGCTGAAGAAGTTTGAGGAGTTGCTGGGATGAATCCGGAGCGTATCTACAAAGTTTTGCTCGGCCCGCACATTTCCGAAAAAGCAGCGCTGAGTGCTGAAGCAGGAAATCAGGTTGTGTTTAAAGTGTTGCCGAGTGCAACCAAGCTCGAAGTCAAAAAAGCGGTTGAAAAACTGTTCAGCGTGAAAGTGCTTGGTGTTCAGACGCTGAATGTCAAAGGCAAGGTTAAGCGCAATAAGTTTGGCGAAGTGAATAAGCCGAGCTGGAAAAAAGCGTACGTGCGTCTGGAGCAGGGTCACGACATCGACTTTGCAACGGCAGCGGAATAATCGGAGTCAGTTGAAATGGCACTTGTAAAAAGCAAACCGACTTCACCGGGCCGTCGTTTCGTAGTTCGTGTTGTCAATCCAGATTTGCATAAGGGCGAACCCTTCGCTCCGTTGCTGGAAAAGAAAAACAAGACTGGTGGTCGTAACAATAACGGTCGCATTACTACTCGTCACATTGGTGGTGGTAGCAAGCAGCACTATCGCTTGGTCGATTTCAAGCGCGACAAAGACGGTATCGTCGGTAAAGTTGAGCGTCTTGAATACGATCCGAACCGCACTGCATTTATTGCTCTCGTGCTTTATGCCGATGGCGAGCGTCGTTATGTGATTGCGCCGAAAGGCTTGAAAGCCGGCGATCAAATTCAGTCGGGTAGCGATGCGCCGATCAAGCCGGGCAATGCGTTGCCGCTGCGCAATATTCCGGTGGGCAGCACGATTCATTGCATCGAAATGAAGCCTGGCAAGGGCGCGCAGTTGGCGCGTAGTGCTGGTGCTGCGGTGCAGCTCGTTGCCCGTGAGGGCCAGTACGCAACCTTGCGTCTGCGTTCGGGTGAGATGCGTAAAGTATTGAGTGATTGCCGTGCAACGCTCGGTGAAGTATCGAATAGCGAACACAACCTGCGCAAAATCGGTAAAGCCGGAGCCAATCGCTGGCGCGGTATTCGTCCGACCGTTCGCGGTGTTGCGATGAACCCGGTCGATCACCCGCATGGTGGTGGTGAAGGTAAAACTTCCTCGGGACGCCATCCGGTGTCTCCGTGGGGTACGCCGACCAAGGGCTACAAAACTCGTAAGAACAAACGTACGAACAAGCTCATCGTTCGTCGTCGTAACGACAAGTAAGGGGAAGGGTTGTGCCACGTTCACTGAAGAAAGGTCCGTTTATCGACCTTCACCTGCTGAAAAAAGTCGAGACAGCGGTCGAGAAAAACGACAAGCGCCCGATCAAAACCTGGTCGCGCCGTTCGATGATTGCGCCGGAGATGGTGGGTCTCACTATCGCTGTGCACAACGGTCGCCAGCATGTACCGGTCTTCGTTACCGAGGATATGGTTGGGCACAAACTCGGTGAGTTTTCTGCGACGCGTACTTTTAAAGGTCACGCGGCCGACAAGAAAGCCAAGAAATAATTTTTGCTGAGAATGAGGTTGAGATAATGGAAGTTACCGCACGATTGAAAGGCGCGCGTATCTCCGCTCAGAAGGCCCGTTTGGTGGCTGACCAGGTTCGCGGCAAAGGCGTAGAGCAAGCGCTGAATCTGTTGACGTTCAGTCCGAAAAAGGCGGCGCATCTGATCAAGAAAGTGTTGAACTCTGCGATTGCAAATGCTGAGCACAACGAAGGCGCCGATGTCGATGAATTGAAAGTGTCGACAATTATGGTCGACGAAGCTGTGTCGATGAAACGCATCATGCCGCGTGCGAAAGGCCGCGCAGATCGCATCACCAAACGCAGCTGCCACATCACGATTAAAGTAGCCGACGCGCAAGGCTAAGCAGGAGAGGACCCATGGGTCAGAAAGTACATCCAACCGGTATTCGCTTAGGCATTATTCGCGACCACAATTCGATCTGGTATGCGGGCCGTAAGAATTACGCGCAGCAATTGATCAGCGATCTTCAAGTGCGCGAGTACCTGCAGGATAAGCTCGCCAGCGCATCGGTGAGCCGCATTGTTATCGAGCGCCCCGCGCAAACTGCGCGTATCACGATTCATACCGCACGTCCGGGTATCGTGATCGGCAAGAAAGGCGAAGATGTCGATAAGTTGCGCAAAGATCTGGCCGACAAAATGGGTGTGCCGGTACAAATCAATATCGAAGAGATTCGCAAGCCGGATCTCGATGCCAAGCTCGTTGCAATTAACGTTGCGCAGCAGCTTGAGCGTCGCGTGATGTTCCGTCGCGCGATGAAGCGTGTAGTGCAAAACGCCCTGCGCCAAGGCGCGGAAGGCGTGAAAGTGATGGTAAGTGGTCGTTTGGGCGGCGCAGAAATCGCGCGTACCGAGTGGTATCGCGAAGGTCGCGTACCCCTGCATACACTGCGTGCAGATATCGACTACAACACGCACGAAGCACACACTACCTACGGTGTGATCGGCGTAAAAGTGTGGATTTTCAAAGGCGAAATTTTGGATGTTCGCGAAGCGGCTGAAGGCAAGGCCAAAAAAGGCGCTCAAACCGAGCGCGCTTGAGAATGCAGGATGCATTGGGTAAAAACGGTTAAGGGTTTCTGCGATGCTTCAACCAAAGCGTACAAAATTTCGCAAGCAGCACAAGGGTCGTAACACCGGCCTTGCGCAGCGCGGCAGCAAAGTTAGTTTCGGTGAGTTTGCACTGAAGGCAATTGGCCGTGGCCGTTTGACTGCACGTCAGATCGAAGCGGCACGTCGTGCGCTGACTCGTCACCTGAAGCGTGGCGGTAAAGTTTGGATTCGCGTATTTCCGGATAAGCCGATTACGGCAAAGCCGCTCGAAGTGCGGATGGGCTCGGGTAAAGGTAACGTTGAGTATTGGGTTGCTCAAATTCAGCCGGGCAGAGTTTTATACGAAGTGGAAGGTGTTCCGGAGCAATTGGCCCGCGAAGCGTTTGCTCTCGCAGCAGCTAAATTGGCGATCCCGACCACGTTTGTTAAGCGGACGGTGATGTAATGAAAGTTCAAGAACTGCGCGACAAATCCGTCGATGAGTTGGGTGCAGAAGTGCAGAAAGCGCTCGCAGCACAATTTAGGCTGCGCGTACAAAAAGCCACTGGCCAATTGTCGCAAACACACCTGCTCAAGCAATCGCGTCGCGATATCGCACGCTTGAAAACTGTACTGTCCGAAAAGGCAGGTAAATGATCATGGCAGAAGCACAAACCCCTGATTCTCAAGTTGAAGTACGCGGTCGGACTGTGACTGGCCGTGTTGTCAGCGACAAGATGGATAAAACCATCACCGTGCTCGTCGAGCGTCGCGTTAAGCATCCGATGTACGGCAAGTACCTCACGCGCTCTTCCAAATTGCACGCGCATGATGAAAAGAATGAATGCAAGATCGGCGACGTAGTGACGGTTTATGAAACCCGTCCGTTGTCGAAAACGAAAACCTGGGCCTTGTTGCGAATTGAAGAACGCGCTGTCGCGGTGTAAGCGCAGCAATAGCAAGTTGATGCGCTAGTGCGAGTGTGGAGTTAGAACATGATTCAAACAGAATCCTATTTGGAAGTGGCCGATAACAGCGGCGCGCGCCAAGTGATGTGCATCAAGGTGCTCGGCGGTTCGCATCGCCGTTATGCGCGTATCGGTGACCTGATTAAAGTCACGGTGAAAGAAGCGATTCCGCGCGGCAAAGTGAAAAAAGGTCAAGTGATGAATGCGGTGGTGGTGCGCACCAAAAAGGGTGTACGTCGTGCCGATGGTTCATTGATCAAGTTCGATGACAACGCGGCGGTATTGTTGAACAACCAGCTCGCGCCGATTGGCACGCGTATTTTTGGACCGGTTACGCGTGAACTGCGTAGCGAACGTTTTATGAAGATCATCTCTCTCGCACCCGAAGTGCTGTAAGAGCCCCGAGAGCATAGAGAGATTAGAGGAAAGGCCATGCGTAAAATTAAGCGCGAGGACGAAGTGATCGTCCTGACCGGTAAAGACAAAGGCAAGCGCGGTAAGGTCGTGCAGGTGCTCGATGACAATCGTGTGCTCGTTGCTGGCGTCAATATCATTAAGAAGCATCAGAAGCCGAATCCGCAGCGCAATGAGCAAGGCGGTATTCAAGAGCGTGAAGCGCCGATTCAGGTGTCGAACGTAGCAATTTTCAATGGTGCTACGAGCAAGGCTGATCGTGTTGGTTTCAAGATTCTCGAAGACGGCCGCAAAGTGCGTGTTTTCAAATCCACCGGCGAAGTGATCGACGCGTAAGCGGAAGTGGCAGACATGGCAAGATTACAAGAGTTATACAACAACGAATTGCGTGCGAAGCTCAAAGAGCAGCTCGGCATCGACAACGTGATGGCTGTGCCTCGCATCACCAAAATCACCCTCAATATGGGTGTTGGTGAAGCGGTAGGCGATAAAAAAGTCATGGAACACGCGGTTAAAGACCTCGAGGCGATCTGCGGCCAAAAGCCAGTGGTCACTCGTGCGCGCAAATCGGTCGCAGGTTTTAAGATTCGTGAGGGTTGGCCGATCGGTTGCAAAGTTACTTTGCGTCGCCATCACATGTACGAGTTTCTCGACCGTTTGATCACCATTGCAATTCCACGTATTCGCGACTTCCGCGGCATTAGCCCGAAAGCATTTGACGGTCGCGGCAATTTTGCGATGGGCGTGACTGAGCAAATTATTTTCCCGGAAATCGAATACGACAAAGTCGACGCGCTGCGCGGCCTTGATATCACGATTACCACGACAGCAAGAACTGATGAGGAAGGCCGCGCGTTACTCGCAGCGTTTAATTTCCCATTTAAAAACTAATTACTGATAGTACTTTTATAAACAGTCGCACGAGCGAAAGCATAGGTAGCGGACATGGCAAAAACTTCGATGGTCGAGCGCGAAAAGAAGCGTGCACGTACAGCAGCTAAATACGCCGCAAAACGCGCAGCATTGAAAGCGACGATTCAAGATCCGAAAACCAGCGATGAAGATCGTTGGACTGCGCAGGTGCAGTTGCAAAAATTGCCGCGTAATGCCAGCCCTTCTCGGGGCCGTAATCGGTGCGAACTGACCGGTCGTCCACGTGGTGTTTATCGCAAGTTCACGCTTTCCCGTATCAAGTTGCGCGAAGCGGCAATGCGTGGCGACATCCCCGGTCTGGTCAAGGCTAGCTGGTAAGCACTTATTTTCACGGGTATCCAAGTATGAGTATGCAAGATCCGTTGGCTGACATGCTGACTCGCATTCGCAACGCACAGATGGCTGGCAAGGCAAGTGTCGCAATGCCGTCATCGAAATTGAAACAGGCGGTAGCTGGCGTATTGCTCGCCGAAGGTTACATCGGTGGTCAGCGCGTGGAAACGGCTGAAGGCAAAGCAACCTTGGTTCTCGACCTTAAGTATTTCCAAGGCAAGCCAGTTATCGCTGAAATCGATCGCGTAAGCTCTCCAGGTCTGCGTGAATACAAGGGCAAGGGTGAGTTGCCGAAGGTACGCAGCGGTCTTGGTATCGCTATCGTATCGACAAGTAGGGGTGTTATGACCGATCGCGCTGCGCGTCAAGCCGGTGTGGGCGGCGAAGTGCTCTGCACGGTGTTCTAAGCGCAGCTAGCACAAATTAATGAATTTGGTATTAACGATTTAAGAAGCGACGAACTTAACCATGTCCAGAGTAGCGAAGAGCCCGGTAGTCATACCGGCAGGCGTCGATATCAAGCTCGATGGCACCCAGCTGACAGTAAAGGGTGGCAAGGGTACGTTGTCGTTGAATGTGCACGAGAAGGTCGCAGTTAAGGTTGACGGCGATCAAGTGACGTTCGATGTCAAAGAGCCGCAGGCGTGGGCGCATGCAGGTACCGCGCGCGCACTCGTCAACAATATGGTTGTCGGTGTCAGCAAAGGCTTCGAGAAAAAACTAGAGCTGATCGGCGTTGGCTATCGTGCGAAGGCAGCAGGCACTTCGTTGAATTTGACGCTGGGCTTTTCGCATCCGATCGACTACGCATTGCCGGAAGGCGTTACTGTTGAAACGCCCAGCCAAACCGAGATTATTTTGCGTGCCTCCGATAAGCAGCTGCTCGGGCAGGCCGCAGCGGAAATCCGTAGCTTCCGTCCGCCGGAGCCGTACAAAGGCAAGGGTGTCCGTTATTCCGATGAGTATGTGCTTCGTAAAGAAGCCAAGAAGAAGTAAGGCGTGACTATGAACGCAAAAACAGAATCGAGACTTCGTCGCGCGCGCCGTTCGCGTTTGAAAATGCGCGAGCTATTGGTCAATCGTCTGAGCGTGCATCGCACGTCACAGCATATCTACGCGCAAATCATTGCACCGGAAGGCAACAAGATATTGGCCAGTGCATCGACATTGGACGAGTCGTTACGCTCTGGCGCAACGAGCAATATCAAAGCAGCTGCGGTCGTTGGCAGGTTGATCGCCGAGCGCGCGAAAGCGGCGGGTGTTGTGCAAGTAGCATTCGATCGCAGCGGTTTTAAATATCATGGCCGTGTTAAAGCACTGGCTGATGCGGCCCGCGAAGGCGGCTTGGAATTCTAAAGGTTAGAGCGATGGCGTTTAACGAGCAGAAAGGCAAAGACAGCGCAAACGAAGGCCTGCAGGAAAAACTGGTACAGGTCAATCGCGTCGCTAAAGTGGTTAAGGGTGGTCGCATTTTCGCGTTCACCGCGTTGACCGTGGTTGGTGATGGCAATGGCAAAGTTGGCTTCGGTCGCGGTAAAGCGCGAGAGGTGCCGGCGGCAATTCAAAAAGCCATGGAGTCTGCGCGTCGCAACATGATCGAAGTCGATCTGAAAGGCGACACTATTCATTATGCAATTACTGCTCGCCATGGTGCATCGCGTGTTTACATGCAGCCTGCGTCGCAGGGTACTGGGATTATCGCCGGTGGCGCGATGCGTGCGGTACTTGAACTCGCCGGTGTGCATAACGTACTTGCAAAATGCTACGGCTCGACCAATCCGGTCAACGTTGTGCGTGCAACTTTCAATGCATTGAAAGAGATCACTTCTCCGGAAGCCGTTGCAGCCAAGCGCGGTAAAACGGTAGAAGAGATTCTCGGCTAAGACGCTAATAGACAGATTTGGGACTTGCAGTGATGGCGAAGACAATCAAAGTGACGCAGGTGCGCAGCACCGCCGGTCGCCTACAAGCACACAAAGCATGCATCATCGGCCTCGGCTTACGTCGTATTGGCCATACCGTTGAGCTTATTGATACGCCATCGGTACGCGGCATGATCAACAAAGTTAATTATTTGGTACGCGTCGAGGAATAAGCGATGGCCAACGAAATGCGTTTGAATGGCTTGAGCCCTGCGCCAGGTCATAAAAAAGCCCCGCGTCGTCTTGGTCGCGGCATTGGTAGCGGTCTGGGTAAAACCGGTGGTCGTGGCCACAAGGGTCAAAAATCCCGCGGTACGGGCAAGGTGCGTCCAGGATTCGAAGGCGGTCAAATGCCGCTGCAAATCCGCCTGCCGAAATACGGTTTTGCTTCGCGCATTGCTCGCGTTACTGCAGAAATTCGCACCTCTGAGCTGAATGCCGTTGAGGATGCGGTGATTGATCTGGATGCGCTGAAGCGTGCGGATTTGATTTCGCACAATATGCTTCGGGCCAAGATTTTCCTGAGTGGCGATGTGGTCAGGGCCGTTACAATTAAAGGCTTGGCGGTTACTAAAGGTGCGCGTGCGGCGATAGAAAAAGCCGGCGGTAAGGTCGAGGAATAATGGCCAAACCGGGGTTGCAGTCGACAGCGTCGCAAGCCGGCATGGGCGAGCTTTTAGCTCGCCTTCGCTTTCTTTTGCTGGCGCTGATTGTCTATCGCATCGGTACTCATATCCCCGTTCCGGGGATTGATCCGCATCGTTTAGCGAGTATGTTCAACCAGAATCAGGGTACGATTCTCGGCTTGTTCAACATGTTCTCGGGTGGTGCCTTGGAGCGCATGAGTATTTTTGCGCTCGGTATCATGCCGTATATTTCGGCGTCGATTATTGTGCAGCTTTTGTCTTCGGTAATGCCGCAGCTTGAAGCGTTAAAGAAGGAAGGCGAATCGGGTCGACGTAAAATTACCCAATACACGCGTTATTTGACGGTTGTGCTGGCACTGGTTCAGGGGTCTGGAATGACAGTCGGCCTCGCCAATCAGGGCATGGCCTATACGCCAGGATTTGCGTTTTATTTCGTGGCAGTGGCGTCGCTGGTAACCGGTGCGCTATTTCTGATGTGGTTGGGCGAGCAAATTACCGAGCGCGGTGTCGGCAATGGTATTTCGATGCTGATTTTTGCCGGCATCGTAGCGGGTTTGCCGCAGGCCATTGGACAAGCCCTGGAGCAGGCTCGCCAGGGTGAGATGAATTGGCTGGTGTTGCTTTTTATCGTGTTGTTGGCTGTTGTAGTGATCTTCCTCGTGGTATTCATCGAGCGAGGACAGCGGAGGATCACGGTTAATTATGCGAAACAGCAGCGTGGCAATCGCGTATACCAGGCCCAATCTAGCCATCTGCCATTGAAGGTAAATATGTCAGGCGTAATTCCTGCCATCTTTGCGAGCTCGATCTTGTTATTTCCGGCATCGGTGGCGCAGTGGTTTGGTCAGGGCTCCGAGAAAATGGCCTGGCTGCAGGATTTGGCCTTGGCGATCGGGCCGGGTCAGCCATTGAATATTCTGCTGTTCTTGGTTTTGATTGTATTTTTTTGCTTCTTCTATACAGCGTTGATGTTTAACCCCGGTGAAGTCGCAGAGAACCTGAAGAAGTCGGGTGCATTTTTGCCGGGTATTCGCCCTGGTCAGCAAACGGCGAATTATATCGATGGTGTGCTGACCCGACTGACGATGTTTGGCGCGCTTTATATTGCGCTGGTTTGTTTGCTGCCACAGTTTTTAGTCGTAATGTGGAATGTCCCGTTCTATCTCGGTGGCACTTCGCTGTTGATCGTAGTTGTAGTGGTAATGGATTTTATGGCGCAAGTGCAGTCGCATTTGATGTCGCATCAGTACGATTCACTGATGAAAAAAGCCAATTTGAAAAACTATGGCCGAACGGGATTAACCCGTTAAGAGCCGGTTGGTTGGAGTAAGGCAATGAAAGTTCGTGCGTCTGTAAAGAAGATTTGTCGCAACTGCAAAGTCGTTCGACGCCGTGGTTCGGTGCGAGTGATTTGCAAAGTAGAGCCGCGCCACAAGCAGCGTCAGGGCTGATCGCGACGGCAATTAATTATTGATTTTTGATTGCTGCACGGATAAACTCTCGCGCCTTTCGAACGGGTACGGGCGCTTGGAAGTAGCGGCAAAGAGTATTGGAGTAAGCTGAATGGCACGTATTGCTGGTGTCAACATACCAGATAACAAACATGCGGTGATTTCTCTCACCTATATCTACGGCATTGGTTTGACCACGGCTAAGCAGCTGCTGGCTAGAACCGGTATTGCAGAAACCGCCAAGATATCCAGCCTTTCCGAAGCTCAGCTCGATTCCCTGCGTGGCGAGATTGGCAAGCTCACCGTAGAAGGCGACTTGCGTCGCGAAATTTCGATCAACATTAAACGGTTGCTGGATTTGGGTTGTTACCGCGGTCTCCGTCATCGTCGCGGATTACCTTTACGTGGTCAGCGCACGAAGACCAATGCGCGTACGCGTAAAGGTCCACGTAAACCGATTCGCAAATAAATCGATTCGCAAATATTTATTATTTGCGAGCGCTTTAGTGTAGCTGCATCGTAATACTCCAGTTTGCAGCGTTGATATTAGAGTAGGCTCTAGATGAACAAAGGTTCAAAAGCGGCTCCCCGCAAAAAAGTTAAAAAGACTGTTGTTGACGGAATGGCGCATATTCATGCCTCGTTTAACAACACCATCGTTACGATTACCGATCGACAAGGCAATGCATTGTCATGGGCCACTTCGGGTGGTTCTGGCTTCCGCGGTTCGCGTAAGAGCACGCCGTTTGCTGCTCAGGTTGCTGCGGAGCGTGCCGGTAATGCAGCTAAAGAATTTGGCCTGAAAAATCTCGACGTTGAAGTTAAGGGTCCGGGACCAGGCCGCGAATCTGCGGTGCGTGCGTTGCACAACTGCGGTTTCAAGATCAACAACATCACCGACGTTACGCCTATTCCTCATAATGGCTGCCGTCCTCCGAAAAAACGTCGCGTTTGATTCAGATTTTACGGGAATTTATTCATGGCTCGATATTTAGGCCCAACTTGTAAACTTGCACGCCGTGAAGGGACAGACCTGTTCCTGAAGAGTGGAGTGCGTCCGCTTGAATCTAAATGCAAGGCTGAGACAGCGCCAGGACAACACGGTGCTCGCCGTGGCCGCCTTTCGGATTACGGTATCCAAATGCGCGAGAAGCAAAAAGTTCGCCGCATTTACGGTGTGCTCGAGCGTCAGTTCAGTGGTTACTACAAAGAAGCTGCTCGTCAAAAGGGTGCAACCGGCGAAAACTTGCTGCGCATCCTTGAGTCTCGTTTAGATAATGTCGTGTACCGCATGGGTTTCGGTGCGACGCGCGCCGAAGCTCGCCAGCTGGTTAGTCATAAAGCGGTAACGTTGAATGGCAAAACCACGAACATTCCTTCGCTGCAAGTTCAGCCTGGTGATGTGATTGCAATTCGCGAGAAGGCAAAAAATCAGCTTCGCATTCAACAATCAATTGCGTTAGCTGCTCAGCGCGCTCAGATCGAATGGCTCGATGTCAACGCTTCAAAAATGGAAGGTGTTTATAAAGCACATCCAGAGCGCAACGAGCTTTCGTCTGAAATCAATGAGAGCTTGATCGTCGAACTTTACTCGAAGTAAGCGTTCAACCACGGACTTCACATTACCTCAGGTGCATTTATGCAGAGCGCAGTGAACGAATTTTTAACGCCACGCGTCATCGAAGTCGAAGAAGTCAGCGCAACTCGCGCTAAGGTTACCCTCGCTCCGTTGGAGCGTGGTTTTGGCCATACGCTCGGTAATGCCTTGCGTCGCATTTTATTGTCGTCCATGCCAGGCTGCGCCATCACTGGTGCGGAAATTGATGGGGTGCTTCACGAATATAGCGCGCTTGAGGGTGTGCAAGAGGATGTCATTGAGATTTTGTTGAATCTCAAGGGTGTTGCGGTCGTTATGCATGGCAAGGACGAAGCTGTATTGACTTTGTCAAAGAAAGGCTCAGGGGTTGTAACGGCCGGCGATATTCAGTTGGATCACGGCGTGGAGATCAAAAATCCTGAGCATGTCATCGCCCATTTGAATGGTCGTGGCAGTCTCAATATGCGGCTGTCGGTGGCGCGTGGTCGTGGTTATGTTCCGGCGGATGCCCGTGAAAGTGCTGAGGACGAGACGCGCGCAATCGGTCGCTTGCAGCTTGATGCAACATTTAGCCCTGTTGTTCGAGTTTCGTATGTCGTCGAAAGCGCGCGTGTTGAGCAGCGTACGGATCTTGACAAATTGGTTCTCGATCTCGAGACAAATGGCACGCTCGACTCAGAAGAAGCGATTCGCCGCGCAGCAACTATTCTGCAGCAGCAGCTCGCCGTATTTGTCGATCTCGAAGGGGAGAAGCAGTCCGAGCCAGTAGAGCGCCGTGATGAAGTCGATCCGATATTGCTGCGTCCAGTCGATGATCTTGAACTCACTGTACGTTCTGCGAATTGCCTTAAAGCAGAGAATATTTATTACATCGGTGACTTGGTGCAACGCACTGAAGTAGAGCTGTTGAAGACGCCGAATTTGGGCAAAAAGTCTTTGACAGAAATTAAGGATGTGCTGGCATCTCGTGGCTTGTCGCTGGGCCTGCGCCTGGATAATTGGCCGCCTGCAAGTCTGCGCTCAGACGACAAGTCATTTTAATTGAACTGATTGAATTTCTTGCTGAGATAGCAAGCGAAGTTAAAGGAAAAAGTCATGCGTCATCGTAATGTAGGTCGCTATTTCAATCGCGACAGTTCTCATCGTAAAGCGATGTTCCGCAATATGACGACCTCGCTGGTTGAGCACGAGTTGATTAAGACAACCTTGCCAAAGGCCAAAGAGTTGCGTCGTTATGCGGAGCCGCTAATTACGCTGGCAAAAAGCGATAGCGTTGCAAATCGTCGACTCGCGTTCGCTCGCCTGCGCGACGATGCTGCCGTCGGCAAGTTGTTCGCCGAGCTGGGTCCTCGCTATCAAGCTCGCCCTGGTGGATATATTCGTATTCTGAAGTGCGGTTTACGTGCAGGCGATAAAGCGCCAATGGCTTACGTCGAACTGGTGGATCGCCCTGCGCAAGATAGCGACGATTCAGCAGATTAATCTTCAAATTGGCAAAGCAAAAACCCCGCGATTGCGGGGTTTTTATTTGTGGTGTGGAAATTTTTAAAGAGCTACTGTCCAATCCTGAATAGGTTGATACCTGTTTCATCTCAAAGCGCCCGGTGTATCGCACCGGCGTGGAATGCCGTGACTGTGTGGGGGCTTTGAGATAGACCTGCACACGCAGCACCAGGCGCCCGTGAGCATAGTAGTGCAACCAACTGAATGCACAGGTTCTGATGCTGTCGGAAGCAGGTGCTGCAATTTGCGAGCTCCAGTGCGCGGCTGCCACAACCGAATGTATCACCCTGGCAACTTGCTCCATACGGCCGATTGAATAAAAGTCAGGGTGTAATCCCGCTGGGTTCGTTTAGCTCGCTGATTCATCCTCGCTCTCCTGAAAGAAGGATGGAGGTGTCAACTCTATTCAGGACGGCTCAACGAAAATGAAAAAGCCCGCATAAAGCGGGCTTTTTCATTTGACATTAATTAGCTGGCAGCTTGGCTTTTGCGACGCATTACGGCAATGCCGAGAAGACCGGCTGCGAGCAGAGCAACGGACGTGGGCTCGGGTACTGCCTGAGAGCCGCCTTCACGACCGGTAGCGGTCAGTGTCGATGAATCCAGGAAGAATGTGCCGAGCAAGCTGGTCAGAGAGATATTAAGCAGGCCATTATTGTTGAGGCTGGCGATACCTTGATAGGAATCTCCGGTGGTGAGGCTTGCGTAAGTCCAGTTATAGAGGACTGCAGATGTATCTCCCGTAATACCCGGCTGGTTGATATAGATCGCATCGAGCTTGCCGCCGTCGTTGTAAAGATCGATTTTCAAGCTGTAGGCAGAAATATTATCCGCACCCGGATTAAAGCCATCGGTGGTGAGGTCGTGAGTGAAGGTGTAAGTGCTGAGCCAGGTCACCTTGGGGTCGGGATTGAAATCGATGGTTTGATCCCATGTGTAGGCATTCGCAAACAAGGGGGCTGCGGCTAATAAACCTGCAATAAATGTCTTTTTCATGGTGTCCCTCTTTTGTATATCAGTCGCTAAGACGTTTCAATTACGATTTGTTGCTCTATCTATCTTGCGGCGAGCAATGCCCAGGGCGATAACCCCCGCCGCAATCAAAGAAATCGTGCTTGGCTCGGCAATCGCTACAGCGACAGGATTAGTCGGTATCGCGAGGACCGGGGCCGCAGCAACCACCATTGCCATGGAGAACAGGTTGCGTTTCATCATCATTGACCTCATGTCGGTTAACTCATCAACGTGAACTGAGTCACGCGTCCGACTCATAAGCAATTGCTTGGCCAGAATTTATTTTTTTAATTTAAACAATGAGTTGGGAATTTTTTTACGGCACTGCTTACTTTGCGTGTAAAGGTCCTCGACAGAAGAGGCGATTAACGACCAGTCTTCTGTCGAGGGGGCCGTAACAGCGGTTTCAGAAATCGTGCGGTATGCGATTGAGTTATGGCAGTCACGCTTTCGGGGCTGCCGGTCGCGATAATCTCCCCCCCGCCATTGCCTCCCTCTGGGCCGAGATCGATTATCCAGTCCGCCGTTTTAATGACATCGAGATTGTGCTCAATGACCACGATGGTATTGCCGTGATCGCGCAAGCGATGAAGGACCGTCAGAAGCTGTTGAATATCGTGGAAATGGAGTCCGGTCGTGGGCTCATCGAGCAGATAGAGAGTTTTGCCGGTGTCGCGTTTGGACAGCTCCCGCGACAGTTTGACCCTCTGTGCCTCCCCGCCCGAAAGGGTCGTCGCGGCCTGGCCGAGCTTAATGTAAGAAAGTCCGACGTCAACGAGCGTCTGCAGCTTTTTGGCGATCGAGGGGACGTTCTCGAAGAAGCGGTGAGCATCCTCGACGGTCATCTCCAGCACTTCATGAATGTTTTTCCCCTTGTATTTAACCTCCAGTGTCTCGCGGTTATAGCGCTTGCCTTTGCAGATATCGCAGGGAACGTAGACGTCGGGCAGAAAGTGCATTTCAACCTTGGTGACACCATCGCCTTCGCATGCTTCGCAGCGCCCACCTTTGACGTTGAAGCTAAAACGACCGGGTTGATAGCCGCGCGAACGCGCTTCCTGGGTGCCGGCGAACAGCTCGCGCACCGGTGTAAAAATCCCGGTATAGGTCGCTGGATTGGAGCGTGGGGTGCGGCCGATGGGACTTTGGTCGATGTCGATACATTTATCGATATGCCCCAGACCTTCGATCGAATCGTATGCCGCCGCCTGCAATGTTTCCGCCCCGTTTAATGCAGTGGCGGCTAGAGGGTAGAGCGTATTGTTGATCAGCGTGGATTTCCCCGAGCCCGAAACCCCCGTCACGCAAGTCATCAATCCGAGCGGTAATTCCAGCGTGACGCTTTTCAGATTGTTTCCGCTCGCACCCTTGAGGACGAGCATTTTTTCGGGATCGGGCTGTGTACGCTTCTTGGGAATCGCAATCGACTTCTTCCCGCTGAGATACTGCCCGGTCAGCGATTTGGGACTGTTCAAAATATCTTTGAGCTGACCCGCTGCGACGATAGCTCCGCCATGCACGCCGGCACCGGGCCCGATATCGAGAATGAAATCGGCGCTGCGAACCGCGTCTTCGTCGTGCTCGACGACAATGACGGTATTGCCGAGATCGCGCAAATGCGTCAGCGTTGCGAGCAGGCGCTCGTTATCGCGCTGGTGCAGGCCGATCGAGGGTTCGTCGAGAATATACATCACGCCGACCAGTCCTGCGCCGATCTGGCTGGCGAGGCGAATGCGTTGGGCCTCGCCACCCGATAAGGTTTCGGCCGAGCGATCGAGCGTTAAATAATTCAAACCGACATCGACCAAAAACTGCAGCCGCTCACGAATTTCCTTGAGAATTTTCTCGGCAATTTTCCCCTGTTTGCCTTTTAGCTTTAGCGTTTCGAAGTAATTGAGCGCATTGCCAACCGGCAGTTTGGTGATCGACGGTAAGTTGCGTTCCTTGATGAATACATGACGCGCCTCTTCGCGCAGACGCGTGCCGTTGCAATCGGGGCAATGTTGCGAGCTCAAATATTTCGAGAGCTCGTCGCGCACCATTTGTGATTCGGTGTCGCGATAGCGGCGTTCGAAATTGGGAATGACGCCTTCGAAGGCATGCGTGCGTTGATAGACATCGCCGCGATCGTTGACGTAGTTGAAACAAACTTCCTCGTCGCCGCTGCCGAATAAAACGGCTTTTTGGTATTTTTTCGCGAGTTTATTGAAGGGTACGTCAACATCGAATCCGTAGTGTTCGGCGAGTGACGTGAGCATGTGGTAATAGTAAACGCTGCGTCTATCCCAGCCGCGAATTGCGCCGGTCGATAAGCTCGCTGTGGGATCGGTGACAATGCGCGACTCATCGAAGTATTGTTTAACGCCGAGTCCGTCACATGCTGGGCAGGCACCTGCCGGATTGTTGAACGAAAATAGCCGCGGCTCTAACTCGCTGATGCTATAGCCGCATTGCGCGCAGGCAAATTGCGATGAGAAAACAATTTCCTCGCGTTTCTCATCCATGAACGCAATCATCGCCAGCCCGCCGCTTAATTCGAGCGCGGTTTCGAAGGATTCCGCCAGACGCTGCTGTAAATCACCGCGCACTTTAAAGCGATCGACGACCACTTCAATCGTGTGTTTTTTGTTTTTATCGAGCTTGGGCAGATCGTCGAGCTCGGTGACGATGTTATCGATACGCGCGCGCACAAAACCCTGGCTGCGCAATTGTTCGAAGACATGCAGATGTTCGCCTTTGCGCTCGCGAATAACGGGCGCCAGCAACATCAGACGCGTGCCTTCGGCTAATTCCAGAACGCTGTCGACCATCTGGCTAACGGTTTGCGCAGCGAGCGGAATATCGTGCGAGGGGCAGCGGGGTTCGCCCGCACGCGCGAATAACAAACGCAAATAATCATAAATTTCGGTAATGGTGCCGACGGTCGAACGCGGGTTATGCGAGGTCGATTTCTGCTCGATCGAAATGGCGGGCGACAACCCTTCGATGTGATCGACATCGGGTTTATCCATCATCGATAAAAATTGACGCGCGTAGGTAGACAGCGATTCGACATAGCGGCGCTGTCCTTCGGCGTACAACGTATCGAACGCGAGCGACGATTTGCCCGAGCCCGACAGGCCGGTGATAACGACGAGCTTGTCGCGAGGAATTTCCACATCGATATTTTTGAGATTGTGCGTACGCGCACCGCGAATGACGATCTTTTCCATGTTTCACCGCAAAGTTGGGCACACCAAAAACCGGGTGTCGAAAGCTGGGACACGAACGCGAGGCACCGAAAATGCCGAGGCTGGTGGCGAAGCGAAAGCCGCCCAGTATAAAACGAAATCGCCGCGGCTTTGGTTCGCTGGCGCAGGCAATTTCACTTCGTTTTCGCAGGCTCTATTCGGTATAGTGGCGGTTTCAGCCGAGTGGCTGCGCAAGACCTTTTGGGAGGGGATTTTCATGGCGCGGGGCGTAAATAAAGTGATTCTGGTCGGCAACTTGGGCAATGATCCCGAGACCCGTTATATGCCCTCGGGCGGCGCGGTGACCAATATCACCGTGGCGACATCGGAATCATGGAAAGACAAAAACAGCGGGCAGGCACAGGAGCGCACCGAGTGGCACCGCGTGGTGTTCTTCAACAAGCTGGCTGAAATCGCCGGTGAATATTTGCGCAAAGGTTCGAAGGTTTACGTCGAAGGCAGTTTGCGTACGCGCAAATGGCAGGACCAGAGCGGCCAGGATCGCTACACCACCGAAATCGTCGCCAATGAAATGCAAATGCTCGATAGCCGTGGCGCGGGTGGTTCGGCCAATGAGGGCGGCTATGACAATGCGCCGCAACAACCGCGCGCGCGCCAGTCAGCACCTGCGCAATCCGCTCCGCGCAATGATGCACCGCCGCCGAATTTCGATAATTTCGACGACGATATTCCGTTCTGAGAGCGGAATACGGGGTTATCGACGCGCTGGATGCGAATCGTGTTCTGAGTTTTAAGTCCTCTGCCGCAGCGTTCCAATTTGATCGCTGTATTTAAATTTAATTATTGAAATAGTGCACACGTGAAACTGCTGATCCTGTGTAATCCTCCCAAGTCGCGCGAAGAGCACGGATTGCGTGCGGCGCTGGAGGAGCAGTTTCGAGAGCACAGACATACCGTCGTCTGGCTCGAGCCGGGTCAGCCGCTAGTGGCCGAATTTATCGAAACCGAAGAACCTGCGCTGATCGTCGACTGTCTCGGTGAGGGCGGAAATCCCTGTAATTTGCTTTTAAGCAGTGACGTAGCGATGCAGTTGATTGCGCTCTGCAATGAGCGTGATTGGGTTTGGTTGCTGCTGTCGGACAGCCGGGTTTTTCCGGGGGCTGGCAAGAAGCGTTTTATCGAAACGGATGCGCCGGCACCGGCTACGGCGGCGGGGCGGCAATTGCTGATGCGTGAGAGCTTCGTGGCCGAGGCGGTCGGGCGCCACCTTATTCTGCGTACCGGGCCTGTAATTGCGAGCCACGGCGATAATTTGTTGATGCGGTTGCTGGCGCGCATGCGTGTCGGAGGGCTGGTGACGCTGCCCGATGTTCAGCGTTTTTGCCCGACACCCGTTGCCGACATCACGCGTGTCATTGCCGCCATTCACGATCAATTGGATTGCGGCGCCTCGTCCTGGGGTCATTATCATTATGAAAGTGCCGACCCTGCCAATGGCTACGAATTTGCGGAGGTCGTGCTGGCAGCGGCCACGCAATATTGGTCGATGGGTGAAGGTGTCGTGCAATTACGCAGCGCGCCGGTAGATAGCGCTGCGGATGTTTACCCGTTGCTTAATTGCCAGCGCATTCGCGATACCTTTGGTATTCAGCAATTGCCGTGGCGCCGCGCCATTCCATCATTGCTAAAGCAGATTTATGCGCTCCAGCCCGTTGAGGCGCAATCCTGAACTCCGAGGTTCAATCATGAGTAAGGCAACCGGTATCGCGCATGTCCTCAATATCGCCATTCTTACCGTGTCGGATACTCGCACTGAACAGAGTGACACCTCTGGCGATTATCTGGTTACCGCAGCTAAAGAAGCCGGCCATCGCGTGAATGTCAAACAAATCGTGATCGACGATATTTATCGCATTCGCGCGGTGCTATCGCACTGGATCGCGGATCCCGACATCGATGCCGTAATCACCACCGGGGGCACTGGTTTCAGCGGACGCGATTCAACTCCGGAAGCGGTATCCGTGCTATTCGATAAATCGATAGAAGGTTTTGGCGAATTATTTCGCGCGATTTCATACGATGAAATCGGCACGTCAACGATTCAATCGCGCGCACTCGCTGGCCTTGCTAACAACACTATTATTTTTTGCCTGCCCGGCTCGACGAACGCCTGTCGCACGGGTTGGGAAAAAATCATTCGCGGGCAGCTCGACAGCACACAGCGACCATGCAACTTTGTCGGCGTGTTGAATACGCGTAAACGCAGCGATTGACGATATGACGCTCACGGCCATCGACGATGCGTTACGCTACATTCTGAGTGATGCCATAACGCTTGGCGAAATCGAGCGTGTTGCATTAAACGGCACCTTGGGCCGCATCGCCGTCGTCGATGAGTTTTCCGAAATCGACGTTCCTCCCGCTGATAACAGCGCGATGGATGGTTATGCGATTCGTGCTCAGGATGCCAATAAACCCTTACGCGTCGCGCAGCGAATTGCGGCGGGCTCCGTTGGACATGCACTTGGACCCGGCACGGCAGCCCGTATTTTTACCGGAGCGAATTTGCCGGAGGGAGCCGATGCGGTCGTCATGCAAGAAGATTGCACGGTCGACAGTGATCGCGCGGAGCATTGCCGTGTCACCATTAATACTCCCGTTCGCGTTGGTGAAAATGTGCGGCCTCGCGGCCAGGATATTCATCTCGGTCAACGCTTGGTCTCGCGTGGGCAGCGTTTGCGTGCAGCGGATATCGCGTTATTGGCATCGACCGGTAAAACCGATGTGTCGGTTTTTCGCCGGTTGCGCGTGGCGATATTGTCGACGGGCGATGAGCTGGTCGATCCGGGGCAGCCACTGCAGCCTGGGCAAATTTATAATTCGAATCGATTTTTATTGCGTGCGCTGCTCGAAAAGCTCGGCTGCATCGTAATCGATTGCGGCATGGTGGCCGACTCTGCGGAGGCGACTCACGCCGCTTTGGAGAATGCTTCGCGCAGTAGCGATTGTGTGATCGCGACAGGCGGCGTATCGGCGGGCGAAGAAGATCACGTGCGCAGACAATTGGAGCAGCATGGCCAATTGCATTTGTGGAAACTCAATATCAAGCCCGGTAAACCGCTGGCTTATGGGCGGTTCAACGGCGTGCCGTTTTTTGGTCTGCCGGGAAATCCTGCCTCCGCGTTTGTCACTTTTCATATAATTGCGCAACCCTACATCAAGCGCATGCAAGGGTCTGCAGCGGTGGAATCGGTGCGCGTGCAATTACCGGCATTGTTCGATTGGCCGCGGCCGGGTAAACGCCAGGAATATCTGCGTGCTCGCATCGTCGCTACCGAGAATGGGTATGGCGTCGAAATTTATCCCAATCAAAGCTCTGGTGTTTTGGCATCGGTGGCGTGGGCCAATGCCCTGGTGGAAATCCCGAGCGGCACGTCGATTAAATGCAACGATATTGTCTCAGTGTTACCTCTGGCCTGACAGGTTTACTGCTTATTGCCGAGCGGTATCGCTGACGCTTTAAGCGGGCGATAGCTGTTATGGCTGTACGCGCACAGTAATGGACTCGGCTAAATTGATTGCGCTGATTTCAGCTTTGAATTTTCTCGCTCCCGAATTGTTGCTGAAGCGAATAGAGCGCTCGCGTTGTGGGGGTAGATGGAAGTAATTATCGTCAGGGATGAAGCCGGTAGCTGCAATCGAAACAGCCTGTAAGAACACAGGGCTCTTGAGTGTCAGTACCACGCTGCCATCCTCGCTGAATACGGCAGAGGCGTCGATCGATGCGTTGTAATGAATGGGGAGATTGAGTCCCTGTGGAAAATAAAAATCTTCGCTAACAGACTGATTTGTGCCCGCGCAAATTAATCGTGCAATGACCGTGTCGTGCTTGGATGGGCCGAATCGGTATGAGTAATTTACGTCGGTAAAATGACCAATCATATCGTCGGCTTTTAACATCTTTGAGGAGCGCGGCGCCAGCTCAAGCGTTTGTTCGGCGTGGGCGATACAAGTTTTACCAGCCCGAAATAAATCGATTTCAATACGTAAGGTGCGTTTTTCTGATGTGTCGTTGATGGCATGCAGCTGCAAGCCATTGAGGCCTTCATCGGTAACTAAAATTGCGAGCGGTGCCCAGGCTCTGCGTAAATAGTGATATGTCGCCTTGGGCAGGTTTTCGCTGTCGATGATTCCCCATCCGGCGCCGGGCCATAGATCCTTATAAAACCAGATTAATCCACCGCGGCACTCGCTGTTGCTGCGCCATTCTGCAAAAACGCTTTTCATGACCTCGCCGGTAACGACACGCGAAATCGCGTAATAGCGCTCCACATCCTGGCAGCGCAATTCAACTGGGTCGATATGGAATAGCTCTTTCAGATAGAAATCGCGAATATCCTCGAAGTCATAACCCGATCCATTGTCGCGCGGCACCCGTGCTTTCCAGCGCGGGTGGTGCGGTACAGGAATTTTGCCGTCGAGCAGTAGCGCCATCGTTTCGTATTCGGGAACGTTCGAAAATCCCAGGCATTCGGCAGCAAATTTCACTTTCGCACTTTTGACATCGCTTGGCAGGCGGCGGTAAGCGCCAACACCGTAGTAATGCGCAATGCCGGTGTCGACCTGGAACGGTAGCGCGCCTTCGCTTGGCGAACCGCGAAAATAGGGAGCGCCTGCATGATGTTCTGCGCAAAGTGCGGGTAATCGTTCTGCAAAAAAGGTATTGCTCCATTCGCTTGCAGGCAAGCCCATCATCGCCGCTTGCTGTTCGATTTCGCTGCCCGCGCAATAGGCGGCGATACATACATGCTTTTGCAATTGGCTGAGCTGTTGGCGAACTTCCCGCGCGATATTGGCGGAAAAATTTTCGTCGGCGATGGGGTAGTCCATGTTTGCAAGCATAAAGTCTTGCCAAACCAGAATGCCGAATTCATCGCAAAGATCGAAAAATTCTTTGCGCTCATAAATCATGGTGCCGCCGATGCGCAGCATATTAATGTTGGCATCGCGCGCAATCTCGAGTGCGCGGCGCAAGGATTCGTTGCTGCCGCTCAGCGATACAAAATCGTTGACTGTCCAGACCGCGCCGCGACAAAAAATCGGAGCACCGTTAATTTCGAAGGAAACGGCATCGTTGTCGCGGCTGACATGTACCGATTTAAAACCGATGCGTCCGCAATCGATGGTCACGATGCCATTATCGAGTGCGACTTCAATGCGACAGGGCAACAAAGGTTGTTCGCCATGCGTATTCGGCCACCATTTCGGGACCTGTGCGATCTCGATATCGCCGCTCACTGTTGTCGCAGATACCTCGGCGCCCAGCTGCAAAGGGTAACGCTGCTCTGCAATGATGAGCTCAGCGCGCGTTGGAGCCTCATCTAGCGTGTGCAGCGATGCGCTGATACGGACAAAACCATCATCGCCGCGCAATTGCGTTTGAATATCCAGCCGCTCGCAATCGATCGTTGCTATCGTTTCGAGCGTGATCGGTCGCCACGGGCCAACGGGTTCTATGTGCGGTGACCATGCGGGAATACGGCCCAGCAAAGTGGTACGAAACCAGCGCAAATTTTGGTGGCTCGTCAGCGCGGTTTTCCAGCGCGGACGCGGCTTTTTTTGTTCGAGTGCTGCATGCAGCGAATAAAAATGAATGACTAAATCGTTGTGCTCACGTAAATATTGCGTGATATCGACAACATCAACGCAAAACATATTGTTCGCGGAAAGAATTTTCTCGCCGTTTAACCAAACATCCGCAATGGTGGCGAGCCCTTCGAAACGCAGGCGATGCCGAATTGTATTTTTGGGTTTTGTAGTGGGCGCTGCAAATGATGTGCGATACCACCAGTCGCAACGATCGTAATGCCCCGGTAAATTGATATCGTCGTGAATGCTCTGCGCGACGGTTCCGGGCACGATGGCGTCGCGCCAGTGCAGATTGTCGAGTTGATCGACCGTAATGCCGTCGAGAGCGTTGTTATCGGGAATGCTATTGGCGAGCTGCCAGCCACGATCCAGCGCGACGACGCTGTGTGAGCTGATCAGGCGGCTGGAAATCGGTGTGGTCATCTTATGCGGCGAAACGATTCTGCAAGGTTGCCATGCCGCGTTCCCATGCGGCAGCCATGGCGTCGATCGGGGCCAGGTCGAGAGGTTTTTTGCGGGCAATCGAGCGTGCTAGTTGAAACTGCATTGCCTTCGCCGTCTGCGAAATTTCACCGAATGCCGCCGTCGCCACACCGATATTGTGGATGCCCTGCCTGCCGAGCCAGTCGGTATACGTTTGCGAAAGCTCGAAGCACGCTCCGAACTGACGCAGTGTTGCAAACGAATATTTGTGAAAGGCTTCGATCTCTGATGACTGCAGCCAGTTGATGTCTTTTTCGAAACGCCGTTTGAACGCGGGAAATGGATTCGTTTGCGGAATGAGGTGCAGGTGTTTTCGCAAAATATCGAGCGAGCAATCGAGCAGGGTGGTTCCTGTTGGCGCCAAATCGCGAAAGCGCACAAATTCCACGTAAGGCGGCAGCATGCGTGGATGCACCAGTCCGTCGAGTTGAAATATTTGCGTGAAATCGTCACCGCTCAACTCAAAATAACTTTGATTGTGAAAATAACCGAGACGGCGGCTGGAACGGTCGATCAAATTCACCGCGACGGTGGTTTTAACGTGATCGAGCCGATAGGCGGTGCCAGCTGTGTCCGGTAAATACCACGAATCGAGTTCCACCAATACCGGTTTGCCCGCACCGACCTGCTCTTCGATATGATCGATCAGTGGGCGCCAGATGGCGAGCTCCTGAATATCGATGCCATACAAAGCAAGCAAATCGCCGTGGGGAAATTTAAAGAAGGTCCACTGATCCCCTTCGAAATCGATGCCGAGTGTGAATGGCAGCGCGGCGATCGGTTCAAAACCGTGCGCATGAAGCAGCTCAATCAACAGATCTACATAGCAATTCGTTTCGGTCCACACGCGTTCCGCACTGTGAATGGTGTGCGGGAGATAGCGGTGTGCATCCAGTGCAAGAATTTGTTTCATATCTTTCTTCAAGAAAGCTTCAGCAGTTTGCGCACGGATTCCGGCCAGTTATTGATATTCAGGCCGTGATGCTTGAAGAGCGCAAGACAGATTCGTTCAAGGCCGAAGCCCATGCACGCTGTATGCGCGACGGCTCCATCCGCAGTTCTGATATTGAACACGCTGCCGAAATGATCGAGGTGATAATTGCAGGATGTAATCGCCGTCGGTTTTTCCTCCGAGCAAATCGGAAACACGAGTTCGTATTTCAGGTTTTGCTCGCGCTGAGTAGCTTTCATGACACGACCGCCGCGCCCGAAAAATGGATCGTTGGCGACGACGGCTTCTACATCGAGTCCGACGGCTTTCAAAGTGCGTGTTGCATTCTGAATCCAGAAATCGCGGTGCGCGAGCGCCTGTTCGGGCGTTCCCAGCCGCACGAATTCGCGCATGCGAAATGCCTGCATGCGCGCGGGATCATCGGAGGGCTCGTGACGAAATACGAAGGATTTCAAATCGACGAGGCGTCCCTCTGCCGGAAGCGAGCCGCTGGCCGTTGGATAAAGCGGATAGCAGGCAGCTGGCGCGAGCATGACTTCCGACGGACTCAGATCGTCGGTCCACTGTTCGTTGGCTTCGAACTTGCGCAGCATCTCGGCGTGCTCGGACTCGCGCCCCGTGAAGCTGTGCACTGAACCCATCAAATCAGGAAAATTATAGATATGGTCGATTTGCGAATAATGCCTGCGATTGAATACTGGCGGGAAACGTACGACTTCGGGTTTCATTCCGCGTGTTTCAAGTGTGATGTAATTTTCGAACTGGTCGATCACATTTTCGAATGTGCCCGAGCGTCCGTACACACCGCGTACACCGGACGGAATTAATAACTTCGCTTCGAATAATTCGTTCAAATAATATTGGTAAGCCGCCTGCGCTGCATCGGTGTTCGCCATGGCAAATCAGTCTCCCTTCTGCATAATCTGAATGGCCGAACTCTGGCCGAGAATACGATCGTTATTTACCATCAAGGCAGCACCATAAGCATCGCGCAATTGACGGTTGAGGCTCGATTTCGAATCGTTGCGATAACTCGCGATGCCGCAGATCATCATCGCCTTGCTGACGATTTCGATGACGAGCTCGGACGAGCGAATTTTCAGATTACTCACGCGGAGATTGAATCCGAAATCGGAGAAGGCTTCTTCATCCTTGCTCAGCAGGCGTTGATGATAATCGGCAACGCATTGTTGAACGCCGGCACGCATTGAAAATAAAACAGCATCGAGTTCCGCGAGTCGGAGCGCAGACGGCGGCAGTGTGCCCGGATTTTTGCGTGCCTCTGTGCGCACCGAGCTGCGTGCGATATTCATTGCGCTCTGTGCCAGTCCGAGCCAGAGCGAGCTCCAGACAATATGCGAATACGGCTGCTGCGTTTTGCGATGAATGTCTGCGTACGGGCCGGGAAATATCTGGCGTCCATCGCCGCGCGAGTGCAGTGAGTAACCGTTGCTGCAGGTGCCGCGAAAGCCCATCGTATCCCAGCCTGAAATTTCTTCCAGCGTGACATCTTCTTTGCGTACGAGTACGACCGATTGATCGTTTCGCCCCGCTTCGGGCGAGCGGCGACAGGTAACGAGAATGGCATCGGCCGATGCCGCATAGGAAATAACGGGTGCCTGCTTGTCGAGCGTGAAGGTGTCGCCTTCGACATTGACCGCGCAGAGGCTTGAGCGTACATCGCCACCAATGCCCAATTCGGTTGTCGCCGATGCAATCAGATATTGTTTATCGACGAGCTCTCGCATGTAGGAGCTAAAAAATTCATTGTGCGTGGTGTGATGCACGATGCACGCGACTTGAATTTGGTGCATCGCGTAAATCATTGCAGTCGATGCGCAATAGTGCGCGAGCGCTTCGCAAATCCTGGATTGATCCGAGATCGATAATCCCGCCCCGCCCAGTTCGGAGGGAATGTAGGAGCTCAGCAGTTTCTCGGCTTTGAGCGCGTCGAATGCTTCGCGCGGAAAGCGCGCATCGCGGTCCACTTCATGTGCGTGTGGGGCTATGGCATTCCGGCCGATCGCATGAATTTTTTCCAGTAGCGCGGACAGGTCGGTGCTCGGTTGCAGGGTGGAAACAGACGGCATTTCTTTATCTCCAGGTGAATTACGCAACGAGCTCTTCCACGGCCTCACAAAGCGCCTGAATACTGCCAAAGGTCTTACGGCCAAGCATATGGTCGGGAAATTCGATGTCGAATTGTTCTTCAATGGCGAGCATGAGATTAACGGTGGTCAGCGAGGTGAGGCCGGCACTGTAGAGATCGCTCTCATCGGAGAGTGTCGTGATGTCGGCAGACAGGCGGGCATGCTTCGCTAAAATTTCTCGAATTCGATCGGCATACATAAAAAGCTTCCTAAACAAACGCGAAACTGCTCGGGGTTGGATCTGCGTGTAATCCGCAAGAAGGCGCCAACATTAGTGGCGGGAGCAGATGAAATCCGGTTCCTGTTTATAGTCTAACTGGAGTGAAGTAACAAACTATGGATTAGGTGATGGCGAGCCCGATGTGCGGACTCGCGCGTGGATGGCTGAATTACTCAGCCCGTGTAGCGTTCGAATACCAGGCTGGCATTGGTGCCGCCGAAGCCGAAGCTATTGGAAAGAATGCGATTCAGAGTGACTCCCTGCTGAGTGGTGCGCACGATATTCACGCCGTTCGCTTCGGGGTCGAGCGTGTCGATATTGGCGGATGCGGCGATGAAGTTGTGCTCCATCATCAACAGGCAGTAGATCGCTTCGTGCACACCGGTGGCGCCCAGCGAATGACCGGCGAGCGATTTCGTCGAGCTGATCACAGGCACGTTCGCGCCAAACGTTTCCTTGATCGCCTTGAGTTCCTGCAGATCGCCTGCCGGAGTCGAGGTGCCGTGGCTGTTGATGTAATCGATATTGCCCGTCATGCCGGCCAGTGCCTGCTGCATGCAGCGCACCGCGCCTTCGCCGCTCGGAGCGACCATGTCGTAGCCGTCGGAGGTTGCGCCGTACCCGACGACTTCTCCATAAATCTTCGCGCCGCGGGCTTTGGCGTGTTCGAGCTCTTCGAGTACGACCATACCGCCGCCGCCGGAGATGACGAAGCCATCGCGATTGGCGTCGTAGGGGCGCGATGCCTGGGTCGGGGTGTCGTTGTATTTGGATGACAGCGCGCCCATGGCATCGAACAGGCAGCTCAATGTCCAGTGTTCTTCTTCGCCACCGCCGGCAAACACGATGTCCTGCTTGCCGGATTGAATCAGTTCGACGCCGTTGCCGATGCAGTGTGCGCTAGTGGCGCATGCCGAAGAGATCGAATAATTCACGCCCTTGATTTTGAAGGGGGTGGCGAGGCAGGCCGATACGGTACTGCTCATGGTTTGGGTGACGCGGTATGGGCCGATACGCTTGAGGCCTTTGGTGCGCAGGATGTCGGCGGATTCGATCAGGTTCGCCGAAGAGGCGCCGCCCGATCCTGCGATGATGCCGGAGCGCGTGCTGGCGACGTCAGCTTCTTCGAGCCCTGAGTCGGCGATCGCTTCCTGCATGGCGAGGTAGGCGTAAGCTGCGGCGTCGCCCATGAAGCGCAGCTGCTTGCGGTCGATCAGCGCGGCGAAGTCGATATCGATAGTGCCAGCGACCTGGCTGCGAAAGCCCAGCTCTTTATAGTCTTCGCGAAAGCGGATACCCGAACGGCCGGTTTGCAGCGCATCCAGAACGGCAGCTTTGTTGTTGCCCAGGCACGACACAATGCCGAGGCCGGTGATCACAACGCGTCTCATATGAAATACCCCCTGGATGATTCGATTCTCTTCATTATTAAAAGTGCGGCGGGCACGATCAGCCGTCTAGCGCACCGGTGGATTGGTACAGACCTACGCGCAAATCCTTCGCGGTATAGATAACGGTACCGTCGACTGCGACGGTGCCATCGGCGATGCCTAAAATGAGCTTACGCTCGATGATGCGCTTCAAATCGAGCTGATAGGTAACCTTTTTTGCGGTCGGCAAGATCTCGCCCGTGAATTTTATCTCGCCGGCGCCCAGCGCGCGCCCGCGCCCCTGATTGCCTTTCCAGGCGAGAAAGAAGCCGACCAGTTGCCACATTGCATCGAGTCCGAGACAGCCCGGCATTACGGGGTCACCGGGGAAGTGGCAGCGGAAGAACCAGAGATCGGGGTGAATATCGAGCTCGGCGCGCAATTCGCCCTTGCCGTATGCGCCACCCTCGAGCGAGACATGTGTGATGCGATCGAGCATGAGCATGTTGTCAATGGGAAGTTGTGCGTTGCCAATGCCAAATAAACGGCCGTGACCGCAATCGATCAACTCTTCCTTGCTGAACGCGCTTTGATGGGTGAACGACATCTGAGGTATCCGCTGCTAGGCTTGTCGGGCGAAACGATCGGCGATGAAACGCGGCACTTTCGCAAAAGGAGTGCATTGTAATGGTTGAAGTCGTTATGTCCAGAGCGACTGAGCGCCCTCGTCTGTGAATGGAGATGCCTGTTGGCGTAAAATTCGTGACACGGTTGTAGGTATATGTATTCATCTAATAATTAGTATATTGGTGTTGTATCGGAGCATGCCGTTGCGTGTTTTGGTTGAGGGTAGTTTTGATCTGGGAGCAGAGGGGGCGAGATGCATATTGCGGTAGTTGGAACGGGTTACGTGGGTTTGGTAACTGGCGCGTGCTTCACTGAAATGGGCAATCACGTCGTCTGTGTCGATGTCGACGAGGCTAAGCTGGAGCGGTTGCGCCGCGGTGAAATGCCAATCTACGAACCCGGCCTTGAGCCCATCGTAAAGAGCGCAATGGTTAATGGTCTGTTGTCATTTACCAATAATTTCGCTGAGGCGCTGAAGAAAGCGGAGTATGTTTTTATCGCGGTTGGAACACCGCCCGGCGAGGATGGTTCGGCCGATTTGAAATACGTGCTCGCGGCAGCGCGCAGCATTGGGCAGCATTTGCAGAACTATGCAGTCATTGTCGACAAATCAACCGTCCCGGTCGGCACCGCAGAAAAGGTTGGTGCGGCGATTGCTGAAGAGTTGCAGAAGCGCGGGGTCAATATCGAATTCGATGTGGTCAGTAATCCCGAGTTTCTAAAAGAGGGGGCTGCAGTCGAGGATTTCATGCGCCCCGATCGCGTCATTATCGGCTGTGATAATGAGCGTGCGCGCGAAAAAATGGCGGATATTTATGCGCCGTATATCCGGATTAACGATCGCATTCTGGCAATGGGCGTGCGCGATGCAGAAATGACGAAATATGCGGCCAATGCGATGCTGGCGACGCGAATTTCATTCATGAATGAAGTTGCTAATTTATGCGATCGGATGAACATTGATATTGAACACGTACGTCGTGGGATAGGCTCCGACAAGCGAATTGGCTACGCCTTTTTATATGCGGGCTGTGGATATGGTGGCTCCTGCTTCCCGAAAGACGTCCAGGCACTGGTGCACATGAGCAAGGCGCAAGGTTTCGACCCCTTGATCATGGAGGCTGTCGAGGCTCGCAATACTCGCCAGAAGCGCGTGTTGTTTGAAAAAATTCAGGCGCATTTTGGCGCAACATTGAAGGGGCGCAAATTCGGTATTTGGGGGCTGGCATTTAAGCCCGGTACCGACGACATGCGCGAGGCCTCATCTATTGTGTTGATCAAAGCATTGGTGGAGGCAGGAGCGACAGTCAGTGCGTACGATCCCGTCGCACTCGAGTCGGCTGCAAAAGAATTTCCTGCCGAATGGTTGGCGGATGGTCGCGTCACCTTGCTGCAGTACCAATACGATGTGCTCAAAGGTGCCGATGCGATGGTGCTGACGACAGAGTGGAAGCGCTTCCGACAACCTGATTTCGATGCGATGAGGGATCTGATGCGTGCTGCAATTATTTTTGATGGAAGAAATCAATACGATCCCGAAATGCTTGCCGCATCCGGGTTTACGTATTACGGCGTCGGTCGATCGAGTCGGGCGCGAACTTGATTATCGGTTTCAGTTTACGAATAAGAAGGAAGGATCAGGATGTTGACTCCGGTTTTACTCTCCGGTGGTGTGGGAAGCCGGTTGTGGCCCGTATCCCGAGAGCTGTATCCCAAACAGTTTTTACCGCTCACCGGCTCGAATAGTCTGCTAACACAAACACTACAGCGCGCAGCATCGATCGATAACATCAGCGCGCCGATCGTGGTGTGCAACGATGAACACCGTTTTTTGGTGGCCGAACAATTGCGGCAGAGCGGAGTCAGGGCCGCTGCGATCTTGCTCGAGCCGGAAGGAAAAAATACAGCGCCTGCCGTTGCTGTTGCGGCGTTGAAAGCGCTGACGATCGACGCCGATGCGACCTTGCTGGTGTTGCCGGCAGATCATGTGATCCAGCAACCCGAGATATTCGCTTCGGCGGTTACGCGAGGTCTGGAAGCTGCGGCGGCGGGATTTTTAGTGACCTTCGGGATTGTGCCGACAGCGCCTGAAACAGGTTATGGCTACATTCAAGCCGGATCGAGCTGGCGCGACGGCATACATCATCTCAAGCAGTTCGTTGAAAAGCCTAATCTCGAAACGGCAAGGCACTATTTGGCCAGCGGTGAATACGTGTGGAACAGCGGCATGTTTCTGCTGCGCGCGGATGTCTATCTGGCGGAGCTCGAAGCATTCGCACCGACAATTCTTGCGGCGGCTAAAAACGCACTCGGCGCGGCGCAAACCGATCTCGATTTTGCCCGTCTGGATAAAGCGGCATTCGCGGCGTGTCCGAGTGATTCGATCGACTACGCGGTGATGGAGCGCACGCAGAAAGGGATGGTGATACCCCTTGCCTGTGGGTGGAGCGATGTTGGTTCGTGGTCGTCGCTGTGGGAAGTCGAAGGTAAAAATGAGGAAGGCAACGTGCTCAGTGGCGACGTGCTGGTGCATGAAGTCAATGGCAGTTACATCCGTTCCGAGTCGCGCCTGGTCGCCGCGATTGGTATCGACGATATCGTAGTTGTCGAAACGTCCGATGCCGTATTGATTGCCAGCAAGGATCGCGTGCAGGACGTAAAGCATATCGTCAGTACGCTGAAGAAAAGTCAGCGCGGTGAAGCGACGCTGCACAAGCGCGTGTATCGTCCCTGGGGATCTTACGAATCGCTGGTGAATGCCAATCGCTTTCAGGTTAAGCGTATCGTGGTGAATCCGGGCCAGCAATTATCCCTGCAGATGCACCACCATCGCGCGGAGCACTGGATTGTGGTGAGTGGCACAGCCAGGGTTACCTGCGGTGATAAAGAATATTTGTTGTCGGAGGATCAGTCGACTTACATTCCGCTCGGCAACCGCCATCGTCTGGCCAATCCCGGCGTGATCCCTCTTGAAATTATCGAGGTGCAAACCGGCAGTTACCTGGGGGAAGACGATATTGTGCGCTTCCAGGATGTCTATGGTCGCAGTCAGTGAGGGTTCAGAAACTCGTCCGTATGATGCAGGCGAAGTTCATTATTAAAAATTAATAACGCCCAGCAGCTCAATCTCACACAGGAATCGGTTCATGATTAAGAAATGTTTGTTCCCCGTCGCAGGCTACGGTACGCGATTCTTGCCGGCGACAAAGTCGATGCCAAAAGAAATGTTGCCGGTCGTGAACAAGCCGCTGGTGCAGTATGGTGTCGAAGAGGCGATCGATGCGGGTTTGCGCGAAATTGCATTGGTCACCGGTCGTGGTAAACGCGCCATCGCGGACCATTTCGATATTTCCTATGAACTTGAGCATCAGATTTCAGGCACCACTAAAGAAAAATATTTGACGAGTATTCGCAGCGTGCTGGAAAAAGGCCGTTTTGCGATGACGCGTCAGCGCGAAATGAAGGGACTGGGACATGCGATTCTCACCGGCGAATTATTGGTGGGTAACGAGCCGTTTGGCGTGATTCTGTCGGACGATCTGTGCATCAACGAGGGCGGCGAAGGCGTGATGACGCAAATGGTGCGTCTGTTCAAGCAATTCCGCTGCAGCATCGTTGCAGTGCAGGAAGTACCGATGGATCAGATCGAAAAATACGGTGTCATCGCGGGTGAATCGCTGAAAGACGGTTTGTATCGCGTCGATAACATGGTCGAGAAACCGAAGCAATCCGAAGCGCCTTCCAATCTCGCAATCATCGGCCGTTATATTTTGACACCGGATATTTTCGATATCCTGCGCGACACGCCGGCCGGCAAGAATGGCGAAGTGCAGATCACCGATGCACTGATGACCCAGGCGAAGAGTGGGTGCGTAATGGCGTATAAATTCCAGGGCCGTCGTTTCGATTGCGGCGCGGTCGATGGCTTCGTCGAGGCGACAAATTACGTTTACGAAAAAATCTACAAGCCGGAGTGATCCGGCTTTTTATTTTCAGCACGATTGAATTGATTCGGTGAGTTTTGATTTATTGAAGCTGGCTTTGAATAACTGGAAAAAACAATGAGTGATAAATTCGAATGTTTCAAGGCATACGACGTGCGGGGTCGGGTTCCCGACCAGATCAATGAGGATATCGCCTATCGCATCGGCCGCGCCTATGCCGAAATCGTTAATCCGGGAAGTGTTGTTGTTGGTCACGATATTCGTCTGACGAGTGAGGCATTAAAAATCGCAACCGCGAACGGTCTGCGTGATGGCGGGGTCGATGTTTACGATATCGGTTTGTGCGGTACGGAAGAAATTTATTTCGCGACGTTTCATGCGGTGGTGGATGGGAAAAATATGGGTGGTGGCATTGCTGTTACGGCGAGCCATAATCCCAAAGATTACAACGGCATGAAATTCGTGCGCGAAGGTTCGAAGCCGATCAGCGGCGATAGCGGGTTATTCGATATTCAAAAGCTGGCCGAAGAGAATCGTTTTGCGCCGGTCAAAAAGCACGGAAATTTCCAATCGCTCAGTACGGCTGATGCATACGTTGAGCATTTGCTGTCGTATGTCGATGTAACAAAACTGAAACCGCTGAAAATTGTGGTGAATGCGGGCAATGGTGGTGCCGGACTCGTCATCGATCGTCTCGAAAAATTTCTGCCGCTTCAATTTATCAAGGTGCACCACGACCCCGACGGCAATTTTCCGCACGGCGTCCCCAATCCATTGCTTGAAGAAAACCGTGCGCCGACCATCGATGCGGTGCGTGCCCATAAAGCGGATCTCGGTATCGCATGGGATGGCGATTTCGACCGCTGTTTCTTTTTCGATGAAAACGGTGAGTTCGTCGAAGGCTATTACATCGTCGGGATGCTGGCCGAGGCATTTCTGCGCAAGTCGTCTTCACAAAACCAGAGCGGTGAGCGCATCGTGCATGATCCGCGGCTGACGTGGAATACCATCGATATCGTGCAGAATCTCGGCGGTACAGCGGTGCAGAGTAAAACGGGTCATGCTTTCATCAAGGAGCGCATGCGCAAGGAAAATGCGGTGTATGGCGGCGAGATGAGTGCACACCATTATTTTCGCGATTTTGCTTATTGCGATAGCGGTATGATTCCATGGTTGTTGGTTGCGCAATTGATTTCTGCGAGCGGCAAATCGTTATCGCAATTGATGCAGGAGCGTATGGCTGCATATCCTTGCAGCGGTGAAATCAATCGCAAAGTAAAAGATGTGAAAGCCGTACTCGCGGCGATCGAAAGCAAATATGCGCCCGCCGCGAAAGATATCGATCGTACCGATGGCTTGAGCATGATTATGGGTGAGTGGCGTTTCAATGTTCGCGGCTCGAATACCGAGCCGGTGCTGCGCGTGAACGTGGAAAGCCGGGGCGACATTGCGTTGATGCAATCGAAAACAGCGGAGCTGCTGGCTGCGGTCGATGCTGCATCGTAATGGCCCTATGCAAAATAAAACGGGACGCATCGCGTCCCGTTTTATTTTTGTGGCTTCAGATAAATGTGATTAAAGTCGCCCATCGACTTTGTCAGCCGGGTAAACATATTTGATATCGAAAATAACGGAGGTGTTTTTTGCAAGCTTGCGCACTGCATCGATGCCCATGGCCTTGAATTGATCGTGCGCCACGGCAACGATAATGGCATCGTAATGGCGCTCGGCCGGTTGTTTGATGGTTGCGAAACCGAATTCCTCTTCCGCATGAGACGAGTCGACCCACGGATCGAATACATCGACGTGAGCGTTGCATAACTTCAATTCCTGCACGATATCGACGACACGCGTGTTGCGTAAGTCGGGGCAGTTTTCCTTGAACGCCAATCCCATCACGAGAATATTGGCATCGACAATATGAATGCGTTTCTGCGTCATCAGGCGCATGACTTCGCTGGCGACATACACGCCCATGCCGTCATTGATGCGGCGACTCGCGGTGATGATTTCCGGAAAATAGCCGTGCTGTTGCGCCTTGCTCGCCAAATAATAGGGATCAACACCGATGCAGTGGCCGCCGACGAGACCGGGGCGGTACGGCAGAAAATTCCATTTGGTGCCGGCCGCTTTCAATACATCTTCCGTATCGATACCGAGACGTTTGAAAATCTGCGCGAGTTCGTTGACGAGTGCGATGTTGACATCGCGCTGTGTATTTTCGATCACTTTCGCGGCCTCTGCGACGCGGATCGTGCTGGCTTTGTGCGTGCCGGCGGTGACGATGCAGCGATAGAGCGCGTCGACGAAATCCGCGGCTTCCGGTGTCGAGCCCGAGGTGATTTTGAGAATGTTGGTGAGGCGGCGCTGTTTGTCGCCCGGATTGATTCGCTCGGGGCTGTAACCGGCAAAGAAATCGACGTTGAATTTCAGTCCCGAAATTTTTTCCATCACCGGCACGCACACTTCTTCGGTGGCGCCGGGATACACCGTCGATTCGTAAATAACGATATCGCCGGCCTTCAATACCTTGCCTACCGTTTCGCTGGCTTTGCGCAGTGGCGTTAAATCGGGTTGTTTGTTGTCGTCGACAGGCGTGGGCACGGTAACGATATAGACGTTGCAATCGGTGAGTGCAGAGTGGTCGTTTGTGATGGTGAGTTGTGTCGCCTCAGTCAGCTCGTTCGCCGAGGTCTCCAGCGTGCTATCGACACCGCGACGTAATTCAGCGATACGCTGTTCGTTGATGTCGAAGCCGACGGTGGGTAACTGTTTGCCGAATTCGACGGCAAGCGGCAGCCCCACGTAGCCGAGACCGATGATGGCGATGCGGGACGACTCGATACTCTGCATGAAAATGCTTCCTTAAAAACTGGGCACGATCGTGATTGCAATGAAAGGGGGTGGCAGCGATAGAGGCTAGCAACACCGCGCCGATGTTGCCACACGTCGCTTGTGTTCAAGTGAATTGAAGCGTTCAGGTTGATTTAAAACGCTCGATCAATTGTTGCGTCGATGGATCAAAGCTCGCCACATTGCCGCCATCGAGCGCCGCAAAAATGGCGGCAGCGGATTGTTTGCCCAATTCCACGCCCCATTGGTCGAAGGCATTGATATTCCAGAGCACGCTCTGGGTGAATACCTTGTGTTCGTAAAGCGCGATCAGTGCGCCGAGGCTTTCCGGATTCAATGTACCGAGCACGATGGTGTTGCTCGGACGATTGCCGGGTTGCACCTTGTGCGGCGCGAGCGCCTGGATCTGCGCGTGAGCCATACCCGCGGCACTTAATTCCTGCTCGGCCTGATCGAGCGATTTGCCCACCATCAATGCGCGGCTTTGACTGAGGCAGTTGGCCAGCAGATGCGAGTGTCGCGCATCGGCGTCGGCCACACCTTTTGCAACCGTTTCTGCTTCGGCGACCGCGATGAAATCGACCGGGATAAACCGCGTGCCCTGATGCAGCAGCTGCATAAAGGAATGCTGGCTATTGGTGCCGGGTTCTCCCCACACCACAAGGCCGCTGTGATCTGTTAATGGCTGACCGTCGATGTCTACGCCCTTGCCCAGGCTTTCCATCGAAAGCTGCTGCAGAAATGCAGGAAATAAGCGCAGGCGGTGCGAATAGGGCAGCACCAGCGCGCTGTGCGCCTGCCAGCAGGTCGAATACCACCATTCGAAAAAGCCCAGCAGAGCCGGCATATTTTGCGCAAATGACGCGCTGCGGTAATGCGTGTCCATCGCGGCAGCGCCGTCGAGCAGTTTTTTGAAATTATCCCAGCCGACCGCGATCGCAATGGGCAGGCCGATCGCCGACCACAGTGAATAGCGCCCGCCGACCCAGTCCCACATCGGCAATATCTGATTCGCAGGAATGCCGAACGCCTGCGCTTTTGCAGGATTTGCGGTGATGGCGATGAAATGCGAATCGACATTGCGTGAACCCGCCGCTGCTTGCAGCCAGCGGCGTGCTGCGGTTGTGTTGGCCAGTGTTTCAAGTGTGGTGAATGATTTCGATGCCGTGCTGATCAAGGTCGTTGCCGGATTCAATTCGCCCAGAATATCGGTGAGCTCCGCCGGATCGATATTGGCCACGAAATGCACGCGCAGTTTTCCGTTCCAGAATTTGCGCAAGGCTGTCGTCGCAAAGCGGGGGCCGAGATCGGAGCCGCCGATGCCGATATGCACGAGATCGGTGAACGACTGGCCGTCGAAGCCGCTGATTCGGCCCGCGTACAAAGCATCGATCAGATTTTGCATGGCGGCCTGCACGTTTCTGACCGCTGCGGCATTGGGTGTGTTATCACTCATGCAGCGTAAAGATGTATGCAGCGCCGGACGTTGCTCAGTGCCGTTGACGATTGCGCCATCGAATAAATCGTCGATGCGGCTACGCAATTGCAACTGATCGCACAGGGTTTCGAACAATTGCAATGTTTCCGCTGTGCAGAACTGCCGGGAAAAATCGAGCGTGAGTTGTGCGGCCGCCAGCGTCAGCTGTTTTGCGCGATCCGACCCGATAAATAGTTCGGATAACGATTGCGTTTGCAGTTGTTGCTGATGCTGTGAAATGCGTTGAGCGAGTTCGGCGGATATCGTCACGATTTGGTCTACACTGGATTCGTCAATCTGGCCTGGACTGCCAGAAGCTCAAACTATTCAAGGCCGACAGGGGCCGATAAACCGACGGGACATAAGTAAACCAGAGAGTCGCGCGATTAGACAGTGGCGGCATTGCTGGTCCATAATTTCGCGCTTTTTTTAGCATGATGCGGATTTGAAGTGAATCATATCAGGATATTTCGACAGCACATACCGGCCTATATTTTATTGCTGGTATTGCTCGAATACATCGCCATGGTAGTGGCGGTGTACGCTGCGCATCACGTGCGCTTCAACCTGTGGGGTGGCGTTGCAGAGGTCGATATGGCCAATGTGCAATCGCGCGCGCATGTTTATGCATGGGTCAATCTTGTCTGCATGATTGCGATGGGCGCTTATCGTCCGCACAATCCCGAAGGCCTGACCGGTTCGATGTTGCGCTCGATGGTGGCGATCTTTTTGATAGGCACCACGCTGCTGTCGGTCGGGTTTTATTTATTTCCTTCGCTCGCGCTGTATTTCGGCCGCGGCGTTCTGGCAATCGCCAGTGTCATTTCCCTGTTCGTGATCGCATTGCTGCGCTATGTCACCCGGTTGCTGGTGGGCAATGAGGTGTTGCGCTGGCGCGTGCTGGTTGTCGGAGCCGGTGAGCGTGCGCATCGTGTGCTAGATGCGCTGACCAAATTAAAGGCGCAGCAGGATATTGCCATTGTCGGCTGCTGGCCGGTCAATTCGCTCGAACCGAAAGTTCCGTCCGACATGGTGGTGTCGTCATCCGAAACGCTGCTCGAGTTTTGTCGACAGCAAAAAATGCAGGAAATCGTCGTGGCGGTGGATGAGCGTCGCCGCTCGGATCAAAATAGTTTTCCCCTCGATGAGCTTCTCGATTGCAAGCTCGACGGCATCGTTGTCATCGACGATGTGACGTTTCTTGAGCGCGAATCGGGCCAGCTCGATATCCGTACCATTTCGCCGGGCTGGCTGGTGTTTTCCGACGGCTTTTCATTTTCGTGGGTGCGCGATTTCCTCGAGCGCGGTTTTGATTTGCTGGCCAGTGCGCTGCTGCTGTTCCTCACCTGGCCGTTCATGCTGCTGACCGTGCTGGCGATCAAGCTTGAAGAAGGTTTGCGCGCGCCGGTCATTTACAGTCAGGAGCGTGTGGGTTTTGGCGGCAAAATATTTCGCGTGCATAAATTTCGCAGCATGCGTACCGATGCCGAAAAGGATGGCAAGGCGCAATGGGCCAAGAAAAACGATAGTCGTATCACGCGCGTCGGCGCTTTCATTCGCAATACGCGTATCGATGAACTGCCGCAGATTTTCAATGTGCTGAAAGGCGAAATGAGTTTCGTCGGCCCGCGGCCCGAGCGGCCACAGTTCGTCGAGGAGCTCGCCCTGCAGATTCCCTATTACCGCGAGCGGCATCGTGTGAAACCCGGTATCACCGGTTGGGCCCAGCTGTGTTATCCGTATGGCGCGTCGGCGCACGATGCCGAGCAAAAGCTGACATACGATTTGTATTACATAAAAAACCACAGTTTGATTTTCGATTTATACATCCTTGTACGCACCGTTGAAGTGATTCTCCTCGGAAGCGGAGTGCGTTGATAACGCTATTGCCCACAGCGGCGACGGTCGATTGAAAGAACAAAAAACGAGGATGGTTTTTTTAAATGTGCGGTGTTGCGGGAATTCTCGATTGGCGAGGCACGTCTTCGCCGCAGCGCGCCGAGCTGGAGGCGATGATCGCCCAGCTTCATCATCGCGGCCCGGATGGCTATGGCTACCTGGTGCAGGGGCCGGTCGGTCTCGCGCATGCGCGTCTCAGTATCATCGATCTGACCGGCGGCGATCAGCCGATCTTTAATGAAGACCGTTCTGTCGCGGTCGTCTTCAACGGCGAAATTTTCAATTACATCGAATTGCGCGCTGAGCTAGAACAGTGCGGTCATCGTTTTTATACGCATAGCGATACCGAAGTGATCGTCCATGCGTACGAACAATTTGGCGATGATTTCGTGCAGCGGCTCAATGGCCAGTTCGCGATTGCGCTGTGGGATTCGAAAGCGGGGCGTCTGCTGCTGATCCGCGATCGCGTCGGTATCGCTCCGCTTTTTTATACGGAGTCGCAGGGCCGGCTGCTATTTGCCTCGGAAATAAAAGCGTTACTGCCAGCGCTGCCTGCCTCGCCGACATTGAATGCCGCGGCGCTCGATGAGATTTTCACGTTCTGGTCACCCGCCAGCCCGCATACCCTGTTCACCGGAGTTTCCGAGCTGGCGCCGGGAACATTGTTGATCGTCGATCGCAACGGCCAGCAAATTCGACGCTACTGGGACTGGACTTATCCGCAAAGTGCCGATGAATACTGGCAGGGAAACGAAGCTGTGCTCGCCGACCAGTTGCGCGAATTATTGATCGACGCCACGCAAATCCGTTTGCGCGCGGATGTGCCGGTGGGTGCCTATCTTTCCGGCGGATTGGATTCGTCGGTGATCACCAGCTTGATTCACGCCCATACGCAAACGCCGCTGCGTACCTTCTCGATTGGCTTCGAGGAGGAATCGCTCGATGAATCGCATTTTCAGCGACTCATGATCGACCATTTGCAAGCCGATCACAGTCATGTCGTTTGCACCAATGCCGATGTCGGCCAGCAATTACCGCGGACGATCTGGCATACGGAAACCGCTATCCTGCGGACGGCGCCGGTACCGATGCGGCGGTTGTCGGGACTGGTGCGCGAGCAGGGGTTTCGCGTGGTATTGACCGGCGAAGGTTCGGACGAGGTACTGGGCGGCTACGATATTTTCAAGGAGGCCAAGATCCGGCAATTCTGGGCGCGGCAGCCGCAATCCCAATGGCGGCCGCTGTTGCTGAAGCGTCTTTATCCCTATCTCGATCTCACGCCCGGGCGCGCGCAGGTCTATCTGAATAATTTTTACGGCATCGGTCTCGATCAACCCGGCTCACCGGTTTTCGCGCATCTGCCGCGCTGGGATACCACCGCCAAGGCCAAGATGTTTTTTTCGAGCGAACTGCAGCAATCGCTGCGCGAGAATGCCATCGACCGGTTGCGGCAGGGGCTCCCTCCGGCGATGCCTGCCTGGCACTCATTTAATCGTGGCCAGTATGTCGAGGCCAGGCTGCTGCTGGGTGGTTATTTGCTATGCTCGCAGGGCGATCGCATGCTGATGGCGAATTCTGTCGAAGGGCGTTTTCCGTTTCTCGATCATCGCGTCATCGAATTCGCCAGTCGCTTGTCGCCGCGTTTGAAAATGCGCGTACTGAACGAGAAGTACCTGCTCAAGCAGGCGATGCGTAAATATTTGCCGGAGACCATTCGCGCACGGCATAAGCAGCCGTATCGCGCACCGGATATTCCGGCCCTGCTCGATGGCACCCGCGGACGGCCGCTGCCCTATGTGGCCGATCTGCTGTCCGAGGAGGCGCTGAAACGTTGTGGTTATTTCGATGCCAAACGCGTTACCTTGCTCATGAACAAGGCGGTACGCGGGGGTGCCATCGGTTACCGCGACAATCAGGCGCTGGTCGGTATCCTGACCACACAGTTATGGCATCACTTATTTATCAATAAAGGCACGGTTAGCTGATTATCCCCTGAGAGATTTATATGGCAACGAAGCAGGCATTGCGCACTTTCATTCTCGAAAACTATTTGTTCACCGACGATCAATCGGCATTGGCCGATGCCGATTCCTTTCTGGAAAAAGGCGTCCTCGATTCGACCGGTATCATGGAAGTGGTTTTTTTCATCGAGGAGAAGTTTGGTATCCGGGTCGAGGATGAGGAAATGGTGCCGCAAAACCTCGACTCCATCGAGCACCTGGTCGCGTTTATCGAGCGCAAAAAGGCAGCCGCCTGATTCGCCATGACCGTATCACTCCCCCAGCGGTTTCTCGCGATTACCGCGCGGCTGCCGAACCGCTGTGCCGTGCGCAGGGGCGATACCTCGATTACTTTCGAGGCGCTGTCCCGGCAAGCGATCGCACTCGCGCGTGAGCTGAACCAGGACATTCAGCACGGCGATCGGGTCGCGCTGCTGATGGAGAATTCAATCGACTATGTCATCGGCTGCTATGGCGTATGGCTGGCGGGCGGCGTTGTGGTCGGATTGAATACGGCGCTCAAACGTGAGGATTTGTTGTGGCAGCTCGATCATTGCGAGGCAAAGATCATCATTGCCGAAGCGAAATACGGTCAGGTTCTCGGCACCGAAGCGAATGGAAAACCAGACGCGCGATCGCTGGTCGTCGGTTCGGATGCGTGGAACCGGATAACGATGGCCGCAGCCGCTCCTGAAGAATTTGAGGTGGTGCTGCCGAGCGATGCTCCGGCGCAGATCATTTATACCTCGGGCACGACGGGCAAACCGAAGGGCGTGTTGCTGGGTCATGGCAATCTGGCGGCAAATATCGATGCCATCCAGTGCTGTCTGGGGATTCGAACGGATGATGTGGCGCTCTGCGTGTTACCGTTTTTCTATTCGTTCGGCAATTCCGTTTTGCATTCGCATCTGACGCAGGGCAGCACGCTGGTCCTCGAAAACTCGCTGATGTATCCACAAACTATCGTGCAGCAGATTCACGAGCAGCGAGTCACGGCATTTTATGGGGTGCCATCGACCTACTACATTCTGCTGGCGCGCGCGCAATTGAATGCGGAATCGCTGTCGACATTGCGTTATTGCGCTCAGGCGGGCGGCGCCATGGACCCGGTTCGCATCGAACGGTTCTGCGCCGCATTGCCGCAGCTGGAATTTGTCGTGATGTACGGTCAGACCGAGGCATCGGCGCGGCTGTCGTGGCTGTCGCCCGGGGATCGCGTGCGCAAATCGGGCTCGGTGGGTTTTGCGATTCCTGGCACCGAGCTCAGCGTGCGCGACGAGCAGGGTGAGGAGCTGGGTGCCGGTCTGCAGGGGGAAGTGTGCGCGCGCGGACCCCATGTCATGTCGGGCTACTGGCGCGACGAAGAAGCGACAGCGCAGGTATTGCGCGATGGCTGGCTGCGTACCGGCGATGTGGGTTATCGCGACGCAGAGGGCTATCTGTTCCTGGTCGGGCGCAGCAAGGAAATGATCAAGTCGGGCGCGCATCGTATCAGCCCGCGTGAAATCGAGGAGGTTATCGCAGCGATTCCGGGAGTGAGCGATGTCGCCGTGATTGGCGTCGAGGATGAGCTGCTTGGACAGACGATCAAGGCCTGCGTCATCGCGGGCGACGATGAAACGTTGCGCCGCCTGATTCTGCGTACCTGCCGGGAAAATTTGCCCTTGTACAAAATGCCGAAAGCCGTCGAGTTTTACCGTGAGTTTCCTCGCACGGCTTCCGGAAAAATCCAAAAACACTTAATACGATAGGCGCCGAGCGCCGCTTGCAGAGGAAATAATGATGGCGAAGGATATCGAAGGCGTGATCCGCCGTATTCTCGATTTCGACAAGGATGCCGAGGTTGCAAAAATCAGCGACCGCATCCGGCAATTGTTGCGCGATCATTTACGTCGCCGAGGGCTGGTTATCGCGATGTCGGGTGGCATCGACAGCTCGGTGTGCGCGGCGCTCGCAGTCAGAGCGGTAGGGGCGGGCAAAGTCTTCGGATTGTTGATGCCCGAGCGCGACTCGTCGTCGGAAAGCGTGATTAAAGGAAAGGTGCTCGCCGAACATCTCGGCATTCAATACACCATCGAAGATATCGCGCCGCCTCTGGAGGCCATTGGCTGTTATCGCTGGCGCGACGAAGCCATTCGCGTGGTATTTCCGCAATACGGTGCGGGCTGGAAGAACAAGATCGTTATCGCGGGCGGCAGCGAAGGAAAAATCAATCACTTCAACCTGGTCGTTGCCGACCCCTCCGGGCAATTGCATGAGCAGCGTCTGGGCATCAAAGAATATTTGCAAATTGTCGCAGCAACCAATTTCAAGCAGCGTATTCGCAAGACGCTCGAATTTTTTCATGCCGACCGGTTGAACTATGCCGTGGTGGGAACGCCTAACCGCGTCGAATACGACCAGGGCTTTTTCGTGAAGGGCGGAGACGGTGCCGCCGATTTAAAGCCCATCGCGCATCTCTACAAAACCCAGGTCTACATGCTGGCCGCGCATCTGGGGCTGCCAGAGATGATCTGCAATGCAACGCCGACAACGGATACCTACAGTCTGGCGCAGGGTCAGGACGAGTTTTATTACGCGCTGCCCTATAAAGAGATGGATATTGCGTTGTGGCATCACAATCATCGTCGTCCCGCTGCAGAGCTGGCGACGGCATTGGATGTTTCCCCTGCGCAGGCCGAATTTATTTATCGCGATATCGATACCAAACGTAAGACCACGGCGCCATTGCATTGGCCGGCGGTATTGCTTGAAAAGGTCGACGGTCCACTGGCGGCGCCGGTTCTGTGAGGGCGCCGGTCCGTTATAGCTCGCTTTGGTCAATAAATGCTAAAGTCATTTTCTGCATGCATACACACTGGGATGAGGTGAAAAAATGAAAAAAAGCGGGATTATCTGCCTGGCTTTGATAATGACGGCATTGCTGTCTGCGTGTTCGAGTGTGCCGATTGAATCGGGTCCGCCCCCCGCGGTTAACGAGTTTGCGCTGGATAATAATTACCGCATCGGTGTGGGCGATGAATTGCAGGTTCAGGTCTGGCGTAATGAAGAATTGTCTGCGCGTATTCCCGTGCGGCCTGACGGCAAGATTTCCTCTCCTCTGGTTGGCGATATTGTCGCAGCAGGGTTGACCACCCAGGAGCTGGCCAAAGCGATCACCGAAAAGCTGGCGACGTATGTGCGCAATCCCGAAGTAACCGTCATCGTCACCAATCCTGTCAGCGCCGATTTCCTGCGTCGCGTGCGTATCACGGGCGCTGTGCGCACCCCGATTTCGGTGTCATACCGTCAAGGCATGACGGTACTCGATTTAGTGCTTCAGGGCGGTGGCCTCACCGAATTTGCAGCGCCGGGCAAGGCGCGTTTATATCGCACGGTTGAAGGTCGCACGAAAGTTTACGCGATCGATCTCGCCGCGATTCTGGAAAGTGGCGATTTGAAGACCAACTATCCGTTGTATCCATCGGATGTCGTAACGATTCCGGAAAGAAGCTTTTAATTCGCCCGTTTTATCGTTGTCCGTAAATGTATTGCTAGCTCAATTGCACAAGGCGGTTTATGCCTACTTCCCTCATTCATGAATGGATAGACGCGATTCTCAAAGAACTGAACCTGCATAAAGGCAAGGCAGTTCTTTGTTTCGCGGTGGTGACTGCGCTGGTCGTCACGGTCGGGATTTTCTGGCCGAAAAAATTCGAATCCAGCGCCATCGTTTTCGCTGATGATCAGAACATCATCAAACCATTGCTCGCCGGTCAGGCTGAGGTCACGCGGCCGAATGAAACGGATCAGCTGCAGCTCGTGCAGCAGCGTGTATTCTCCGATGAGCTGATGAAGCAGGTGCTGGTCGAGGCAAAATTGATCGATGCAGCGAAACTGGAAGATCGTTATGCGACGCAGCCGCTGGTGCGTAGTGTCTCTGGCGGATTGAAGGTTGAAGCGGCGGGGAAAAATCATATTCGTTTTTCCTTTCTCGACGAGGATCGCAGCAAGGCTTATGCAATTACCTCGGCGGTAACCAACGTCTTCATTCGCGATACCGCGCGCACCAAGCGCGAGGAAAGCAGCGAGGCATTTCGATTTATCGATAATCAGGTGACTACCTATAAGGAGCAGCTGCAGGCGGCGGAAGATCGCTTGAAAGAGTTCAAGGCAAACAATCCCGGCAGCTCGGAATCGTCGATCAATCAGCGCCTGACGGATCTGCGTGCCACGGTGGAAAGTCTCTCTCTGGATTTGAAAGTTGCGCGCGCGCGCCGAGACGAGCTGCGTCAGCAGATATCGCAAGAAAAGCAGTTCATTGCCCAAAGCTATAGGGCGGATGTGTATCGAACTGCGATGGCGCAAGCACAATCCAGGCTGGATACGTTGCGTTTGAGTTATCAGGAAAATTACCCGGATATCGTTGCGCTAAAGCAGCAGATCGAGGATTTGCGTCGATCAGCCGCGCAAGCGGAGACTGCGCCGCAAGGTGAACAGGAAAGCGGCAGTTCTGCGAATCCTGTTTATCAGCGGTTGAAAACAGATCTGTCGGATGCCGAGGTCAATGTTAAAACACTTGAACTCAAGCTTGACTCCGCGCAACGCATGCTGAATACCGAAACAGAAAATACCAAGGAAAACGCGGAGTATGAGGCACAGCTTGCTGAGCTGACTCGCGATTACACGGTGACTAAAGGTATTTACGAAGATTTGCTCGGGCGCAAGGAGCGCGCGCGCATGTCGGTTGCACTCGATGTGCAGGGGCAGGGTCTGAATTATCGGATCAAAGAACCCGCGGGTTATCCGACGGCGCCGGTCGGGCTCAGATTCGTGCATTTCTTTCTTGCAGCGCCGGTGGCTGGTGTCCTCCTGCCGCTCGCGCTTATCGTTGCCTACATTCAGCTCGATCCCCGAGTGCGCTTTACTGAGAGGGTTTACGCTGCCTTACCGGAATCGGTTTCACTGCTGATTGTGGTCCCGCATATGAAAACGCAACTTGAGCGCCGTGCAAATCGGGCGGACTGGGGTTATCTGGCAGTTTTTTTTGGACTGATCATGTTGGTCTATGTCATTGTCGCGGTTGTACGCCTGTCGGGAGTTGTGTAAATGACCAGCGATGATAAGGATAATTCCTTCGCGTTACGTCCCGTTGTCGATCGCACGGGTCGCAATATTTTAAATCTCAATAACAAGCCGCCGATCGAGGACGAAGCTTCGCGCGAAGAAATTCGACGCATGGCGGAAATCGGGTGGCTTAGTTACGCCGAACTCGAAGATCTCAAAATCATTCATCCGGGGATGGCGCAGGCCTCGGTGTTGAATGCCTTTCGCGAATTGCGCACGAATTTATACAAACTGTCGCAGGGTAAAGACAATTTCGTTTTGCTCGTCACATCCATCGCGCCGGGTGGTGGTGCCAGTTTTGTCAGCATGAATCTGGGTGCGGCGATCGCGCTGGACGAAAGCAAAACATCGATTCTCGTCGACGGTAATATTTATCATCCTTCATTGCATCGCATATTGCCGATCGATATCGATTTTGGCCTGGTCGATTATCTTGAGAATGTCACGCTCGAGTTAAAGGACGTGATTTATTCGACCGGCGTTAGACGCATGCGCCTGATTCCGGCTGGCAGCCAGCGGCAATTGGGGACCGAGTTTTTTACATCGTCACGCATGCGTCGTCTGGTGACGGAATTACGCGAACGTTATCGCGACCGCCACGTCATTATCGATGCCCCTTCGCTTGGAACCTGCGCAGATGCGCGCATACTGGCAGAGCTCTGCGATTATGTGCTGCTGGTTGTGCCCAGAGGACGTGCACTCGACGGGCAGATCGCTGCCAGTATCGAGGCAATCGGCGAGGAAAAGCTTGCCGGTGTGATTTTTAACGATTGACCTCGTTTCGAGAGCGACCTGTGATGAAAAATAATAAGCACCCCGTTAAAAACAATATCCGCGTGAGTCTATCCACGGCACTGGCCGGTGTGCTTGCGGGCACTGTTTGTTATCCAGCGTCTGCGGCGAGCGATTTTAATTTCTCGGCCGGAGCCGGATTCGAGTCACACGATAATGCTGCATTGGTTGCGCATGATGAAGAGTCGGACAACAAGCGTACCGTCAGCGCCGAGCTTGGTTACACGAAAGATGATGGCGCGCTCGATGCCGATATTGGTTATCAGCTGATGTATTCAGATTATGTACACGATACGCAGGACGACGAAAACTCGATTAACGGTAGCACCAGTCTGAAGTGGCAAATAGCACCGCGCCGACTTGAAGCCGTTGCCTATCATCAGATTGCACAGCATATGACGGATCGACGCGGTGCCGAGGTGGAAAGTAATCGCGAAGAACGCTCGATAATAACGGGAGGGTTCAATGGCTATCTGCATTTCTCGCCTGTCGATTCCTTGATTCTTGCGCCACGTTTTTCCGATGTTCGCTTCGAGGAGAGCGATGGTTCTGATTCGCAGCGAGCCGCGGTAGCACTAATTTGGGATCACCGTATCAGCAGCGTATCGAAGCTGGCATTATCGGCAGGTTATGACGATGCCAAATTCGACGAGGAGGGCAATGACTATACGTCTCCCAGTCTCATGCTTTCATTCCAGACGACACTCTCGCGCCTGTCCTATCAGATAGGTTTGGGTGCAAAACGAATCGAGCGTGATGAAGGGGAGGACGTCAACGGTTCCACCGCGACGATCGCAGTCGATTATAACGGCGACGATGGGCAAAGCTGGGGCGGCTCGTATGTGCGTCAATTGACGGATACATCGGTGGGCCTGTCGGGTATGGAGTTGCAGTTAGACAACTTCACGTCGAACGATAGCAATTTCGATGAGTTCGATATCATCGAAGAGAATAAAATGGATGCATATTGGCAGGGGCGGTTCAGTGCATCAAGTCAGTTTTCACTGAGTATCGGCTATCGCAAGCAGGATTATAAGAATACGCCGCGCGATCAAAATATTGCGCACGCAGGCGGCAGCTTTCAGTACATTGTCAACTCTCGCTGGTCTGTACGGTTGGACAGCTTGTTCGAGCGCACAGAATTCATTGAAGAGTCTGAACTGGAATACGACACGATACGCACATTTTTAAGTGCGATTTATCATCCGACAAGGCCTCTCGAAATTCGGGCTTCGATTGGGCAGGATAAACGCAGCGCCGACCCATCGGCCTCAAGTTACACCGATAACGTGGTATCGATCGGATTTAGTTACAGCATTTTTTGAGGCTGGTGATAAAGATATCTTCTTTGCCAGGTGGCCTGTGAGATATGTCGAAGTTGTCGCTGTGCTAAGGCAGATATTTCACGATATGCGGGCCAATAAGTCGGCTCAGCGCCACTGGCATGCGTTGCCAGCACGCAATCAGAAAACGAAATTTGGGAGAGTCGGGTTTTAATTCCGGTAACGCCCCGCCATCGGCGAGCCAATAATGCCAGTAGTGTTGCAGCGGTTCCGCGCCCCACTGTTTTTTGAATTGATAGGTTCCGGCACCGCGGGTCGAGCGTCCAAAATCAAAGAAGCGAAAACCCTTCTCGATACAAAATCCGAGTACGGCACGGTATAACACCATATTCATGTTGAGTGCGTTGACCGAGCGCAGCGTCGATGCCCACGGGATTTCCATTAAATCGCGATGACCTAATAAAAAAGCTGCAGCCACAGGTTTTTCGTGCAATTTTACGATCACAAGATGTGCGTTACCGCCGAGTGTCGTGAGTATATTGCGAAAAAAATCCTTGCCATAAACCGGTGTGCCGAGATCGCGCATATTGATGGCGAACACGCGATAAAAATCGTCGAGCAGCTCAACACCACCGATCGCGATCTGCGGATTTTCCTGCTGGCCGCGTTTAATTTGCGCGCGCACTTTTGCACCGAGCTCCTGGTCGAGCGTTGCGCCATCCGCTGGTAGGTGTCGAATCATCGATACTTTATCGGTACGACATGGCCAATCGTTCAAAGTGCTTGTGCTGCGAATTTCAAGATGACTCAGCCCGATGCTGCGCGCGCGTCGCGCGGCCGCATCGAGCAATATGTGAGCGGTCGTCGCGTTATCGGCGAGCGGTCCGCCGTAATTGAAGAAGGGCACCGATACTGCAAAATCTCCGAATAATTTGCTGTGTAAACGCACTAGCGGGAGAACCCCGCAGATGGCGTTGTTAGCGTTATATGCCGCGAGGTAAATCGTCTCGTGATTGAAGCTGCGGACGACGATATCGCGCCAGCAATAATGATGATAAAACGATGCGTTGGGATGGGCATCGACATACGTATCCCATGCGGCACGTTCGTCATCGGAAACGTCGCGGACGCTGACGGGTGTTTTTACTTCGCGTTCGAATGCAATGAACTGTTGGGGAAGCGTTGCGCCGTCGTTTTCGCTACTTTTATCGGTACTAAAAAAATTCAATAATTCAGCTTCAATTTGCTTGCGCTGCGTTTCGATGTGGTCGAGCTGCGCAGAAATTTCCTGCATTTTCTGGCGCAGCGGTTCAGTACCGAGGTTTTCTGACTTGGCGGCGCCGAATTGTCGCGCGCATGTCTGTTTTTCGTTTTTGAGCTGTTTGAGTGCAGGCTTCAATGCATCGAGCTGAGCGATGAGTATCCGCGCCTGTCCGTATTTACATTCCGCAAGTTCGGGTTGCGACCAGCGTGCATGACAGGCTGCACTGGCGTCCTTGAGAATATCTTTGAGTTGCATGGAATGAGTTATGTGGTTGCAATGGGTATGGGGGTGGTTTCGGCGACAGCGGCGGCTTGCAAGCTTTCGCTAACGGTGCCAAATGGAAATTCCCGCAGCATGGCTTGCAGGCGCGGCAGACATTTTTCCAAATTGTTGTAATGGCGAAAACGCGATAGCAGGCTTGCACCTTCCACTCGCGGCTGGTCCGCATCTATTTCCCAGGGATGCAGATAAAAAATTGCGGGAGAAGTATTGTTGCGCGTAGCTCGTTTGAACAATGCCCGCGATAACGCGTAAGGGTAAAGCCGAAAATAACCACCGCCGGCGGCGGGCATTTGATAGCCGAGTAATTTTGCCGTGGTCAGCGGAAATTCGGTGAGCACGCTGCCACTGGGTGTCTGCACGCGATAGGGCTTGGTAGGTGAATTGGGAATGCCATACCGATCGTGGTAGACCGGAAAAATGCTCGAATCCCAGCTGAAGCCCAGTTCAGCCAAAATATCGAGCGCCCAGAGCGAATTTTGCGTAATTGAATAACTGGCGGCGCGATAGCCGAGAATTGGCTGTTGAGTGATATCTTCGAGCAGATTTTTCGAATCGCGCGTTTCGCTGCGAAACTGTTCGGGTGTCTGTTTGTAAACGAGCTGATGCGTGAAACCGTGTGAGGCAATTTCGTGTCCGCGGGCGGCGATTTCCCGAATCAGTTCGGGATGGCGCTCGGCCACCCAGCCGAGGACAAAGAAAGTCGCTTTAATGGCGTGCTCGTCGAACAGATCAAGCAGGCGACGGGTGTTGCGTTCCACTGTCGTCGGCCATTTATCCCATTGTGAGGGTGCGATGACTTTCGCAAATGCCGAAACATGAAAATAATCCTCAACGTCCACCGTCATTGCATGCTTCACCCGGATGATATGATCGGCCTGCGCGGCGTGACTCTCCGTTTTGAAGCGATTTGCGGATGTATCTGCAGGTGGCGACATCGGGGAATGATCTACACTCAGAATTCGAATGCCAGCAATACTAGCAGTTGTTTATAAGACTCATGAAGAGATTGACCTATTTCCTTGGCTGTAGCCTCGTTTTCATTGCCTGGTTATTCGCTGTCCTGCCGATACTGCGCAGTCTGCATGTCAAATGGATCGATGTCGGCGATTCCTATGTGCTGGGATATCCACTGCTGTTCGCGGCAGTCTGGCTGATCTATCTGCGACGGACGCGCCTGGCGGCTGTTATCGTAAAGCCATCCTGGCTCGGTGTCGCATTGTTCGCAGCGAGCATGGTGGTTATTTACGCGGCGCGATTGATTCAGTTGCAAATCGTGCAGCAATTCATGTTCCCCGTGTCTTTATGGTGCGGCGTGCTGGCGCTCGGTGGCTGGGCGCCAGCACGTATTCTGTTCCTGCCGATCGCCTTGCAATATTTCGGTCTGCCGGTCTGGGATATCCTGATCGATGTATTGCAGCGGATCACGATTGCGATTTCCCATGTAGTGCTTGGGTTGCTGCACATACCGGCGTGGTTTCAGCGTAACCATATTCATCTGCCTGACGGCATACTGACGGTGGCCGACAGTTGTAGCGGCCTCAATCTGTTGCTGGCGATATTACTGATTGCGACGTTGCAATCGGAGATAGGGCGTTACGATCCGCCGCGCCGTTTCGCGTTATTTATCGTCGCCGGCATTATCGGTCTGCTCGACAACTGGATACGCGTGGTGGCGCTGATTCTCATAGCACACTACTCGCACATGCAAAATTCGCTGATTTATAGCCACGCCAGTTTTGGCTGGTGGATTTACGCGGCTTCGCTGGTGCCATTTTTCTGGATCGCGCATTTGCTCGAACAGCGTTCAGCGAAGCTGCCTTCTGTTCCTTCCTTCGGTGCTGCGACAATCGTGAGGCCCCAGTTCAAGCAGATTGCGATGCTTGTCATCGTCGTCGCTCTCTGTGAGGTTGGAGTAATGGCATTGGGAAGTCGTGTGGGCAGTATTCAGCAGCTGGAGATTGCCGGCAGTGCCCGTGCCATCACTCCTGAATTCATGCCGCAGTACAGCGGTTACGACAGGCGTCAGGCGTGGGAATTGACGGGCAGGGCAGGACGTTATGAATTACTCGCGTTGACATACAATCGCCAGAGTGAAAACAAAAAGCTGATTTATTACAAAAATGTGATCGCTCCGGACTTGCAATTGAAGGCGGTCGGAAGTTTTCAGGTTGGTTCGCAACGCTTGAATTACGCGGTGATTAATGACGCTCATCCGCGAATCGCCTGGTGGTATTACTGGATTGATGGTGCGATCACGACAAGCCCGCTGCGCGCGAAATTGTATCAGGCGAAAGCGGCCCTGCTGGGTGATCCGTCCGCTGCCTTGATTGTGCTGTCACAACGCTGCCCCGGTAGTGATTGCGATTTCGTTTTAAAGCAGGCGCAAAAAGCCATCGATGAGCCGATATTTGTGCAAATGTTTTCTGTGAAAAAAGCACGAGCGGATAGCGCTGAATGATGCGCAATTAAATCCAGTTGGAAAGCCGTGCTTGGAATTTGGCGGGAGTATCGCTGACATGCTCGTGCATGCCGACCCGCAACAATTGATGTGGCGCTGTATTGGCGGTGTTAATACCGCGCTGCGTTGTCACGGCGGCGGTGTAATGACGGGCGACGAGATCAACAGCATGCGATGTGCTATCGCCGTTGGGATAGCAGAATAAATTAACGGGGCGATCAAGTTGTTGTTCGAGCATGCGTTTGCTCTGCACAATTTCCTGCTCGGCAACATCGGATGATAAGTCCGCAGTGAGACGGAAATGGTTGCACGTATGTGAGCCGATTTCGACCAGTCCGCTATTCTGCATGGCGCGCAGTTGATCCCAATCGACGAGCGCGGGTGAATCGACAGGAGTCAGACCAAGCTGCCGCTCTGATTCATCGAGTCGTTGTTTCAGTTCCGCATCCGATATTTTTTTCAGCTGCACAATGATGGAGGCGAGTTGCTCGCTGCTGACTGACTGGTCGAGGCTGTAGGTGTTATTTGCAAAATCGCCACTGGCGCGCGGAATCCAGTCCAGCGCATTTTGTCGTCGCCAGTCAGGGCGCTTTGAAATCAGGCGCGCAACACGATTTGGCCAGAATTGCGTGTGTGTGCCGATCATATCGGACACTGCGAATAGTGTTGCGGGTACGTGCTCCTGTTGCAGGATGGGCAATGCGAATTCGTAATTGTCGAGCCAGCCATCGTCGAAGGTGATGGCGCAGGCGCGTTTGGGTAGTGATGTTCCACCATTGCGGCGCTCGATCCATTCCGACAGCGGCAACAATTCGAATAATTGTTTCAGTTCTTTCAAATGCTGATGAAAGGATGCGGGTGTCACGATCATTCCCGGCTCTTCCTGCGCGAAGCGCGGATCATTCTCCGGCAGGATACGGTGATACATGAGTATCCACAGGCGCGGCGTATCGTCGCTAAAACGATGCGGGCCGCAGCGGCTGGCGATGTGTTCGATGACCGATTTGATGTGCTGCTTCATGAGGCGTGTTTCACAAGTTGATAACGTCGCCGATCATACTAGCTCCTGAAATAATTCTTCAGTTCGAAAAGAGCAGGTCTTAAATCGTCCCAGCGGTTGATTTCATGGCGAGTGATGAATGGGTGTGGAGTCAGAAAGCGCGCGATGGCGAGCAATTTCGATTTGAAGCCGGATGAGCGACGGAATGTGAGATAAAGATTATCGACATCGCCGAGCAGCCAGCGTAATCGCTGACCGGTTTTATACGGCGGGGAATTTGCTGGCGCGATGTCCGACAGTGTTGCCTGCAGCAGTAATCGTGGGAAGTCTACGCCCGAATCGATTGCCAATTGCAGCGAGCCCCAGAAACGGGTGTTGATTTCCATGAGGTAGGGTGTGCCATCGGGGCTAATTCTGAATTCCACCATGGCGACGCCGTGCCATTGAGTGTGATCGAGCAGCTTGCGAGCGATTTGCACCAGCTCCGGTGGTGTAGCAATGCTTTCAGAAAGTACGCTAACGCCTCCCGAGGGCGGCCTTTCGCGAATTCTTCGATGAGCAAAAAAAGTAATGGGAACGCCGAAGCGGTAAAGCGCAAATATACCCGCGCCATGGCCGGGAATATATTCCTGCAATAAAAAGGGATGAGACTGTAAATAGGCAAACTTCTGTGTCAATCGGATAAGATCGTCCAGATTTTCGGCGATATGAACGCCGGTACTGATCCATTCCCCCTCATGCAGTATGCGGGAAAGGCAGGGCTTGACTACAATCGGAAACTGTTCGGGTAGTGCACCGGAAAGTTCGGCAGCATTTGCGAAATATCGCGTGACGGGACAGCGGATGCCGATGCTGCCAGCCAGTTGGATCAATCGCCACTTGTCCGAAAGTGCAAGCACGGTATCCAGGTTCGCAAATGGCAATGCGCATCCGTCGAGTCGTTCGCGAATCGTCAAGACCGTGCGGCTGGAAATTTCTGTCATCGGCAACAGGAAATGGATTTGGTGGTGCGAAATAAATGCGATTAGCCAGCTGATGAATTCGTCGAGCTGATTAACCGGCGATGGGTATTGATGGTATTGATGGCAGTAGCGGGAGACACCGGCCAGGGCTTCGTTACTGCTGTCGGCAACATGCACAATATGGCCGCGGATTTTCCCCAGCGAGCGTACGGCTGCAAGCGCGCTTCTCTGATTGGCGTCGAGGACGAGGATGTTGCAAGGCTTCATGGCCGTCATTGTTTTGGTGGAGCCCATGTTTTTAACGAAAGTGGATGTAAAGGCGGTTATAGCGCAGGCGGTCGTGGATGATAAAAGATTTTGTGTATAACCGGTTTGGGTCTAAATGGGGTTTGCTGAACTATAGCAAGTATTACCTGCATCAGAGCTTTGGTCTTTATGCTCCGTATCGTAATGTAGACTGGAGTCGGGTTGGTAAAGTGATTTTCATCTGCAAGGGTAATATTTGTCGCAGCCCCTGGGGTGAGGGATATGCCCGGCATCTGGGCATCGACGCGGAGTCTTTCGGCACGGAGTGCGCCGATGATCACACCGCCGATCCGAGAGCGATTGCCTATGCGAGCACTGCGGGAGTCGATTTGAGCGGGCATCGCAGCCGGCACATTCGGGCTATGGTGCCTGAAAAATCGGATTTACTGGTTGTCATGGAGCCCGAACATCTTCCTGCTGTTGTGTCATTCGCGGATGTTGCGCAGATTACGCTGGCCGGTTTATGGTTGCCCCGCCCGAATCCGTATATTCATGATCCCTACAGTTCGCGACTCGATTATTTCCATCATTGCGAAGCGCTGATTGCGCAGGCAGTAAATCGAATGCGCGACCATCTTCCATGAAAAACTAGAAACGATCACGATGGGCATCTCCGATATTTATAATTTGCTTCCACGCAGCGCTCAAAACCTGGCGTTGAGTGTTTATGGCGCTTCTCAGTACCGTTTGCGTTATGGGCAGGTTTTGCCGCCGCCCTACGGCGAGGCGAATTTGCATTCCGGGCGAGAGGTCTCGCAAGTGCAGGCATTTCAGGCGAAGCGCTTCGCCGAGCTTGTTCGGCATGCGGCGTTATATGTGCCGTATTATCGCGATCTCTTCAAGCAGCTTGCTATCGATCCGGCCGGTATAACGCTTGAAAATTTTCGCGATCACATTCCTGTCTTGTCTAAAGCTGAAATCGTCGCACAACCCTATCGATTTCATTCCGACTTTTACAAAGGCAAGGCGCTTTCGCTGTTCACCAGCGGAACGTCTGGTAGTCCAATGCCAATCAGTTGCACGAAGGAGGCAAGGGCAATCAATTTCGCGTTTTATCGCTCGCTGCTCAGAAAATATGGCAGCGATATTCGCGATCGCAGCGCAACATTCGCCGGACGCGTGCTGCTGAACAAGAGTGAGAAAGCAGAGTTTTGGCGAAAGGATCATTTCAATAAAACGTTATATTTCTCGTCGTATCATGTAACGGAGGCAACAATTCCTGCGTACATTAAAGCGCTGGAAGAATGGCAGCCGCTCTATATCGATAGTTATCCCTCTGCGATCAGTTTGATCGCCGATTTTATAAATCGTCACGGGTTAAAAATTAATTTGCCGCTGCGATTTATCTTGACGTCTTCGGAAACGCTGAGCGAAAGCCAGCGCGACAGTATTCAGCGTGCATTTGGTTGTCAGATAATCGATCACTACGGTTGCAGTGAGATGGCGGTATCCGCCAGCAGCGACCGGCCGGGGCTTTATCGCGTCGATTCGCTTTATTCGCTGGTGGAGTTTTTGCCGACCGAATTGCCGGGTAGCTACGACGTGGTGTGTACCGGTCTGCTGAATTTCGCAATGCCTTTGCTGCGCTACAGCATCGGCGATGTCGTCGATGATGTTCAGCCTGGGCCCGGAAACAATTTTTATGGCCAAACCTTCGGTCAGATCGTCGGTCGGCAGGATGACATGATCGTGACGCCGGAGGGCCGAACAATAGGCCGCATGGATCCGGCGTTCAAAGGGATGTCCGGTATAAAGCAAGCGCAGATCATACAAACGCACATCGATGCGTTGGATGTATTGGTGGTGCTCGCGGAAGCCGCCGATACCGCATACATCCAGCGGGAGCTGGCTAAAAATATTCAGCAGAGAACCAGTTCTGTGATGAAGGTCTCGATAATATTTGTCGACAGCATCGCGACGAATAGGGCGGGCAAGTTCAAGTCGGTTGTATCCAGGCTTCCGAAGGTTTTGCGAGCGAGTTGACTCATCAAATGCGTGTGATGTCAATCACGCTTTGCTGTGGTTGTTGGTGTGTTAAATGAATGTAAATATACGTATAAATGAGGTTTTCTTTGAATAACGTCACGCGACGCGAGGATGTGGTTCAACAATCAGGCATTGCAGCGAAAGTGAATGAGTGCGCTGGCTTATACTGACCTCAACCGCTCGCACCCGAGCGTGATCTTTTGAAACCGATCCCTTGGAGTTACCCGTTATGATTTCGACCCCACAATTTGTTAAGGGACTGTGCACCGCTGTAGTCCTGGCAGGATCCTCAGCCAGCATGGCAATTAGTCCGACGCTTTCATCGGCTGTGCAGACAGGCTCTACGTTGGTGGTTAAAGGATCTAACTTCGGCGTTAAGACCAAACCCGCGCCGCATTTCTTTCAGCCTTTTAGCGGGTTGAATAACGGAGCTACGCCTGCGGCTGCAGGTTTTGATTCCTGGATTAATAGAGGCGGTGAGGCAGTCACCTTAGCCGATGGCGTGGGTGGTGGCAGCCTGCGTTGTGATCCGGAAAAGGCAAATAATGCCTTCCCGCATATCGGTAAGTATTTGCCAGCCAATACCAATGAAATGCGATTGTCTTTTTACTTTAAGTTGTATGGTTCATCCTCTGGCGCAAGACAGCTGAAATTTGCGCGTGCCGGTGTCCGCAGTGGTGGCGATGGCGCTGCCGATTACAGCTCTTCGGATGCGAAATACTACGGCAGCCTGTGGATAGGTGAAGACAATCGTCTTTATCAAAACTCGTCACACATCGAATGGCGAACAGCAGCTGGGCAGATCACATCTTTCTATCCTGATCAGTCGGGTGCAGGTTCGCCCGGCTTGTCGTTATCGACCCAGCCCACCGTTGATACGAGTCAGTGGGTGTTCGCTGAGGTTTATTACAAGTTCAATGATGTTGGTGTTGCCAATGGTATTTATAAAATCACGCTGAATGGCTATACGTGGCATAACCGCACGGCTGTGCTGGCTAAGACGAGAGCCGACCAATATATTGGCTATATTCAACCAATCCCCTCCATGGACTTACCGAATACATCGGAATATGACTATGCGATGAGCCGTGTTTACATTGATGTTGGCCCGCAATCGGCAGCTCAGGTTTTCCTGAGTGATTCGCCGACCGCGGCGGGAGTGACCAAGAAGTTCATCCTTCCTGCGACTGCTTGGGCTGCAGATGGCATTACCGTAACGAATGCTGCGTCCATACCCACAGGCTACAAATATGTCTATGTCACCAATGTTACCGGTGAAACCAATAGTATCGGACTCACTCTGGGCGCTGCGCAGTCGCCGCCTAAAGCCCCTGTTCTTACTGTTGGCCAATCGTAAGTCACGTTAGTCCTCCTGCCACTCTGACTAATCGATGGGCGTATCCCGTTGCGGGTCGCCCATCGAGCTCTCCTGATTTTCCTCCCTCATCGTTCACTCTGGGCTTTGATGCTCCCTTGTTCCGCAATGCTTGATTTGTGTGGCATACCAGCATTTGTTGGTTATGCTTGCGCACCTTTGGCGGCTGGTCTGCAACAGACGCCCGGTGAGCGCACGCCGTGCAGATCGATGTCAAGTCATTTCTGTGTGCTAAATTGGATCGAATGATCGAGGCGTACGAATTTAAAGGTTTGCAGAAGGCAGCCAGGATCGGTTGATCTATTCGATCTCGAGCGCTATTGAGCAGGAGCAGTTATTCAAGTGGTTAGCATTACGGCAGTGGGCGACATTTGCCTCGGCGATCATTACTTCAATGTGGGTCACGGCATGGGATCGGTGCTGGAATCTGCCGGGCTGGACTTGATATGCAGGGACGTCGCCGATGTTTTTGCCGTCAGCGATATCGTATTTGGCAATCTGGAATCTCCCCTTCGGCAATTCAAAAAGCAATCATCCGACATTGGCGATGCGGTTTTTGTCGGCAGGACAAGCATCGCACGCGAGCTGGCGTCGCTGGGATTCAACGCACTGAATGTGGCAAACAATCACATTCTCCAGCATGGCGACGATGTATTTCACGAAACCGTGACGAGCTTGATCGAAAATAACATCAGTCCGGTCGGATTGGTCGATGACACCGATTATTACTGCAAGCCCGTTTTGTTTGCCGCGAATGAAAAAGTCGCCGGACTCCTGGGTTATTCGGACGTCAACGAGGTATATGGCCGACAACCGACACCTTACGCGCAATTCAATACGACCAAGGTTGTCGCCGATATTCAGCGAATGAGGGCTGAGGCCGACGTGGTCGCCGTATCGCTACATTTCGGCACCGAAGGTATCGCGTTACCGACTCAAGATGCCATTCGCAAGGCGCGATGGTTAATCGAAAATGATGTCGACATTGTTCTGGGGCATCATCCTCATGTATTTCAGCCTATCGAAAAATATAAGAGTGGCCTCATTATCTATTCAATGGGGAATTTTATCTTCGATCTATTTTGGCGAAGAGATTATGTGGAATCTGCCATTACCAGGTTGAACATAGACGCCAAAGGTAACATTGAGTCAGCCATCACGCCGATTGTTCTAAACGAGAAGCGTATGTTGCAAAAGCTGGAAGACCGTAAAGCGACTCGGTTTGTGGCAAACAATCGGTCGCTCTTGCGGATGATGAGCGACATGAGTGAAAACCAATACGATCACTTGATACAGAAGTTGATTGCTCGAAGCGATAGATTCGATGCAGTGGCCAAATCGTTGCATTTCTTTAGAAATATTGGATCCGGAAATTCCAGAATGAAAGTAAATTTCGTTCGAAATAAAGTGCTTAAAAAAATTGGAATTGCCCGATGACAAAAATTGCCCATATTGTGCACTGGCCAAAGACAGGGATTACACGGTTACTGGAAAATATATTTGCTGATATTGATGGTAAGGTAGAGCTTCATCTGTTTTTTTTGGATGCATCGGAAGATGAGGTCGGCGAGTTTAGGGGGATTGCCCAAAGTGTTCATGTGGGCGGTCGAGGCGGTAACCCAATAGCAAAATTATCAAAATTTATTTCATTCTTGCGCACCGTACGGCCAGACATCATACACACGCATTCGTTTACACCATCGTTTTTAGTATCCCAGTTTTTTTTTAATGTCACTCATGTTAGAACGGTGCATTCCGCATACCCGTATTTTTCGGGAAAATCGTTGCGCGATCGGGTAAAACGATTTTTCGAATTTAAATTTCTGGATCGAGTGAACGCTTCCGTAGTGTTTGTTGCGGATGGCGTTAGAGATGCGCTGCCGTATCGGTTTTCGCGAGCTTCTCTCTCAACCATTCAAAACGGCGTAAACTGCGCCAGTATCATTCGTCGCGCCAATAGGGGTGAGCCTCGCGTAGCCGGTGAAAAGCTGATCATTTGCAGTGCAGGACGCCTCGAACATCAAAAAGGATATGACTTACTGATTTCTGCGTGCGAACTGCTGCCCGACGATGTGAAATCCCGGATAAAACTGATGATTGCGGGGGAGGGTAGTCAGAAAGCGGCGCTGCAACGGCAGATTGATGAAGCCCGTTTGGGGGATGTCATAACCTTGCTGGGTTATCGAGATAATCCTTACCCATTCATCGCAAGTTCGGATATCTGTATATTCAGTTCCCGCTATGAAGGGTTTTCAATTGCTGCCGCCGAAGCGATGACATTGGGCTGTCCCGTTATCACGACGCGTGTCACGGGAATTCCCGAGCTGCTTACGCATGGCGTGGATGCGCTCATAACAGATGCGATTTCACCGCAAAGTTTGTGCGATGCTATGTTGACACTCATCAATGATGCCGGGTTGAGAGCGCGGATAGGTATTAACGGAAAAGCTCTCGCAGAAGAGTGCTTCAGTATCGAAACGACCTCAAAAAATTATTTAGCGCTATATTCGAGATTAAATAATGACTGAGAAAGGATCGCCTTTGCCTGCGGTTAGCGTGATTCTGCCATCGAAGAACGAGGCTGCATTCATTGCAAAAGCGATTGCATCGATAAAAAAGCAGAAATATCCGTCTGAGCTGATCGAAATTATTGTGGTGGATAATGGATCCGTGGACCAATCAGTTGCGATTGCTGAGTCGGCTGGTGCGAAGATTTTAACGAAAGTGAATTGTCGCGTCGGCGCGGTAAGAAACGAGGGAGTGAGGCACGCAACAGGTGATGTGCTGGCATTTCTCGACGCGGATTGCGAGGCGGGCGAGTCGTGGATTGCGGATGCAGTAAGATTGCTGTTCGATGAAGGTGGAGTTGGTCTGGTTGGTGGAATATGTTGCGCGCCAGCCCAGGGTTCATGGATCGAGCGTACATGGGCACCCATCGTGCCGTCGAATATCGAAAAGGATGTGAATGCCTTAGGCTGTACCGGGCTGGTTGTAAAAAAATCGGTCTTCGATCAATTGGGCGGATTCGATGAGATATTGGAGGCCGCAGAGGATGACGATTTTTGCCGAAAGGTAAGAAGCATCGGTCTGCGTATCGTTTGCTCGCCGAAATGCGCGGTCATTCATCATGGCTATCCCAGAAGTTTGCGAGCCATAGCGCGACGTCAAGTATGGCATGGCAGTAATCAATTGGAGTCGTCAACGGGCCTCAAGGACTATCTGCTGATGTTGACACACTTATTTCTTTTTGGTGAGTTGTTGGTGATTGCGGGTGCGATACTGAATCCGCTGATAGGCGGCTTGGGTCTCGCGATGATGGCTTCGATAACTGCGCTGATGTGCGCAGTGAGAATCAAGCGGCGCTCGTACGAACGTAATCTACTGGGTTTTATGCAGTTGTTTCCGGTATTGGTCGCTTATTTTATTGGGCGGTCGATCGGGTTGCTTAATAATTATCTGAAAGTGATCAAAGGTTGTTTGGGTTTGCGCGTGTGAAAAAAGCTTTCGAGATAGAGGCTGCCGATTATCTATCGATAAATATACGGCGCATGTGGGCTGCGTTAAGACTTGAGCCCAATTATTTCTGGCTGTTTTGTGGCTACATATTTTTTGAGTACGTTCGTCCTCAGTCAGCATATCCCGCCATCGCTTTTCTGCCCTGGTCGAAGCTTCTTATTTTGGGAGCGTTTTTTCTTCGATTTATCGCGCCAGAAAGAAAATCGCTGGAAAACCCTCTAACTTTCACCTCTGTAGGCTTTTTTATTGCTGCTCTGCTTGCATCCATATTTGCAGAATATCCATCGCTCTCATTTGAGAGATTTGCAGCATTCGTTAACTGGCTGCTTTTGTATTTTTTATTTTTATGGATCGTTACCACGCGATTTCGCTTGTTCATCGTTATTTTGCTGTTGCTGCTTGTGTCGTTCAAAATGTCCAATCATGCCGCGAAATCGTGGGTCAGTCGTGGTATGACTTTCGAGCATTACGGTATTACGGGTGGGCTTGGCTATTTCGGGAATGCCGCTGATCTTGGCGTGCAGATGCTGATATTCGCACCCCTGTCAGCGGCATTTGTTTTGGGTTGTCGGCCGTATTGGGGAAGATACAAGCGCTGGTTTTTTTATTTGTTTCCTGTAACTGCGGTAATGACTGTGATGGCGACCGGTGAGCGCGGAACCATGCTGGGGCTCGCAGCTATAGGTCTTGTATTGGTTATGGTGGGAAAGCAGCGTTTCCGGAAGCTGTTAGCTATTGCTCTCATAGGATTCACGGTTTTTCAATTCATGCCTCCCCAATATAAGGCGCGTTTTGAAACTGCCGGTACTGACTCCACTTCGCAAGCACGTTTACGTTATTGGAGGCGAGGCGTCGAAATGTATGCTGATCATCCCGTGCTGGGTATCGGTTTCAACAACTGGCAGCGTTACTATGCAGAACGTTATCCAGGAGAATCGTTGCATACAACGCATCAGGAGGTTGCACACAGTACACCGTTTACCGTGCTGGCAGAGATGGGTTCGATTGGCTTTCTCTTTTTTTATGGCATGGCGCTGTGGACACTCGTGACAAACACCCGAACGATAAGAGCTTTGAAGGATAATGATGAGGATAGGGTGTGGCGATTTATTGCATTTGGTCTGAATTTGGGTCTTATTGGTTTTCTTTTGGCCAGCTGCTTTGTCACGCAGCATGAGTATCCGTTTTTGTTTGTTCAGGCTTCACTTTCAGCCGCGCTCTATAACGTAGTTCGCAAACAGCAGAGATCTCCTGGCTCGCAGCGACATGCCCGGCGCCCTACCGCATTACCGACATGAGAAAGGACATGAAGAAAGAGCCGGTCAAGATAGTTTTTTTTGATTTTGCAATAGCTGTCGGTGGATCCATAGTTGTCCTTCTCAATACACTGAGGTCATTGAATCGCGACAAATACGCGCCAGTGATTGTGACGGCGCTGCCAACGGCGCGAGCGCACGAAATTTTTGGGAAGTTATCATTGCCGATAATTACACATCATCATCTCGCGAATTACGTTGCTCGATTTTCATTTCTGGAAAATCCGCTTTTTCGAAAGAAGTGGCCCAGGAAAATGGCAAGCTATTTATTTACGGTTTACAGCGCGCTAGCCAATTGCATTCCTTTTTTTTTGCTTTTAATTCGAATCAGGCGCCTGCGTCCGATGTTAATTCATACCCACAACGGCCTCGACTCGATGGTCGTTGGCAGCCTTTTACGGATACCAACCGTGTTGCATCTGCACGGCCCCTTTGGCCTTGACTCGAAGCTGGAAATTGTCGTCGCAAAAATGGCGAAGGCATGTGTGTGCGTTTCTCAGGGGCTTGCCGATATTTTGTTATCCAAAGGCGTTCCTGCTGAGCGTGTATTCGTACTGCCAAATCCCAGTCCCGTTCCTGTGGTTAATGAAAACGCCGTTGAGGCTTATCGAAAAGAATTCAATCGAAATGGCGATCGTGTGCTGGTGGCTCATGTTGGCCGTCTGGTGTCGTGGAAGGGGCAGTTGGAGTTTTTGCGGGCTTTTACGCAAATCCAAGATCGCTTACCCAATGTCACCGCGTTGGTGATTGGTGACGATGTCGAAAAACTGAACGGCGATTATGTGCAGGAGCTGCATAGTTTTGTTGCAAGCCACGCGTTGAGTGACAGAGTTATATTTACCGGACATGTTGAAGATATTCACAATCTAATGGCCGCCGTAGATGTTTTGGTGCATAGCTCAACTGAGCCTGAACCGTTTGGTCTGGTGGTTACCGAAGCCATGGCATTGGGTAAGGCTGTCATTGCCGCAAGTTATGGTGCTACTGCAGAAATTGTCGAAGATAATATTTCTGGCGTGTTGGTCAATCCTCACGATCAGCAGGCTTTTGCGGACGCGCTCTTCCGTGTTGTCACGGACGCATCGCTTCGTCAGCGTTTGGGGGTGGCAGCGCTGGCTAAAGCGGAGAGAGATTATTCGCTCGCGCCTTATCAAGCAGGCTTGGAGAGAATTTATGAGCAGGCTCTGGCGGAATAATTCCTCATAATTGCGGAAACTCTGACATGAATATTTTGCACGTTATCGATACCACGGGGCCCGGCGGTGCCGAGACATTATTCGTTGAGTTGTGTAAGTATCTTAATACGGATGGCTATAAATCCTACGCACTACTGCGTGGTAAAGGGTGGGTATACGATCAGCTTGTGGCTGCGGATATCGATACATCCATCTACGATTGCAAGGGGTCGTTTAATATTTCCTTCGTACTTTACCTGGTCCGATTGATTCGTCAGAACAAGATTGATGTGATTCAGTCGCATTTGTTGGGTTCGAATGTGTATTCGGCATTAGCGGGGATGCTGACGTCGGTGCCCGTCATCAGCACTTTTCATGGCAGTGTCGATGTGTCTCGAAATGAGAGATTCCTTCGCTTGAAATTTGCCGCTGTGAATCGCGCTGAAAAAATAGTTTGTGTAAGTGAGCTGTTGCGGGATGATCTTCTGGTGCGTTCACCGATCGACAGGCAGAGAATTATCGTGATAAAAAATGGAATTGACTGTGAGCGTTTCGTGCCGGGCGTGTCGACTTCGTTGCGCGCAGAACATCAGTTGCCGGCAGATGCGTTCATCGTTGGCGCTTTAGGAAATTTGCGGCCAGCGAAGGATTATCCGACGGCTATTCGAGCCATGCGGCTTGTGGTGGAGCAGGATTCTTCGGTTCATCTGCTGATTGCCGGCGATACAAAACATCCTTTATATGCTGAGTTGAGTGCATTGGTGAATGAGCTCGGCTTGAATCGTAATGTGCGATTCATAGGGTTTTGCGATCATCCCCCGCAATATTTGGCGGGTATCGATCTTTATTTGCTGGCATCAAAAACAGAAGGGCATCCGTTTTCGGTTATTCAGGCGATGGCGTCCGGACGGCCTGTACTCGCTACGCGGTGCGGCGTAGAGACGATGTTCGAGCGAGGGGGTGGTGCTGTCTTGGTTGATGTTGGATCGCCTTCGCAATTGGCAGAAAAAATTCTGGAGCTAAGGCGTTCACCTGATTTGCGTGAATGTCTCGGCGCTGCTGGCCGAAAAAATGCGTTGGAAAACTACGACTTTGCGGTCACTGTGGAACGTTATATTCAGCTTTACGAAGCGGCTGCGTCATCATCAGATCCTTGAATGGTGATTGAGGTTGGTCAGGGCGTACACGTTTCGAAAGTCGCAGCGAAGGAATTTCAATTAAGCGATATGCGATTTCAGCGATAGCCAGACTTGCGGCTAGAGTAATAGTAAATGCCACGATTGCCCAGAGTGGTTCGGTAGGTGATAGATGAAGCCTCGGGTACACGATTTGCGTTATCACACCTCCCGTGCGATCTCCAATGATGGTGTGAAATAAATAAATTGAATAGGAGCGAGAGCCAAGATATTGCAAAACAGGGCTGGTAAATAGACCACCAAGCTTGTTGTAGCGTGCGCCAAAAAATAAAAAAGCTGCTACAGCACAAGCAAATCCTAGATTGATGTTATACGAGCCTTTGATTTTGACGTGATAAAAGCCGGAAAAAATTGCGCTTATCAAAATGAAAGGAAAAGCCCAATTGTTATCCCGCTTGTTCATGCCCCAGTGATAGGCGGCGGCTCCCATGCCGAAAAGAATCCAGAATGAAATAAATAATCCGCGCATGGGCGGAGGAGCAATTTCAGAAAATATCAGCAGCGAATAGAAAGTCATTGCCGCGAATGCCCACATTTTCAGATTGAATTGAGGCATTTTTCGATTTTTCCGATACGCAGTATCGAGCGCCAGAATCAAACAAAAGACAACATAAAACTGAATTTCAAGACAAAGTGTCCAGTAGATGGCAGCGATTTGGTGAAAGCCGAGAAGATCTTGTAAATACAGCACATGAGCAGCCACGGATTCCCAGCTGGGCAATGGTGTGTTAATGGCGAGAAAGTGAATGGCTAAAACGCCTAATAAAATGTCCAGCGTAATCGATGCCCAGTAGTTAGGATCTAATCGAGTCTGGCGCTTCACAAGAAATTTGCCGAAATATCTAAACGTGATGGCGTCTTTGCTGGTGGATGCGGCGATAACGAATCCGCTGATGACAAAAAAGACCGGGACACCTAAAAATCCAAACTGAAAAAGCTGGTGCATCCAGTTGGCAATCGACGTCGAGTTTGCCAGCGTAACACGATCGATGTGGTAGACCGCCACAGCTAGGGCGGCGAGACCTCGCAGCGAGTCAACTGTGATTAGCCTGCTGGAATTGGACGTCATAGCGCCGCAGTCTTGTCGATGTGTGTATTTATTTCGCGCGCAAGCAAACTGATAATTTCTTTTCGATCATAAGTTTTTTGTGCCAGCGTACGGGCGTTGTTGCCAAGTCTTTCGCACAGATTCGAATCCGTCAGCAGCGTCACGCAATGTTGTGCAAATTCTTCGGCGGTGTCCCCAAACAATGCATGCTCCTGATGCGACATGCCTAAACCTTCGGCGCCCATTGTGGTAGACACTATCGGCTTGCCCCAGGCCGCGGCTTCGACAAGTTTAACGCGCGTACCGCTGCCGAAGCGAATTGGGCATATCACGACACGAGCCTCGTGATAAACCTTTGCTAAATCGTCGACAAAACCCAGAAAGCGAACGCCTGGTGAATTTTTGTCGAAACTTTTCAAATGATCCGCACCTGCGCCGACAAACCATATCTCCGCGTCGGGGCGAGCGCGACGGATATACGGCATCACTTCTTCAAGAAAATAATCCGCCGCATCTTTATTTGGGCCATACGAATAAATACCTACCATGAGCAATATGGGGTTTGCAGATGTTGGCGCCGGTACTGGAGGAATGGCAATTGCGTTGGGAAGAACGAAGATGCCTTTCGATGGCAGAAGATTGCCTGCGCGAATGGCATCTATTTTCGAACAAACAAAGGTAGATATTGCATTCTCGGCCGCGCGGCGTTCGGCAAGAATCAGTGCGGGGATGCTGAGTAGTGTGAAAAGCTTATTCCGCACCGATTTAATTTCGGGGATGGAGCGTAACGCTGCCACATGCTCGAGATCGTCGAGATCGAAAATAATTGGCTTGTATTTAGTCAGGGATTGCTGAGTAATCGCCATCATCGGCAATCGATGGGCGACGATAAAGTCGATATCTGAATCGAGTAATTGACGCAACGTTGCTTTTGAGTGGAGGTCGAGCATGTTGTGCACGAGGGGTGACCATAAATAACGGCACACGCCCATCGCCTGCTGTAATAGCCACGGTAGTGTCGACGAAGGTTTGAGTGCGCCAACAAAAATTTCCGCTTCAATACCCCAGTGCGTTTTGATATCGCCCGCAATCGATGTTGCAAGATCACCCGAAAAATTGGCGCGTTCGGAATCCGGCACCACACAAAAAATGCGCAGTTTCATACCCGTTTCAATCACGGCCTGAGCTAGCAGCGATAGACGGCGGTAAATTCCATATTGCTTGGACGCAAGCCCGGCTAAGGAGAGGTGAGTAACGAGTAGGCAGGTGCGGCTCAAGATATTCTCCAAGTCCTGCAGGATGTGCCCCGGCACTTCCTGTGTCGAAATAGTTTACAAGGGTTGTGCGTTAAAGCTCACAACTCTGGATACAAGTGTTTGATTTTAATTCAATCCGGTTTTTTTGCACGAAAATTGCGTAGCCGCCAAAACTGATACGTAGTTCCCGTTATTCCGGCTCCCATTTTTGTGCGTGCGGGATTGGCAATTGAACGGGGTGGAAAACGAATTAATCGGATTTAAGGGTTAAATGTCGATGCGTAAATTTCTTGCTCTCGTAACTGCGCTTGTATTGCTCGCTGCGATGCCAGTACAGGCCGGCGGGCTTCTGGTGGTGGCGCCGCATCCCGATGATGAGTTGCTTATGGCTGCCGGTGTCATTGCCGGCGCCAAGGCGCGGGGCGAACAGGTCAAAATCGTTCTCATGACCAATGGCGATGCTGCAAGTACCACCGCAGGGCTGGTGCGCCAGGGCGAGAGTGTGCTCGGAATCATCCAGCATCTGGGCGCTACAGAGGATGACGTCATTTTCCTCGGCTATCCGGATGGCGGTCTCGCCGATATCTATAACCATTATCCCGCCGGCACCGATGTCTACTGGGCCAATAATGGCAACTCAACGACTTATGGCACGAGAGGGCTCGGCCGTGCCGATTATCATACGTTTCGCTTCGGCGCACCCGCATCGTACAACCGCGCCAATATCGTGCTCGACCTGTCGACGATCATTTCAACCTATTTGCCGGATCATATTGTGACCACTGCAGGTCAGGATCAGCACCCTGACCACAGTACTACCTTTGAATTTGTCAGAGTGGCGACCTCTCAGGTTGTTGCATCAAATCCTGGCTATCGTCCTGGATTCCATAAAACGATTGTGTGGGCAGCTCCTATTTTCCACTCGCCGACCTGGCCGGATCCTGTAGACCCGTCGGCGTACCACGGGCCGTTCCCTGCCATTTCGGGTTTGCCATGGGCTGAGCGGGAAAGTCTTGATGTGCCGGTGTCGATGCAGTCGACGAATCTGGCAGCCAATCCCAAGTATCAGGCGATTGATTCGCATGTCAGTCAGGGGGGGGCAGACTCGTTTCTCGGCCGCTTTGCACATATGGATGAAGTGTTCTGGTTAGAGTCCTTGACGAATGTGGTATTGCCGCCGAAAGCATCAGCCGGCTTAAACCAGTCTGTTGCGGCGGGGGCGACTGTTCAGCTGAGTGGAGCGGGCAGCAGCGATTCAGTCGGTACTCCACTCACCTATACCTGGCATCAGATCAGTGGAACGCCGGTGGCTTTGTCGGACATTTCGTCGGCAGCACCAAGCTTCCAGGCTCCGTCGGATTTGGCGCAAAACGAGACGCTTGGCTTTGAGCTGGTCGTAAATAATGGCGTGGTGAGCAGCCTGCCGGACAGGGTCGCGGTAACGGTTTCCGGAGCCGGAGCACCGTTACAAAATATCGCACCGAATGCAGCTGTTTCCGCCTCGTCACAAAATGCAGCTGATAGCCAGTTCGCAGTAAGGGCTGTCGATGGTGTCATCGATGGTTACCCGGGCGATTACACGCGCGAATGGGCAACCACTGGTCAGCAAGCTGGCGCGTGGATTCAATTGAATTGGTCTGTGCCTGCTAGCGTTAGTCGCGTTGTTTTGTTTGATCGCCCAAATACCGGCGATTTCATTACGGGCGGAGTACTTACGTTCAGCGATGGCTCCAGCGTAAATATTTCATCGCTGGTCAACTCGGGTGCAGGTTTCGAGGTTAATTTTGCCGCCCGTACGACTTCATGGCTGAGATTTACGGTTACATCGACATCCGCTTCGACACAGAATGTCGGTCTATCCGAGATTCAGGTATTTGGAACCGGTTCGGGTGGCAGTGCAAATAATCCGCCGGTGGCAAACGCCGGATCGGCGCAGACGGTCGCCTCCGGTGCGACAGTGCATCTCGATGGCTCCGCGAGCAGCGATCCCGAGGGCAGTGCGCTGGGGTATCAGTGGACGCAGGTCAGCGGTAATACGGTGGCTCTTACTGGCACTAACACGGCGAATCCATCCTTTGCAGCTCCTGCGAACCTGGCGCAAAGCGCCACTTTCGAGTTTGAGCTGGTGGTGAGCGATGGCCTGCAGAACAGCGCACCATCGTCCGTGATAATTACTGTGACCGCGAATCAGCCGAGCGTGAATGTTGCGTCATTGGCAACAGTGACGGCTTCGTCGCAAAACAGCGCTGACGGTCAGTTAGCGGTCAAAGCCATCGATGGGGTGGCGGATGGTTATCCCGGCGATTACACCTGTGAGTGGGCGACGCAGGGGCAGGCGCAAGGCGCCTGGATTCAATTGAATTGGTCTACGCCGGTCACCATCAATCGCGTAGCCTTGTTTGATCGTCCGAATCAGACCGATCAGATCACCGGGGCGACGCTTTCGTTCAGCGATGGGTCGAGCGTTCAGGTATCTGCGCTGAATAACGAAGGAGGCGAGTCAGTAGTGAATTTCAGTGCGCGGACAGTGACCAGCGTGCGACTCACCATAACTGCCACCTCATTGGGTTCGGAGAATATTGGTTTATCCGAATTCAAGGTGTTCAGTGTCGGCTCGGAGGTGGGCAATCAATTACCGCTTGCGGATGCGGGATCGGATCAAACAGTAGCGCAAGGCTCCCTGGTGCAGATTGTCGGCAGCGCGAGCGTGGATCCCGAGGGATCTCCGCTGACGTACCAGTGGCGCCAAGTCGGAGGTCCCTCGGTGGCGCTATCCAGTATCGATGAGGTGTCGCCATTGTTCGTCGCTCCCACGGGGCTAACCCAAAATGCGATATTAAGTTTTGAATTGGTGGTAAATGACGGTCAGGCTGACAGCGTGCCGGCAAACACCAACGTTACAGTGACTGGCGGTCAGCCCAGTATCAACCTGGCCACTCAGGCGACTGTCCTGGCATCAACAGAAAATGCCGCCGACAATCAGCTTGCTGTTAAAGCCGTGGATGGCGTCATCTCCGGATATCCAGGTGACTACACGCGTGAGTGGGCGACAAGGGGAGAGCAGACGGGAGCTTGGATTGAACTGCGCTGGAATAACCCAATCATCGTCTCACGTCTGGTTTTCTTCGATCGTCCGAATACCAACGACCAAATTACCGGTGGTGTCGTAACGTTTAGTGATGGCACTACATTGTTGATCGGGAGTTTGAATAATGAAGGTCTGGCGACGACCGTAACGCTATCGCCCAAAACTATTACAAGTTTGCGATTTGCGGTAACGGGTACAAGTGCGGCGACCCAGAACATCGGGTTGTCGGAGTTCGAAGTGTTCGGCACTCCCGCTCCTTAGATGAAAATAATTACACGGGCGTTAGCTGGCGAGGTCAGCTGGCGCCAAGTAATTCAGTTAATTTTTTTGTGATGAAGAGCGGTGCGAGTTCATCTCGCGATGAATGCAGTAGCGCGGCTTTGGACAGCGCGTTATAAACCTCCGTGCTATACAGTTTTTGTAATGCCTGAGCCCATTGCTCTGCGGGCGCATCAGCAGGCAATAGCAATCCACCCCTTCCAACCGTTTCGGGTAATGCACCGATTTCGCTGGCCAGCGCAGGAATTCCGCTGAACTGCGCTTCGGTGATTACACGTCCCCACGTTTCCTGGCACTGACTCGGCATAAAAAGAATCCGAGTTTGCCGATAAATATTCTGCATATTTTTCTGGGGGGGCATCCATGTAACGTTTGGAAGGTTCTCTGCTCTTGCTTTCAATTTCAGCACGTCCGGATGTTTTGTGCTCCAGGCTTCGACAAACTGAAAATCTATATCTGAGCATATTTCAGCAACATCGAGAGCAAGACTGCCGCCCTTTTCTGGACGGGGGTTAATCATCGTTACGCGACTTCCCTGCGCCGGTACCCGATATTTTTGAGGCGCAAAAATGAGAGGAATGATGGCGCTTTGTACCGCGAGGTGCTCCTGGAGCTTTCTTGCAGTAAACGCTGAATTTGCAATCCAGCGAACATGAGTCAAGTCAGGTAGAGGGGTTCCACTCGAAATGATGCCAATATCGTGAGTATAGAAAAAAGTTTTAAAGCCAAGCCGTGTTGCTTCGGCGGCGATTTCATAAGCGTTGTAGCCGCCGCCCTGAACGATAATGACATCGGGGCTTTCCTGTTGTGTCACTTCCTGCAGGCCGCGAATACTTGACCAGCCTCGGTATACAGGAATTCCTTGATAATTGTCTTTAGGAAAATCCCTTTTTGTTATTTTTCCCACAATGCGATTTTTTAACCAGAGAAGGTTTTTATCTATCAATGAGCTTAGCACTGCAGTTTCATGGCCTTGTTGCTGCAGCGATTTACATAAATCGAAAGTGGAAACTTCAATGCCTCCGACCAGCTGCGGAAGAAAAGCGTGTCCATTGACGAAAAGTATACGCATCTGAAAGATGTGGCCTTATGAAAATTGGTCGCGGCGTATTTCGCTTGTCAGGAGCGAAGGGTTAAATTGCATTATCTGCTTCGGCTTGAGTAGCAGACTGAGTCAGATCGCGAAATTTTTGACTTCTCTGGGTAAGTTCTTCAAACGATCCGTAATCTTCGAGCCTGCCTTTCTCGAAATAAACAATTTGATCGGCATTGCGAATGGTTGTCAGTCGATGTGCGATCATGATGATGGTTTTGCTGGTTTTGAGTTTTTGAATGGTGGCGACAATTTCGCGCTCTGTAATGTTATCCAGAGCGCTGGTGGCTTCATCGAGCACCAGAATGTCGGCATCGTGATAAAGCGCTCGTGCGATACCGATACGTTGTTTTTGACCACCACTCAGCATCGCGCCGCGCTCGCCGACGATAAAATTATATTTTTCTGGAAGCGTTTCGATGAACTGATCGATGTTGGCCAATTTTGCTGCCGTTTTAACCTTGTTGAGGTCGATATCCGCAGGCTTCACACCGAAAGCGATATTGGTGACGATGGTGTCGTCCAGTAGAAATATATTTTGCGGTACATAACCTAGATGCCTTTGCCAGGAGCGTTTATTTTCCGGCGTAATTTTTTTATCACCGACATACATGGCGCCGGCTGTCGGCATCAAAAAGCACAGTAATAGATCTGCCATCGTGCTCTTTCCTGCTCCTGATGAGCCGACGAAAGCGTTGATGGAGTGCTTCTTTATCGACAAATTGATATCGGTAAGTGCCAGCGATTCTGCGTCAGGATAACGGTAGGACACATTATCGAAGCGAATATCTGCTTTTGCGGTAACGATATCTGGAGAGGATGTGTTTTCCTCCGGAATTACACCGCGTCCTTCAATCACTTCCGGGTAAATGGCATCGAGCGCGGAGCGGTTTCCTTTAATTTGCGATGCGGCTTTAAAAATTGATTGTGCGGCGGGAAGCAATTTATATCCCGCCATCGCGTATAGGCTGAGAATGGAAATGATATTGGTCGAATTGCCGTATTTGGCCAGCAGATAGATGGCAAGGCCAAGCAGGGCGCAGAATGCAATTGTTTCGATCATGAATCTGGGTAGATCGCTAAATAAACTTATCATCGAATTGGCATGGGCGTTAGTCATGTTCGCCTCTTTTAATTCCTTTTCGTATTGTGCCTCTGTGCCTAGTAGTTTGACTTCCTTGATGCCACCGATGCTCTCGTTTAAAAGTCGAAACTTTCTCGTATTGGCGTGATGGAATTTCAGATCGTATTTTCCCAGCTCTATTTTGATGAACCGGAAAATACCCAAATAACTTCCGCCTATTGTGAATAGGGCGATCGAGGCAAGCAGGGGGTCGATAACGATCAGGCCGATGGCGATTACAAACACGACGAAAGCCTGACTAAATAAATTCAACAAAGGCTGTAGTACCATATAAGTAAAGCGAGGTGCTTCCTGCGTGATCATGGATGTCATGTGCGAAGAATTATTTTTACTGAAAAAAACATGCTCCTTGTAAAGGTAGCTGCGGTAAATGGCGCTCTGCAGCTCCACTCCCAGGTTTTGGGAAAATCTCACCGAAAACCACATGGCGGTTGCGGCGATAATGTTGGAAATGAGGATGAAACCCATGATCAACAGGGCGAGAAATATAAAAAATGCAATATCGCTCGTGAAAGCAAGTTCGTTATACGCGCGGCTCAGTAGTGGGTGTTCATGAATCAGTTTCTGATTGGCTAACAATGCGATGAAAGGCGCGAGTGATGCGATGCCGGCTACCTGAATAATGGCGGTTAGTGCGAATAGTGCCTGTAAGAGTATGTAGCTGCGTTTCTGTTGCGCATTGAGCAGGGTATAAATCTTTGTCAAAATCGAAAGCACAAGAATTCTCCGAAAAATCGGCCTGTTAAGCGTGCATGAGCTCTTGATAAAGCTGCGCATGCTTCTGCGCGCATAGTTGAGCCGAAAAATTTGCTAGCACATTGTTTCTGGCCGCAATTGTACGCAACCTGCGCTCGCCTGGGTCATTGAGGAGTTCAATGAGAGCGGCTGCGTAGGAATCCGCTCGCTGGTTGGCTGCTGGCCAGCCGTAACTGTTCCCGTTAAGGAGTTGCGCGATACCTCCGACAGCATGGCCTGCGACGGGAGTGCCGACAGCCATCGCTTCAAGCAGTGTCATCGGCAGACCTTCGTGATCCGAGCACATAATGATGGCATGCATGCGCGACATACACGCCGGAATATCACTGCGTTGCCCGTGAAATAACACGACATTCTGTACGCCGAGCTCGTGGGCTCGATCGTTTAATTGAGCTTTCAGGGGGCCGTCGCCGAAGATGTGAAATTGCCAGTTATGCTGTGAAGCATTTTTCTGCAGATAGGCAGCGATTTCCAGGAAGAGATCGACGCGCTTCACGGGCATCAGTCTGCCGATGATGGCGATGTGCGTTTTATCGGTATCAAATTGCAGCGTGGCGGAGTGTTCGGTGCTCTTTAACAGTGCGTCGAAATCCAGACCATTTTCAATCACTGTGACTTTGCGATAGCCAAGCTGCGCCTGCAGTCTCCCAGCCAATTCCGCAGTGACTGCGATGACGCATTTTTGCAGGTTATTGCCACACCAGCGGTCAAAGAAGGTTAACAAACGCTTGGGCCAGTCTTTCCATCCTTGGGCCCGACTTTCGGGCGCACCGTGTGTCGTTCGCAAGGAAATTGTTCTTATGCTGAGCCAGTTTGCCAGAGCTCCAAGAATATTTTCCTTGAAGCGATGTGTATGCAGGATATCCGGTTTGTGAGCGTACAAGTATTTGCGGAGCGCCGCTGTAATCTGAAAACCATTCAGGCTTTTTTCATCGAATAGAGTGACGGGAATATTCTGCTGACGCAGGCGCGAGGCGAGTTCGCCTTCGTTGAGCAGGACCGCGCTCACCTCGATCGACTCCAGTCGTTTAAGCGAGGTCAGTAAATTAAATGCCTGCACTTCCGCACCTGCCCAGAGATCGCCAGACAGGAGGTGTACAACCTTGATGGGGGCTGATGTGTGCGACAAATTGAATCCTTCCCGTTTAAAATAAGACCTGAATTTTAGCCCGCATATTCAAAAGCGTGTAGTTTAACGGGCTTAACCGCCGCGATAGGATGGTTGCTACCAAAATGAGTGAATTATTGTTCTGGCTACTGCTTCTGCTGTCGATTTACAGCTACTTCCTTTATCCCCTGGTGCTGTCGGTTCGGGTTAGCCTTGCGGCCCGTCGCGACGTGCCTGCCGTATCGGAGTTGCCGGGTTTGAGTCTAATCGTTACCGCGTATAACGAGCAGGTTCGCATCCGTGAAAAAATCGAGAACAGCCTTGCGATCGATTATCCGCAGCTCGAAATCATCATTGCCTCCGATTGTTCGACCGATGACACCGAAGATATCGTTGCCGAATATATTGGGCGCGGTGTGAAGCTGGTGCGCGCCGACCAGCGCCTCGGCAAGGAAAACGCTCAGCGCTGTGCCATCGAGCAGGCGAGCGGCGACATTGTGGTGTTCTCCGATGTGGCTACGCAAATTCCCTCTGATGCGCTGCGCAAGCTTGCCGCCTATTTCGCCGATCCGAAAATTGGCGCGGTGTCGAGCGAGGATCGCTTCATCAGCCATAACGGCACCGTCGCCGGCGAGGGTGCTTATGTGCGCTATGAAATGTGGCTGCGGCGGATGGAGTCCGAGCTCGCCGGTCTGGTCGGGCTGAGCGGCTCATTTTTTGCGGCGCGCAAGACGATTTGCGCGGCGTGGGACATTCACTGCCCGAGCGATTTCAACACTGCGCTCAATTGCGCGCGCGCGGGTTACCGCGCGGTGACCGCACCCGATGTGCTGGGGTATTACAAGGATCTCGCCGATCCGCGCAGGGAGTATCAGCGTAAGGTGCGCACGGTGTTGCGTGGAATCACCGCGATTGCGAGGCATCCCGACGTACTCAGCTTCGCGAGCTTCCGCTGGTTCGCGATTCAAGTGTGGAGCCACAAGATTCTGCGCTGGGGCGTACCGTGGTTTCTGCTGGGATTATTTCTGGCGACGTTTGCTTCCATAGCATCGGGCGGTATTTACGTGCTCGCATTTTTGGCGCAACTGGCATTTTATAGCGTCGCGATTGTCGCGCATTTCAATGCGCCACTGCGCGATCACGGTATCGTTCGCATCATCTACTTCTTCGTGCAATCGAATGCCGCGATCGCCGATGCCTGCGTGCAATATCTGCTCGGTAAACGCATGACGACGTGGCAGCCTTCGGCGCGATGAGCTGGCGCGTATTACCTCCAGTCGGACATCCGGTTGCGCTGGAGAGCGGTCGATCCGCGTTGCCGGAGTTTTCCGACTATCGCGCGTTCTGGGTGCAATCGGGCACTGCTGCGCTGGCCCTGGCCATGATCGCGGCGCGGCAGCGCTCGCCGCATATCGAAAAGCCTCAAGTCATACTGCCCGGTTACGCCTGTCCGGATTTGGTTGCCGCTGCGTTATTCGCGGGTGTGCAACCTGTGCTCGTCGATATCGGCAGCGATGATCCCTCATACGATCTGAATGCGCTGCGCGCGGCGCTTTCTCCCGCGACGATTGCCGTGGTTGCGGTGAACTTTTTGGGCGTGAGCGAGCGTCTTGCGGCGTTGCGCGAAATTATCGCAACGCATCCTGCAGTGGTGCTTATCGAAGATAACGCGCAGTGGTTTCCGGAACCTTTTCCAAGCGCAGAGTTGCAGGGTGATTTCGTCTGTTTGAGTTTTGGTCGCGGTAAGCCGGTGAGTTTGCTGGGCGGTGGCGCGCTGTTGATAAATGCTGCGCTCGAAACTCCGGCTCTTCACGATGTGATTCGGTCTGCGGAAGCGCCCGGCGCCATGTTCTTTGCCAGGACGCTGGCATATAACGCACTGTTGCGGCCCTGGCTATACGGCCCCGTTTCAAAGGCGCCGTTTTTGAAGCTGGGTGTCACGCAGTTGAAAGCACTATCGACAATCGAGGCGATGGATGAGCGGCGTCAGGCACTGCTCGCTTCGAATATACGGAATCATATACGTCGGCCGCATACCTGCGCGGATGCGATTGCCGCGATCGTTCCCGATCCGATAATTAATTTGCCTGCGCAAGCGGGCGGGCGGGCGGGGCGTTTATTGCGTTATCCGGTTTTATTGCGCGATCGTGGGCGGCGTGACACTGCGCTGCAGCAATTGCAAAAGGCGGGGCTGGGTGCCACCGCACTGTATCAATCGGTATTGCCCGATATCGAAGGCGTCGCCGCTCACGTCGTCACCAGCGGCAGATTGATCGGTGCCAGGCAGTTCGCCGATCGCTTGCTGACTCTACCTGTTCATGGCGGCGTCAGTGCCGCCGACATCGAAGCGATTGCGCAGCTGTTGCGAAATCATTAGTCACCGAAGCGCCTTTCACACTTTATAAAATTTCGCTGTTGTCATACTGCATGAGCACCACGCGCGCGGGATTGCCCATGCACAGTGCGCCGGCGGGGATATTGCGTTTGACAACCGCGCCCGCGCTGACGGTGGCGCCATCGCCGATTTGAAATGGACCGGTGATATTGGCGTGTGCTCCGATCCAGGCGCGGTTACCAATCAACGGGCCTTCCCCGTTTTCATCTGCACGCAAATGCGTGGATTGTGCGATCGAGCAATGCTCGCCGAGTTTGCAGCATTCGACGTGGACATTTCCGAAGTGGCCTATGTACAGACCGGCGCCGATATCTGCCGACAGTTCCAGGCGAATGTCCAGAATTATTCTCGCGTAACTGCGCAGCACAAAATACAGAGGCCAGCCAAACAGGCGTTTCAGATAGCCGCGCTTCTGCTGTTTCAGCTCAAGCAGACGGCGACCCAAACGATAGCCGATGAGCGCCTGCAGACCGTGATCGTTGAGCGTCAGGCGAATTGCTCTCGATATGCTCGGGAGCATGCTTTTATTGCGGCGCTGGCAGTCGGCGAGGAAGGCGGATTTCATGCGTTCGCGCTGTCCTTTGGAGGTGAGGGCTGGGGAGCGATGCTCTCGATAATGGCGAGCGAGCTGCGAATTTCACTGTTATCGAAATTCTCATGGATGATGCGGGCGGGATTGCCGCGCACTACCGTATTGGCTGGAATGTTATAGGTCAGATAGGTGCCGGCAAGAATGGTGCAGCCATCGCCAACCTCAATGCCACCCGCGACAATACTGTTGGGACCAATCCATACATTTTTGCCAATACGCGGCCGTCCTGAATTTCTGTTCGCCACGGCCATGCCAAAAGTAATGTGATCGTGAATAACAGTGCCGCTGCCGATTGAGAGTGCACCGCATGTCAGATAACCACGGTCGGGAAGATAAACGCCCGGCTCAATGATGCAATCGCCGAGCACATCGCTTTTGCACACTGCAGTTTTGTAAGCGGAGGCGGGTATTTCGAGCAGGCGGGCAATCCACCAGCTCGGGCTGCGAAGATTTTTATTATTCGTACTGTAATAAATAATGCGATAACAGAGCGTAAACCATAAGCCGCGCGAACCGATCAATACGCGCAGGCGATTCCAGAAGGAATCGCTTTGAGCTCCGAACTTCAATCGCTCGTGCAGGCGGATATCATGGCTGAGCTGGTGCGCTATTTTTTTCATGGGTAAAAGCTTCTTCCTGGGCGGGCGGTTTCAAGGTTGAAAGATGGCGTATCCATGCAGACGCTACCAGCCGTTGCCCCAGATCATTGAGATGTCCCCCATCGTCGGTAATCGCCGGGGGCAGCGCTTCGACGGTTTTATTATCGACGACAAAATGCGATGCGCCCTGCAGCGATTCGACAGCAGCGAGATCGAATAATGTCGGGTTGCTGCCGTAATGATCGCGAAGCACTTGATTGAATTCGTGGCGGCGCAAGTTTTCTGCGTAACCAGCAGGTTGTTTGCCGAGTGCGCGCTTGAGCCAGGCTTTCGGTCCGGTTTGAATGGTGGTCAGCGGTGTGGTCGTCACGATAAAAACCGCACTGGGATATTGCGCGGAAAGCTCGGTGGTCTGCTGGATATAATTCGCTGCCAGCGCCGCTGGATCTACATTCGGTGGAAAGTCGATGTAGCAGAATTTCATTTGCGCGACATTCGCATAAGCACCGGCGCCCTGAGCCAATGCATCGCGAAATGCGTCGAGCTTCGAATTTGGATTGCCGTTTTCCCCGATGGGAAATTGGCGGATGACCACTGCATCACCTGCGGTGGCGCTGTCCGCAATCGGCAACTCAATATTTTGCTCCTGCGCCAGCGCGCGCACGCCGGCGAGCAGATTATTGCCGACGGATTGATGTCCGAATGCGATGTGCAATTGCTTGAAGCGGTCCCATTCGGCTTGCGTGGGTTTGCTGTATTCGATCGTCATATCGTTTTGTTTATTGCATCCAATCAAAGATAGAGAGCTAAATACCAGCGTTGCGACAAGCGCTAGCGATGAATAGATCCTCGATGTCATCGGTATTCCTCATCGGTAACATGAATTTTACGGCGTTTGCGCGCGTTTTAAATGCTCGGCGATTTCGGGAGCATGAGGAGCCAGCGCAGCGGCTTGCTGTAACAGGCTCAATCCATTTTCGCGCTGATTCAATCCTACCAGTATCCAGCCGTAGGTATCGAGTATGGCCGGGTTTTTAGGCTGCAGCGCGTGGGCTCTTTCCGCCAGCGCCAGCGCGCGGCTATCTTTTTTTGCGAAATAGATAAGCGCGAGATTGTTGAGCGCCAGTGCATTATCCGCATTCCGGCGCAGCGCATCCTCGTAAAATTTTTCTGCCTGCCCGGTATCGCCGTTGCGCTCGTATTCCACACCGCGCAACAACAGCGGCGTATCGCTGTCCGGAAGCGCTGCCTGCCATTCCGAAAGAAATTGTGTTGCCGACGACGGATTCGTTTTTATCAATGCCTGATACAGTTTCACCGCCGCCTGCTCACTGCGCGTGTCATTCCATAGTGTGCGCAGCTGTTGCGTTGCGTTTGCAGTGTCTCCCGTTGCAAGCGTATATGAAGCGCGCAGATCAGCCAGGGCCGGTGAGTCCGGTTCGAGCAATGCAAACTGATCGATAATTTTCGCGGCTTCCTGAGTGGCGCCGGACGCGATGGAGATATGGCCCAGCAATGCGAGTAAATGTGGGTTGCGCGGATTGAGGCGCAGACCTTCGAGTGCGGCCTGACTGGCGCGATTATATTCCTTGTCCTTTAAAAGCCGGCTTGCTTCCGACAGCGCATACAATTGTTTGACGGATGCCGGATAACCATTACCGGCTGCGACAGTGATCGACGACAGCAGCCGGTTCGCATCCTCGGCGCGCTGATTGCGCAAGTAATATTCGGCAAGGACCGCGCGTGCCGTATCCGAGTTGGCGAGCTGCGTTATTTTGTTTTCAATGTCGTCGTGTGCTTTTACGCCGAGCATTTCCTGCGCGGTAATAAATCCCTTCAGCGCAGATACATCATCGGCATTCGCTGCAATCAGGCGTTGATAAATATCCGCCGCGGGTTGAGCCTGCTGGCGAATGAGATGCAGGCGCGCCGAGTCGAGCAGAGCGGGCGCGTAATCGGGTTGCAGGGCCAGCGCCTTTTGCAGTGCTTTCTCGCCGATCGCGTATTGCTTCGCGACGAGTGCAGTATGTCCGAGAATATGATGATTGGCCGCCTGCGCTGGCGTGGTCGCCGCAAGATTTTGTGCAGAGCGCATTGCGGCATCGATTTTTCCCGTTTGCACATAGGCGCCGATCAGCAGGCGTGTTAAACCATCGTCGACATCTTTTGCTAATCCTTCTTCGAGCGTTTTTATCGCTTTTTCAGCTTGATTGCTGATGAGGTAGTGACGGGCCACGATCGCGCGAACCGACGCGTTCGAGGAGTTTTCGCGCAACGCTTCGGCGAAAAACTTTTCTCCATCGCTCTGTTTGCCGGATTGCACCAGGGCAATACCGACCAATGCCTTTAGCTCGGGGTCCTTGATATGTTTTTGCTCATCGGGTCCGATCAATTCGAGTAACTTGTCGGGCTGTCCCAGATGCAGCTCTGCATTGGCCAATGCTTTCAATGCGGCATCGGGCGTGATTTCCGTGTCGGCGTTTTCGCCGAGCAGCGCAGCAGCGCCCGTAAAATCCTTCTGGTTGTACTTGATCATGCCCAGTAATAGTCCGGCATAATCATCGCGGGTTTGTTCGTAAACCTCGCTGAGCGCGACTTCCGCTTCTGCGAGCTTGCCCGCCTTGAATGCCTCCAGTCCCTGCTTGAATTTATCCTGCAAAATCGTGCCCTGCGGATCAGCGTCGGCGAGCGCCTTTGCATAGACGAGCGATTCGCTGCTGCGCCCGAGCTTCGTCAAAATCGGTATGAGCTGCTGCAGCACCATTGCCTTGATCGGTGTGATCATATCGGTCTGCGGCAAATTGATCAGCGCACGGCTGAGCAGGGCTTCTGCGCCTTCCAGATCGCCGCGCAGTTCCGCAAGTTTTGCGCTGAGCGCCAATGCTTCGATGAGATTCGGTTTTTCCTGCAATAACTGTTCGAGAATCTGGTTCGCAGCGGCAGGATTTCCTTGCTGCACATACAGGCGGGCTTGTTCCAATCTGGCATCGGCTGTATGCGTTGAGGTTTCGAGCGCAGCTAAATTCGTTCGCGCTTCATCGAACAGGCCGATACCTACCTGTGCCCGCGCGATACGCAATTTAATATCGGCATCATCGTGATTGTTCTGTGCCTGCAGATATTCCAGTGCAGATCGCGATTTTCCCTGCGACAAAAGTGCATCGGTGCGTGCAATGATGACGGCACGGTCGCTGCTCTGCGCGAGCGGCTCCAGAATGCGCAACGCCTGCCTGCCCTGGTTGAGTTCATTGAGCAGCGTGGCCAGCTCGATGACGCCGCGACTGTCCTGCGGTGCTGCGTCTATTGCATTGCGCGCTTCGATGATCGCCGCGCGATATTGGCCCTGCTGGCGATAACTTTCGGCGCGTTCGAGGTGGCTGTTTGCCTTCTGCGCAGGCGTATCGTTATCGGCGCGATTGCAGCCGCTACTGATTGCTGCAATGGCGCAGAATAAAAGTGAGAGTCGAGTACGGCTGCCTTTCAAGAAATATTCCTTTTATAAATATCGATGCTTCGATGCCAGTAAGACGCAGGTTGTCAGTTCTGGTTCCGCGCTACTCGGGACTGCCTGGAATATTGATATCGTATTTCTTCACGAGATCGTATAGCGTCGGTCGTGTGATACCCAGCAGTTTTGCCGCGGCCGAATAATTCCCGTCGGTCATCGATAAAGCCTGTTTGATGGCGATGCGTTCGGCCTCCTGTCGCACATAACGCAGATTGATCGATAATTCGTTGGGAGTCGACAGCGCCAGATCGATGGGAGTGATGTGCTTCCCCTCGCACATGATCACAGCGCGTTTTATTTTATTTTCCATTTCCCGGATATTGCCCGGCCATTGATAGCCCTCGATCGCTTCGGCGGCTTCGGCAGAAAAACCGCCGATCTTGCGTTCCTGCTGTTCGCAAAACTTCTCCAGGAAATGTCGCGCCAGTAAAATTTTATCGCCCTGACGCTCCCGCAGCGGTGGAATATTTATCACCATCTCGCAAATGCGATAGTACAAATCCTCGCGGAAAGTATTATCGGCCACCATCGCTTCGAGATTTTTATTGGTGGCACAGACGACACGTACATCGACGGGAATCTCCTCGCGCCCGCCCACGCGCTCGATGACGCGCTCTTGCAGAAAGCGCAATAATTTCGCTTGCAGCGACAATGGCATATCGCCGATTTCATCGAGAAACAGCGTGCCTTCGTGCGCAAGTTCGACTTTGCCGAGCGTGCGTTTTACCGCACCGGTGAAAGCGCCCTTCTCGTATCCGAACAATTCGCTTTCCATGAGATTTTCAGGTACTGCTGCGCAGTTGATGGCGACGAATCGTTTATCGCTGCGCGGACTCAGATTGTGAATTGCGCGTGCAAATACTTCTTTGCCGGTACCGCTTTCGCCAAGCAATGTGCAGGTGACATTCGTCGGCGCAACTTTTTCAACCATGCGGCAGATGCGCAGCATCTGCGGATCGCTGGCGATAACACCCGAAAGCGGCGATGAGCGTTGCTCCTGCAGGCGCAAATTCTGTTGCTCGAGTTCATAGATGTGATAGGCACGTTCGACGATGAGATTCAACGTATCGGCGTTGATCGGCTTTTGATAAAAGTCGTAAGCGCCGAGTGCAACGGCGCGAACGGCATTTTCATAATCGTGATTGCCGGTGATGACGATAATTTTTGTCGAAGGCGCAAGACGCATGATTTCCTGCACCGATTTGAATCCTTCGGTAACACCTTCTTCATCCGGAGGTAAACCGAGATCCTGCAATACCACGGCGGGCTCGAACTGACGCACGGCATTAATTGCGCTGATACGATCTTCGGCAAGAACAACATTGTATTGATCGAAGTGCCACCGCAGCTGACTGGCGAGGCCGGTATCGTCCTCGATGATCAATAAGGTTTTTTGCGATTTCGATTTGCTCATGTTTTTTTAGAGAACACTAGCTGGAAAGAGGGAGTACAAGCGTAAAGGTGGTGCCTTCGTCGACGGCGCTTTCGACGAAAACCTTGCCGCCGAGTGATTCGATGAATTCGCGAGTCTGATAGGCGCCAATGCCCATGCCCTTACCGGATTTGGTGGTGACGAAAGGTCTGAACAGCTGGCTCTTGATGAAGTCCTGATCCATGCCGCTGCCATTGTCTTCCACGAGGATCATCGCATTGTTGTCCTCGCGGCGCAAAGTGATATCCACATAGCCGGTACCGGGTGTGGCTTCCTGTGCATTTTTGATGATGTGAGTGAGTGTCATGATCAATCGATCGAGGTCTGCGTTTACGCGCAAATCCGTATTTTGCAGACGCAATGATGGTACCGGTTTTTGTTCTTTGCATTTTTTCACGGCTTCCATCAATACACGATGCAATTCCAGGCTGCGAAGTTCATTCGATTCGGTGTGCTGCAATTTGCGCAGGAGATTGCTCATGCGCGCAACGGAGTTATCGATGGTGCGAATGGCATCCTCGAAAAAGGCCGGGTTTTCACGATGTTTAGCTGCGTTTTCGACGACCAGCGCCTGCTGCGCGATAAGATTTTTCAAATCATGCATGATAAATGCGGTCAGCTTGTTGAATGCTTCGAATTGCCGTGACTCGGCCAGCATTTCCGCGGCTTCGTGACGATCGAGATAGGAGGCAACCTGGCGGCCGACGGTTTTCACCAAGTCCAGATCTTCCCATGTCAGCGAATCGTCGATTTCCGGTGCAGTTAAAATCATGAATCCGAGCAATTCGGCCTCGGTGAGTAGTGGCAGCACCAGCCATAAATTATCGATTTGATAAATCCACTGCGGCAATAATTCGTTGAGTGCGCTGAGCCGATCCTGATCGGGCGAGCGGGGCGAAAATACCCATTCGTGATCTTTCAATGCCTTGCAGAATTGTGTGTCAACCGGTTCGTCGACGCTGATATTGGGCAGTTGCAGATTGTAGACGCCCACCGGTGTGTAACGTTGTCCCTCGCGCAACCAGAGTGAACCGCTCGGGCTTTTGAAGATATCCGCAACGGCTTTGATCGCGCGCTCGTGAAAGCTTTCCTGCCCCGAGGGCTGTGACAAATAATTGATGAGTCTCAGCCACTCGGCGCGATAATCGTATTTGTGATGAAAGAAATGTTTGTTGACCCAGACATTTAGTCGCGAGCGAGCGTTTTCCGAGATAAATACTCCGGCGATCACGAGCAGCGCGATGAACAACACCAGCACTTGAATGGCAGCGCCCCAGCTGCCGCCGTAGAGTTTTATGTAGTAGCCGCCGACCGCCATGAGTGCGAGAAAGCAGCCGGCGATGGTCAGGCTGGTGGTATGAAATACCGCGGGTCTGGAAAGCGTAAGCCGCGCGGTGCCACTGCCACGGCTGGCGATAGCGAGAGAGCCGAGTGCCATGAATAAGCCCGCTGCCGCATTGATGCTGCTGCGGGCACCCCAGAGATCTGCATCGATCTGATTGAAAATGAGGCTGTGCGAAAACAGATAAATGTCGTAAATGAAAACTGAAGCAATGAAGACGCACAGCAGTTTGATGAGCTGATTATTTTCCGAATTTCGATATAGCTGCTCCGCGGTGACAAAACAGGTCAGCGCGAGAATCAAGCCTGTCCATACCAGTGTTCGGGTATCTTCCAGAATGGCTTCGCGCGTAAACCAAAAATAGGTGATGCCTGCCAGTAGGATTAGCCAGATGCCGTGCAGAAGAGCGCGCAGTTGCAGCGAGAGCCGACGACCAGCATTGTAATTAAGGCTGGATATCAACGCGCTGATCCAGGTACCGTCGCGCAGCACCTCCAGGATTAACAACAATGACTTGTCGAGTTGCAGCCAGTTGTAATTTGCTGCGAGAGCGAATTGCCATAGGGTGGACGCGAGTGCTGCAAATATGAGAGCACTGTGCGCGATGCGCGTGTACCACAAATAAATGAAGGCAAGCGTTAGTGCAAGAAAGACGCAGCCCCCGATGAGGTTGCTCAGGAAAGTGATGTGAACGAGTTCCATGAGATTGATTGTCGGCGCGGAGGAGGTGGGCTACAGCACCTCAGTATAGCCGCGAGGTGCTGGATTTGTAGTGCAAAAAGCGCTGTGTTATGAAACGGGTGCAGAGAATTATTTGCTGAGCTGGCGCAAATTGCCGACGATGTTTTCCATGGCGCGATCGAACAGCATTCCGCTTTCGAGAGGAATCGCGCGTCGCTGTTGTAGGTCATAGGCAAAATCCTTGCGCGATTTTTCCATGGCCTTGAAGCCGAAACGATTGACGAAAACGAAGGAGTCGGAGATTTCAATTTTTGTCGCCAGTTTGCAGCGCAGGATCTTTCCACGCTGACTGTCTTCGTACGACAGCCAGGTGCCGATGGGCAGTGCATCGGCTTTCTTTATAAATTCGTAGGTCAGCGCTTTATAGCGCGCCTGCTGGCGCTCCAGTGCGGTCATTTCCTGCCAGCTCTTGCTGCCGCTGCCGGGTGTGTGACCGAGGGCGACTGCCTGTTCGGCACTGATCGATTCAAACGTTACCGGAGCTTCGCTTTGCAACTGATCCAGAACTTCACCGATATTGCGGATGGCAGTCTGTGTCGCCTCCGCCGTAGTGGATATTTTCGCGAGACCTTGAGCGATGCGCTGCAATAGTTCGGGTTTGATCTTGCCGAGACGCTGCAGCGAGCGCGAATCTTCATGTTTTTGCGAGGCCCAGATCAAATCATCGATAACCTGCATCGCCTCCATCCATTCGGGGCTGTCTTCGCCGGATTTCAAATGAACCAGCACGAGCAGCTGTTGCCACGAATCGACAATGAACGCTGTGACCGTTGGCGGTAACTGCAATTTCTCAAGTTTTGCGAAGAGTAATTGCTGGACGACGGTTTTGGCCTGCTGGGTTTTGGCCTGGCCTTCGGTGGATTGACTCGTGCGGCGTTCAACCAGAGATGTACGATGCTGTTCCTGCTGCACGAACGCCTGCAGTTCGCTCAGTTTTTCGGCAAATACATTGTCGTTATCTGCATATTGTTCGTTGATCGTTTGAATGATGTCGAAAACTTTGTTGTAAAGCTTGTCCTTTTTCGGCTGCTCCGCATCATCCCAGCCGATACTCGCGTCGGCGATGGTATTGATAAGTTTGCGTGCCGGATGGCCTGCGTGGCTGAAAAAAGCCTTGTCTTTCAGCGCAACCTTGAGGATTGGAATTTGCAGCCTGCTGATGAGCGCCTGAATGGCGACCGGCAAATTGCGATCGTCGAGTACGAAATCAAAAAACATGGCGACGAGGTTGATGACATCCTCGTCGGGTTGCTGCAGTGCCCGTGGGCGCGCCGGATTGCTGGCGGCCAGCAGCGACTGCACCAGTTGGCGTATGTCGATCGGTTCTGATTCCGCGCCCTCGACCGCATGTGGCTGTTGGGCGCTCAGTAATGCAAACAGTTCTGTATTCGTTAATACCGGACCGGGATTGGCGCTGTACGCGTTGTAATTCGGCAATCGGGTCAGGCCGAGGCGGCGCATGCTTGCGAGCAGATTGCTCAGCTCGACAAAATCGAACTGCAGCTGCGATACGGCCTGAGCGGCAGCATCCAGTACCGTTTCGGGCGTATGTGCTGCGGTCATGCCATCGCTGGCCGAACCATCGGGTTGTTTGTTGATGCCGCGCGTGATTTTGGGCAGAACGCCGGAGTTGATCAGCAGCTCATTGGCTGCCGTGTAAATTTTAATGAGCTTGCTGACGACGATGCGGTCGAACTGTTTGAAAATAATAATTTTGGCTTTGATGCTGATATCAAACAGTTCGCAGGCTTTTGCGAAGGCTTTGCAAATCTGCTCGGGATCGAGCGGATTGTTTTCCTGATCGATCGTCACGCGTGGAATCAGATAATCCAGGCGTGTGGCGAGATGATAGAGCGATTCCTGACAGTTCACTCGCGCTTTGGAAATCATGCCGCTAACGGCAACTTCCTGTTCCAGTGTGTCGTTCTGAACGAGACTCAAGGTGTCGGCATTTACGGAGTCCTGTGCCGTGCGATTGAGCGTCGATGGCTGTGCCAGCGCGAGGAAATTCTGTTCGAAGTGTTGTCGATAGGCGTTGATGACGCCGGCTTTCTTGAAGCGCAATTCGCGCATCGACTCGAAATATAGATTCTGTTCGGTGTTGCTGCTGGCGCGGCTGGAGAGATCGAAAAAGAGGTCGTCGCAATTACTGAATAAATCCTCGAGGAGATTCAGTAATACCGTTTGCGCATTGTCTTTGATCTGACGTACCAGGGGTGGCAGGTTGGACCAAGCGGTGGATGTGTTCTCCACCATTTTCAAGTAATCCTTTTCTTTTGACATTTACCTCAACTCCTCGCCGGGCAGGCGACACGCTGACTCAGTCCAAAAAGAATCATAGTGGAAATGGTCATCAAAAGACAGAGTGTTGAAATGTCAGGAATTTTTACAGCGAACCCAGAACTGCGCGTCAATTGATGGCGACTGAAACAGGGACCGATAAAGAGCTTTCGCTGCCATTGAGATCGACAGCTGTAATGGCAAAGGTATAAGTGCCTGCCACCGTCACGGAGACACTGGTCTGCGTAGCAGCGCCATTACCGATGACTACGACTTTGTCCTCGCTTTCTGCGGAGCCGTCACGGGTATAGAACAGTCGATAAGCGCTGATCCCGCTCGCCGCTAACGGTGAGCCATCCTCGCGAACTGTCGGGATTGTCCACGAAAGAGCAACGTTGCGAACCAGGCCGCCGGGTGTTGACGGGGAGGCGGAGGGCGAGGTGCTTGCGGAGTTTCCGGATGGGCTGCTGGTCGGCGCGCTGCTGGTGCCGGAAGCGGAGCCGGAGTTTGAGCCGCCACTGCCACCACCGCCGCCCCCGCAGGCTGCAGTGATGAAGGCGAGGCTGCTAATGGCAAGCCATCGACGCAATGGTTGATTAAGCATTTGTTATAGGTATCGCCAGTGAATAATTCGGGACGTTGTAAATTAAGTCGACGGTGCCGGAATTGTAGGGCCCGGAGGGGACCGGTTCAAGAAAAAGGGCAAATATTGCCGCAAATTAACCGCAGCCTGTGATCGGAGTCACTCGTATGGCGATTAATGGTCGCGCTCGACGGCGATGCGGCAGAGCTTTTCCATTGCCGCCTGGTAAGACGAAGAGGGGAGCGCTTGTATCGACTGCTGTGCCAGTGCCGCATGCTGTTTCGCCTGCGACAAGGTGTAATCCAGGGCGCCGCAACGTTTCACGGCGGCCACCACCCGATCGATCAGGCTGCTGTCGCGCCCGGTGATGGCCTGAGTGATCAGGGCCTTTTCCTCTTCCGTGCCTAATTGCAGGGTAGCGATCAGCGGCAGCGTAGGTTTACCTTCGCTCAGGTCATCTCCCACATTCTTGCCCATCTTTCCCGGGTCGCCGAGGTAATCGAGGACGTCATCGGCGAGCTGAAAGGCAATGCCGAGATGCAGGCCGTAGCGATAAAGATTCTGGCAGAGGTTGTCGTCGGCGTTGGCGACGAGAGCCGCGCCTTGTGAAGCGGCCGCAAATAAAACCGCAGTTTTGTTTTCGATGACCTTGAAATACGCGGCCTCGTCGGTGGTCGCGTCGCCGGCCTTGGTCAGCTGTAATACCTCGCCTTCGGCGATGGTGTTGGTCGTATCGGCGAGCAACTGCATGAGCGGGAAATTACCGAGCTCCACCAATAACTGAAACGCGCGCGAGTACAGAAAATCGCCGACGAGTACGCTCGGTGCGTTACCCCATTTTGCGTTCGCCGTCGGTCGCCCGCGACGCAGGCTCGATATATCCACTACATCGTCGTGCAGCAGCGTTGCGGTATGGATGAATTCGATAATTGCCGCGAGCTTGATATGTTCCTGTTTGACTTCACCGAGCGCGCCGGCAGCGAGTAAAACCAGCAATGGACGCAGGCGTTTGCCGCCCGCATCGACAATGTAATGTCCGATATTTTCGACGAGCGGAACGTTTGAGTGCAGCTGTTCGACGATAAGCGTATTTACCTGGTCGAATTCGCTGCTCATCAGCGCGCGGATTTGCTGCATGGGATGTATGAGGGCTGCCAACGGAAGGGCTGGCATCGTAGGTGGGATGATCGCGATGTGTCAAGAAAGCCGAGCGCAGGGAGCGCAGCCATTTTTCTGCGTATTTGCAGCCGATTTGCGTTACATATCGTCTTGTTCGAGCTGACGCAATTCATTCGAATAGGAGCGGCAATTTTTCCACAGCCAGTCATCGAGGTCGTTCGCGGCGCTGGAACGTCCGGAGCGACGCGCTTTGATGGCGCCCAATTTCGCGTTGCGGCAACCCTCCCAGTCATCGGTCAGCGTATTGATTTCGATTGCCGGCTCTTCGGGCAATTGATTGATGATGACGGGACGCTGCCGGTAGCGATCGGGGTAATGCGGTGCGGGATAAGGCGCTTGATGGGGATATCGAGGGCGTTGTTGTCCGCAGCGCGGATCGGTGTGCGATCCGGTGCAGTCGGGTTTTGGTGAATCGGTATTTTTCGAGCCGTCGCGCAGCTGGACCTTCTCGTTAGATACCGATTCTTTCGGTGTGGAATCGGCATGCACGCCGGTGCTCGCGATCACCGCAATGAAAAACACCGTCAGAACTCGATTGGAAGCACGCATCGCGAAAGGGTCTTGCTGCCGTTGTATTGGTGAGTGGTATCGGCGCCTCCCATCCGCCGCTAACTGCGCGCGTTGAGGGCGCCCATCAGGCCTTTCACCGCGCCCGGAATATCGCCCGGTAGAACCACGGTTTTCGAGTTGGGCGACGCGGCCAGATCGCCGAGGCGATCGACATATTTTTCGCCGAGCAAATACACCACCGGCAGCGAATTGCTGCCCACCGCAGCGGTAATTTTCTCGATCGCTTTTTGGCTGGCCTCGGCCAGTACCACCGTGGCCTCCGCATCGCGACGCGATGCTTCGAGACGGCCTTCGGCTTCGAGAATTGCCGCGGCTTTTTCGCCGTCGGCACGCGTTACCGTGGCGCGGCGGGCGCGTTCGGCGGCGGCTTGTTCTTCCATCGCAGCCTGCATGGTCGGCGATGGTTTGATGTCCTGCACTTCAACGGTTTTGAGAGTGATACCCCATTCGGCGATATCGTCGGAAATCGATGCTTTCAATTTCGCCTTGATCATATCGCGCGACGACAACGCCGCATCGAGAGACATTTCGCCGACTATAGAGCGCAACGCGGTTTGCACCAGCGTGCGGATAGCGATGGTGTAATTATCGACACCGTACACCGCTTTTTCCGGGCTGATGATATTGATGTACGCCACGGCATTGGCAATGATGACGGCGTTGTCTTCGGTAATCACTTCCTGACTGGGAATATCGAGCACGATATCTTTCGTCGTGACCTTGTAAGCCACATCGTCGATGTAGGGGATCACGAAATTCAGACCAGGCTGCAGGGTCTGGTGATATTTTCCAAAGCGCTGCACCACGAATTTGAAACCTTGCGGCACCATGCGCACACCTTTCGCGAGCGTCACGCCCAACGCGATCAGAATTGCAATCAGCACGAACATCGAATTCATTGACGCACACCTCCGGATTGAATAACGAATTTCACGAGTCAGTTTTGCCGCTCAAAATTTTTCGACCAGCAGGGCATTGCCGAGCACATCCTTGACCCGGCAGCGATCGCCGACATGGAGTTCGGTTTCGCAGAGATAGGGCCAGTCTTCTTCACCCAGCAGCGGTACCGCGAAGCGCACATGGCCGCGCACCTGTTCGTTGCTCGTTTTGACGACGGTTCCGATCTGTCCGACCGCCGCTTCGCGCGAAATACCGGCTTTGGTTTTATCCTGCATGAGCGGTTTGAAATATTTAAACCACGCCACGGCGAAAATCGTGGTGGCGATGGCCCAGATGAATAATTCTGCGCTGAGTGAGAGCGGAACGATTGCCGCGATCAGCGCGACGACAAATGCGCCGAGGCCAAACCAGAGCAGCGTAAAACTCGGAACGAAAACCTCGATAATGCATAGCGCGATGCCGAGGATCAGCCATTGCCAGATTTCGATGTGCATCCGCGTACTCCATTCGTTTGCGCCGACATCGCCAGCGAAAATCAAAACGACGCGATGGCGACGGCTTGAGTCTAGCACGCGGACTTGCGCGCTATGTCGCTACATCACCAGCCGGGCGCCGACGATGATCAGCATCATGGCGAGCGCCGGACGCAAATAATGATCGGCGACATGACTGGCGAGATGGCTGCCGATATAAATGCCGGGCAGTGAGCCGAGCAGCAGATTGCCCAGCAGCTGCCAGTCGAGATTGCCGAAGCCCGCATGGCCCAGGCCGGCGACGAGAGTGAGAGGTACGGCGTGAGCGATTTCAGTGCCGATCAGTTTGGTGGTCGGCAGCATGGGGTAGAGCAGAAACAGCGCAACCGTGCCGACGGCGCCGGCGCCGATCGATGTAATCGTCACGATCACGCCTAACACAATGCCGGTCACCAGCGTCGCTGCGGTCTGCTCGCTGGGCGACATGCGCGCGATCCAGATGTCGTTGCGATGGCTGAAATCGAGCAGTTTCTTTTTGAAGAGAATGGCGAGCGACGTAAAAATCAGCGCATAGCCAAGCATGACTTTAATGAAGCTGTTCATGCCGGCAGAATCAAAACCGATCCGATGCATGACGGCCAGCGTCATCGCGCTGGCAGGCAGGCTGCCAACTGCGAGCCAGCCGGTGATGTGCCAATTGATATTGCGTTTTTTGTTGTGCACATAAATGCCGCCGGCTTTGGTGATGGCTGCGTAGAGCAGGTCGGTGCCGACGGCGGCCGATGGTGAAATGCCGAAATGCAGCAGAATCGGCGTCATCAGCGAGCCGCCGCCTACGCCGGTCATGCCGACGATGAAGCCGACCAGCAAGCCCGAAAAGATGTAGATCGGTTCGAAATGCATGGAGAAACCTTGATGGGTGATGCGCGTCCGAAGGCGGCGGTCGCGCAGGATATCAGTGATGCCTAAAGCCACCAATCATTTGGAGGCGAGGAGTGATAGTGGTCGGCGGCGGGTCGCATTGACTCGCCGGGGGCGGCCGTTAGACTCAGCGCATTGTTCGTGGAGGTTGTGTATGTCGAATCATTCTGCCGGGTCAGTCGACGGTATTTGCGTGAGCGCATCGACGCTGGGCTTTGCCATGCCTGCCGAATGGTGCGAGCACAGCCGCTGCTGGATGGCGTGGCCGTCGAATCCGGCGATATGGACGCGCGGAATGGACAGTGCCTTCCGCAATTTCGCGCACGTCGTGCAGACGATTCTGCAATTCGAGCCGGTGACGCTGCTGGTGAACGCGCGCGATCTCGCCGAGGCGAAGCGGTTATGCGGCGATCAGGTCGAATATTGGGAATACACGCTCGATGATTCGTGGATGCGCGATTTCGGCCCGACGTTCGTGGTGAATGCAAAAGGAGACCTGGCCGGTGTCGACTGGCGTTTCAACGGCTGGGGTAAATATCCGTATGAAAACGATCGGCATGTCGCCCGATTTATTCTCGACCGGTTGAATATTTCGCGCATCGAAGCACCGTTCGTTCTTGAGGGCGGCTCGATTCATGTCGATGGCGAAGGCACTGTACTCACGACCGAGCAATGCCTGCTGCATCCAAATCGCAATCCTGAATTGAATAAGCAGGAGATTGAAAAATTATTGCTCGATTATCTCGGTGCGCAGCAGGTCATCTGGTTGCCCGAAGGCATTGCCGACGACGATACCGATGGTCATATCGACGAGATTACGTGCTTTACCGAGCCAGGTGTGGTGCTCACGCTCGTTGCGAATAGCAAAAGTGATATCGATTTTGCGCCGCTGCAACGCAACGCCGATATTTTGCGCGAAGCGCGCGACGCACGCGGACGCAAACTCGACGTAATCACGTTGGAGCAGCCGGAAGTGATGATGCGCGGTGCAGAGCGTTTGTCGCAGTCGTATATCAATTTTTATATCGCCAATCACGGCGTGGTGATGCCGGCATTCGGCGATCACAAGCGCGATGAGCAGGCGCGCGGCGTTCTTTCCGAATTATTTCCGCGTCGCAAAGTCGTGCAGATACCAGCGCATGAGCTGGCGTATGGCGGCGGCAATATTCATTGCATTACGCAGCAGCAGCCGAAATCAAAATAATTTCTTCCCTCTCCCCAAATGGGAGAGGGAATTCAATGAGGAATTTTAAGATGAGTAAGGTCACGGTAGCGGCAACGCAAATGGCGTGCGACTGGAGCCGCGATGGCAATATCGCGCGCGGAGAAAAGCTGGTGCGCCAGGCGGCGAGCCAGGGTGCGCAGATTGTTTTATTGCAGGAATTATTCGAGACGCCGTATTTCTGCATCGATCAGAATCCAGAGCATTTTTCTCTGGCGACAACGCTGGAAGAAAATCCTGCGGTCAATCATTTTTCCGACATCGCACGCGAACTGAAGGTGGTGTTGCCGATCAGTTTTTTCGAGCGCGCCAATAACGCGTATTACAACTCGATCGCGATCATCGATGCCGATGGCGATGTGCTCGGCGTCTATCGCAAAACGCATATTCCGAATGGCCCGGGCTATCAGGAGAAGCAATTTTTTCATCCGGGCGATACCGGCTTTCAGGTATGGGATACGCAGTACGCGCGTATCGGTGTCGGAATTTGCTGGGACCAATGGTTTCCCGAAGCAGCGCGCACGATGGTGTTGCAGGGTGCGGAGTTGTTGTTGTATCCGACCGCGATCGGTTCCGAGCCGCACGACTCCGGCATCGATTCGAAAGATCACTGGCAGCGCGCACAGCAGGGACATGCAGCGGCCAATCTGGTGCCGGTGATTGCATCGAATCGCGTCGGCACCGAAAGCAGCAAGGATAATGCGGGCTGGCGCATCACATTTTATGGTTCGTCGTTTATCAGCGATGAAACCGGCGCGCTGCTGCAGGTGGCCGATCGAGCCGGTGAAGCAGTGCTGGTGCATACCTTCGATCTCGATGCGATCCGTCTGCGTCGGGATGCGTGGGGAATTTTTCGCGACCGCCGTCCCGATTGCTACGACATACTGCTTACCGCCGATGGGGGCGAGCATGCGACCTGCGATCACGACCACCATCATTAGGGGATATCTGAAAAACCGTCTTCACGCCGTTCCCGTGAAAAAATGCGGAGTAATTCTCGCCTCCGTCCGAATCTTGCGTTGATCGCCGCGCGGCCGCGCGAGGCTTGCCAAATCAATCACATTTCCAGGCGTGTCTTTTGAGTGGCTGCAGCCATAATTAAGCCCAAGGCGAATAAGGCCATTAACGTGTCATTCATGATGCGTTATCAACCAAGAGGCTAGGACGCGGGCATGAGTACGCGCGAAATGGGGGTGGTTCACCACGCGGTGGTTTTCTTTGATGCCAATGTCGTGGTCAAGGAAATGCTGCAGGTCGAGTTCGAGGCGGTTCTCGACCAGGTGGTCGGCCTGCCCGAATTTGCCGGCCGCGAAATCAACGCGTGTTTTTTGCGCATCAATCAGCGCCTGCAAATCGTCGGCGCGGTTTTTTTCCTCGTCGATTTCGACGCGCGCGGTTACGTGAATCGCAGCTGGAACGTTCCCATCGAACATCTCATCGAAAATGCAGGCCGCGGGCCCGATCTCGGCGGCGGGCGCATTCGTCTGGCCTGCCGCAGTCAATGCTCGGTGCCGTGGCATGCGCGCCAGTTGTGGGATCCCGTATTTGGCAACGAAAAAGGTGAAGGCGCGGACAGCTCGCTGCAGCAGATGGTGCAGGCGATACAGCGCAACCGCCTGGGGCTGGCAGTCGATGTCCCCGATATCACCGAAACCGTCGCGCAGCCGCCGCTGCTCGACGCGCTGACGGACGATTCGATTCCGCAGTTGACGGAGGGCGTTGCGCCGCAGAAAAAAGCCGCAGCAAAAAATAAGGCTGCGAAAGCCGACCCCGATGCGGGCACACGCATCAATCAGATTTTGCAGCAGGAATATCTCGGCAAATTGGCTGCGCTGAAAGAAGAACAGCAACTGCAATTGGCCACGCTGAAATCGGCGGCGCAGCAACAAATCGATCAGGTGCATCAGCACTATCAGATTCAGCTCAACCAGATGAAGGAAACGGTCGAGTCGGCACAGCGTTTATTGAATGAGGAAAAACGCCGCGGCCTCAAGTTAAAGGAAAAACTCGCCGCGCAAGCCGATGAATTTCAGCGCGCGCGCGAACAGCTGGTTTCCGAGCTGGCGCAGCGGGAAGTGCAACAGGAAGAGGCGCAACAGCAGGAAGCGGAACAGCAGCGCAGCATCGAGCAGTTGCAGCAGCAATTCGAGGTCGAGTTGAAGGCGCGTATCGAGCAGGCGAGTGCCGAATTGAAAGAAATGCTCGATATGCGCGAAGTTGAATTGTTCTACCGCGAAGAACAGCTCGGCACCTTGCGCGAAGAGGTGGCGCGCCTGCGCAGCGAGCGCGAGCGTCTGATCGGTCAGGGTGCCGATCGCATCCTCGACAATCTCGTCGATAACGGTGTCGCCTTCGTTGCCTATCAGCCCGGTGTCGATGCGATGACGATTCCGGTGACGGATATTCCGCGTTATCTCGAATCGCCAATCGCGTATGTCGCGGAAAAGTGCATGGTGACGGTCGAGCAGTATCAGCGCTGGCTCGCGCATCACGAGTTGCCCGTATGTACCGCGTCGGATAAGGATGGGAATCTGTGCGGCGAACTCATCAAAAAAATCGGGCGGCCGAACGAATTTCTGCCCGGCAACAGCGATTGCTGCGCCAGGCATCGCGAGGTGCCGCGTCGTCGCCGCGACGATCTGCCGCTGACGCCGCGCGCATCGCAGGCGGGCTCGAACTGATGTCGATGGGTTCGACCTGATGCTGCTGGAGCTCGCACGGCGGGCGCCTGTACAACAGCTGGTCTGGCCATTCTGGCAGCGTCGCGGAGTCGATGTTTCTCTCTGGCGTCTCGATCAGCTCGATGCTTCCGGCTCGGGTAATAAACTGTTCAAACTTGCCGAAAATTTGCAGGCTGCGCGCCGCGATGGGTTTTCGCGCATCCTCAGTTTTGGCGGCGCTTTTTCCAATCATATTCATGCGCTGGCGATAGCGGGGCAGGCGGCGGGGTTCGAAACCGTCGGCGTCATTCGCGGCGAGGTGAGTGCCGCTGAAAATCCCACGCTGCGCGATGCTGCTGCAGCGGGCATGCAATTGCATTTTGTCGATCGCGAAACCTATCGCGCGCTGACGCAATCCTCAGAAAAGGATCTGCAAAACCAGGCTCTTTTGCACTCTCTGCAAAAGCGCTTCGGCCCTTGTTACATCGTCCCCGAAGGCGGTTCCAATCGATTGGGAGTGCAAGGTTGTGTGGCGTTAGGCAATGCCATCGCGCAGATGGACGAGTGTCCCGATCTGGTGGTTTTGCCGACAGCGACCGGCGCGACTCTCGCGGGAATCGTCGCCGGTTTAAACGGTCGCTCCAGGGTGCTCGGCATCGCGGTGTTGAAAGGTGGCAGCTTTATTGCTGAACACTTTATTGCCGAACAGGTGCGGGCGCATCTGCGTCTGCTGGGTGCGGGCGATGGCAGCGCAGACACCTGCGACTGGCGAGTCGAGCCCGATCATCACTGCGGCGGTTACGCGCGCGTACCGGAATCGCTGGCACGGTTCATCGGGCAATTCAGCGAGGCCACGGGGGTCGGCATCGAGCCCGTCTATTCGGGCAAAATGTTGTACGCTATCCACCGGCTGGCGGAGTGCGGAGAATTCGCTCCAGGTACACGGATACTAGCCGTGCATACCGGGGGCATGCAGGGCGCGCGCGGGTGCCGCGCCAATGGATAGGGATCGTGATCGCGATGCAAATGAACGAACAATTAAAAAAACATCTGTTGCAGACCATGGTTCCCGTCAATGCGCTTACGGAGGACCACCTCGATACGCTGCTGCGCGATACACAGGTCGAAGTGTTGTGTCGCGGACAGGTCATCGCGCAGCGCGGCGACTGCGACGACACACATATTTATTTGTTGAGCGGCAGGGTCGGTATTGACCGCGCGGGCGATGCCGATCGTACCCGGGGTGCGATGCGCGTGATCGAGGCCAGCGATCCGCAGGCGCGTTTTCCGCTCGCGCACTGGCAGCCTCGCCTTGAAAGTGTCATCGCCATCGACGATTGCCAGATCATCCGTTTCGCGAGTGAAAAGCTCGACGCCATGCTTGCCTGGGATCAGGCCGCCAATTACATCACGCTCGATATCACCGGTCAGCGCGATCTCGACGAAGACGCCGACTGGATGCTCACGCTGCTGCGCTCGAATCTGTTCTACAAAGTGCCGCCGATGAATATTCGGCAAATCCTCTCGCGGTTTCGCGCCCAGTTCGCGCATTCGGGCGATGTGATCGTGCGTCAGGGCGAGGCGGGCGATGGCTGTTATTTCATCAAGGAGGGCGCCGTTTCGGTGTACCGCGCCGGCGATGAAAAAGGTGCTTCCGAATTGATCGCCGAACTCGGTGTCGGCCGCTGCTTCGGCGAGGATGCGCTGGTCAACGATGCACCGCGCAATGCCACCGTGGTCATGCGCGATAACGGTGTGCTCATGAAGCTGGACAAGCAGGATTTTTTCCTGCTGCTGAAATCGCCACCCGTGCGCAGTCACGCATTCGCCGATGTCGAGCGCGAGCTGGCGGCAGGTGCTCAGCTCATCGATGTGCGCACCGAATCCGAATACGAACTCGCGCATGCCGCATCGGGTCCGGAAACAGAGGCGTTGAATATGCCGCTGACGATCCTCAAACTGAAATCGCGCCTGCTCAATCGCGACAAACGCTACGTCGTCTATTGCAACAGCGGTCGCCGCAGTACCGCCGCCGCGTATCTGTTGAGCGAGGATGGTTACAACGTCACCGTACTGCGCAACGGGTTCGAAGCGTTGTCGCTCGGGCAGCGCGCGCGTTTTCTCAGCGCAGGCGATAGCGAATATCTGCAGAGCCTGCAGGAATTCGCCAGCGCCGCGACGCCGATCAGCAAATCGCTGTAAAAATCACGTATCCGACCGATTTTCGCGAGCGACCGATGCGCTGCGCGGTGCGCGGAGTGCAGCGTGTATAATGCCGCCTGCTTGCGGTTCGCCCGCATATATCAATCGGCACGGCGCGCAGTTATGGAACCTTTTCGCAACATTGGCATTCTGGGCCGCGACGGCAACGGGGTTGCCGAAACGCTGCAGCGGCTCATCGTCTTTCTGCGTAATCGCTCGCTCAATATCATCGTCGGCGATCAGATCAATCACCTGATCGAGCCGGAATTATTACGCGATGCGCGCATCTGCTCGCGCAAAATGATCGGCGAAGTGAGCGATCTCATCGTCGTCGTCGGCGGTGATGGCAGTCTGCTCGCGGCAGCGCGCACACTCGCGCGTTTCGATGTGCCGGTGCTCGGCGTCAATCGCGGCCGTCTCGGCTTTCTCACCGATGTGTCTCCCGATGAAATCGAACAGCGTGTGGGCGAAGTGCTCGACGGTCATTACCGCATTGAAAAACGTTTCCTGCTCGATGTGATGGTGAAGCGCAACGGCGAACCGATCGGTACGGCCGATGCGCTGAACGATGTCGTCGTCAACTCGGGTACCTCGGCGAAAATGATCGAGTTCGAGTTGTATATCGAAGGTGAATTCGTTTATCGCCAGCGCTCCGACGGTTTAATCGTGTCGACGCCGACAGGTTCGACCGCATATTCGTTATCGGGCGGCGGTCCCATCATGCATCCGAAGCTCGATGCCATCGTATTGGTGCCGATGTTTCCGCATACCTTGTCGAGCCGACCCATCGTGGTCGATGGTAATAGCGAAATCAAAATCGTGATCTGCGAAAGCGCGGGCGCACAATTGCCGGTGACCTGCGACGGTCAGGTGAATCTCATCGCGCAATCGGGCGATTCGGTTTACATCACGAAAAAACCGCACAAACTGAAAATGATTCATCCGCTGACGCACAGCTTCTACGCCAGCTGCCGCGACAAACTCGGCTGGAGTTCCTCGAATTATTGAGCGATACGTAGTTGCGAAGACGTAGCTAATCGTCTGTTCCCTTTTTCCGAATTTCATTTGATTTATTGCATCGATGTCTGAATTAAAAGCTCTGGAAGTCTCCCTCGACGAAAATCTGCTGACGCTGAGTCAATATCTGTGGCGCCACGGTCTGGCGCATCGCGTGATCGAGCGTGAAGGCCGGCGCATGTTGCTGGTAAAACGCCGCGAGCAAATCGACGTGGTGCGCGAACTGTATGCGCGATTGCGCCGCGGCGAAACGCTCCCGGAAAATCCCGAGCTGCCGGTGCCGCACAATCCGTTACTGGTCGCGCTGCTGCGTTTTCCGGTGACAATGATTCTGATCGTCCTGAGTTGCATCGGCGCGGTGATCGGTGGCCTGCAACTGCCGATCATGCGCTGGTTCACTTTTTTTGATTACGATCTGATACTCGGAAACTATCTCGTATTCGATTTGAGTCAGGGTCATTACTGGCGTCTATTTACGCCGATGTTTTTACATTTCAGTTTGCTGCACATCGCGTTCAATATGGTGCTGCTCTGGTTCTGGGGCAGAAAAATCGAGGTGACGCAAAGCAGCCGGCGCTTGCTGGCGATCGTGCTGTTGTTGGCGATGTCATCCAATATCGCTCAGGCGGTGTTTGCCGGGCCTGGGCGCTTCGGTGGTATGTCGGGTGTCGATTTCGGTTTGTTTGGCTACTGCCTGGCGTGGACTTGGATATTTCCGCATTCGATTCTCAAAGTCGAAAAGCCGCTCGTCATCATGATGTTTATCAGCCTGGCATTGGGCTTCGTCAATTTCAGTGGTGCGCTCGGCATGGGCGCAACGGCGAATGTCGCGCACGTCAGCGGTTTGATTTTTGGTTTGTTGCTTGGATTAGCGATGGCATTCATCGCAAAAACGGGCGATCACAAAACCGATCATTTGGTATAGAGCGCTCTGTCATGCAATTTCAACAGCTTATCGAAACGATTACGCCGGAAATTTACGCCAATTTAAAAACGGCGATTGAAATCGGTAAATGGCCCGATGGACGAATCCTGACCGGCGAGCAGCGCGAATTATGTTTGCAGGCTGTGATCGCGTACGAATTAAAAAATATTCCGGAAACCGAGCGCACGGGGTATATCGATCGCGGCAGCAAGGCGGATGGTGAAGTCTGCGGCGATGGTCATGATCATTCCAGTCATGACCATGGCGGCGAACAACCTATTAAGTGGAAGCTGTGACCTGACTCTTCCGTCGTCGATAGCGCGTACAAGCACAGCCAGATTTTTTGATGATGGGTTAACGTCAAGTTGAATACGATGAATGTGAGCGGACCGCTGCAAAAAATGCGCAGCGATTTGGGGGTAACGGTGAATTATCGTTTGCCGGTTGGTGAGGCTGAAATTGCGCTCAACAATTTAATCGGTCGCCGTGTGCGTTTGCAGTTCGAAGGTACGATCACCTGTTCGCATTGTGGTCGTAAAACCAGAAAGAGTTTCAATCAGGGATTTTGTTATCCCTGTTTTCAAAAACTGGCGCAGTGCGATAGCTGCATCGTCAGTCCCGAAAAATGCCATTTCGAAGTGGGCACATGCCGCGAACCCGAGTGGGCTCAACAGCATTGCATGCAGCCACACGTGGTGTATCTGGCGAATTCATCGGGCGTTAAAGTCGGCATTACACGCGGTTCGCAAATTCCGACGCGCTGGATCGATCAGGGTGCTGTGCAGGCGCTGCCGATTTTAGGTGTGCAGACGCGCCTGCAATCGGGTCTGGTGGAAACGATGTTCAAACAGCATGTCGCCGATAAAACCAATTGGCGCGCCATGCTGAAAGGCGAGGTCGACGTCATCGATTTGCTCGCCGAACGCGATCGGTTACTCGATGTGTGCGCACAGCCCTTGCGCGAATTGCAGCAGCGTTTCGGCGTGCAAGCGATTCAGCTGCTGCCGAACGCGGAAGCGATCACCATCGCGTATCCCGTACAGCAGCATCCCACGAAAGTCGTGAGTCTGGATCTGGAAAAGACGCCGCAAATCGAAGGGTTGTTGATGGGCGTCAAAGGGCAATATCTCATGCTCGATACGGGCGTTATCAACATCCGTAAATTCGGCGCTTACCATGTGAGTTTTTCGACGCTTGATGCGTGAATGGCTCCCCTTATGTAATAGGAACCTAAAGGTCCTAAAGGGGAGTGCCCGCAGGGCGAGGGGGTCGTCTTTTAAAGAAATGACCCCTCCGTCTCGCTAGGCGAGACACCTCCCCTACTACGCAGGGGAGGCCAAAAATTTGGAGAATTATTATGCGTGACGCGCAACCTCGCACCATACGCCTCAAAGATTATCGCGTTCCCGATTTCCTAATCGATACCACCGAACTGATTTTCGAGTTATTCGAAGACAAAACATTGGTGCGTTCGCGTTTGGCAATGCGCCGCAATCCCGATGCTGAAAATCCTGCTGCACCATTGTGCTTGGACGGTCAAGATTTATTGCTGCGTAGCGTTAAGATCGACGGCCGTATTTTGTCGGCAAACGAATATCGAATAGAGCCAGAACAGATCACGATAGCCCAGGCTCCGTCGCAATTTATTTTTGAATGCGAAACGGAAATTGCGCCGCAGAAAAATACCTCGCTCGAAGGTTTGTACAAGTCGCGAACCATGTTCTGCACGCAATGCGAGGCGGAAGGCTTTCGCAAGATCACCTATTTTCTCGATCGGCCCGATGTGATGTCGGTCTACACCGTGCGCATCGAGGCAGCAAAAAACTATCCCGTACTGCTTTCTAATGGAAATTTGATTGAAACGGGTTCGCTCGAAGGCGATCGTCATTTCACGGTGTGGAGTGATCCGTTCAAAAAGCCGAGCTATTTATTTGCGTTGGTCGCGGGTGATCTCGCGCACATCGAAGATCGATTCACGACGATGAATGGTCGCGACGTTACGCTGCGCATTTATGTCGAACCCAAAGACGCCGATAAATGCGATCACGCGATGCTATCGCTCAAGCATTCGATGCGTTGGGATGAAGAGGTTTACGGTCGCGAATACGATCTCGATATTTTCAATATCGTCGCCGTCGATGATTTCAACATGGGTGCGATGGAAAATAAGAGTCTCAATATTTTCAATACATCCTGCGTGCTCGCTATTCCGGAAACCACGACCGATGTTGGTTTTCAGCGTGTGGAAGCTGTGGTTGCGCACGAATATTTTCATAACTGGTCGGGCAATCGTGTGACCTGCCGCGATTGGTTCCAGTTGAGCTTGAAAGAAGGCTTCACCGTTTTTCGCGATGCGGAGTTTTCCGCCGACATGGGCTCGCGTACGGTCAAGCGCGTTGAAGATGTGAGTTTATTGCGCACACTGCAGTTCGCGGAAGATGCCGGCCCCATGTCACATCCGGTTCGGCCCGATTCGTATATCGAGATTTCCAATTTCTACACGCTGACGATTTATGAGAAAGGCGCAGAAGTTGTGCGCATGTTGCATGTATTGCTCGGTCCTGAATTATTCCGCAAAGGCACTGATTTATATTTCGATCGCCACGATGGCCAGGCAGTGACATGCGATGATTTCGTCAAAGCGCTTGAAGATGCGAGCGGTCGCGATCTCACGCAATTCCGACGTTGGTACGAACAGGCAGGCACGCCGCGTCTTGATGTCAGTGGTGAATACGATGCCGATGCGCGCACTTATGCGCTCACGGTGAAGCAATCGATTCCAGCGACGCCTGGTCAAGCGAAGAAGGAGTGCATGCATATTCCGCTCGCCATTGCCCTTCTCGGTGATGCGGGCGCGTTGCGATTGCAGCTTGCCGATGGCGAACCCAATGTCGAATCCAGCGATAACACCGAGCTGGTACTCGATGTGACGCAGGCCGAGCAGAAATTTATTTTTGTCGATATTCCCGAACAACCCGTGCCGAGTTTGTTGCGCGGTTTTTCGGCGCCGGTGAAATTACATTTTCCGTATTCGCGCGATGAATTGATGTTTTTGATGAGCCGCGATAGCGATGGTTTCTGTCGCTGGGATGCGGGACAGCAACTCGCGCTGGTGATGCTCGACGATATGATCACGGCGCAACAGAATAATATGGAAGCTGTTATCGATGTGCGTGTGATCGATGCGTTCAAAACCCTGCTCGACGATCAGCAGCTCGATCCCGCGATGGTGGCGTTGATGCTGACGCTGCCGGGCGAAGCGTATCTTGCCGAAGTGCGCGATGTCGTCGATGTGGCAGCGATTCATCGCGCACGTCAATCGGCGCGTTTGCAAATTGCGCGCGCATTGCGTGAGCCGCTGCTAGCCACCTATCGCCGTAACAGCAGCGACGAGCCCTATGCCGCAACGGCAAAACAAATCGCGCAGCGCAGTTTAAAAAATATCTGCCTCGCGTATTTAATGATGCTCGAAGAGAGCGATATCGTCGCCCTGTGCGTTGCGCAATTCGAGCAGACGACCAATATGACCGATCGCATGGCGGCGCTCACGGCGTTGGTAAACAGTAAACAGAACGATGCGACAGCGCGCGCATTGGAACAGTTCTATGCGCGTTGGAAAGATGAAGCGCTCGTGGTCAATTTGTGGTTCCAGGTGCAGGCGACTTCGATAGTGCCGAGCACGCTCGAAACCGTGCAGCAATTGATGCAGCATCCGGCCTTCGATATTAAAAATCCCAACAAGGTGCGCGCGTTGATCGGTGCATTTGCAGCTTCGAATGCAGTCAATTTCCATCGCGCGGATGGTGCGGGTTATCGTTTCCTCGCCGATCAGGTGATTACGTTGAACGCGTTGAATCCGCAGATTGCCGCGCGTCAGCTCGCGCCGTTGTCGAAATGGAAAAAATATTCCCCCGCCGCGCAACAGGCGATGATTGCCGAATTGCGGCGCATTGCTGCCGAGCCCGATTTATCGCGCGATGTCTACGAAGTCGTATCCAAAAGTTTGGCCGATGCAAAGGGATGATCCCCAGGAGAAAATTATGAAAATTCGCCCCCGTCGTTCGGTGTTATACATTCCCGGCAGCAATCAGCGCGCAATGGAAAAAGCCAGAAGCATGGATGCCGATGCATTGATTCTCGATCTGGAGGATGCGGTCGCGCCCGCACAGAAGCCGCAGGCGCGTGAATTCATCGCCGCCGCGGTGAATGGTGGCGATTACGGTCATCGCGAAATCGTGATTCGAATTAATGCGCTGAGCACGATGTGGGGCGCGGACGATTTGCAGATGGTGGCGCGTGCGCGCGCCGATGCGGTGTGTGTGCCAAAGGTCGAAAGTGGCGAACAGGTGCGCGCGGTGTCAGATGCACTCACGACGGCGGGTGCGCCTGCCGCTATGGGCATCTGGGCCATGATCGAGACACCGCTCGGCATTTTGAATGCACGCGAAATTGCGAGTGCGCATCCGCGTATGAAAGTATTCGTGATGGGCACATCGGATCTCGCGAAAGATTTGCGCGTGCCCCACACCTCCGATCGTCTCGGCTTTTTAACGTCGCTGGGTTTGAGCGTGCTCGCCGCGCGCGCATACGGTCTGGATATCGTCGACGGTGTGCATCTTGATTTAAGTGGCGGACCGGAGTTTCGCGCGATCTGCGAGCAGGGGCGCACGCTTGGATTCGATGGAAAAACCCTGATTCATCCGAATCAGATTGCCGCAGCCAACGACGTATTCGGTCCGGATGCGCAAGCTGTCGAGCATGCGCAGCGCGTTATTGCCACGTGGGAGGAAGCGGAAAAGGCGGGCGCGGGTGTCGCGGTGCTCGACGGCAAGCTCGTTGAAAATTTGCATGCCGCAGAGGCGCGACGCGTGCTGGCGATTGCGGATGCCATCGCGCAGCTCGGGAGTCGGGGAGTCCCGGTTTAAGCTCTCGCACACCGCAATCGCTCCTTGTCTTTTACTCTGTCGACGCTTCAGTGGCTGTTCAATTGGTTTTATTCAGTTGACGAATGCGCCACATGCCGGGAATCAGAAGCAGTAGCAGCACCGTAAATGCAACGGGATAACTGCCGCTCGCATCGCGGATCGATGCAATAACGAACGATCCGCCCACGCCCAGACCCAAAAACGTATTGGCGAGCCCCGTCACCTGCCCGAAGGCGCGTGTGCCGAAGGTTGTCGCTATAACGATCGAGTTCAGCGGCACATAACCCGAGGATGTCAGGCCCAGCATGGCGATGCCGATTTTCAACCAGAATAAATTCGCGGTATCGCCCATGCTGGCGCCGATGATGACAGCTAACGAAGTCATCATGCCGCCGGCGACGATGCGATAGAGCAGTGCGTGATCGTAGCGATCGACCAGCTTGCCAAAAAAAATCCGTCCGATCAGCGAGCAGAGAGGAAGCTCGGCCACCATGAAGGCGGCATCCTGCGGCGTGAGCCCGCCATCCTCTGCAAATGCGCCGAGATTCATCTGAATCGCACTGCCGACGAAGAGCAGCGGGAAGAACGTCAGGACGATTGTCTGGAAATTGCCGTCGCGCAATAAATCCCGGGTGCGCCATACCGGCGGCTGTTTGATTGTCGTAGCCGATGCGCCGGCCGGATTGTCGCTGTCGTCGTGCGGAGGCTCCTTGCGCAGTATCTGCCAGGAAACCACCAGCAGCACGGTAATGGCGATGGCGAATATGGCGATCGCGTTGCGCCAGCCGATCGATGTCATCAATGCCGCGGCGATCGGCGGCATGGTGAAACCGCCAATCGATGAACCGAGCGTGGCGCAGGCGAGTGCGAAGCCGCGATCTTTGGTGAACCAGCGTGTCGCCAGTGTCTGCGCGGCCATCACACCGGTCAGCACAATACCGATCGGCATCAAAACCAGAAATGCGAAAGCGAGTTGCCACACGGCATGAGCGAAGGCGGTCGCCAGCAGGCCTAACACAAACACGATGGCGCCGCCGCAGATGACCCAGTGCAGCGGCAGTCGATCGAGCGCTTTGCCTGCGAAGGGTGAAATCAAACCGGAAATAATTTGTGATGCAGCGATCGCGAGCATGATGTTGCTGCGCGAGACCTGGAATTCATCGCTCAGAGGGACGATCCACAAGGGGAAGCAGTAAAAACTCATGCCGATGCACAGCGATTGAAACAGCAGCGCGATGGCAATGACGTTCCAGCCGTAGTACCAATGACCAGAGTACCAGCTGAAGGAAAGGCGTTTTGGATTCACGTTTTTGAATGAAGAGCCGAATGAAGAGATGACCGCAGGGCGTGTTTAATACCACACGGTCAAAAGCAGGCGCAAGACGTCGGCGTCGTAGGAATATTCCGGCTCGGTGCCGGGTGTTACACCTTTTACCGAAGCATCATGGAAATTATTGAAGTCGAATTTGATGTGATCCCACATCAGATTGAACGTCAATTTATCGAGAAATTTGTCCTTGAACGGCATTTCGTAGCTCACGCCCACGCCGAAAGTCACCGATTGCATGTCGCTGAGCTGCTTGTCTCGCGTCATGTATGCAAATTCGTCGGCGCGTGCAAATAAATCGCTGTAAAAATTGACCGCCGACTGATTGTAATGACGCACATGCACATCGAACAGCCAGCCCGTCGGCAGCGTGTGGTTGTAACCGAGCTCGAAGGTGTTGCTTTTCAGATCCCAGCCGTCGGTGTAGTAACGGTAGCTGCCGTAAATCGCGGCGCGGTAATTGGGCAGGTGATAACGCGCTCGCAATGCGGTGGTATGACTGGTGCGCGCCTCGGGAAAACGTTCGAGCTGCCAGAAATACCGGCCCTCTGCAATGTCGTCGGCGCTGGCATAGCGAAACCCGCGATAGGGATTGCTCAGGAAGCCGTCGTCGACCATGGTTTCCTGCGTGAGCGATGCGATCAAATGCCGGGTGAGAATCTGGGTGATGCCGACGCGATATTCCTGATGCAGCGATTCCTCTTCGAAGGCTGCATAGCCGTTGCGTTCGATCGTGTTATTGCCGCGCGTGTAACCCAGGTTGAGCGTGGTGAGATCGCCGAAGAAATCCTGACTCACATCGATGCGAAAGGTTTTCGACAGATAATCGCTTTCCGAACTGTGAATGTAGCCCGCGCTCATCATGGTGCGGTCATACAGATAATCGATGCCGACACTGTTTTCGGTGCGCTTGTCGTCGAACTTGCTGGCCTGCGTGACAACGTCGATCGAAGCGCTGCTGACATTGTCGATGAAATGATTGGCGCTGACGGAAATTTTATCGGCGAAATTCTTGCGCACCAGTACGGAGGTGCCGTCGACTTCCAGGCCGCCGCCGTCGTAGCGATGGTAAAGCGCATCGACGCGCTCTTCCGGCAGAATCGTGGCGAATACCGCAAGGCTATGGCCGAGTAATCCACTCAGCGATCCACCCAGCAACAGCAATGCGCCAATTTTTTTAGCGATTGATTGAGGGGGTGGGTTCAAAATCGTTTTAGTTACAGCCGCAACCACCGCCGCTGCCTCCTTGTCCACCACGCGAGCCTTCGCGCACACCGTAAACATGAGCGAGGTATTCGGTTGCCAGAGGCGTGCGATCGAAACTCATGATGGGATCGGCGAGAAGATCGCGCTCATAGGGCTTCACCCAGGGCTCGATTTTTCCCAGTGAATCGAGTGGGCTCAGCGGATCGATCGTGCTGCACGCCGTCGAGACCAGCGTGAAAAGAATGACAAGGAGTGCGCGTAACATTATTCGCGGATCAATTCCTTAATTTGTTGTTCGTAATCCTGCTCGTAACCCGGCTTATAGCCCTTGTGCAGGTAGCGCACATTGCCGTCGCGATCGATGAGAACCGTCGTCGGCATCGCGCTGACATTGTAGCTGGCGCTGACGCTGCCTGTGTTATCGAGCAGCACGGGGAATGTGACCGGAATATCTTTCAGCAATTTATTGGCAAGCGCTGAATCCTTGTCGACATTCACACCCACTACATTGAAACCCAGTTTGCTGTAGCGTTGTTGCAATGCATCGAGATGCGGCATTTCCTGACGGCAGGGGCCGCACCACGAAGCCCAGAAGTTCACCAGCAACACTTCACCGCGATGTTCGCTGAGGCGGACATTATCGCCCCGGGTGCTTTTCAGCGTGAAATCAGGTGCCGATTCATTGGCCCAGCTGATCGATGCACTACCGGTCAATGCAACCGCGCCGACAAAAATAGCATAAAAAATTCGGGAAAACGTTTTTACAGTCATTTCGAACGGGCCTCAAAAACCGCATGATTTTGAGGATAGCAAAGCTCAGAAAAACACAGTGAACCCAGTTCGCAATTCGAGATTATGCACGCGCTCGTCGTCGCCGAAGATATCGTGTTCGAACATGTAGTCGCGCGCATCGAAACGGATGGCGAGCCAGTCATTGAGCAATACGCGATAGCCGACGCCAAAATTCAGGGTGAACATGCTGTCGCCGCCGAACTCGGTGCCGCCGATGCCAGCGGTGGCATAGAAAGAAGACATGAATGCGTATTTGCCGCCGATGACTATTTCACCGGGAAAAATATTCCCGCCGACATTGAGGCTGTAGTACTTGTAGGAACGATCGTCGCTATCCAGAATTTGCGCACTGCCGCTCAATTTTTCAAAGCTGGTTTTATCGCCCTCGCTTTCGCCGTATTCGGCTTCCAGAAAAATATCTTCGGTGACGTGATAAGCCGCCGTTACGCCGATCACGGCATTGGTGCCGAAATCCTGAATGCTCAGTGAGCCGTAATATGCGCCCAGTTCAAAATCCTGCGAGTCGATATCCGGCTTTTCGAATTCGCGCCGCTGCACGTCGGGCACGATGACCTGATCGCTCTGTCTGGATTGGTCTTTATCGTCAGCCGCAAAGGTGGGAATTGCTGCGCTGATGAGCAAGGCACTTAGAAAAATACGCTGAGTCCGATTTTCCATTCTTCTGCATTCTGGTTGGTGGTTGAGTCGGTCAAGATTTCATAATTTTTGTACTGCGCGCGCAGAAAAAAGCGGCGCGTCAAGTAATAGCGTACGCCGACACCTGCGTCGACCACATCGCTATCCCTGTCGATCGCCTGCACGAGCGTCGCTTTCGGTTCGATCCAGACCCGGCCATACCCCAGGGTCACGAACGGAGAAATGCGCCACTCCGGAAAGAGGGTATGCACGAGGCTCACCGTGCCGATTTTACCGTTCGAATAATCGCCGAAATATTGCGATGCCTCGATCTCCGCGGAAATATTCCGCGTCAAATGCAGACCGCCATACGCGCTGACGACGCTCGCGCCTTCAAAGGTGCCATGCATGAGCCCCATTTCCCAGCGCCGCTTTTTATAGGCTTCGAAATCGGGATAGGCGACATTCAAACGCTGGCCATCGGCGGTCAATGTGCGCGACATCTGATCGATCGAAACCCAGCCCTCCTTTTCGCGCAATGTGCCTGCGCGTACGCGGACTTTGATCCAGTCGGTACGCTGCTTGAGAATATCGACGTGCTCGCCGCGCTCGGCGATGTAAAAAATCGGATAACCGCGACCTGCACCCGTGCGCAATTCAATGTAGGGATCGGCGACTTCGACACTCAGATAATTATCGTCGGCATGCGTCGATGCGCTGATTGATGCTGCCATCCACACGAGCAGCGCGGCGACCCATCGATGCGCGGACAGTATTGTGAAACGGGCGGATGCCATCAGTACGCAGAATCCTTGATATTTATCGGCAACGACGGATTGGCGAGTGCCCGGAGAATTGCATAGCGCATGTAGTTTAGCAGCCGCAAAAAGTTTAGCAGGCGCAATTCATCACTGCGCCGCGGCCGCTTTGGCAACATCGTTGTAATACTGCGCGCCGTTGTCGAGCCATTCGGATAACAGCCGCAGCTCTGCTTTGGTGAGCATGCCTGCATGATTGACGAAAGGTGCGGTCAGCGGCGCGTTGGCATCTCTCTGCTCACGGCAGGTCGAACCGGTACCGCCAAAGCAGGTGAAGAAATAGCTTCCGCCTGCGTTGCCGGCCACCATCGACTGACCGACACCGGTAAATACCGGATTCCCTTCCGCATCGACCACGGGCACACCGTTGTCGATGCGTTGCACCGGTGTTCCCGCGGCATCGCGAACGACATCGCCGGTGAACAGCTCCGAATACGACATCACCCGATTGTTATCTTCATTCGATGCGCCGCCCGATAAATCGAGCTGGCCGGCAGGCACCTGCGCTGCACTGGCGGTTGAATGACAGTTCGTGCATTTGTTGTCCGTTCCAAACGCGGTGCCATCGTCGGCATTGAATAACCGCGACCTTTCCCAGATCGGCTGAATGTGATCGAGATAATTAATGACGATGCGACACGAGCTGTTCCAGCGCGACACCAGTGGTGTAGCGGGAAGCTCCAGACAGCTCTGACTGGTGACGGGCGGCAGCGGAACCTGGAGTGGGCGCGCGAGATCGCCGTTGACGTAGCGATAATCCAGTATCGGATTGCGATCGCTCACATTCGTCGCCCACTCATCCTCAAAATAAACATTGAGAGAAGGCACGCGAGGTTTTTGTTTATTGGCCGAATAAACTTCGGCAATCGATTGGCCGACGCGCATCGCCTGAAAATTCACACTGGCCGCCGAAGTGCCGGCGAAAAATCCGCTGTTGCCCGTTCCCGGATTCGAATCGGGAGCATTGCTGTCGGCGCGACCGTGCGTCAGCGTCAGATTCGCATTCGACGTGCTGTGACAGCCGGTGCAGCGCACGACTTCGCCCGCACGAAACTGCATCCACACCTGATGATTGCCGCCGTTCGGCAGGCGCCGCGCATTTTCATCGAGAATATTGAATGTGATCGGCACATCCGCCGGGACCTGCACGACCACCGAGCCGTCGGCTTCAATGGGTACGTAGCCGACGATATGGCGCAAATAACTGCCGGCGAACCCCGGCACATTTAAAACCTGATTGTTGCCGGCGGGAATTTCATCGTCGGGATCGGGCAGCGGCACGCCCTGCACGATTTGAAGGAAGCGGGCGCGGCGTGTCTGATACGGTGAATTCAAATTGGCGGAGGGCACGGCCTGATTCGTAATCATGTTTGCCGGCGCAGCGGCGCCGAAATTGCCGATGCCGCCATCCCAGTTATAGACGGAGCGGATATCGAGCACCGCCGTCTCGCCGGCCGCGAGCGTGCTGGAAATATTGCTGCCGTAATCGGTGATATCGGTGCTGTTATTGGCCGGCGTGTTGTCGCGCGTTTCCGCAATGGTTTTGGTCGGCGATGCGGCGACGATATCGGTGTAGATCACGCCTTCTTTCGGCGTGACGATGGGTCTTTGTGTCTGCGCGTTCGGATCGAAAATCCATAGACCGTAGAGCAGCGGAGCAGGATCTGCATCCACCGGTGTCGACGATGTGCATGGGCGAATGATGGCGTTATCGTCGAGATAGCGACACTGGCTCCAGCTGATCAGCAGGCGACCGGTGCCATCGAACAGCGGCCACACCGCGCCAAATTGCCCGCCGCGCGACAGTTCTTCGTCATCGATTGAAACGGGGTTCGCTGCCAGCGATTGCTGCGCAGATCCCGTGCGCTCCGCATTTTCCCAGGTCGGCTGATTGTTATCGCTGAAATGTTCGATATCGATGGCGACCAGATCGCCGCCGCGATTCGACGTCTGATAACGGCGCAGGATGGTGACGATGCGTCCGTCCTCCATCTCGCGCGGCATGCTGAACTGTTCGCGATTACCCGTGCCGGTATGGCTGTGATAGCCGTAGAGATACGACAGGTTCATGCCGCTCGGATTCAGCGCATAAATATTCATATTGCGCCGCGCCGCGTTGGTGCCCGCCCCCGGCATATTGTCCCAGCGCACGAAAACCAGTTTGCCGTTGCGCAATTGTGCGGGTGACAGATCATGGCTTTGGTTGAAGGAGATCTGTTCGATACCGCTGCCATCGGCATTCATGATGTGCAGAACGCCCGCCTTGATATTGCCGCCTTCGACGCGTCCGCTATACGCCGGCGAACCCATATTGGTCAGTTTTTCGCGTGTTCTCTGCTGGCGGTCGGAAACAAAAACGATGCGGCCATCGGCGAGAAAATGCGGCGCGACATCGCTGCCTTCGGATTTATTTTTGTTGGGAATGACGGCGCGCGTCGCGCGCGTTGCAAAGGTGTGGATATAAATGTCCCAGCTCGGCTGATCGATGGGATCGGCGTTTTCCAGCATCGGTTTGTGGAATGCGAACACCAGATGCTTGCCGTCGGGAGAAACCGCGAGATCCCTGACGTCGTATAAATCCCTCTCGTCGGCGCCAACGAGTGCATCGGAAATATTGATTTCTTCCGCATTGTTATCGGCCCGGCTGCGCACGAATAATTTTGCGCCCGGATTGAACGCGAAGGGATTTTGCAGATCGTCTTCGTCGTCGCCATTTTGCGGCGCGGATCGATCGGGAGTCGGCCGCTGAATGTAGGCGATCGGATATTCGATGGTGGCGGGGTCGGGCTCTTGATCGTTACCGCCGAGACCGCCGCCGCCACCACCACCACCGCAGCCGCTTAAAACAGCGAGGCTTAGCATGAGCGAGCCTGCCCATAGAAATACGAACGCTTCTTTAATGATGGATCGATCTTTCATGATTAGTCCGTTCAGCACTGCCCGTTCAACGTTGATCGACTCGCTGGCCGATGAGAACGGCTTCGCATTTTCATGCGTGCAATGTATAAAAAATTTTTTGTCTTCTGCATTAATTGCAAAGCAGATTATTTATCTGCCTGCAGTATAAGCAGCGCCTCCCGCCTCTGGTCGGTGGAACCCCGTAAATCTTCCCGTTCTGTGTGCGCTATCACCATTTGCTGTGCAGGCGCCAACTACACTTCAGCAAATTTTGCCCAACCGTCATTCAAGTTAGCCGAATTATTTGAGAGTTGGCTTTTCCGGAAAATTTATTTTTACGCTGGCGATAAATGACGACAATCTGGTTCGTGTGGAAGAGTTTGTAATGGATACGCTCAGACAGTTCTCTGCGAAATCTCGCTCGCTTCGTCATGTGCTTTCTTGCGTGCTTGTCACTTTCATATTGCCGGTCGAAGCCGGTTCGCTCGAACGGGCCAAGCGTATTCACGATCGTCTGACGGGAGTGCCGCCGAGCAGCGCCGTGCTGAGCGCAATGCAGGCGAAAATCGATGCGAACGATGCGATCGGTGCGGCCGAGGATGCGATGAACAACAAGGCGTTTTATAACGCGACGCTGAAGAACTGGATCACACCCTGGACCAATCGCGACGACGATAAATTCGCGCCGCTGAACGACTACACGGCCACGGTGATCGGTGTCATTCGCGATGGAGACGATTACCGGAAAATTCTGTGGGACGACATTTTGTACGTCCCCAATACCGGCGCCTATGGCGCTTATTCAAACAGCGACAACATCGCCTACGCGGCGCTGGAAGCTGCCGATGGAAATATGGGTTCGAGCAGCGTGCTGGATAAGGTGTCACCCAACAATTCGCAATCCGCCGTAACCGGTCTGGCTTCGGGCGCAACCGCTGGAATCATGACGACGCGCGCCGCTGCACGCGCATTTTTCATCGACGGCACCAACCGCGCGATGTTTCGTTTCACGATGAAAAATCATCTGTGTCTCGATCTGGAGCAGGTGCAGGATACGACGCGTCCGGCCGACCGTATTCGCAAGGATGTTTCGCGCAGCCCCGGCGGCGACAGTCGCCTGTTCATGAATACCTGCGTGGGTTGTCACAACGGCATGGACCCGCTGGCGCAGGCATTTGCGTATTACAACTTTGCCTACAGCGGCGAGGGCAACGAAGACAGCGGCCAGCTGACGTATCGCGCTGCGGCGAATGTCGGTCACAGCCCCGACAAACCTCTCGATCCAGCGACGCCCGGCGGTGTCGAGCGCAAATATCACATCAACGAAAATCAGTTCTCGCAGGGCTACGAAACGCTCGACGATCGCTGGGACAACTACTGGCGCGACGGCCCGAACACGGCAATTTTCGGCTGGGGCGCGGGTAGCGGCAGCGGAACCGGTGCGAAATCGATGGGGCAGGAATTCGCGAACAGCCGGGCCTTCGCCGTGTGCAGCGTGAAAAAAGTGTTCAAGGCAGTTTGTTTGAGAGAGCCGAGTGAAGCTGATCGCAATGCCAGTGGTGGTTTCGACGCAATGGTTAGCAATTTCACCACCACAAATAATTACAACCTGAAGCGTACATTCGCCGAAGCGGCGGTGTATTGCTCGGGTAATTGATGGATCGCGCCATGATGCCAGAGACAAGAGTGCAAACGGTTTTTCGCCTCGGTGTGCTTTCCATCGCTGCATCGATACTGATTGCGTGCGGGGGCGGCGGAGGCGGCAGTGGCGGCGACAACGCTTCGAATCCGGCGCCGCCGCCGAATACCAATACCGGCTCATCCTTTGTTTACAACGGACCGGCGCCGAACAATTCGGAAGTGCAGCGCTTCCAGCAGGCGTTTTACAACAATCTGGTCGCCGATAATCGCTGCGGCTCATGCCACACGCGCGGCGGCGGTGGCACCAGTGCATTCGTCGATCGCACCGATATCAATTTCGCCTACAGTCAGGCGCTTCCTCTCGTCAATTTTGAAAATCCGGCAGCGTCGCGCATCGTTGAAAAAGTGTATAGCGGCGGCGTCGGTCACAACTGCTGGGAAGCATCGCCCGCTGCGTGCCGCGTGCAGATGATCAGCTTTATCGAAGCGTGGATGAGTAACGGCGGTGCGGCCGCGACTTCGGTGCGGCTGATTGCGCCGCAGGATCGCGACCCCAACGGTGCCGCGGGTGGTTTCAGGAATTTTCCGGCGTCTGCGGCCGCTGCGGGATTCACCAACGGCGCGACACCGCCTTCCCTGTACGGTCTGGTGTTGCAGTATTGCGCGAGCTGTCACTCGGAAACGAGCACGGTAAAACAGCAGCCGTACTTCGCCTCTGCCGATCCGTTGATCGCGTATGAAGCGATTAAAAGCAAAATCGATTTGAACGATCCCTCGCTGATTTCGGATCCGACGCTGAAAGCGAAATCGCGTCTTGTCGTGCGTCTGCGCGATGAATTTCATAATTGCTGGAGTGCGAGCTGCGCCAACGATGCCGATACGATGCAAAGCGCCATTCGCCAATTGGCAATGGGTATCACGCCAGTCGTGCTCGATTCCGCTGCATATCGCAGCCGCGCGCAGGTAGTGAACGATGGTGTGGTCGGCGTCAGCGGCGGCCGTTTCGAGCTGTATCAGATTGCGCTGTGGCGTTTCCTTGAAGGCGAGGGCACCGTCGCCAGCGACACCAGCGGCGTTTCTCCCGCGATCAGTCTGGCACTGCAGGGCTCGGAGACCAATGGCGATTATCAGTGGATCGGCGGCGGCGGTATCCAGTTCAACGGCGGCGTCGCTTCGGGGACATCGTCTGCCAGTCGCAAGTTGTACGACCTGATTTCGGCAGCGGGCGAATACTCGATCGAAGCGTGGACTGTGCCGGCCAATATCGCCGATGAGGATCGCGAGATCATCGCGTACAGCAATGGTGCCGACCGGCGCAATTTCATGCTCGGCCAGACCATGTACAACTACGATTTCTACAACCGCAGCAGCGCCACCAATACGCTCGGCATGGTCGGCAACGACAAGTTTTCCTCCGATCCCGATGCCGAAGCACTGCAGGCGGCGCAGCAGCATGTTGTGGTGACATACGATGCCGTGAACGGTCGCCGGGTTTATGTCGATGGCGAGCTGGTCAGCGAAAACTATCCGGACGATCGCGGCAACCTGGCGAGCGACTGGGACAGAACCTACGCCGTGGTCATGGGCAATACCCTGGCGCGCGCAGATCAAACGGCATGGAAGGGCGCGTTGCGCATGGTGTCGGTGCACAAGCGCGCGCTGAGCGAGGCACAGATCGCACAGAATTTTGCGGTGCCGCCGGGCGAGAAACGCTATGTCATGTTCAATGTTTCGCGCATCCAGAACATGCCGGCGTCGTGCTACAACGCAGCGACCGATACCAGTTATTGCTTCGTCTATTTTGAAATCAGTCAATACGATAATTACGCGTATCTGTTCAACAATCCGTATTTCATCAGTTTGAATTCCGATGTCAGCGATTTGAACAATCTCAACATCAAAGGTATTCGCATCGGCATGAATGGCTCGCAGGCGACGGTCGGTCAGGCGTATATCAATGTCGATACCACCATCAACGCATCGTCGAATCTCTACGTGCCGGGCAACGAACCGGGCAGTGGGCAGAGACTCACCGATGCGGGCGGTGCGCAGGTCGGCACGGTCATTCCGAAACTCGCCGGCGCCGATGTCGATCTGCTTTATCTCGAATTCGACAGGATCAGCTCGAACACCGATCGCACACCGACGCCGGTCGTGTTGTCGTTCGCTTATTCCTTGAACGGCGTCTCCGCGATCGATCTGGGCTGGCGCACCTTCGATGAAATCAACGCATCGTTTGCCCAGCTCACGACGATCGACGATCCGAATTCGCCGACGGGTGTTCCCTCCGTCAGCGTCGGCACGGTATTCAATTCGATTCGCGCGCAATTACCCGCGGTGGAGGATTTCCCGGCGTATCTCGCTTCGCATCAGACTTCGGTGACGAAACTGGCGATCGCGTATTGCGCTGCGCTGATGAATGACTCCACGAAGAGAAATGCGTTCTTCGGCACGGCGGCACCGGGCGATCTGGCGGGCAACGGCTGGGACAATCTGGTGAACCCGCTCGTCAATCGTTTCGTCGGCAGCACCTCGCTCTATCACTATCCGGCGGCGGCGTACTCGATTACCACGTCGATGCACGATGAATTGATCGCTTTGCTTGATCACCCCTCTGCGGATACATCGCGCAAACCGGGGTTGTGCGTGAACGGCGCGTGCGGTACGGACCCCGCCATATTGAATGCTGCCACCGTGACCTGTGCCGCTGCGCTCGCGAACGCAGCGATAACGATGCAATAGCGCGAGAGGATTCGACATGACAAAGCGCAAAGACACACTGCATCCCGATGCACCGCTGAAATTAACCAGTCACAGCCGCCCGCGTACGCGCCGCGAATTTATCTCGCAGAGTTTCATGGCGGGTTCGGGACTGGTGATCGCGAGCAGTCTTGCCGGTCTGTTTTCCCATCGCGCCAATGCGCTCTCGCCGGATTTAAATACGCTGATGACAGCGTGCACCGCGAGCAGCGGTGGCGGTGGCGGGCCGATGATTCCATTCATCTGCTTCGATCTGGCCGGCGGCGCAAATATCGCCGGTTCGAATGTGCTGGTCGGCGGTCGCGGCGGCGCGCTCGACGATCCGTTGTCCTTGCAGGGCTACAGCCGGCTCGGTTTACCGGCGTCGATGGTGCCCAACGCTTCGACGCCCGGCTCCAATATCGATCTTTCGCTCGGCATACCGTTTCACGCCGACAGCGCGTTTCTGCGCGGCATCAAATTGACGTGCAGCACAGCGGCGATGGCTAACGTCAACGGCGCGATTATTCCGGCGCGCTCGGAAAACGATACCGGCAACAATCCGCACAATCCGATGTATGCGATTCATAAAGCGGGCGCACGCGGTGATCTCGCCAATCTGATCGGTTCGCAAAACTCCGATTCGGGTGGCAACTCGATGGCGCCTTCGATACTCATCGATATCAGCGCGCGGCCGACGCAGGTGACAAGACCTGCCGATGTCACCGCGCTGGTCGGTACCTCGACGTCGGTGCCCGATGTGCTCGATAAAGACGATACGGTGATGGCGATGGAGTCGATCGCGCGCATCAGCAATCGCGCCATCGATGAGGGTCAGGCAGCGTATTACTTGCAGAATAACTATGCGCCCGAGCGCGGATCGGTCAAATGCGAAATTCTGAAAAGCGCCGATAGCACTGACAAGTTTGGCGGTGCCAGTTCACCCGATCCGGCGCAGGATCAGTTCATTATCGGCAACGGCAGTACGCTCGGGCCGATTTTCACCGACGGTTTGATGAGCGATGGCGAATTCCAGAAAACCGCCGCGATCATGAAGCTCGTCCTCGGTGGCGTGTCGCTGGGCTGGCCCAATAAACGCTACGCATCGGCGGGCACGATTACGATGGGTGGTTTCGATTATCACACCGGTGATCGCAGAACCGGCGAAGCGCGCGATCTGCGCGCAGGCAAGTGCATGGGTGCGTGTCTTGAATACGCGCATCGCATGCAGGTGCCGCTGATGCTCTATGTCTATAGCGATGGCTCGGTATCGAGCAACGGCGGCGCGGACGCAATGGCGAACGGCAAACTCAACTGGGATAGCGACAATCAGTCCACCGGCGCCGCATTTTTCCTCGTCTACAACCCGGGTGGGCGGCCCACCTTGCTGGGTGCCACTGCGGCCGATCAGGCCAGACACCAGCAACTCGGCTGGATGCGCGGTGACGGTTCGGTCGAAACTGCGGGTAGTCCCGGCGCCAATAGCGTGACCAATCTGGTCGATATGGTGGCGCTGAATTATCTCGCGCTGCAGGGGCGACAGAATTTGTTATCGCAGGCATTGGGTGGGCGTGCGGAAAGCGCAATTCTCGGCGGGCCGTCCAGCTGGGATCGATACACGGCATTCGCTGCGCTTCAATAGTCGATAAAGATCGCTGTCGATCGCATCACATTTGCCGATTCGCCATCGGCTCTCGTTCAGCTATTCTTCCAGACGATAATTTTTCTTTCGCCTTCCCGGTTCGCTGCTGCGAAGGTTTTATGCGCTAGGAGTGTAATGATGCTGAGTTCATGGAATCGTTGCGGTCGCGCGATCGCAACGTTGGCGTTGGCAATTGTTTGCGCATGGAGTGGTGCCGCGTCGGCTCAGACAAAAGAACAAGTGACCAAAGAACAAGTCACCAAAGAACAGGCAGCTCCCGCCAGAGAGGCGACCGCTTCTGCGCAGCGCGCGCTCAGCGAACAGGCGCAGGACATCAAGAAACAGGCGCTCGAACTCAATCGCGATCTGTTCAGTCTCGAAGAAGAATTATTGTTTCCCGCCAATACCCAGGTTGCCGTGTTCGTGTCGCTCGATGCGGGCGAGTTTTTCTCGCTCGATGCCGTGCAAATCAAACTCGATGACAAGGTCGTCGCCAATTATCTGTACACACCGAAACAGGTCGATGCGCTGCGTCGTGGCGGCGTCCAGCGTTTGTATGTCGGTAATGTAAAAGGCGGCAAACACGAAATCGTTGCGGTATTGACGGGGCGTGGCCCGCATGATCGCGATTATCGTCGCGGTGCCAGTTACACCTTCGAGAAAGGCGATCAGACCAAATATCTCGAATTGAAAATTGTCGACGCCATGTCGAATTACGAACCGGAATTTCAAATCAAAGAATGGCAGTAAGGCGACGTCGTGATTAACGATGATGTGCGTATCGATGATGTGGTCAGAGGCACGCTTGTGAAACGGACGCGCAAACTGTTCGCCATCGCTGGCCTCGGTTGTTGTCTTGCGCTGCCTGCTGCCAATGCTGCCGACGATCCGATGACGAGCGTGCAGGATTTGCGTTACGGCGTCGTGCTCTACGATTTCTTTCAGGACAATTATTTCGATGCGCTGACCGAGCTGATGCTCGGCGAACAGAATCAGGATATGCCGCATCACGCCGAGTTCGCGCGTCTGCTGCGCGGCGGCATCAGCCTTTCGTACGGCATGAATACACAGGCGCGTGGTATTTTCGAAGAATTATTGGCGCAGCATCCGCAAGCAGCGGTTCGCGATCGCGCGTGGTTTTATCTCGGCAAAAGTTATTACGAGCGCGGCGAAAACGATGCCGCGCTGGCGATGCTCGATCGCGGCGGTCGCGAATTGCCTGCGGAGCTGGCGCAGGAGCGCGATTATCTGCGCGCGAATATTGCATTGCGCAATGGCGATCTCACCGGTGCGCAATTACCCGCGCACCTTGATGACGACGATTTAAATCCGTGGCTGCCTTATTTGCTGTTCAACCGCGGTGTATTGCAATCGCAGCGCGGCGAAGCGCAGGCGGCGTCGGATTCATTCGCACAACTGGCAGCGTTGCCATTGGAAAAGGAAGAACATAAAGCGCTGCGCGATCGCGCTTTCACGGCGCAGGGTTATACCTATCTCGGGGCGCAACAGGCGCAGCCCGCAATCGATGCCTTTCGTCAGGTGCGTCTCCATAGTCCGTTCGCCGATAAAGCCCTGCTCGGTTACGGCTGGGCGGCGTCTCAGGCCGATCAATTCGAACTCGCGCTGCAACCGTGGCAGGAATTGAATCAGCGCTCGCTGTTATCGCCCGCCGTGCAGGAAGGTCTGCTCGCGGTGCCCTATGCGTATGAAAAACTCGGTGCGCACGCGCAGGCGCTGGAAGAATACGAACGCGCCGAGCAGCTCTATATTCAGGAAATCGCGCGTATCGACGAAGCGACGAAAACGTTGAGAGCGACATCGCTGCTGAATCTATGGCTCGATCCCACCGCGAAAGAGGCGTGGCTTTCGCGCCATGAGGAACTGCCCGTCGCACCGCAATTGCCCTATCTCGAACATCTGCTCGCACTCGATGTCATTCAGGAAGTGCTGAAAGACATGCGCGATCTGGGGGTGCTTGAACAGCACCTCGGTGACTGGCGCGATCGTCTGGGCGCGCTCGATGCTGCGCAGGCACTGCAATATCAGCGTCGGCAAACTGTGTTGAAAACGCGCCCGGATCAAATACTGAATGCTCGCCTCGATACGTTGCAGCAGCAGCGCGATGCGATCGCAGCGCAATTGCAGCAAGCCGATCAGGCGCGCGATGGCTCGCTGCTCATGGATGGAAAGGATGTGGCCGTGTCGAAGCGTCTGGAACGCGTTCGCCGCAATATCGAAGCCCTGAAAAAAGCAGGGCAGGATGTCGGCGAAGCCGAACAGAAATATCAGCACTATCGCGGATTATTGTCCTGGGATTTGCAGGAGAAATATTCCGATCGTCGCTGGAAACTGACGAAGGACATGCGCGAACTCGATACGCAGCTCGCCAGAGCGCAACTCGATAAAGCGGTGCTGGGTAATCTTGTCGTGCGGGCCAGCGCACCCGAGCAGGGCACACGCATTCGCACGCTCGACACGCGGTTGCAGGCAGTGCTCGCGAATATTCATGACGCACAAACGCGAGGCGACAATGTGCTGCGCGCGCGCGCCGTCGAGGAATTGAACCTGCAGCGCGAACGTCTCGTCGCATATCTGAGCCGCGCCAAGCTGGAAAAAGCCCGTCTGTTCGATAAGGGAACGACGGAGGCGCTGCAATGAAGCGTCACAGCCGTAAGTGGATTTTTTCAAGCGTTTTGCTAACGGTTTTTTTAAATGGCTGTTCGTTATTCGATAACAAAGACAAAGATGCCGAACCGACACTGGCGTCGCTTAAAACCGCGAAATTGCCCGAGCGTAATCAACCGTTAAAACAGATTGGCTTGCAACAGGTTGCCGATAATTATCGCGATGTATTGAAAAACACCAGCGATCCCGAGCTGCGCATTCAGGTCACGCAGCGGCTCGCCGATCTGCAGATGATGAGCAGCGAGCAGCAACAGCTCGCGGGCAGGCAGCAGACGCATTATTTCGACGACACGATCAGATCGTATCGCGAATTGCTCGCCGCGCATCCGCATCGCGCCGACAACGATCGTCTGCTCTATCAATTATCGAAAGCCTGCGATCTCGACGGTCGCAGCGATGAATCGCTCGCTGCGCTGCAACAGCTCGTGCGCGATTATCCGAATTCCGAGTACTACATCGAAGCGCAATTCCGCCGCGGCGAGCTGTTATTTGCACGTTCCAGTTACGAACAAGCCGAAGCGGCGTATGGCGAAGTGGTCAAGAAGGGCCGCGATTCCAGCTATTACCAGAATGCGCTGTATATGCAGGGCTGGGCGCAATTCAAGCGCGCAAGCTATGAGCCGGCGCTGGCCTCGTTCACGGGTGCGCTCGATTTATTATGGCCGGAAAATAAATCGCTCGATGAGCTGGCGCGTGCGCAGCGCGAACTGGTCAGCGATGCGCTGCGCGTGATGAGTTTGATTTTCTCGTATGACAAAGGTCCGCAAACGATCACGGAGTTTTACGCGAAACAGGGCGAGCGTCACTACAACGCCGAACTGTATCGTCAGCTTGGGCAATTGTATCTGCAGCAGAAACGTTATCGCGATGCCGCCGATACCTATCGCGCATTTGCCGATTCGCATCCGCTGTCGACCGATGCGCCATCGATGTATGTGCTCGTCATTGCAGCGTACGACGAAGGCAATTTTCCTTCGGAAGTGCTGAGCGAGAAAGGTGAATTCATCAGGCGCTACGGTATTCACGGCGCGTACTGGGCGCAGGCGAATGAATCATCGCGCAATACCTTGCGCGAAAATCTGAAAGCTTATCTGGGCGAGCTTGCACAATATCATCATGCCGATGCGCAGCGTATTAAAGCGCTGATCGGGAAATCGCCGGCCGCGACAAATTCAAAAACAACTGAAGCCGATACGAAAAAAGCCGGCGAAACAGCGGCGGCGAATACCGACTTCGCCAAAGCCACCGAGACCGAGAAAAAATCCGCGGCGCAGCAGGCGTATCGTTTGGCCGGCAACTATTATCGCGAATATATCGATACCTTCCCGCAGGATCCGCAGGTGGGCCGCATTGTGTTCCTGCTCGCCGAAAGCCGTTTCGAAGCGGAAGATTATCCCGCTGCTATCGAAGCGTATGAGCAGGCGGCCTATCAGTACGCGAATAATGAGCGCGGCGCCGATGCAGGCTATTCGGCGCTGATCGCCTATGAAGAGCACATCAAGCGGGTCGATACGCAGCAAAAAGATAATTGGCAGCAACTCAAGATCGATAGCGAATTGCGTTTCGCCAAACAGTATCCGCAGGATAAACGCGCGGTCGTTGTGCAGGCCCACGCTGCCGATGAATTATTCGAACGCAAGGATTATTCCGCAGCGGTCGCAGCGGCAACGGTAGTGTTGCAGTGGCAGCCGCGCGCGGAAACGCGGTTGTTGCGCAGTGCCGCGCTGATCGTCGGTCACGGTGAATTTTCCCGGCAGAATTTCGCGGCGGCGGAGCAGGGTTATCGCTCGGCGCTCAGCGTGATGCCGGGTGACGATGCGCAGCGCCGCGCTACCGAAGAAAGTCTGGCTGCGTCGGTTTATAAACAGGGCGAAAGTAAGTTGGCGAGTGGTGACAAGCTCGCTGCGGCGCAGGAGTTTCTGCGTGTGGCCGAAGTGGCGCCGAATTCCAGTATTCGTGTGAATGCGCAATACGATGCTGCAACGCAATTCATGGAAAGCGCGCAGTGGCAGAGCGCGATCAGCACGCTCTCCGATTTGCGCACGCGCTTTCCCGGCGATGCATTGAGCGCGGGAGTGGCAGCGAAACTCGCGCTTGCCTATCAGCAGAGCGGGCAGCCGACTGCCGCGGCAGCGGAGCTCACGCGTGTTGCGCATGAAGACAAGGACCCCGCGGTGAGACGCGAAGCGTTGTATGCCGCAGCCGAGCTTTATCAGAAAGGCGACGATCGCGCCGTTGTTGAAAACCGAAATCTGGCCGCAGAGCGCTATCGCGAATATGTACAAACCTATCCGCAGCCTTTGGGGCTGGCGATGGAAGCGCGCTATCAGCTGACCGAGCTGTATAAACAGACTGGCGCGAGCGATGCGCGCAAGCAGATGCTGCAGCAGATTGTCGAGGCCGATGCGACCGCGGGCAGTGTGCGCAGCGATCGCACGCGTTTTCTTGCAGCGCAGGCGCAGGATGAACTTGCCGAGGATACCTATCGCAGTTTTGCCGCCGTGAAATTGACGTTGCCGCTCAAGGAAAGTTTGAAGCGTAAAAGGGCGGCACTCGATACCGCACTCGCCGCGTACAAACGCTGTGAGGATTACGGCATCCAGCAATTTGCAACCAAGGCGCGCTATCGCATCGGCGATATTTACGCGACGCTGAGCGACGATCTGCTGAAATCCGAGCGCCCGCAGGATCTCGATGCGCTCGCCAGAGAGCAATACGACGTATTGCTCGAAGAGCAATCCGATCCCTTTATCGAAAAGGCGATCGAAGTGCATGAGGGTAATGCGCAGCGCCGCTGGGAGGGTGTCAGCGACGAGTGGGTGCAGAAGAGTTTTGCTGCGCTCGAAAAATTAATGCCTGCGCGATATAAAAAACCGGAAATCAAAATGGCGGTGAGCGATGAAATTCGTTAAGCGCATGCAACGGCTTGCCGGCTGCTCGCTGATTGCAGTGCTCGCCGGTTGTCAGTTCACGCCGACTAAATCGCAAACGGCTTCGGCCGGTGCTGAAATTCCCGCCGCTGCGCAATCCTTGTTCGATAGCGCAGTGGCGGCGCAACGCGAACAGAATTGGGATCAGGCCGAGCAGCAACTGAAGCAGCTCGTGGAAAAATATCCGCAATTATCGGGTCCGTATCTCAATCTTGCATTGCTGTATGCGCAGACAAAACGTCCGCAGCTGGCCGAGGCAGAATTCAAACGTGCAATTACGGTTAATCCCGGTAATTTCGCCGCTCACAATCAATACGGTGTCTGGCTGCGCGAGCAATCGCGCTTCACAGAAGCCGAAACGATTTATTTGCAGGTGATCGAGCAGGCGCCCGATTATGCCGATTCACATTTGAATCTCGGCATTCTCTACGATCTGTATATGGGCAAATTGCCGCAGGCGCTGGCGGAGTATCAGCGCTATATCGAATTGACCGGCGATGAAAAAGGCCCTGTGCGCGCCTGGGTGGCCGATTTGCAGCGACGCCTCAGGACGGTGCCGTAGCGTGCACGACGTTGCCCGGAGACGAGATAGGAGATTTACGATGCGGTTTACGGCAATCCTCTTGCTATCGATAACGGCGAGTGCATCGGCGCTGGCAGCGCCGGCTGAAAAAAAATCCGACGAAGCGACGGTGACGTTGCATAGCACGATCACGGGTAATCAGGAGCAGCCCAAAGTGCTCTATATCGTGCCGTGGCAGCCACCGGGTAATGCCGACAGATTGGCGCAGCCGGCGAAGCCGGTGCTCGACGATGTATTCGCCCCGATCGATCGCGCCGAATTCAATCGCGAATTGAAATTCCGCAGCGCTGGAGCGAGTGAGTAGCGGCCAGCTCGCGCTCACTGGCTCGAATGGAAAAGAGAAATGGAAAGTGCTGACTAAAAACCAGTTCTCAGTTTTTATAGCGCGTATCGCGTGAATGCCGCTTTCCCGTGAACAAAAACAAAAAGCCGCTATAGTTGATCGTGCAATTGCTTGAACTGTTCAGAGCAGGACATTAATCAGATCAGGGCATCAGGTCATCCGACAACAAGCCGGGCAGTTCAACCTGCTGTTCAATCCTCAGGACTCGTCATCGTAGGGCATCATCATGGAATCACTTCACACTGCCGTTCGTTTTTTTCAGGAAGGCGGCTTCTTCATGTTTCCGATCGCGATCGTGCTCGTGTTCGGACTTGCGATTACGGTCGAGCGCTGGTTTTTTCTGACGACAGCGCGCAGCTCGAATCGCCAGGCGTTCGATGAAATTCTGCCGATGGTGCAGAAGGGTGATTACAAGGGTGTGCTGAGTTTTGCCAATTCATCGAGCGCGCCGGTCGCACGCATTCTGGCTTCGGGTATTGCGCGGCTCGCGCATACGCAACGCCGCGACGATATCGAATATGCGATGGAGGAGGGGGTCATGGAAGCGCTGCCGCGTCTGGAAAAACGCACGCAGTATCTTTCGACGCTCGCGAATATCGCGATGCTGCTCGGTCTGCTCGGCACCATTTCCGGTCTGATCAGTGCGTTCGCCGCAGTGGCGAATGTGAACCCCGCTGAAAAGGCGCAGATGCTGTCGGCCAGTATCGCCGAGGCGATGAATGCGACAGCATTCGGTTTGTGCGCCGCGATTCCCATGCTGCTGTTCCATCAGCTGCTGCAAACCAAGACCACGGAAATCATCGACAGCCTCGAAATGGCCGGTGTGAAATGTCTGAACATTCTTGCCGACAAGCGCGCGCTGGCGCAGCAGACACGCGCTGGCGATTGATCGACTGATCCGGTCGACGAAGCGATAATTTTTTAACGACGAACCGCGGTACGGAATCATCACTATGGCTATGCGTCGCGTGCGCGCACATCAGGAAGAAGCAGCCGATCTCGACATGACGCCGTTCATCAGCCTGCTGGTGGCGCTGGTGCCGTTTCTGCTCGTCAGCGTGGTGTTTTCGCATATCACCGTGCTCGATCTGAAATTGCCGAACGCGGCCGGTAGCGGCGACGGCGCGAGCGATGCGCAAAATGAAGAGGTCGAACTGGTGATTCGTGCCGATCATTTCGATATCAATTATCCGCGCGGCACACCACTGAAAAAAATTCCGGATACGGCGAATGGCGTGCACGATTATGCGACGTTATCCGCCGTGCTGCAGGAGTTGAAGCGTCAATTGCGCGAACGCTCAGCCGAAATGGGCGGCCCGCTTGAAAAGAAAACCATCACGATTTTGTCCGAGCCCGACACGCCGTATCAAACCATCGTCTCGGCGATGGATACCGTGCGTTCGTATAAAACCACGCTGGTGACGAGTGTGGTCGACGCCGAATTGTTTCCCGATATTGCATTCGGCGATGCGCCGGCAATAAATGATGCCGCTGCGGGAGCGCTGCCATGAAATCGTCGATGCGCGCGCGCCGCATGGCACGCAATCATCGCCGCATGCAGGCTGCGGCGAAGCTGACGCTGGTGCCCATCATCGATATTTTCACGATGCTGCTGTTTTTCCTGATGATGAACACCGGCAACGTTGAAGTGTTAGAGCTCGATAAGACGATCAAGCTGCCCGATTCAATTGCACAAAAACGCGCCGAGCAAACCGTACTCATCAAGGTCAATGCCGACGACATCATTATCGAAGGCCGGAAAGTTGCGAGTGTGGCCGAGGTAATGGCTGCCAGCGATGACGTTATCGCGCCGCTGCAAAAAGAACTCGATGTGTGGGCATCGCGCAAAATTGACATTAGCGCGGCAGAAAAAGAGCGCGGTTTTGCCGTGACGATCATGGGCGATCAGAAAATTCCGTACCGTTTGCTCAAGCGCGTGATGACCACGTGTGCGCAAGCGGATTTTCGCGATATTTCGCTGGCGGTAGCGACGCTGGAAGGCGGCGGCTCTGCGCAACCAGCGCAGCCCCATGCTGCTGCACCGGGAGCGTAATCGTGTCGGTGATACGCGTACCCAATCCGCAATTGCCCTGGTCGTCCAGCCGCGGCGACGATTCGATCTTCCACCGGATTCTCGTCGCGCTGCTCGCGATTTATATCGTCATCGCGCTGGTGATCGCGCTGCTGAAATTGCCGCCGGTCGTGCGTCCGGAACCGAGGGATCTGCCGCCGCAGCTGGCGAATGTCGTGTTGCAGAAAGTTGAATTGCCGAAGCCGGTCGAAACGCCGAAGCCGGTCGAGAAGCCCGCCGAAAAGCCCAAACCGGTCGAACCGAAACCGAAAGCCGAGCAAACCAGACCGAAACCGGTGCCGCCGTCGACGCAGCCGGTGCCACCGTCGAAATCCGGCGCGCGATCGGGCGGGCGTGAAGGTGGCAGGGAGGCGCCGATCGATTTGACGCAACAGGCGCGCGAGCGGGCGGAGAAATCCGGCATCCTGCAATTCAAGGATGATCTCGCCGACATGCGTGAGAGCGTCGATGTATCGCAGGTCAGGCGCAGCGGTCTGACGCGCGCCACCGGTACAGCTGAAAAAACCGAGCGCTCGATCATCGCGGGCAAGGCGAAGGGTGGCAGCGGTGGCATCAATACTGCGGCATTGAGCACGGATACGGGCGGTATCGCCTTATCCGGGCGCGAAACGACACGCATCGACAGTCCCGGCGGTCTGGGCGGACTCAGCGCCGAGGCGGGCGGTCGCGGCCGCGGTGAAGGTTCGGGCATCGGCACGGGAACCGGCAAGGGCACCGGCAGGAAAGGCGATCTCGTCGCGGGCAGCGATGTCGGCGGCGGTCGCAGCGACGAATCGATCCGTCGCGTGATGGATCAGCAAAAAGGCGCGATCTTCGCCGTCTATAACCGCGCCTTGCGGCAGGATCCGACGCTGCAGGGTAAATTCGTGTTCGAAATGGTGATCGAGCCGAGTGGTGAAGTTTCTGCGGTGAAAGTGATTTCGAGCGAGCTCAGCGATAACGATCTGGTTTCGAAGATTCTCGCACGCATCCGCCTGATCAATTTCGGGTCCGCCGATGTGCTCCGCACCCGCGTCAATTATTCGCTCGATTTCCTGCCTAACGCGTAAATCACTGCTTTATCTCTCCAGTCGCGTCCTCACGTAGCGTAGGGCGAACCTGTGTGTTCGCCCTGTTTTCTTTCATCGGGAGCAGGGCAGACACATAGGTCTGCCCCCTGCAGTATTAACCGACGAACGGTCACCACGATTGGCCCGGCGGAGCTGTGCACTGCATCTCACTCGATTCGAATGAAGTGAGATGCAGTTCAAAGCCGCTCATTCTGCTGGCGACCATACTTTGGCCACTTCTGACGAAGCATGGTTCACTTCTGACAAAGCGCGGCAGCTTCGATACAAGCGGCTTTCGATAAGGGCGGCGCCTTCGATACTGTGTGTGAAAAATCCGTGCGATCGACAAGGCAAACAGATACAGGCCAGCGTCGAGGGACCGACAGTCACATGAGGTTCATCGTGAGCGCGATCGATTCACTAGTCCGTTGTTATCCCTTTCATCAGCTCGAATCGCAGGAGCTGATGTCGCTGAAAACCAAAATCGAAACGCGCGAGTTCAAACGCGGCCAGACGCTATTGCGTCGCGGTGCGGCGCTGCCGGACAAATGGAGTTATCTCGTCAGCGGCAGCGCGGAATTGCGCCGCTCCTTCTTCGATCGCCAGAATTTGCAGGCGGGTACCGATCCTGCGCTGCAGGCGCTCGATTATTTATTGCTGGGCGAAGGCGGCCAGATCGTTGCGCTGGAGGATTGCGTCATCGCTCGCGTATCGCGCGACATACTCGACCGCAGCCTCGCTGCGAATACGTCGAGCGATTACAGCGTGGCCGCGCTGCACGAAGTCGATCTCACCACCGATTATCTGGTTTCCGACAGCGCTGTTTCGGTCGACTGGATGTCGCGATTCTTGCAGTCGCCGCTCGCGCAGAATTTGCCGGCTTCGTCGATTCAGCAAGTGCTCGCCAGATTCGCGCATCGCGACACCGGGCGGGGCGAGATTATCATTCGCAAGGGTGAAGTAGGCGATGCGATTTACGTGTTGACTCGCGGTGTCGCCACGGTTTGCACCGATGAGCACAGCGCAGCGGGCGGGCGCGAAATCGCCTTGATCGCGGGCGATTATTTCGGTGAGGAATCGCTCGTCGCCGATACCCTGCGCAATGCCACGGTAACGATGGAAGCCGACGGCGCAGTCGCGCGCCTCGATCGCGAAATGTTCGATCAATTCATCCGCCCGCATCTGGTTCGTGAAGCCGACGACGCCTTGATGGAGCGCTGCCTGACGGCGGAAACCGATAAGGCACTCGCCATTATCGATGTGCGCTTCCCCATCGAGTATCGACACGATGCATTGCCGACCAGCACGAATATTCCGATTCCACTGCTGCGTTCGCGCCTCGCGCTGCTCGATAAAACGCGAACGCATCTGGTGACACGTCACGGCGGACGCCGCAGTGAACTCGCGGTATTTTTATTGCGGCAGGCGGGTATCGATGCCTATCTGATGGCAGACGAATCGAATCGTTTTGCGCGTATCGAAGCGTTCGATCAGGAATCGTTTGGCGAACGAATCGCCTGACGCGTCATATTTGATCCACATGAAATATTTTTCGCGCGAAGTAACGTTAAGGTGAAATAACTCGAAAATAAAAATATCTGTCACCTCGAAATCCCCATTATCCCGCATACCCGTTTCATCGAAAGGCGACGTCGTTAACTGTTAAGCTAGGTGCTCGGATTTGTGGACGCCGGCGATGTTGCGTGTCGTTAAAAGATTTTTTTCCGTTCTGCTGCTGTTGCTCATCGTGACGGTGAGTGCCGGGGTGATTTACGGGTATTTCAATCCCGTTCCGATCACCGATGCCAAAGTATTGTTGAAAGCCCTGTTGGGCGGAGTGCCATCGCCGACGCCGCAGCAGGTTTCGCAACGACTGCAGGTACCTGCAGGTTTTACTATCTCCGTGTATGCGCGCGATATGCCGGGTGTGCGATTCCTGCGTGTGACAGCGGTGGGCGATATCGTTGTGTCGCGTCCGCGCGCGGGTGAAATCGCGCTGCTGCCGCGTGATTCAAACCATCCGGCACAGGCGAAACCCCCGCGTGTATTGTTGAGTGGATTATCCAGGCCGCACGGTATCGATATTCACGATGGCTGGCTGTATGTGGCGGAGACGGATGCGATCGGACGCGTGCGTTTCGATGAACTCAGCGGCGAGCTGAAAGGCGATTACCGGCACATCGTCACCGGGTTGACCGGCAATGGTAATCACTGGAGTAAAACCGTTCGCATCGGTCCCGATAATCATCTTTATCTGGCGCAGGGTTCGACCTGCAATGTCTGCGAAGAGCGTGACAAACGCCGCGCGACGATCATGCGCTTTAAACTCGATGCCCGTAGTGGGGACATTGATGATAGTGGCGGTGAAATTTATGCCACTGGCTTGCGCAATAGCGTTGGCATCGATTGGGCGCCGTGGGATCAACAGTTGTACGCCACCGATAATGGACGCGATCTGCTCGGCGATGATTTTCCGCCGTGCGAATTGAATCGAATCGTGCAGGGTGGATTTTACGGCTGGCCTTATATCAATGGTGTCGGCGTACCTGACCCCGATATGGGCGGAGGCGATAGGGGTAAGGGCGGGGAGGATTTACTCGCCACCGCCCAGTCGCCCGTGTTTGGCTTTCGCGCGCACACCGCGCCGCTCGGCATTCATTTCCTCCGCGGTGCAAAAAGGCCGGAATCTGCCGATCCGGAACAATGGCAACGCGTTGCTCTGGTGGCATTGCACGGCTCATGGAATCGCAGCAGTCCGGATGGCTACAAAGTCGTCGCCCTGCACTGGCGCGATGACGGCAGCATCGAACAAACCGATTTCGTCGCGGGCTTCGAATTCGATGGCGATGTCATCGGCCGTCCGGTCGATATCGACGAAGGTCCCGATGGCGCGATTTATATTTCCGACGACTACGCGGGTGCGATTTATCGGGTCAGCCACGGCGAGAGTGATTCGGATGTGGCTGTCATTCCGCCATCGAAAGAAAATGAACCCGATGCAGTTTTGCAAGCGTTGAATCCTGCAGCGCGCGCGCAGCTGGCGGCAAAAGGCGAAGCGCTGTTCGGTCGATATCCGTGCAGAAGCTGTCACGAGCCGCGGTCTGGTGGTTTGCGCCATGTGCGCGAACTGAAAAATTTATCCGCTCGTTACAGTGTTGAACAACTGCAGGAATTTTTCGTGACACCGACACCGCCGATGCCGGTATTTCCATTAAACGAAGACGAGCGACGCGCGCTGGCGGTTTATCTATTGACTCGAGATCAAAGATAATTCGAGATCAAAAAATTCACGACGATAAATAAAGAGAGGGCCGAAAAAATATGCAGAAGTGGCTGCGCGATATCGCATTGTGTTTTGCGGCTGGGTGTACCGGCGCATGGGCGAAAACCGGGGTGATCTGGGTGTGCCAGCATTTTGCAGCGCTGGACGATCTGGCAGCGCATCTTGCAGGCGCACAATATCCTGCAGGTTTTTATGCGCGGATTGTCTGGGGCGGCATCGGCGCCGTTTTATTTTTGTTGCCGCTGATGCGCAAAAGCTGGCCTGCGCGCGGGTTGTTCTGGGGTTTGATCGCGGCTCTTCTGCAATTGATAGCCCTTCCGCTGATCGCAGGCGGTGGAATTCATTTCGCGCTGATTGCATGGTTATCCGCGCTCGCGCTCGGATGTATCTGGGGCCTTGCCACCGCGCTCGCGCTGCGTTTACTGAACGCCTGATCGCCGGCTTTCAAAATTGAAAAGACGGCCTGTGCCTTTGCGCCAGGCTGGTGCAGTTGCCTTCATCTGGGGCTGATCGATTCCGCAAAACGCCTGTGCCATCGGCGCAGATAAATACTGAAACCCAGACGCCACGCGGGTTTGCGATCGGCTCCTGTGCTTGGCAAACAAATTGCTCAATTCACTCCACGATCGATTGACGCAGCCCGCCGGCTGTAAGGAGTGAACGATGCCAAGACCCACGCGTTTCACCGTTAGCGAAATTCCGCAATGCGTGGCACTCACCGGAATGAACTGGGCGCGAACGTTTAATTATCGCGACGATTATCAGTTTTATCTGGAAAGCCTGCGCCAGGCTGCGGCGCAATACGAGTGCGAGTTGCACGCCTACGCGTTGTTGCCCAACCGCGTGCAGTTGCTGGTCACGCCACACACTGAACTGGCTGTGTCTCAGATGATGCAATCACTCGGGCGCCGTTACGTGCAATATTTCAATCGCCGTTACGATCGCACCGGCACGCTGTGGCAGGGCCGATATAAATCGTGCCTGGTCGAGGCGGGCGAACACATGCTCAGTTGTTATCGCTATATCGATACGCTCGCCGCCATTACCGGTGTCGTCACCGATCCCTTCGACTATCCGTGGAGCAGTTTTCGCCAGCACATCGGCGCTGCACCGCATTTCGTGCAGGACCACCCGATCTGGAAATGCCTCGCCGATACCACCGGCGAATGCTATCAGCGCTATCGCGAACTGGCGGTCATTCCGCTCGCGAGCGAGGTGGTGAAAGACATCAACATGAATGTCGTGCAGGGCAGCGTTTATGGCGGCGAGGAATTTCGCGCGGAAATCGAACACCGCTGCGGCCAGAAGGTACGACCGCGCCCACGTGGCCGTCCCCGTCTGCGCGAAGCGGGTTAACGATTCTTCGAAAAGGTTTGATTGTTAATTTTATGTGGCGACATCGTCGTGTCACTGTCTGACATTATCGATGTCGCGCAGCCGCCCCGCCTCGAATCGCAGTACGTGGTAATAACCCTGCGCCGGACCGTAAATCCATTGCTCGATTTTAAATTCGCGCTCGACGCCGTCGCGATGTATCGAGCGTAATGTGTAACCGATAACCTCTTCGCTAACCGGATCCCCGCATTTTTCGCGCACCTGTATGGCCAGGTCGTTGAGCATCACCAGTCTGGTTCCGCATCGCCAGGTGTCGGCATGAATGGGCAATGCGCAACATATGCTCAGGAGGCCGATGTTGAACACGCGGATACAGGAGTTTTTGCGGCGGGGACGAATCACTTTTTTCACTCTGCAGCGATGAATGATCAGAATAACCAGAAAATGAATTTTTCTGAAAATTTAGACCAAATAACCATTAGTTAGTTTGAGTTACTGGCCTTATGCTGGCTGGGTTTTATACGCGGCGTCGAAACGCCGCGACTGGAGGAAGGATATTCGCATGATTGCAGGGACATTCATCGGCCTGGCAGTGATCGCCACGGTGGGATTGTCATGGACTCTCTATTTTTATTCTCGCGGGAAACGTTTCGTTGCGAACGATCAGTCGCCGGAATTGCCCATCGAAAATAGCGACAGCCTATTCATCGATGCCCCCGTGGGATTGTGTCAGCTCGCGCTCGATGGGCGCATCGTGCGAGTGAACCGCCGATTGCAATCGATGTGCGGATTCGATGAAGAGCAACTCTGCACCTGTTTTCTTGCCGATCTCCTGCATAGCGACGACCTCGGCGCGATCAATGTCGTGTTGAGCGAATTGGGGGCCGGCAATGGTGATACACAGGAAATGCGTAGCCGGTTTCTGCACACGCAGGGCTATTGCCTCCGGGTGCATCTGGCCGTCCATCTGGTGCGGCGACGTGGCAATGCGTTGCATTACATCGTCACCATCACAGATATCGGTCAATACATGCTGGCCGAACAAATTGCGCAAAGCGAACACACAAAGTTCGCGGCGATCGCGGCGCAGGTTCCCGTCGCGGTCTGGCTGCTGTCGCCTGAATACCAGATCATTTTTGCGAATGAGGCACTCGAAGCCCTGACGGGGTATTCGAAGGAAAGTTTTTTTGCGAATCCGCGTCGCTATTTCGATTTAATGCATCCGGACGATGCCGATCGCGTGCGCGAGGCGATACAGGTGCATGGCATCGAAGGCAATTACGAAATCAATTACCGGATTATTCGCGACGATGGCGAAATGCGTTATATCCGCCAGCTCGGTCGGGGCGTTTACGATTCGCACGGCAAATTGCTTTACTCTGTCGCCAGCGCCATGGATATCAGTTCCGAAATGATCGCCCGCGATGAGTTGCACGAACTCAATAGCCGTTTGCGTGAAACCAATTTACGTTTGTGTGAAAGTGTGAGGCTCGATGGCCTGACGCGCTGTTTGAATCGCGTGGCGTTATTCGATGAAGCCGAAAAGGCACTCATGCTGGCTCGACGCTATCAGCGTATCAGTACGCTGATATTTTTCGATCTCAACAACTTCAAGGAAATAAACGATAGCTTCGGACATCATGTTGGCGATCGCGCCCTGATTGCATTTGCGGAACAGGTTAAGGCCCGCTTGCGCACCACCGATGAACTGGGGCGCTATGGCGGCGATGAATTCGTGGCGTTACTGCGCGAAACCGATGCCGAACAGGCCGCGCAATTGCTTGCGACGTTGCCGCCAGTCATTGTCGATAACGAAGATGGCAGTACGCTTATCCTGCGCTATTCAGCGGGCATTGCCTGTAGCGATGAGATGGCGATTGCATCGGTGGACGACTGGTTGCGCATCGCCGATGGCTTGATGTATCGACAAAAAGCGCGGCAGATAAAAGAGGGCGGCGCGCGCGCCTAGCGCTCGATAAACGCATCTGTCATCCGTTAAAAAGACGTGCGCGATGAAAAGCAAAACGGGCGACAGTAATTCAGGAACACATAAAAACACAAAGGGGACCATGAGGTCCCCTTTGCGTCTGGTTGCGATTATCGCCTGGCGATATCGGAACCTTACTGAGCTGGCGCTGGTGCAGGCTCAGCGGCTGGAGCGGCGTCAGCGGGTGCTGCTTCTGTTTCTGCTGGAGCGGCTTCAGGAGCGGGTGCTGCTTCAGGAGTCGGAGCAACTTCAGGAGCGGGTGCTGTCTGCTCAACGGGAGCAGTGGCCTCTGGAGCGGCTTCTTCTTTCTTGCCGCAAGCGGTGAGACCGAGGCTCAGAGCTACAGCGGACAGGATCAGGTAACTTTTCTTCATGGTGCTCTCCGGTTTGTTATGACGAAAAAAAGAAATTAAGACGCGGCGCCAGTCTACTGGCGTGTCGGCTGGCGTGCAAGCATTGCATAAGGCGCGTGTCTTGTAAAAAGATGCAGATTTTCAGGGGGTTTGCGCTCAGATTTCGAGTGTCCCCTTGCTTTCGAACGGAGGTCGGAGCGAAAAAAAGCCCGTCGGTGACGGGCTGAACTCTACTGTTGAGGAGGTGATAAAAAAAAGAAATTAACGTTTACGAGGTAACTCAACGCATCGCCATTTTCTGCGCGCCGCTCATCGCGTTCAATCCGTTCCAGCTATCGACCCGGCCTTCGCGCCAGCCGGCCATCCATTGATTGCGCATGGCATCCTGAGTGTGAGGGCAGAGGTCGAGATGGCGACCTTCGAGGCCGGCGTGGTACCCGCGTTGATAAGCGCGCTCGTGCAAATCGCGTTTTTGCTTCTTCATAAGGCAATTACTCCGTGCTGGCTGATTAGACTGGGAGGAAATCTGATTCGACCGCAGCCGGGCGATGATAGAATGCCGCGCGATCGCGTCTCTGAATAAAAGCAAACACACCCTGAAGTCGTCGAATATCAAACTCTTCTAGGCGTCGAGCGTTTTAGCGAGGCTGGTTATAGGTGAATATTTCACTGTCATTTCAAGTCGTTAGAGCTGGCTAATTTGTGATCGCCGGCCCGCTTTGCTTAAACTTCCGCTAGTTATAGCCATACAGTCTAGATGCGTGACGCGCAGCGCTAGCAAGATCGAGTTGCCCTATGTCCTCTGATTTTGTCATTACAGCAACCTGCCCCAAAGGGCTGGAGGATATGCTCGCGGATGAGCTGACCGGCCTCGGCGCAGAATTGCACAAGCGGCATCTCGCAGGTGTGAGCATGCGCGCGACACTGGAGATCGCCTATCGCTGCTGCCTCTGGTCGCGACTCGCCAATCGCATCCTGCTGCCGCTGGCGCAATTTCAGGTCGACAGCGCGCAGTCGTTATACGACGGCGTAGCGCAGGTGCAATGGCACGAACACTTCGCCCCCGAATCGACCTTCGCGGTTGATTTCAGCGGCAGCAATCGGGCGATCACGCACACCCAGTTCGGTGCGCAGAAAACGAAAGATGCGGTGGTCGATCAATTCGTATGGCGCTGCGGCAAGCGCCCTTCCATCGATCTCAAATGCCCCGACTGGCGTTTGAATGTGCATCTTGCCCGCGATCAGGCGCAGGTCAGCATCGATCTTGCGGGCGACAGCCTGCATCGTCGCGGTTATCGCCTGCAGGGCGGTATGGCACCGCTCAAGGAGAATCTCGCTGCTGCATTATTGCTGCGCGCGAATTGGCCGGGCATCGCCGCGCGCGGCGGTGCACTGCTCGATCCATTGTGCGGTTCGGGCACGCTGCTGATCGAAGGCGCGCTGATGGCGATGGATATCGCTCCCGGAATCTGGCGTGAGCGCTGGGCGTTCGAACACTGGCGCAAGCACGATGAATCCATCTGGCAGCGGGTGCGCAGCGATGCCGTGCACCGCAAAGAAAAAGCGTTAGAGCGGCAGTGGCCGGAAATTCGCGGCTACGATGCGAGCGCCGCAGCGATTCGCGCAGCCGAGGAAAATATCGAGCGCGCCGGATTGACCGGCAAGGTGCGTGTGCTGCGCAAGGAACTCGCGCAATTCGTGAAACCGACGCATTGCGAACTCGATACGGGGCTCGTCATTACCAATCCACCGTATGGTGAGCGTCTCGGCGAGCAGGAAAGTTTGCGGCATTTGTATTCGCATCTGGCCGAACGTTTGCGCGCCGAATTCCAGGGTTGGCACGCGGCGGTTTTTACGGGCAATCCCGAACTGGGCAAAACCATGGGTTTGCGCAGCAACAAGCAGTACCGGTTATTCAATGGAGCGATTCCCGCACAATTATTATTGTTCGATCTGGAACCGCGTTACTTTATCGAAACGTCGAAGCGCATTGCTGTCGACTCAAAAAATGGCGAACAGGAAATTGTGCCCGTCGCCGAATTGACGCCCGGCGCGCAAATGTTTGCGAATCGCCTGCAAAAAAATCGTAAACGTTTGCAGAAGTGGATCGATAAAAATGCAATTCAATGCTATCGGCTCTACGACGCCGATATGCCCGAGTACGCCGTGGCAGTCGATTGTTACGGTGATTGGATTCACGTCGCCGAATACACCGCGCCGTCCTCGATCGATGCGAACGCAGCCGAGTTGCGTCTGCGCGATGTGATGGCGGCGATACCACAGGCATTGCAGGTTTCTCCGCAGAAGGTCGTGCTCAAGCAGCGCGAACGTCAGCGCGGCAAGGCGCAGTATCAGCGCGTCGCGCGGCGTGGCGAATTCATGGAAGTGCGCGAGGGCGATGCGCGTTTGTTCGTCAATCTCACCGATTACCTCGATACGGGATTGTTTCTCGATCATCGTCCGGTGCGGCTGAAAATCGCAGAGCTTGCGTGCGGTAAACGTTTCCTGAATTTATTCTGTTATACCGCAACGGCGAGCGTACATGCGGCTCTGGGAATTGCAAAAAAGGGTGGAGCGAAAACGACCACCAGCGTCGATATGTCGCAGACCTATCTCGACTGGGCGCGCAAAAATTTTGCGCTGAATGGTCTGAGCGAGGCGCGCAATCATTTCGAGCAGGCCGATTGCATGAACTGGCTGGCAGACTGCAAACAGGAGTTCGATTTGATCCTGCTCGATCCGCCGACGTTTTCGAATTCGAAGCGCATGGACGATACGCTCGATATTCAGCGCGATCACGTCGATCTGATTCATCAGGCGATGCGTGTGTTGGCGGATGATGGGCTGCTGATTTTTTCCAATAACAAGCGGAAGTTCGAACTCGATCCCATCGTGAGCGAAATTTTTGCGGTGGAAGATGTCACCGCGTGGTCGCTCGATATGGATTTCGAGCGCTCTCGCGATATTCATCAGTGCTGGTTCATTCGCAAAAAATAAAACGCAGCGAATTTTCAGTCGAGCAGCTGCTGCATGATTTTTTCGTACATCGACGAAAGTTTATCCAGGTCTTCGGCGATCACATGTTCGTCGATTTTATGAATCGTTGCGTTCACCGGGCCGAGCTCGACGACCTGTGCGCCGGTGGGTGCGATGAAGCGTCCATCCGAGGTGCCGCCGCCGGTATTCAGTTCGGTATCGATGCCGGTCACGGTGCGAATCGCATTTTGTGCGGCATCGACCAGCTCGCCTTTCGCGGTTAAGAACGGCGCGCCACTCAGCGACCATTCAATGGCGTAATCGAGAGTGTGCTTTTGCAGAATCGCTTCGGTGCGCTCGCGCAATTGCTGCGCGGTCGATTCGGTTGAAAAACGAAAATTGAATAACACTTCGAGCTCGCCCGGAATCACATTGGTGGTGCCGCTGCCCGCATGGATATTGGAAATCTGAAACGAGGTTGCGGGGAAAAATGCATTGCCGTTATCCCACGTCTGCGCTGAAAGTTCTGCGAGCGCAGGCGCGGCGAGATGGATCGGGTTGCGCGCCTTGTCGGGATAGGCGACGTGGCCCTGCACGCCGCGCACACTCAGTTTCGCATTCAGCGAACCGCGGCGACCGTTGCGGATCACATCGCCGACTTGTTGCGATGAGGACGGTTCGCCCACCACGCACCAGCGAATTTTTTCGTTGCGCTGTTCGAGCCATTCGATAACCTTGACGGTGCCATCGATGGCGACGCCTTCTTCGTCGCTCGTGATCAGGAACGCGATGCGGCCAGTGTGCGCGGAGTTTGCCGCGACGAAACGCTCGCAGGCAGTGATCATCGCGGCGAGACTGCCTTTCATGTCCGCGGCACCGCGCCCGAATAATTTGCCTTCGCTGAAGGTCGGTTCGAACGGCGGCGATTGCCATTGCTGCTCGGGACCGCTCGGCACCACATCGGTGTGGCCGGCGAAGCAGAGAATCGGCCCGTCGCTGCCGCGCACTGCCCAGAAGTTATCGACTTCACCGAAGCGCAGCGGTGTGCATTCAAAACCGATGGCGCGCAGGCGCTGCATCATCGTTTCCTGACAGCCTTCATCGACCGGTGTGACCGAGCGGCGGCGCATCAGATCGAGTGTCAGTTGCAGTGTCGGGGATAAATTCGTCGTCGTCATCGGTATTGGGATTTGTGCAAGAGGAAAGTGAGTGGAAAAATTGTGTCATTAAAAATTCGCGGCGTTGTCACCTTGTCGCGCTAGGTTTTATTCACAGCTCATCGACGGAGGTGTGAAATGAATGAACGCGAAGCGCTTACTGTAACTTCCCGCGATCGTCTGCGGCAGGAAATCGCCCAGCAGACGGAACTGTTTTTGCGCACCGGCGGTTCGATTGTCCGCCTGCATGCGCCGACCATCGCCAGCCGTCCTGTCGGCTCGGTATGGTGGGGCGCACGCGGCACCAGCGGGTTGCTGCTGCAAGCATAATCACCTGCGCAGGAACGACAAAAATGACACTGCTTAATTGTGCGCGTGCAATTCGGCGTTGAGCTCGATCGCCGATTTGTTCGTCAGCACTTCGAGCGCGCCGTTCTGCGAATTGCGGCGGAACAATAAATCCGATTTGCCCGCAAGATCGCGCGCTTTCACTTTTTGTACGAGTTGAGCCTTGTCATCGAGCACGGCGACCACGGAGCCCGCGGTCACGTAGAGACCTGCTTCCACCGTGCAGCGATCGCCGAGCGGAATGCCGACCCCCGCGTTCGCACCGATCAGGCAGCCTTTTCCAATCGAAATCACGATACTGTTGCCGCCCGACAGGGTGCCCATCGTCGAACAGCCGCCGCCGAGATCCGATCCGGCGCCGACGAATACGCCTGCGGAGATACGACCTTCGATCATGCCGGGCCCTTCGGTGCCGGCGTTAAAGTTGACGAAGCCTTCGTGCATGATGGTGGTGCCTTCGCCGAGATACGCGCCGAGCCGCACGCGCGCCGTATGCGCAATGCGTACGCCGCTCGGCACCACGTAATTTGTCATCTTCGGAAATTTATCGACCGACATGACTTCGAGCAATTCACCGCGCAGACGTGCCTGCAACTGCCTCTGTGGCAATTCATTCACATCGATGGCGCCGGCGCCGGTCCATGCCACATTCGGCAACACGCCGAATATGCCTGCGAGCGCAACCTCGTGCGGACGCACGAGACGATGCGAAAGCAGATGCAGCTTCAGATACGCCTCGGGCACCGATTTCGGCGCATCATCGGTGGCGAGCAATGTCACGATGCACGGCCTGATGCTTTCCTGCAGCAACGCCACGATTTCCGCCTGCGCGGTTTCGCCGGCGGCACACAGCGCCGCTTCGAGTTTTTCCAGTTCGTTTGCCGTCAGTTCGTGTGTGACATTGCCGCCTGCAAACGCAAACACGTTGCGAATCGCCTCGATCAATCCCGTACCCGGATGCAAAACCGGTTGCGGATAAAACACTTCGAGCCAGTCGCCTTTGCTGTTTTGCGTGCCGACGCCGAAGCCGAGTGCGAAATGATTTTGTGCCATGATGATTCTGCCTGTCTGTTTCTACTTAAATTGAGTGTATTTCTATCCGCTTAAAGCGTGTGTGTCTTGAAAATATCGCGATACATCGATTCGCTGAAACCGACGAAGCGCTGATGACCGATATCGAGTAACGGACGCTTGATCAGCGAGGGATGCACCACAATCAGCGCGGCGGCATTATTGACGGTTAATGTGTTGCGGGTTTTTTCGTCGAGCTGACGCCACGTCGTACCGCGTTTGTTGATGAGTTCATCGATGCTCAATTCCTGCAGCCAGTTTTGTGTCTGCTTCAGATCGATGCCGTCGCTGCGAAAATCGTGGAATCGGTATTCGATGCGATGCGCATCGAGCCAGGCTCGCGCCTTTTTCACCGTGTCGCAATTTTTGATGCCGTAGAGAGTTGCTGTCATCGATCATCCACCGCGCCTGAGCTGCACCGTCCGCGATCGGCGATCCGGACATGCCATCGAGGGGCGCTAGCATAACAAAACGCGGATCAGGCTTTTTTGGTTTTTTTCGGGCGTTTGCGGTCCGGATGCGTGGTCTGGCAGATATCGCAAACGGTGCCATCGCAGCCGCGCGCGGAGCAGAATTCACGGCCGTAATAAATGATCTGCAGATGCAGATCGTTCCATTTTTCGCGTGGAAACAAACGCTTCAGGTCGCGCTCGGTCTGCGTCACGCTTTTGCCGTTGCTGAGTCCCCAGCGCTGGGCGAGGCGATGGATATGCGTATCGACCGGAAACGCGGGTTCGCCAAACGCCTGCGACATCACCACGCTCGCAGTTTTGTGGCCGACGCCCGGCAGCGATTCGAGCGCCTCCCAATCCTTCGGCACGTCGCCGTTGAATTTTTCAATCAGGATTTTCGACAGCTCGCTGATCGCTCTGGCTTTCTGCGGCGCCAGACCGCATGAGCGAATCAACTCCTGAATTTCGGCGACGGGCACTTGCGCCATCGTCTTCGCGTCGCCCGCCCGCGCGAATAATGCCGGCGTTACCAGATTCACGCGTGCATCGGTGCATTGTGCGGAGAGCAGCACGGCAATCAGTAATTCAAAGGCATTTTCATGCTGCAGTGGAATCGGCGGCTGCGGATACAACGCCTGCAGGCGCTGCATGATGAATTGTGCGCGATCTTTTTTGAGCATTAATTAAAAGCCTAGAAATGACCCCCTCGCCCTGCGGGCACTCCCCCTATTTTATAGGGGGAGCCATCAGTGCCAAATTCGAAGCCCTGATGGCCTCCCCTCCGAAGTAGGGGAGGTGGCTCGCGTAGCGCGGCGGAGGGGTCAATGTTTTTCAACAAATCGCGCAATACGTTGCGCCGCCTCGATGCATTCACCGAGCGTTGCCACCAGCGCCATGCGTATCCGTTTTTCACCGGGATTCATGCCGCCGTTTTTTGAAGGTGTGAGACGAGCTAGGAATTGCCCCGGCAACACGGTGACGTTTTCGCAGCGAAATAATTCGCGGGTGAATTCGCGATCATCGACCGGTGTGCCGGCCCATAAATAAAACCCCGCATCGGGTTTTGCGACATCGAGTTTTCCATCGAGCAGTTTCAGAACGGCATCGAATTTCTGCCGATACAGTTCGCGATTGGCGAACACATGCGTTTCGTCGTTCCACGCCGCAATGCTTGCGAGCTGCGTCGGTATCGGCAGCGCGCAGCCCTGGTAGGTGCGATAGTGCAGATATTTTTTGAGAATCGCCGCGTCGCCTGCGACAAAACCCGAGCGCAATCCCGGCAGATTCGAACGTTTCGACAGGCTGTGAAAAACCACGCAGCGCCGATAATCATCGCGACCGATTTGATGGCAGAGCTGCAACAGGCCAAGCGGTGGCCTGGCCTCGTCGAAATAAATTTCCGAATAGCATTCATCGCTGGCGATGACGAAATCGTAGCGGTCGGCGAATTCGATCAATTTTGTCAGCACGGCAGCGTCGAGCACCGCACCCGTCGGATTGCCCGGGCTGCAGATATAGAGCAACTGGCAGCGTTGCCACACGTTTTCGGGTATCGAATCGAAGTCGGGTAAAAAACTATTTGCCGCGACGCAATTGACGAAATACGGTTCGGCACCGGCGAGATACGCCGCGCCTTCGTAAATCTGGTAGAACGGGTTCGGCGAAATGACGACGGGGTTGCTGCTGCGATCGACGATCGCCTGCGCAAACGAAAATAACGCCTCGCGCGTTCCGGCAACCGGCAGCACTTGTGTTTCTGCATCGAGCCCTTGTCGCTGAGAAGAGTGCAATTGAAAGCGCCGCGTCGCCCACGCTGCGATGGCTTCGCGCAATTCGGGCAGACCTTTTGAATTCGGATACACCGACAGCTGCTTCAGACTGTCGCGCAGTGTCTGCAGCACAAATTCGGGTGCGGCATGTTTGGGTTCACCGATCGAAAGCGCAATATGCGGTTGCGCGGGCGGCGTGACACCGGCTTTGAGCGCGGCCAGTTTTTCGAACGGGTAGGGCTGTAATTTGTCGAGGTCGCTATTCATGCTTTCTGCGAAATCTGTGGTCATGTCATTCCCGCGAAGGCGGGAACCCGGTGTTTGATCGTCGGCTACGCCGTCGCCCGCTCGTCCAGCTCTTTCTTGATGGCATCCTGAATCGCGGTGCACAACTCGGGATCTTCGATCGGTCGCTGCTGATTGTCGGTGATGAAGAACACGTCCTCGACGCGTTCGCCGAGCGTGGTGATTTTCGCGTTCTGCAATTGAATGCCGAAGCGATAGAAAATGCGACCGATGCGCGCGAGCAGGCCGGGGCGATCGGGCGTGATGACTTCGAGCACCGATTGATGTTTGCTGCGATCGGTAATGAACGTGGTCATGGTCGGCATAGAAAACAAACGCAATTGACGCGGCGTGCGTTTGCGCATGATTTCAGGCGAGAGATCGGCTTTGCTCAGTTGCTCGCGTAAAAAGTTCTTGATGTATTCGAGGCGCACCGCGTCGTCCGCGATTGTCTTGCCGCTGGCATCGAGCACGAAGAAGGTATAGAAAATAAAGCCGGCGTCGGAGTTATAGAGCCGCGCATCCTGAATGCTCAGATCGAGCTGTTCCATCGCGGCGGCGAGCATCGCGAACAGGTGCGGCCGATTGCGCGAGTGCACGAAAATCTGCGTCGCGACTTCGAACAGAATTTCGCTGCTTTCTTTAATGAGCACCACGGGCGTTTCGCGGTTGCGATGCTGCGCAATGGCCTGTGTGTGCCAGACGATATCCTCGACTTTTTCGCGCAGGAAATAATCCTCGCCCACATTCGCCCACAGTTCGCGCAATTCATCTTCGCCGAAGCCGAGATAATCGAGCTGATCGATCGCGGCCTGCTGCGCTTCTTCGATCCACTCCTGTTTGTCGACCGGCGTTTCCAGGCCGCGGCGCAGCGCGCGTTTGGTTTCCGCGTAAAGCTGACGCAGCAGCGATGCGCGCCAGGCGTTCCACAGTGTCGGATTGGTTGCGCTGATGTCGGCGACGGTCAGTGCGAATAAATAGTCGAGCCGCAACTGGTCGGCGACTTCGAGCGCGAAATTGCGCACGATCTCGGGGTCGGAAATATCCTGGCGCTGCGCCACGGATGACATCAGCAAATGTTTTTCGACGAGCCACGACACGAGATTGGTATCGCGCTTGTTGATTTCATGGCGTTCGCAGAATGCCTGCACATCCTGCGCACCGAGCGTCGAGTGATCGCCGCCGCGACCTTTGGCGATATCGTGAAAAAGTCCGGCGATGTAGAGCAGTTCGATTTTCGGCAGGCGGGTGACGATGCGCGAGATAACGGGAAATTTCTGCATCGCGTCGTCGTACTGGAACCGACGCATGTTTTTGACGACTTCGAGCGTGTGCGCATCGACTGTGTAAATATGAAATAAATCGTGCTGCATGCGGCCGATGATATTGCCGAACTCGGGCAGATACAGGCCGAGCACGCCGTAACGGTTCATGCGCCGCAGTTGTTGCGCAACCTTGTACGGCGAGCGCAGCAGCTCCAGAAACTGGCGCGTGTTGCGGCGGTCTTCGCGGAAATTATCGTCGATCAGATACGCGCTATCGCGAATCAGGCGAATCGTTGCGGCGCGAATGCCATCGATATTCTGGTTCTGCGCCATGAGCACGAAAATTTCGAGCAGCGCCGACGGGGTTTTTTCGAAAACCTTGTCGTTGGCGACTTCGAGATAGCCGTTGCGCACGCGAAAGCGCGGATTGATGTCGAGAATATTCTCCGGCTCGGTCGCACGCAGGATCGCCTCATCGAAATGCTGCATGAGCACTTCGTTGAGTTCGCCGAGCGCCAGCGCCGAGCGGTAATAAACCTGCATGAAGCGTTCGACGCCGAGGCGCGAACTGGTGTCTTCGTAACCGAACATTTTTGCGAGCGTGCGCTGATGATCGAACAGCAGGCGATCTTCTTCGCGCCTGGCGATCATGTGCAGCGCGTAGCGGATGCGCCAGAGAAAATCGCGCCCGTGCATGAGCGTGTTGAGTTCATCGGCAGAAAGAAATCCGCGCTCGACCAGTTCTTCGAGGAGCTGCGTGCCGTAATGGCGTTTGGTGACCCACGCGATCATCTGGATATCGCGCAATCCGCCCGGCGAACTTTTTACATTCGGTTCGAGGTTGTATTCGGTGTTGCCGAATTTGCGGTGACGGTCGATCTGCTCATCCCATTTCGCGCGAAAGAATTCGCGGCTCGGCCAGATCTGATCGGGACCGGTCGCCGCCAGCATCGACACATGTAATTCGGCGGGGCCTGCGATGAGGCGCGATTCCATTAAATTCGTGGCGACCGTGATATCGGCGGTCGCCGCTTCGCGGCATTGCGCGACGGTGCGCACGCTATGGCCGATCTGCAGGCCGATATCCCATAGAAACGTGACGAAGCCTTCGGCATTGGCAAAGCAGCTGTCGCTGTCTTCGGGAAGCAGAATCAATAAATCGATATCGGAGTGCGGATGCAGTTCGCCGCGCCCGTAACCGCCGACGGCGATCAGGCCCGGTTCGCAATCGCGCCAGGTTTGACGCTGCCACACCGCCAGCAGCAGTTGATCGATGAATTGCGCGCGCGCATGCACGAGATCGCGAATATTGTCGCCGCGCTCGAAACTCGCATTGAGATGATTGCTGACACGCTCGATGGCGGCTTTGCATTCGCGCAGCGAGGTATGGCTGGCAAGACTCTGGCTGAATATTGCCGCGTCGAAAATATCGGGCGGCAATAAATTCGCAGACGGCACTGGGTTCATGATTGAAATACCGGCGTCATTATTTACGCCGACTTCCGGTAGAAGGGTTCGTCGGGGCGCGCGGTCAATACTTCGGCGCCATCGCGTGTCACCGCGATCATGTGTTCCCACTGCGCGGAGAGGCGACCGTCCTTCGTGCTCACGGTCCAGCCGTCTTTTGCATTCAGCTTCACGTGGCGTTTGCCGGCGTTGATCATCGGCTCGATGGTGAAAATCATGCCTTCCTTCAATTCCAGGCCGGTGCCGCGTTCGCCGTAATGCAGCACCTGCGGGTCTTCATGGAATACGGTGCCGATGCCGTGGCCGCAATATTCGCGCACGACGGAGTAATAGTTGGCTTCGGCGTGACGCTGGATGGCGTGGCCGATATCGCCCAGACGCGCACCGGGCTTCACCACTTCGATGCCGCGATACAGGCATTCCTGCGTGACTTTGATCAGCCGTTCCGCGTGCGCCTGTGGTGCGCCGACATGGAACATCGCGCTGGTGTCGCCGTAGTAGCCGTCCTTGATGACGGTGATGTCGACGTTGACGATGTCACCGTCCTTCAGGATTTTCTTGTCCGACGGAATGCCGTGACAGACCACTTCGTTCACCGATGTGCAGATCGATTTCGGAAAGCCGTGGTAGTTGAGCGGCGCCGGCACACAGCCCTGCACATCGACCATGTAGTCATGGCAGATGCGATCGAGCTCGGCGGTGCTGATGCCGGGTTTGATACAGGGCGCGATCATTTCCAGAACCTCGGCGGCGAGGCGTCCGGCGATGCGCAGTTTTTCGAGTTGTTCGGGGGAATCGACAGTCACGTGTGGGGCATACCATTGAAAGAGGATGGGGCGGAAGAAATAGCCGACCGCGGACGCAGGCGATTGTAAACCACGCGTTGGCGGCTGCGCACGCGGGTAACGTTTGGAGCTGGCCGTAGTGCGCCGAAGGGTTCCGGCTGGCGCATTTACGAGGCGGCGGGGAGTTGTCGTCGTCAGGCTTTCGGTCGGACGAAAAAAAGCCCCCGGACGGGGGCGTATTTTTCAGGTGCGGCGACGCAGGCCGGCGAGGGCGAGCAATCCGGAGCCCATCAGCCAGGCGGCTGCGGGGACAGGAACCGGGCTGGCTTCGATGTGCATGCGATAGTCGTAGTTATCGGCGAAGCTCAGGAAGCCCTCGCCGCCGATGGCGATGGTGTAAATGGCCGCGCCGGGAAGGGTGAGGCTGAACGAGTTGTCATATCCCGCAGTGCCGAATACCGCGCTGCCGCCGAGGAAGGTCAGCCCGGCAAAATCGCCGTCGTTGTCGAAGCCCGGGTAGATCAGCTCGAATTCGCTGTCGAGCACGCCGCGGTACACGCTGATCGCGGCGTCGAAATCGTGGCTGAGGCTGGCGATGTCGATGGTCAGTGTCTGGCCGGCAAAACCGGTGAAGCGCCAGAAGTTCACTTCATCCCCCGAGACAGGATTTTCCTGCGCCCAGGCATCGTTGCGCGTGGTGGTGCCGACATAGGCGCCGTTCGCGGTGATGGCTCCGGCGTAGAGCGCCGCGTGCGCACCGGTCGACATGGCGGTTCCGAGCGCGAGGGCAATAAGCAGTTTTTTCATGGTCTTTCCTCGAAAAATGCGGAGGCCCTGCCCCCGCGTTGAGTCGATAACGTCGAGCGCCGGATTACAGCAGGCCCTCGTTCCACGGGCCGGTGATGGCATAGGTGATACCGGCCTGCGTGTTGACGAACAGCCAGCGGTCGTGGAAACAGGCGCCCGCCCATTCGATATGGACGTAGCTGGTCGGGTTGAACAGGTTCGCGGCGCCGGGGAAGGCGGCGTCGATGGCGACGATATCGGCGGTGCTCAGCACGGTGTTGTTGCGCGCGAACTCGAAGGTGTTGCCATCGGCATCGAGTCCCCACAGGCGTTGTACCGGCGCGCCGCTGTCCTCGCAGAGGATGATGCCGCCGCGCGGGCTGACCGCGATGTTGTCGGGCATGTTCAAGTCGAGCGAGCTGGTACCGGCCTGGGCGATCAGCGTCAGCCGTTCGCGGCGCGGGTCGTACATGAATACCTGGCCGAGTCTGCCCGGGCCGCCCGAGGTCGAGGTGAAATAGATCAGACCGTTCTCGTACCAGCAGCCTTCGAGCCGTGCGAATCCCGCACCGCCGTTGGCCGCGCCGCGGCTGTAGCAACCTGTGTTTTCGGGCGTCGGCACGCTCACCCATTCCACGTCCCACGAGGTTCCCTGGGCAAATCCCGGATAGACGCCGCCGATGCCGCTGAAGTTGAAGTTGTGCTGGCCGACGACTTTCAGCATTTCCAGCGTGCCGCCATCGGCGAGTTTGCCGTAGGTGGTCGGGCGGAAGCGGTAGAAGCCGGACGGCGTCGCGTCTTCGGTTTCGTAGACGTAACCGGTGACGGGATCGGTTGCGGTCGCCTCATGCGCAAAGCGCCCCATCGCCTTGAGCGGTACGGGTCTGGTGGCGCCGAAGCCGGCAACTTCAAAAATCCAGCCGTGCGGGACGCCATTGGTGGTGGTCGTGGTTTCTTCGCAGGTCAGCCAGCTGCCCCACGGCGTCGGGCCGCCGGCACAGTTGTTCTGGGTGCCGCTGATGCTCATCCACGACGACAGCCATTTGCCGGTAAACGCATCGAACAGCAGATTGCTGCAGCCGCCCGCAGCGCGCGGGTTGTAAATCGCGGGGGAAGGAATGGCCGCGGAGACGAGCGCGTTCAACTCGTGATTGCGCACCAGCACCACCTGATTGCCCCTGGCGGCAACCACCGCCATGCCGTCGTGCGCGCGCGGAGTCGGCGTGCCATCGCTCATGCGCGAACCGGCCCAGCCATACGACGAATATTTGAAGCCCGCGGGCAATTGCAGCAGGGGCAGGCCGGTGCTCTGATCGTAGGCCGGTGCGAGCGGGCCGTAATCGCTGGTGAAAGGCGCGGCGAATGCACGGCCGGCGCCGAGAGAAACCAGCGATACCGCGGTGGCGCCGGCAGCACTGCCCTGCAGAAATTCACGACGATTGATCGCGGGGACGTTAAAGTCTTTTGAATGCATTTTTGATCTCCGTTTTATCGGCATCCGGAAGTGAATGCTGTGGCGGAGCGTAGAGAGGCCGTATTAAATCCTGATAAAAGCTTTGTGAAATATTTTTTTATTTTCTGTTTTTTTTCATTCAATTTTACGCGGCGCTATCGGCAGTGCGCGGCGACAATACGGCGCGCGTCTTTTCGAAACGCCGGATCACCACGATCGATAATTCATACAGCGCCAGCATCGGTGTGCCGAGGGCTATCTGCGAAAATAAATCGGGCGGTGTCAGCACGCCGGCAATGGCATACGCGATGACGATGGCATAGCGCCGGTTGCGCGCAAGCATCGCGCTGTCGACGACGCCGATTTGCGATAACAGAAATAAAATCACCGGCAGTTCGAAGCTGAGTCCGAAAGCGAGCAGCAAGTGCATGACCAGTCCGAGATATTCGCTCACGCGCGCTTCCAGCTCGACGGCCATACCCGTGGCTTGCTCTGTGGTTTCAAAGCCGATGAAAAATTTCCACGCCGTCGGAAAAACCCCGTAATAGGCGAGTGCGGCGCCGAGCAGGAATAGCAGCGGCGTGGCGACGAGAACCAGCTGCATGGAACGGCGTTCGTGCCGATACAATCCCGGCGCCATGAAGCGCCAGAGCTGCACGAGAACAAGTGGAAGCGTTAGAAATATCGCTGCGAATCCGGCAAGTTTCAAATAGGTGAGAAACGCTTCGTGCAGCCCCGTATAAATCATGCGGCGCTGATGATGTTCACCAAATGCCTGCACGAGCGGTTGCATCAGAAATCCATAAATGGTTTCGGCGAAGTAATAGCAGCCGATAAATGCCATGACGAACGCGGCGAGGCATAACAGCAGCCGCCTGCGCAGTTCGAGCAGGTGCGACAGTATCGGCGCTTTGCTCAAATCGAGATTGTCGGCATTCGTATTTTCATTGCCCGCTAACGGCATGTGATTTTCCAGACGCTGGTTGTTTGAAAGATTTCAATTCTGCGCCGGTATCAGGATTTTCCGGCGGCGCGCTCGCGGCGCCGGCGTGCGGAACCGGTGCGGGCGAAGTCTCCTGCAGATGGCGCTGCACGTGTTCCGGCAGCAATGTGTGGTAGGACGGCCTGCCGTTTCTGTCGGTCGACTGCGCCAGTTCGATTTCGCTCTCCAGCCGATGCAGGTTGAAAACCGAATCGCGGTAGATGCGCTGCACGCGAGTCATCATCTGGCCGGCGAATTTCGCCAGCCGCGGCAGATCCCTGGGGCCGACCACGACCAGCGCGAGCACGGCGAGAAAAGCCAGTTCACCCCAACTCATATCGAACATGATCGATTCCCGCTCAGCGCAAATTCATCGATCGCGCTGCGGCGAGGAATCGCTATCGGCCAGGCTGGCGGGTGTCTCGCCATCGTCGCGCAGGCCCTGTTTGAAGTTTTTAATGCCCAGGGCGATGTCCCCCATCATTTCCGGAATCCTGCCGCGCCCGAACAGCAGCAGAACCAGTACAGCAACAAACGCGATATGCCAGAAACTCAGACCCACGACGTAACCCTCCGGTGAAAGCCGGCGCGATGCCGGCAACGATGGCGGCGAGTATGTCCACGCAAGATGACACCGGTGTGAACGTGTGGCGGAGGCGTGGCGGCAGGCGGCGATGTACAGACTGGCGAGCGATACCACGGCCTGCATCAGTTAGGTTGAGGCGCTGCCAGCATCAACGATCTGTTCGACAACGAATACTGGATGTACCAGTACAGCAACTACATCAAGGCCGGCGATCCGCGCACTTTCAATCTGAGCGCCGCCCTTCACTTCTGAGGGGTGGCTTGCGCCGCAGGGATGCGTCTACTAGGGTAAATGCGGACCAGGGCGGGTCGGCATTTTGCCGGGCTCGCGTTTCCCATCTCACAGCGAAGCCCCGATTTTGACAACGACGCACGCTGCGGCCGCGCCTTCAGTTACCACAAGCTACGCGGCCCATGCCTTCCATCCCGATTTCCCCAAAGGTCGCGCCAGCGGCGAGTTGCATATCGACGCGGGCGCGGCGACGTTCAAGTGCGCTCTGCCGAACGGCAACAGGCATCGCGTCTCGCTGCCGCTAAGTGGTCTGCGCATCAAACTTGGCGGCGCCAGCGATCGTCTGGTGTTTTTCGAGCACGACGCTTATCCCGAATGGAGCATTTATACGAGCGATTTGCAGGTGCTGAAGTCGCCTGAGTTGATCGCGCATCCCGAATTGACTGCATCGATTTCGAAAATGCGCGGCAAGCGTCAGCGTAATTACGCGCTGCTGGTTGTCGTGACGTTGTTGTTATTGGCGCTGCCGGTCGGTCTGTATTTCAGCATGGGCGGTCTGACCGCGGCGGCGGCACAGCAGGTGCCGGTCGAGTGGGAGCAGAAGCTGGGGCAGTCCGCGTTTGCGCAATACCGCCTGCAGCACGAATTGCTCGATGATAAAACGGTTCAAACCGAATTGAAGGCGCTGACCGAACCGTTGACGGCGGTGATCGGGGATGCGCGCTATCCGTTCGAATTTCACGTGGTGCGCGATGCCGATCTGAACGCATTCGCGCTGCCCGGGGGTGTGGTCGTCATCAATTCGGGATTGATCGAGCGCGCCGATAACGCCAGCGAACTGCTCGGCGTGATCGCGCATGAAATTTCACACGTCACCGAGCGCCACGGCGTGCGCAATATCATTTCGTCGGCGGGCATCGTGCTCACCGCGCAGGTGCTGATCGGCGATGCCAGCGGCCTGCTCGCGACGATTGCGAGCGCGGCGCCGCTATTGCTCAATCAAAGTTATTCGCGTGATTTCGAGCGCGATGCCGATGCGCGCGGCGTGGCGTTATTGCAGGCGGCGAATATCGATCCGCAGGGCATGCAGAAGTTTTTCGAAAAAATGATCGCGCACGAAAAGAAAATGCTGGAGCAGGTCGGTAACGACGATGCGGCGCAGGCCATGAAAAGCCTGTCGCGTTTTCTGAGCACGCATCCGGATACCGCGGAACGTATCGAGCGCATTCAGCGACTGAGTCGCGATGCGCAAGGTCCGTACCGCGATCTCGAACCCGCTTTTGCGCGCTTGAAAGCGCATATCGCGGCGAATCCAGACGCTTCAAAAAATACCTCCAACGATTCAAAAAACAGCGAAAAGGAAATTGACGATGCAAGCTCGCATTGAAGGTGCACCTGCGTTTGCGCATTTGCATATCGACCTCGCGCCCGGCGAAGCGGTTATCGCCGAATCCGACGCGATGTCGAGCATGGCGGCCGATCTCGATCTAACGACAAAGCTCAATGGCGGTGTGGTCGGCGCCTTGCTGCGTAAATATCTGGGCGGCGAAACCGCGTTCATCAATCAATTCAAAAACAATACGCGCGAGCCGAAGGCGTTGACGCTGGTGCAGCCGACGCCGGGCGCCATCGTCGCGCGCGAATTGCGCGGTGAAACGCTGTATTTGCAGCCCGGCGCGTTTGTGGCGATGAGCGAAGGCGTGAAGCTGAGTCTGAAATGGGCGGGCTTCGTGTCGCTGATCGCGCGCGAAGGTTTGTTTCGCATCGCCGTGAGCGGCAGCGGCACCGTGTGGTACGGCGCGTACGGTGCATTGCTCGAACGCGAAATCGACGGCGAATACATCGTCGATACCTCGCATCTCGTCGCCTACGAAGAAGGCATCTCGCTGAAGCTGCAATTGGCCGGCGGCATTTTTTCGAGCCTGTTCGGTGGCGAGGGTCTGGTGACGCGCGTCAGCGGTCGCGGAAAAATCGTCATCCAGACGCGCAGCCTGCCCGGTCTGGCGGGCTGGCTGAATCCGAAATTCTGGGGTTGAGGAGACGAGAGATGAAGATCGAACTGATTCATCGCCCCGGCAATACCGCGGCGAAAGTGCAATTGAATCGCGGCGAGACGATGACGGCCGAAGCGGGCGCGATGATCGCGATGAGCGGCGATGTCACTATCACCACGACGACACATAAAAAAGGCTCGGGCAGCCTGCTGAAAGTGATCAAGCGCGCGCTCGGCGGCGAATCGTTTTTTCTCAACCATTTCGAGACACCGCGCGATGGCGCCGAGGTGTGGCTCGGCACCAGTCTCGCCGGCGATATGCTCGTGCAGCAGCTCGACAGCGAAACGCTGATCGCGCAGGGCGGTGCCTTCGTCGCGTGCGAAAGCGGTATCGATATCGATTCGGGATTTCAGGGTTTCAAAAATCTGGTCTCGGGCGAAAGTCTGTTCTGGCTGCGCCTGAAAGGCAGTGGCCAGGTGTTGCTGTCGAGTTTCGGTGCCATTTATCCGGTCGAGGTCGACGGCGAACACATCGTCGATACCGGCCATATCGTCGCCTTCAGCGAAACGCTGGATTTCACGCTGACCAAAGCGGGAAAAAGCTGGATTGCATCGATCCTCGGTGGCGAAGGTCTGGTGTGCAGGTTCCGCGGGCGCGGCACGGTCTGGTGCCAGTCGCATAATCCGCAGAGCTTCGGCACTTCGCTCGGTCCGCAACTGAAAGCGCGCCGCGCGTAAGGAAGGAGAAACCCATGTCGGAATTTCAAGTCATGCTGACGGGCGCGATTGCTGATGGCGCGAATCGCGAAGAGGTGATCGCTAGATTCGCCGAACGTTTTCAAATGAGCGCGGAAAAAGCCGCGCAGTTATTCGCGCGCTGCCCGACGGTCATCAAGAAGAATCTCGATCGCGCTGCGGCGGATCGTTATGCGCAGGCGCTGGCGCAGCTGGGTGCTATCGCTGCAGTGGAAGCGATGGGCGGCGGCTTGTCGCTGGTTCCGATCGAGTCGGATGCGGGGGCGCAGCCAGCGGCGGCAAAAATATCCAGCGCGGCGCCACCTGCTCCGGTTGTGCCTGCATCCGGCGGAGCTGAGGGCAAGTCGCCGAGCGGTTATGCCTATCGCATCGAAGGCCAGCCCGATTACGCGTTCCTGACGGTGACGATTCCCGCCGGGGAGACGCTGAAAGTCGAAGCCTCGGCAATGGCGACGATGGATACGAATCTGGTCATGAAAACCCGGTTTCGCGGCGGGCTCGGTCGTCTGGTGACGGGCGAATCGATGTTCCTCAATGAATTCACCGCGCAGGGCGGTCCGGCGGAAATCGGCATCGCCCCCGGCGCGCCGGGCGATCTGCGTCATCTCTATCTCAATGAGGAGACGGTTTACCTGCAGAACTCGGCGTATGTCGCCTCGACCGAGGGCGTCGATATCGCCACCAAATGGCAGGGGCTCACGCGCGGCTTTTTCTCGGGTGAGAGCTTCTTTCTCATCCGGGCGGAAGGGCGCGGCGATCTGTTTTTCTCAAGCTATGGCGGGATCATCGAGGTCGATATCGACGGCGATTACGTGGTCGATACCGGCAACATCGTCGCGTTTACCGACGGCCTGCAGTACAACATCACCAAACTCGGCAGCTACAAGTCGCTGTTCTTCTCGGGCGAAGGTCTGGTGTGCCGGTTCAGTGGCCGCGGCAAGGTCTGGATCCAGACGCGCAAAGCGGCGGCTTTCGTCGCCTGGGCCTGGCCATTCCGCCCCGTCAAATCACGCGGTTAGCGACTGCGCCCGGCGGTTTCCATTTTCGATTCTGCACTTACGATCCCGGGCCACTTGTGGTATAAAGCACGCCCCGCAAAAAGCGGGGTTATTTTTTGACTCAGTTGTTAACGCCGCACATACATCGTCACAGCATTCTGGGTGCCCGTTTTTCCTGCGAAATGAGGATGACCGGGTGGAGCGCTGGGGTGTATGGAGGACTAACCCAAACTACAGGAACTTAAAATGTCTCAAGTAAGCATGCGCGAAATGCTGCAGGCCGGTGTGCATTTCGGCCACCAGACCCGCTTCTGGAACCCCAAAATGGCACAGTACATCTTCGGTGCCCGCAACAAGATCCATATCATCAACCTCGAGCACACCGTACCTGCATTCAACGATGCACTGACGGTGATCAAGAAGCTCGCGTCGAACAAGAACAAGGTATTGCTGGTCGGCACCAAGCGTTCCGCCAGCAAGATCATCAAAGAGCAGGCTGAGCGCTGCGGCATGCCATACGTCAGCAGCCGCTGGCTGGGCGGCATGCTCACCAACTACAAAACCATTCGTCAGTCGATCAAGCGCCTGCGCGAACTCGAAGCGCAGAGTCAGGACGGCACCTTCGCCAAGCTGACCAAGAAAGAAGCTCTGATGCGCACGCGCGATATGGAGAAACTCGAACGCTCGATCGGCGGTATCAAGGATATGGCTGGTCTGCCCGACGCGCTGTTCATCATCGATGTCGATCACGAGCGCATCGCGATTCAGGAAGCGAACAAGCTCGGTATTCCGGTGATCGGTGTGGTCGATACCAACAGCAATCCCGACGGTGTTGATTTTGTCATCCCCGGCAACGACGACGCGATCCGCGCAGTCAAGCTGTACGCCAGCGCAGTGGCCGATGCCGTATTGGCGGGCCGCGGCGATGCCGGCGCAACGCCGAACGAGTTCGTCGAAGTCAAGGCTGAAGAACCCGCCGCTGAATAGGCGTCGTGCGTTCCTGGTCAGGTAGGACCGGCAACATAAAAGGGGGCTTGGCCCCCTTTTTCAAATCGTTTCAAGTCAGCGTTTGGAATTGCACTGAAGGTGCAGCGCGATTCAAACATTTTCGTTTCATGGATTGCCGCTTGTGCGATCCCGTCGATCAGGAGATTAGCGATGGCAGAAGTCACTGCATCCCTCGTAAAAGAACTGCGTGAGCGCACCGGCCTCGGCATGATGGAGTGCAAGAAGGCGCTCGTCGAAGCTGAAGGTGATATCGAAAAGGCGATCGAGGAACTGCGTAAATCGAGCGGCATGAAAGCGGCGAAAAAAGCGGGCCGTACCGCAGCCGATGGCGTTGTCGTGGCGAAAGTTGCAGCCGACGGCAGTTATGGTCTCGTGCTCGAAGTCAACAGCGAAACCGATTTCGTCGCACGCGACAGCAACTTCCTCGAATTCGTGGGCAAGGTAGCGGATAAAGCATTCGCTTCGAAGCAAAGCGATATCGCTGCCCTGATGGACGGCGAACTCGAAGCGGCGCGTCAGGCGCTGGTACAGAAAATCGGCGAAAACATCAGCGTGCGCCGCGCGCGCGTGGTCAATGCGGCCGATGGTGTGGTCGGATTCTATGTGCATTCCACCGGCAAGATCGCGGTGCTCGTGGCGCTCAAGGGCGGCGATGCCGAACTGGCGAAAGACATCGCGATGCACGTCGCTGCGGTCAACCCGCAAGTCGTTCGTCAGGACGATATGCCCGCTGAAGTGATCGCGAAGGAAAAGGAAATCTATACCGCGCAGGCCGCTGAAAGCGGCAAGCCGGCCGATATCGTCGAGAAGATGGTGCTGGGCCGGGTGAAGAAATTCCTCGCGGAAAATGCACTGCTCGATCAGCCCTTCGTCAAGGATCCCGAAACGACCGTGGGTGCGCTCGCCAAGAAAGCGGGCGCCGATGTGGTTGAATTCGCGCGTTTCGAAGTCGGCGAAGGTATCGAGAAGGAAGAGGTCGATTTCGCTGCGGAAGTTGCGGCCGCGGCCAAGGGCTGATCGCCCGCATCCAAACACGGGGCCGATGGCCCCGTTTTTGTATTCATGCACGGCCGGTTTGTAGTGTCGGTCGCTGCTGTGTAGTGTAGGCAGCCGGCGATCGCTGCATGGCGCGCAGATTTCCAGAACATAATGACGCTGCTGAAAATCCAGAGCAGCTGCCGGAAACAGGCTGCAGAGAATCGAAGCAGCCGTTGAAAGTGTGGAGCGCACGATGTCGAGTCAGTCCCGCCTTGGCGGTCATGAGAGCCGTCCCGAGAAAAAATACAAACGTATTCTGCTCAAGCTGAGTGGTGAGGCCCTCGGCAAGGACGGTGTCGGTATCGACCCCAGAATTCTCGATCGTATGGCGCTCGAAATCGGTCAGCTGGTCGGTATCGGCGTGCAGGTCGGGCTCGTCGTCGGCGGCGGTAATTTATTTCGCGGCGCGGCATTGCAGGCAGCGGGTCTCGATCGCGTCACCGGCGATCATATGGGCATGCTCGCCACGGTGATGAATGCACTGGCGATGCGCGATGCACTCGAGCGCAGCAATATCGCCTCGCGCGTGATGTCGGCGATTCCCATGAGCGGTATCGTCGATCATTACGATCGCCGTCGCGCGGTGCGCGCACTCGAACGCGGTGAGGTGGTGATTTTCGCGGGCGGCACCGGCAATCCGTTTTTCACCACCGATTCGGCCGCGTGCCTGCGCGGTATCGAAATCAACGCCGAACTCGTGCTCAAGGCCACCAAGGTCGACGGCATTTACAATGCCGATCCCATGCGCGATCCGGCCGCGGTCAAATACGACCAGCTGACGTTTGACGAAGCGCTCGATCAGAAACTGGGCGTAATGGATCTGACCGCAATCTGTTTGTGCCGCGATCACAATTTGCCGCTGCGTGTTTTCGCGATGGAGAAAGTGGGGGCACTGCTCAATATCGTGCGCGGCGGCAACGAAGGTACGCTCGTCGAACGATGAATTGCATCGCGAAGGCAGAATCGAATTTAGCGCAGGAGAATTTCTCGTGATTGAAGATTACAAAAAAGACGCCGAAGCGCGTATGAAAAAAGCGGTTGAAGTGCTCGGCCACAATTTCAACAAGATTCGCACTGGCCGTGCGCATCCGAGTCTGCTCGATACGATTCGCGTGAATTATTACGGCAGCGAGGTTCCCTTGAGCCAGGTCGCCAACATCGGTGTCGAAGATGCGCGCACGCTCACGGTTTCGCCGTGGGAGCGCAATCTGGTGCCGGATGTCGAAAAGGCGATCATGAAATCCGATCTCGGCCTGAATCCGAGCACGGCGGGCACGGTGATCCGTATTCCGATGCCGCAGCTCACCGAGGAGACGCGCAAGGGTTACATCAAGCAGGCAAAAGCGGAAGCTGAAAATGCGCGTGTGTCGATTCGCAATGTGCGTCGCGACGTACTGGCCGATATCAAGGAATTACTGAAGGACAAGGAAATCAGCGAAGATCAGGAACGCAAGGCGCAGGATGATATTCAGAAGCTGACCGACAAATACATTGCAGAAGCCGAGAAGGCTCTCGCCGCCAAAGAAGCGGATTTGATGGCGATATGATTTTCGCAATCATCGCATGAGAGGCTGATGATTTTTGCCGAGGTGTTATGACCGATTCCATTACTGTCGATACGTTGTCCGACGCAAAGACAGCACTTCCGCGTATTCCGCGCCATGTCGCGATCATCATGGATGGCAATAACCGCTGGGCGAAAAGTCGCGGCCTGCCGGGTGCAGCGGGTCATCGCGCCGGCGTTGAAACCATTCGCACCGTTCTGCGTACCTGCCGCAAAAATGGTGTAGAGGTGCTGACACTGTTCGCGTTCAGCAGCGAAAACTGGACGCGACCGAGTGCGGAAGTTTCCGCGCTCATGCAATTGTTCTCGCTCTATCTCAATAGCGAAGTCAAAAAGCTGCACGACGATAATGTACGTCTGCATTTCATCGGCCGTCGCGATCGGCTCAATGCGGGTTTGCAGAAAAAGATGGCGGAAGCCGAAGCGCTCACTGCGACGAATACGCTGTCGCATCTCGTGATTGCCGTCGATTATGGCGGGCAGTGGGATATGGCCAATGCGGCGCGCGACATCGCTGCACAGGTTGCAAGGGGAGAGCTGAAGCCCGAGCAGATCGATGAAGCGCTGTTTGATCGTCACACCGCGCTGGCGAATCTGCCGAAGCCCGATTTATTGATTCGCACCGCCGGCGAGCAGCGCATCAGCAATTTTTTATTGTGGCAGTGCGCGTATTCCGAATTTTATTTTACCGATGTGTTCTGGCCGGATTTCGGCGAGCTCGAAATGCAGCGCGCGCTGCAGGCTTTCGCGCAGCGGGATCGCCGCTTCGGCGGGCGCAGCGAAGCCCCGCCGATCATTGCAGAGGCGGCCGGGGATGCTTAAGCAGCGCGTCATCACCGGATCCCTGCTTGCGATTGTCGCAATCGCAGCAATCATCTGGTTGCCGCCGCGTGCATTGATTCTGGTGTTGGCGATAGCGACGCTGCTGGGCTGCTGGGAGTGGGCGAATCTGGCCTCACTGAATAACACCTTCGCCCGGCTGCTCTATGGCGCAGTATCGGCAGGCGCCATAGTCGGTCTGTTAGAGTGGACGCAGCTGTTCGACGAGCTGATGAATGTACAACGTCTGCGGTGGGTGCTGTCGCTTGCGGCGGTGTGGTGGTGCGCGGCCTTGCTGTGTATAAAAACCTATCCGCGAAGCGGTGCCTGGTGGGGCTCGATGTGGGTGCGCCTGCTGATGGGCTGGCTGGCATTGCTGCCGGCGTGGCTGGCGCTGTCCTATCTGCGCCTGCAGATCAATGGCGAATGGAAGGTCATGTTTTTGCTGACGCTGGTGGCCGCCGCAGATATCGGCGCCTATTTCAGCGGCACGCAGTTCGGCAGGACCAAACTCGCCCCTGCGGTCAGTCCCGGTAAATCGTGGGAAGGTTTTGGCGGTGGTCTGGTGGCGAGCGTGCTCTTCGCTTTCGCGATATGGCATTTACTGTGGGAGCGGCATATTCCATTGGTCACGCTTCTGGTTATCGCCGCGCTGACGATGGTGGCATCGGTGATCGGCGATCTGCTCGAAAGCATGCTCAAGCGTTATCGGGGCGTCAAAGACAGCGGCAGCATCCTGCCCGGTCATGGTGGCATTCTCGATCGTTTCGACAGCATCAGCGCCGCCGCTCCCGTATTTGCGCTGGGCCTGTTAATGGCGGCGTACTGATTAATACCAGGGATCTATGACAAAGAAAGCAGTAACGGTATTGGGCGCGACGGGTTCGATCGGTGCGAGCACGCTCGATGTGATCGCGCGCCATCCCGAACGCTACCGCGTATTTGCACTCAGCGCGCACGCCAGCGCGGATAAGCTCGCGGAATTGGCGAAACAATTTTCACCGCGTTACGTCGTGATCGGCGATGAGCAAAGTGCCGAGCGGTTGCGTGTCGCCTTGCGCGGGCGCGATATCGAAGTGCTGTGCGGCGGCGAAGGGTTGCAATTCGTCGCGGCGCACGATGCTGTCGATATCGTCGTCGCTGCCATCGTCGGTGCCGCCGGCCTGGAGCCGACGCTCGCGGCGGTGCGCAAAGGCAAACATGTACTGCTCGTCAATAAGGAAGCGCTCGTCATGGCCGGGCGCCTGTTCATGGATGCCGTCACCGAATCCGGCGCGACCCTGCTGCCGGTCGATAGCGAGCACAACGCCATTTTCCAGTGCATGCCCCCCTCGTATACCTGCAATGCGTCCGGCCGCGATACGCTGACCCGTGCCGGTGTGCGCAAAATCTTGCTGACGGGATCGGGCGGGCCGTTTCGCAATGCGCCGCTGAGCGATCTTGTCAGAGTGACTCCCGCGCAGGCGATCGCGCATCCGAACTGGTCGATGGGACCGAAAATTTCGGTCGATTCGGCAACGATGATGAACAAGGGGCTGGAGCTTATCGAAGCCTGCTGGCTGTTCGATGCGCGGCCCGATCAGGTACAGATCGTGGTGCATCCGCAATCGGTGATTCACAGCATGGTCGAATATATCGACGGTTCGGTGCTTGCGCAGCTCGGCAATCCCGATATGCGCACGCCGATCGCGCATGCGCTGGCCTGGCCCGAGCGCATCGAGTCGGGTGTCGGCGCGCTCGATCTCATCGCGCAGGCACGGCTCGATTTTCAGGCGCCCGACCGCGAACGTTTCCCCTGCCTGCGGCTCGCTACCGACGCCATGAAGGCCGGTGGCACCGCGCCGGCGGTGTTGAACGCGGCGAATGAAATCGCCGTCGCTGCATTTCTGGCAGAAAAAATTCCGTTCACGATGATTCCTGCAGTCATCGGACATGCGCTGGAGCAGGTTGCCCCGGTTGAACCGCGCACACTGACGGATGTCCAAAACGCCGATCGCGCTGCGCGCGAAGTGGCTTCGGCGTATATTTCTTGCGGGCCGATTGAGCGCCGGGAAAGGTAATCCAGCATGCTTCATCTGTTACAGACTCTCCTTGTTCTGGCGATTACGCTGGCCGTTGTCGTCACCATTCATGAATTCGGACATTTCTGGGTGGCGCGGCGCTGCGGCGTGAAAGTGCTGCGTTTCTGTATCGGTTTCGGCAAGCCGTTCTGGAAGCGGCTCGATCGCCACGGCACCGAGTTCGCCGTCGCCGCGATTCCGCTCGGCGGCTACGTCAAGATGCTCGATGAGCGCGAGGGTGAAGTGCCGCCCGAATTACTGCCGCAGAGCTTCATGCGCAAACCGGTATCGAATCGCATCGCCATTATCGCGGCCGGCCCCATCGCCAATTTCCTGCTCGCCATCGCCTTGTTCTGGGTGATTTTCATGAGCGGTGTCAGCGGCGTGGTGCCGGTGATCGATACCGTCGCGGCGGACACTCCCGCCGGGCGCGCCGGGCTGGCAACGGGCTATCAGATCGTCGCCATCGACGGCTTCGAAACGCCGACCGTGCAGGTGCTGCAGGAGCGATTGCTGCGCCGCATCGGCGAAACCGGCACCTTGCAGATTTCGCTGAAGCGGCCGGATGCGGATGTGATCGAGCGCAAGACCATCGCACTGGATAACTGGCTTTCGGACGACGAGGTTCCCGACATGATCGGCGGGCTCGGTATCGAGCTGTGGTATCCGCGCGGAGAGCCCGTGATCGAGAGCGTTTCGCCCGAGAGTCCAGCGGCGCTAGCGGGGTTTGCCGCGGGCGATCGCATCGAAAGCGTCGATGGCAGGGCTATCGAAAACTGGCGCGAATGGCAGGATTACGTGCGCGCGCATCCCGAGCAGAAACTGGATGTCGTGGTAGTGCGTGCCGACGGGCGACACGATATCGAGCTGACGCCGGAACGCAAAGTCGACGAAAAAGGCGAGGCATTCGGCCTGGCGGGGCTCGCCGGCAAGGTCGAGTGGCCCGATCACATGAAGCGCGAATTCAGTTACGGTCCCATCGCCGCGATCGGCAAGGCATTCGAGCGCACGTGGGCGACTTCGCTGATTTCTCTCGACACCATGAAAAAAATGGTGCTGGGCATGGTGTCCGCAAAAAACTTGAGCGGGCCGATCACGATTGCTAAAGTGGCGACCGCTTCGGCGGAGTCGGGCTGGAAGCCGTATCTGGCTTTTCTGGCATTTCTCAGCGTGAGTCTCGGTGTATTGAACCTGTTGCCGATTCCCGTGCTCGATGGCGGACACATTTTGTTTTCGCTACCCGAACTGGTAACGGGAAAACCGCTCTCGGAAAAAGTGCAGACTGTGGGCTATCAGATTGGCCTCGTCATCGTGATCGGTGTGATGGTGCTGGCGATTTACAACGATCTGCTCCGCCTCTGATCCATCTCGGCGAAGTGTTACCGCAATACTTTATTGCTTCGATAACAAGTTGTCGCTTCATTAACTGTTGTTGTCTCAATAACTAGTGATTTTTATAAAACGGCGGTGTCGTCATCCACGATGCCGCATTAACGGGATTTATCTGAAATCTCTTGTCCCGCTAACTGGGGTTGGTTCTGGTCCTTCATGTCGATGAAACGCCGTCGTTTATTTTCAGCTATCGGATTATTGTTGGGCACACTCTCTGCGCAGGCCGCCGACACCTTCGTGGTTTCGGATATTCGCGTCGAAGGCCTGCAGCGCATTTCAGCGGGCACCGTGTTTGCTGCGATGCCGCTCAACGTCGGCGATCAGATCAACTCCGATATTCTGTCGCAAAGCATTCGCAGCCTGTTTCAAACCGGTAATTTCGATGATGTGCGCATCGCGCGCGAAGGTGGCGTGCTGGTTGTGCAGGTGCAGGAGCGCCCCTCGATCAGCGAAATCAAGATCGATGGCAACAAACAGCTTAAAACAGAGCAGTTGCTCGACGGTTTGAAAAAACAGGGGCTCGCCGAGGGACAGGTTTTCAAACGCTCGACGCTCGAACAGATGCGCCAGGAGCTGACGCAGCAATATGTGTCGCAGGGACGTTACGACGCCAATATCCAGACCGAAGTGGTGGCCGAACCGCGCAATCGCGTTTCGGTGCGCATTACCATCGACGAAGGCAACACGGCGAAAATCAAACACATCTCGATCATCGGCAACAGCAAATTCGATGACGAAACACTGCTAAGTCTGCTCGAACTGAAAACGACCGGATGGTTTTCGTGGCTGACCAGCGACGATAAGTATTCGAAAGAAAAAATGAAGGGTGATCTCGAGAAAATCAATTCGTATTATCTCGATCGCGGCTACACCAAATTTCGCGTCGACTCGACACAGGTGTCGACCACGCCGGATCGCAAATCGGTTTACATCGCGATCAACGTCAGCGAGGGCGACGAATACAAGGTCGGCAATGTCGATCTGTCGGGTGACATCATTCTTCCCGAGGAGGAGCTGAAAAAATTCATCCTCGTGCAAAACGGTCAGACTTTTTCGCAGGCACTGGTGACGAATACCGAACAGCTGCTGCAGAAGCGCCTCGGCAATGAAGGTTACAACTTCGCCAAGGTGAAAGGCGTGCCCGACTCGAACGATGCATCGAAACTGGTCGATATCAAATTCTTCATCGATCCGGGCAAGCGCACGTACGTCAATCGCATCGATTTCGAAGGTAACGCGCGCACGGCCGATGAAGTGTTGCGCCGTGAAATGCGGCAGATGGAAGGTGCGCCGGCGTCGTCGGATAAAATCGAGCAATCGCGTGTGCGGCTCGAACGTCTCGGTTACTTCAAGGAAGCCAAAGTTAATACGTTAGAAGTGCCGGGCAGCGACGATCTGATCGATCTGAAATACAACGTCGAAGAGCAACCATCGGGCAGCATCGGCGCGAGCATCGGCTATGCGCAGGGCACCGGCATGGTGTTCGGTGCGAATCTGCAGCAGGACAATTTCCTCGGCACCGGCAAGCAGATCGGTATCGGCCTCAATCGCTCGAAATATTTAACCGATGTGCGTTTCAACTACGTCGACCCGTATTTCACCGAAGATGGCGTGAGCCGCGGTTTCTCGGTGTTCTATCGCAAGGCCGAACTGAAGAAAATCAATCTCGCGAATTACGCGACAAGCACGACGGGCGGCAACATGTCGTTCGGCTACCCGCTCAGCGAAACCGAGCGCCTGACGTTCAGCCTCGGCGTGTCGCGCACTTCGATCGATGCCGGTTATGCGACGCCGCAGGAAATCATTTCCGGTCCGCGTCCGCTGAAAGAAATCGATCACTATTACGATGTTGAAACCGATAGCAGCGGCAATATCACCAACAGCCCTGTGGCGGCTGCACGGCGCTCCGATTATTTTTACGACAAGTACGAGCAGGTCGACCCCAATGAGCCTTCCGGGCCGGGCTTCCTCGATACCTATGGCGATGTTTACAACCAGTTCTCGTGGACGACCACGTGGGCGCAATCCACGCTGAACCGCGGCCAGCTGGCCACGCGCGGGCATTCGCAGAGCGTAGCGCTGGAAGTGGCGGTGCCCGGCAGCGATCTGACCTTCTACAAGCTGACCTATAACGGCCAGTTGTTCGTGCCGCTCACCGATAGCCTGACGCTGCGTTTTCGCACCGAGCTGGGTTATGGCGACGGTTATGGCGATCTGGAACAGCTGCCGTTCTACACGAGTTATTACGCCGGCGGCTATAACTCGGTGCGCGGCTTCGAAAGCAACAGTCTGGGTCCGCGCTCCACACCCGCCTGGGTTTACCAGACCGCTGCTTACGATGGCGAGCATGTGGGTTATGTGAGACTCCCGGGCGGAAGCCGGCCGAATCGGTATGAAGTGTATCGGGCGGACGAGCTGGACGACTCCGACCCCATCGGCGGCAACATTCTGGTAACCGGCAGCGCCGAATTATTGTTTCCGCTGCCGTTCATCAAGGATCAGCGTTCGGTGCGCTCTTCGCTGTTCGTCGATGCCGGCCAGGTTTACAGTACCAATTGCGGGGTGACGCAGGTAAACTGCTACGACGTTGATTTTTCGAAACTTGTCGTCTCAGCCGGAGTTGGTCTGACGTGGATTACCGGCATGGGCCCGCTGACATTCAGCATTGCCAAGCCGCTTCGCGAAAGCGAATACGATCGCACCGAGTTCTTCCAGTTCTCGATCGGTGCCGGCTTCTAGTTCACGCATAACATAATCATTTGGAGATTTATTGTGTTTAAGACGGCTAAAACGTTTGCGCTGGTATCGGTATTGTTCGCCTCGGTCTTTGCCAATGCGCAATCGCTCGCAGCGGGCAAGGTTGCAGTGCTCGATCCGGAGGCGGCGGTGCTGAGCACCGACGAGGCACAGAAGCGTCTGAAGGCGCTCGCTGCGCAACCCGAATTCGACAAGGACAAAAAGGAATTCGAGCGTCTGGCCAAAGAAGGTCAGGACATGCAGAAGCAGATGCAGAAAGACAGCTCGATCATGAGCCCCGCACAAAAGGAAGAGGCGCGTAAAAAGCTGGAAGGCAAAGCCAACGATATCGAATATCTGCGTCGCAAACTGGCCACCAAGCAACAGGAAGCCATGCAGAGCATCATGGAAGAAATGCAGGCGAAATACACAAAGGCTGTCACCGATCTGATCAAAGCCGAAAATATCGGCCTTCTGGTCAACAAGCGTGCGGTCATGCATGCCGATGCCGGTTACGACATCACCAGCAAAGTGACGGAAGCATTGAACAAGGCCGGCACTCAATAACTACCGCGCGCGGGTGAATATTTGCCGATGGTCAAGGCTTCGCTAACGTTAGGTGAAATCGCTGATCATCTCGGCCTGGAGTGCCGCGGCAATCGCGCGCGGCGCCTGACGGGTCTGGCAAATCTCGCGACGGCAAACGAAACGCATCTGAGTTTTCTTGCCAATCCCAGATACAAAAAATTCCTCGACGATACTCGCGCAGGCGCAGTGATTCTGGCGGCCGATATGGCCGCGAATGCGCGCTGCGATAGTCTGATTTCCGATCAGCCCTATTTGAGTTACGCGCGCGCGACGCATTTATTCGATGCATCGCCGCGTTTATCGCCGGGTATCGATGCCAGTGCATGCGTTTCCGGCTCGGCAAAAATCGCGAGTGGCGTCGCTATCGGGCCGCGCTGTGTTATCGGCGAGAATGTCGACATCGGTGCCGGTACCCAAATCGGTGCGGGCACGGTCATCGGCGATGACAGCAGCATCGGCGCGCGCTGCACGCTGCATGCGAACGTGACGCTCTATCACGGCGTGCTGATCGGCGACGACTGCAGAATTCACAGCGGCGCTGTCATCGGCGCCGATGGTTTCGGTTTTGCGCCGCATGCAGGCGGCTGGGAAAAAATCGCGCAGCTTGGGTCGGTGCGCATCGGTTGCGGCGTCGAAATCGGTGCAAATACCACCATCGATCGCGGTGCTCTCGAAGATACCGTGATCGGCGATGCGGTCATTATCGACAACCTCTGCCAGATCGCGCACAACGTCCGCATCGGCGAAGGCACCGCAATTGCCGGTTGTGTGGGTATTGCCGGCAGCGCCGTTATCGGCGCGCACTGCATGATCGGCGGCGGCGCGGGAATTCCAGGGCATCTGACAATTGCCGACGGCGTGCAGATTCAGGCGTTCACGCGCGTGACGGGCTCCATCGACGAGCCGGGCAGCTATACCTCGGGTACCGGCGCGATGGAGACTGCCGCGTGGCGAAAAAATGCCGTGCGCTTTGCCCAGCTCGATGAGCTGTACCGCCGCGTCGTCGAGCTGGAAAGGCAAATTAAAAAAACGTAGACCATCATCCGGCAAAACCGCGATAAGCTGCCGCACTGCCGGATCCGAAAACTTTAAATCAAACGCTGCCGTTGAACGAAAGCCGCAAGGGCAGACACTGGAGTAGCAAGGCGAAAAATATGATGGAAGTGAATGAAGTTCGCGAGTATCTGCCGCATCGATACCCCTTTTTGCTGGTCGATCGCGTCATTGAGCTGGACCTGCCGAAGTCCATCGTCGCCATCAAGAATGTCACGGTCAATGAGCCTTTTTTCAACGGACATTTCCCCGATATCCCGGTGATGCCGGGCGTGCTGATTATCGAGGCAATGGCGCAGGCCGCCGGTATTCTCGGTTTCAAGAGCCAGAATAAAAAGCCTGCCGATGGTTCGATTTATTATTTCGTCGGTATCGACGATGCGCGTTTCAAACGCCGCGTCATACCGGGCGATCAGCTGATTCTCAAGGCCGAGTATATTTCCGACAAGCGCGGCATCTGGAAATTCGCATGCAGTTCGTATGTCGGCGATGAGCTCGCTGCGTCGGGAACCATTCTTTGTGCTGACCGGAAGGCCTGATGATTCATTCTGCTGCCATCGTCGATCCCCGCGCGCGCATCGCGGCTGATGCGGAGATCGGGCCGTGGACGTTGATCGGTCCCGATGTCGAAATCGGCAGCGGTACGCGTATCGCTTCGCATGTGGTGATAAAAGGTCCGACAAAAATCGGCGCGAACAATCAGATCCTGCAGTTTTCCACCATCGGCGAAGATACGCCCGATCTGAAATACAAAGGCGAATCGACGCGGCTCGTCATTGGCGATGACAATATTATTCGCGAAGGTGTCACCATTCATCGCGGCACCGTGCAGGATCGCGGCGAAACCACGATCGGCAACAGTAATCTGATCATGGCCTATGTGCACATCGGCCATGATTCGGTCATCGGCAATCATTGCATCCTCGTCAATAACGCATCGCTCGCCGGTCATGTGCACATCGGCGACTGGGCGATTCTGAGCGGTTATGCGCTCGTGCATCAGTTCTGCCATATCGGTGCGCATGCCTTTCTCGGTGCATCGACTTATCTGACCAAAGATGTGCCCGCGTATGTGCTCGTCGCGGGGAATCCTGCCGAAGTGAGCAATATCAACGTGGAAGGCTTGAAGCGTCGCGGTTTTTCGGGCGATGCCATCAATGCGCTGAGACGCGCATACAAAATTATTTATCGTCAGGGTTTGACGGTCGACGAGGCGTTAACCGAATTGCGCGCAATGGTCGGTGAAACACCTGAGGTGCAGCCGTTGATTGACTCCATCGTCAGCTCTAAGCGCGGTATCGTGCGCTAAATCGCGGCGGGCTGAAATATGTCGAATACGCCCGCGTCTGTTGCTCCGCATATCGAGACGATAACGTCCGCTAAGAATTCTCAGCCTCTGCGTATTGGTATCGTTGCGGGAGAAATTTCCGGCGATTTGCTCGGTGCTGATTTAATGAAATCTCTGCGGCAATTCAGTTCACGGCCTATCGAATTTTGCGGCGTCGGCGGCGCGCGCATGCTCGCGGAAAATTTTCATTCGCTATTCGATATCGAGCGTCTGGCGGTCATGGGATTCGTCGAGCCGCTAAAACGTCTGCCCGAATTGCTGCGCATGCGCAAAATCTTGCGCGAGCATTTTTTGAATTGGCGCGCCGATATCGTCATCGGCATCGATGCGCCGGATTTCAATCTCGGTCTCGAATTATGGCTGCGCGAGCACGGCGTCAAAACCGCGCATTACGTAAGTCCATCGGTATGGGCGTGGCGACAGGGGCGCATTCATAAAATCAAACGCGCTGTCGATTTAATGCTGACACTGTTTCCATTCGAGGCGCAGTTTTATCGAGATCATGCCGTGCCAGTGGCCTGTGTCGGCCATCCGCTGGCTGATCAGTTTCCGCTGCAGCCCGATGTGAATGCCGCGCGTGCGCAGTTGCAGATTGCGCCGAATAAAAAAGTGATTGCGTTATTGCCGGGTAGTCGCGGCAGTGAAGTGGCGCAAGTCTGCGCCGATTTTTTTGCAACGGCTGCCTGGTTGTCGCAACGGCATGACGATTTGCATTTTGTGCTGCCCGCTGCGAATGCGGCGCGCCGTGCCCAGATCGAAGCATTATTATCGGCTCGCAATGATTCGCTGCCGATTCGAATTCTCGACGGCCAGTCGCAGCTTGCGATGACCGCAGCCGATGTCGTCCTGATGACTTCTGGCACCACCACGCTCGAAGCATTGCTGCTGAAAAAGCCGATGGTAGTCGCGTATCGCATGGGTGCATGGTCGTTCAAGCTGGCGCGTTATCTCGTCAAAAGCGCATTCATAGCGCTGCCCAATCTGCTCGCCAATCGCGAACTCGTGCCCGAGTGTTTGCAGGACGATGTGCGCGCCGATGTGCTCGGCCCGTTATTGCTGGAGCGTCTGGATAATCCCGCCCTGCGCGCGCAGCTCGAACGCGAGTTCCTGCAAATACATGAATCGTTGCGGCGCGATGCCAGCGCGGGTGCAGCGAAAGCGTTATTAAATGTATTGAAGATGGATGCGCGTGAGGTATCGCCGCAATGATGCTGGATTTATTTGCGTGCACATACAGCGGTGATTTGCTCGCGGGTGTCGATGAAGTCGGACGCGGCCCGCTCGCGGGCGATGTGGTCACTGCAGCAGTCATTCTCGATCCGCGAAAGCCGATCGAGGGGCTCGACGACTCCAAAAAATTAACCGCAGCACGTCGCGAAAAATTATTCGATGAAATTTGCGGGAAGGCGAAATGCTTTGCGATCGCCCGCGCCAGTGTCGCGGAAATTGACAGCATCAATATTTTGCAGGCGAGCTTGCTGGCGATGAAGCGAGCTGTGGAAGCGCTCGCGCTACAGCCCGAGCATGTACTCGTCGACGGCAATAAGTTGCCGCGCTGGCATTATTCATCGGAGGCCATCATTCAGGGCGATGCACGCGTGGAGGCGATCGCGGCGGCATCGATTCTCGCGAAAGTCACGCGCGATCGCGAGATGATTGCTTTCGATGCGGTTTATCCGGGCTATGGCTTTGCAGAACATAAAGGCTATTCGACACGTCAGCACATGCTGGCGCTGCGAACGCTCGGGGCCACACCGATTCACCGCCGTTCGTTTGCTCCGGTGCGCGAGTGTCTCGAAATCGCGATAAGTACAGGCGATGGAATGGTCGCTGTCGAAGAGCTCTGCGTCGAGAGAGTGGATGCAGATGCCGGGTTGGTAAGTGCCGATGAGTAAGCCATTCGTTCATTTGCGCATTCACTCCGAATATTCGCTTGTCGATGGTTTGGTCCGTGTCGACGAATTGGCGAAAGCGGTTGCAGCCGATGGCATGCCTGCGTGCGCACTCACCGACCTCACCAATTTTTTCGCGCTGATAAAATTTTATAAGGCGACTATCGCGCTGGGTGTTAAACCTGTCTTTGGCGCCGATTTTTATCTGCGTGATGAAACCGATGAAAGTCACGTTAATACTATCTGTTTGCTAGCACAAAACGACACGGGTTATCGCAATCTCACCGAATTGATTTCGCGCGCATGGCTGCGAGGACAATATCAAGATACTGCATACATTCAGCGCGAGTGGCTGCGTGAGCTCGGCGAAGGTTTGATCGTTTTATCGGGCGGGCGTTACGGCGATATCGGTCGCGCACTCGCTAACGGTAGAGAATCGCAGGCAGTCGAACGCTTGCGCTGGTGGCAGGAAATATTTGGCGATCGTTTTTATCTGGAGTTACATCGCACTGGTCGTGCAGGCGAAGAAGATTATTTACATGCCGCGTTAAATCTCGCGGTAGAAATGAATTGCGCGGTGGTGGCGACGAACGACGTGCGTTTTTTGCGTCAGGAACAATTCGAAGCGCACGAGGCGCGTGTATGTATTCACGAAGGGCGCGCGCTTGATGATCCGCGCCGTGTGCGCCGTTACAGCGAGCAGCAATATCTGCGCACCGCGGATGAGATGTGCGAGCTGTTCAGCGATATTCCTTCGGCGCTCGAAAACACGGTCGAAATCGCTAGGCGCTGCAATGTCAATATCAAGCTCGGCACGCCCTTCCTGCCGGATTATCCGGTGCCCGAAGGGCTCACGATGGGCGAATTTTTCCGCCAGCTTTCGCATCATGGACTCGATGAGCGTCTGCATTATTTATTCGATACGAGTGCCTCGGATTTTCCCGAAAAGCAAAACCTGTATCGTGAGCGTCTCGATTTCGAACTCGACGTCATCATTCAAATGGGGTTTCCCGGCTACTTCCTCATCGTGATGGATTTCATCGGCTGGGCGAAAGATCACGGTATTCCCGTCGGGCCGGGTCGTGGATCGGGCGCGGGTTCGCTCGTTGCGTACGCGCTGAAAATTACCGACCTCGATCCTATCGAATACGATTTGCTGTTCGAACGTTTTCTCAATCCTGAACGCGTATCGATGCCCGACTTCGATATCGATTTCTGTATGGAAGGCCGCGATCGCGTGATTCATTACGTCGCCGAGCGCTACGGTCGCGAAGCGGTATCGCAAATCATTACGTTCGGTACGATGGCGGCGAAAGCGGTGGTGCGCGACGTCGCGCGCGTGCAGGGAAAATCCTATGGCCTTGCCGATAAATTATCGAAAATGATTCCGTTCGAGGTTGGTATCACGCTCGAAGATGCGTATGAGAAAGAAGAAGTACTGCGCGATTTTCTCGAAACCGATTCGCAGGCGCAGGAAATCTGGGAGATGGCGCTGCAGCTCGAAGGCATCACGCGCAATGTCGGCAAGCATGCCGGCGGAGTCGTTATCGCGCCGTCGAGGCTCACCGATTTCGCGCCGCTCTATTGCGACGAAACGGGCGAAGGGCTGGTCACGCAATTCGATAAGAACGATGTCGAAGAAGCGGGTCTCGTTAAATTCGACTTCCTCGGTTTGCGCACGCTGACGATCATCGACTGGGCGAAAAAAATCATCGATCGCCAGCGCGCGGAAAAAGGCGAGTCGCCGCTCGACATCATGGCGATTTCGCTCGAAGACGAAGCGACGTTTAAATTATTGCAGCGCGCCGAAACCACCGCGGTCTTCCAGCTTGAATCGCGTGGCATGAAGGATTTGATAAAGCGCCTGTTACCGTCGCGTTTCGAGGATATCGTCGCGCTCGTGGCGCTATTCCGTCCTGGCCCGTTGCAGTCGGGCATGGTCGATGACTTTATCAACCGCAAACACGGTCGCGCCGAGCTCGCGTATCCGCATCCGCAATATCAGGATAAATGTCTCATACCGATTCTTGAGCCGACTTACGGAATTATTTTGTATCAGGAACAGGTGATGCAGATTCCGCAGGTGATGGCGGGCTACACACTCGGCGGGGCGGATTTGTTGCGCCGCGCGATGGGTAAGAAAAAGCCCGAAGAAATGGCGCAGCAGCGTTCGATTTTTATCGAGGGTGCGAAGCAGCAGGGTTTCAGCGAAGAGCTGTCGTCGAATATTTTCGACCTTATGGAAAAATTCGCAGGCTACGGCTTCAACAAGTCGCACTCGGCGGCTTACGCTCTCGTGTCTTATCAGACCGCGTGGCTGAAAACGCATTATCCCGCGCCGTTCATGGCGGCGGTGATGAGTTCTGAATTGCAGAACACAGACAAGATCGTCGTCTTCATCGAAGAATGTCGCGCGATGAAGCTAGTGCTGAAATTGCCCGATGTGAATGTTGGCGAATACATGTTTACCGTGAACGGGCGCGGCGAAATTATTTATGGCCTCGGTGCGATCAAGGGTCTTGGCGAAGGCCCGATTGAAAGCATCATCGCCGCACGCAACAGCGGTGGGCCGTTTACGAGCCTGTTCGATTTCTGCGCGCGCACCGACGCGAGAAAGGTTAACAAGCGTGCGCTGGAAGCCTTGATTAAAGCCGGTGCGTTCGATCAGCTCGGTGTCGATCGCGCGATATTGATGGCCAGCATGCAGGATGCCGTGCAAGCTGCGGAGCAAGCCGCAACCAATCAGGATAGCGGCATGCTCGATTTATTCGGCGACGTGGTGCCGACATCATCGAGTGGCAGCGATGTCTATAAGGACTTTCGCAATGCGCGGCCGTGGACGACCAGGCAACGGCTTGAGGGCGAAAAAGACACGCTCGGTTTATATGTGACTGGCCATCCCATCGACGATTACGAAAGCGAATTGCGTTCGTATGTGCCCAATCGCATCGTCGACCTGAAAGCCGATAGACAGGAGCAGACAATCGCCGGTCTCGTGGTCAGTATGCGCACGATGAAAAATAAACGCGGCGACAATATGGCATTTGTGTTGCTTGATGATCGCAGTGCGCGCATCGAGGTAACGCTGTTTGCCGATGCCTATTCGGAGCATCGCGAAAAATTAATCAAGGATGCGCTGCTCGTGATTGAGGGGCAGGTGAGTTACGACGATTATTCGGGCGGGCTTAAAATGCGCGGCAAAAATGTGCGAACCTTGCTCGATGCGCGCAGCCAGGCGGTGAAAGCGCTGGAGCTGCAACTCGACGAAAGCGATTTTGGCGCGGATTTCCGTGCTGAATTCCAGCGCCTGCTGGCCGATCATCGCGGCGAATGCCAGGTGGTCATTGCGTATCGGCGGCGAGGCGCCTCGGCGAATTTACGCTTACCCGAAACATGGCGCGTGCAGCCCTCCGATGAATTGTTACAGCGTCTGCGCGACCGTTATGGCGTAAAGCGTGTGCGCTTGGCCTATTCGGCCTGATCGCGTATTGTAAAGACGGTGCGCGTATTGTTGGTTTTATTCTTCAGGGCGATTTCATAAACGACCATGAACCCAAATTATCTGGATTTCGAACAGCCGATAGCGGATCTTGAAGCCAAGATCGAAGAGCTGCGTCTTGTCGGCAACGATGCCAATCTCGATATCAATACCGAAGTCAAAAAACTGCGCGAAAAAAGTAACAAGCTCACCGAAAAAATTTTTGCGAATTTAACACCGTGGCAAATCGTTAAGATTGCGCGGCATCCGCAGCGCCCTTATGCGCTCGATTACATCACTCGCGTATTTACTGAGTTCGATGAAATGCACGGCGACCGTCGCTTCGGAGATGACCGGGCATTGATTGGTGGAGTTGCACGCCTTGATGGCGAGCCGGTCATGGTGATCGGCCAGGAAAAAGGCCGCACCGTGCAGGAAAAAGTGAAGCGCAATTTCGGTATGCCGAAGCCCGAAGGCTACCGCAAGGCATTGCGTTTAATGGAAACCGCCGAGCGTTTTAAATTGCCCGTGATCACACTTATCGATACCCCCGGTGCGTATCCCGGTATCGATAGCGAAGAACGCGGAATTTCCGAAGCCATCGCGCAAAATCTCGCGGTGATGTCGCGTTTGAAAACACCGATTATGTGCGTGGTGATCGGCGAGGGCAGTTCGGGCGGGGCGATTGGTATCGGCGTCGGCGATCATCTCGCCATGCTGCAATACAGCACGTATTTCGTCATTTCGCCCGAAGGCTGCGCGAACATTATCTGGAAAACCACCGAGAAAGCGCCCGAAGCCGCCGAAGCGATGGGTGTGACATCGAGCGTGCTCGAAAAACTCGGTATCGTCGATTGCACCATCGAAGAGCCCAAAGGCGGCGCGCACCGCGATATCGATCTCATCGCCGAGCGCGTAAAGACGCATCTCTCTTCACAGCTCCAACGTCTCAAGGATATGCCGCTCGATGAGTTGTTGCATAAGCGTTACGAGCGGTTGATGTCGTACGGCAACTGATTATGAGCGGGATGACACCTGCCACATTGTTAGAAGCATTCAGACCTTTTCTTGATTATCGCCGCTGGTGGATTGCCTACAGCGGCGGTGTTGACTCCCATGTGCTTTTACATCTACTTGCGCAGTTGCGTGCACAGCAAGAAATTCCTTCGCTAACAGCAATTCATATCAATCATCAGCTCAATCCGCGAGCGGATGATTGGGTCGAACATTGCCGCTGTATTTGCGCCGATCTGAATATTGAATTTATTTCTGAGTCAGTGAGTGTCGTCAACGCTGGCGATGGTATTGAAGCTGCGGCACGCAAAGCACGATACGCGGCTTTCGAAAGATATGTCGGCAAAAACGAATTACTGCTACAAGCGCATCATCGTGACGATCAAATCGAAACGCTGATGTTGCGTTTATTGCGTGGCAATGGAGTCAGCGGGCTTGCCGCGATTCCGGTACGGCGTGAGTTGGGTAATGGTCATTTGCTGCGACCATTGCTCGGTTATTCCCGCAGCGATTTATCCGTGTATGCACAAGCGCAGCAATTGCAATGGATTCACGATGACAGCAACGACAGCGATCGCTTCGATCGTAATTTCTTACGCCTCAATGTGCTGCCAATTATCGAGCAACGCTGGCCCGCGTATCGCGATACGTTGAGTCGTGTCGTTACGCAGGCGAAAGAGTCTGCATCGTTACATGATGAGCTGGCGCGCATCGACTCTAAAGAGATAGTGGATGCTGATGGGTGTTTATCGATCGCAAGTTGCGTTTTATTAAGTCCAGAAAGGCAAAGCAATTCATTGCGCTATTGGCTTCAGAAAAAACATCTGCCGCAACCGAGCCGTGAACAATTGCAGCAAATACTTGCAATCATGCAGGCACGTATCGACGCACAACCTTGTGTGACATGGCCGGGTGCGGAAGTGCATCGTTTTCGCGATCATCTATACGCATTCCCGCCATTGCCATCGATGCGCACCAAAACAGTCGATATCGAATGGGATTTATCCCAGCCGCTATATATTGATGGGCTAGGAAAATTAAGCGCGAGCCCAGTAGTCGGCTCCGGCCTGCGTGCGGATTTAAATTATCGGGTGCGTAATCGTGTTGGCGGGGAGCGTTGCAAACCTACCGGTCGTGCGCATTCACAAACATTGAAAAAATTATTGCAGGAATACGATGTGCCACCGTGGCTGCGTGATCGTTTGCCGATTATTTATTGCGGTGATGAGATCGCTGCGGTGGGGGATGTGTGGATCTGCGAGGGGTTTATTGCAGATGCCACTCAGCCTGGCTGGTATCTGCAATGGGGGTTGAGTTAGCGCTCTCGTTTTCTCTGCGCTGCGCCGAGATCAAGCAATCTTTAGGAAAGCCATCCAAATTGAGCCACTCCCACCTTTCTGGTAAGCTGAGCGCCCATCTCGCGGGGCCCCTGTTTGCTCTTTCATGAACAGACTGGCGCGCCCTTCTCATCAGCAGTCCATACGTTTATCAAAAGGCTCGACATGGCGACTCGTTTTATTTTCGTCACCGGCGGCGTTGTTTCTTCCTTGGGCAAGGGAATTGCGTCGGCGTCGCTTGGGGCCATCCTGGAAGCGCGCGGGCTCAACGTGACAATGTTGAAGCTCGACCCCTATATCAACGTCGATCCGGGCACCATGAGCCCGTTCCAGCACGGCGAAGTGTTCGTGACCGAGGACGGCGCCGAGACCGATCTCGACCTCGGCCACTATGAGCGTTTCCTGCGCGTAAAATTGTCGCGCCGCAATGCGTTCACCACCGGCCGCGTCTATGAAACCGTGCTGCGCAAGGAGCGCCGCGGCGATTATCTCGGCGGCACCGTGCAGGTGATTCCGCACATTACCGATGAAATCAAGCGCCGCGTGATCGAGGGTGCGGGCGATGCTGATATCGCCATCGTCGAAATCGGCGGCACCGTCGGCGATATCGAGAGCCTGCCGTTCCTCGAAGCCGCGCGTCAGCTCAAGCTCGAATTGGGTTCGCAGCGCGCGATGCTCATGCATTTAACGCTGGTTCCTTATATCGCCACCGCCGGTGAAACCAAAACCAAGCCGACGCAGCATTCGGTAAAAGAATTGCGCTCGATCGGTTTGCAACCCGATATTTTGCTGTGCCGTTCCGATCACGAAATCGATTTGAGTTCGCGTAAAAAAATCGCGCTATTTACCAACGTTGAAGAGCGTGCGGTTATTCCGTTGCCCGATTGCGATACGATTTATCGCATTCCTTCGTTGCTCAAAGCGCAAAGCCTCGATCAATTCGTTATTGAGCGTTTCGGTCTGCAATATCCGCAGGCGGATTTGTCGGAGTGGGATCGCGTTGTCGATGGCGAAATGAATCCGCAGCGCACGGTCAATATCGCGATGGTCGGCAAATACACCGATCTGATCGACGCGTATAAATCGGTCAACGAAGCGCTCAAGCACGCAGGTATTCAGTCGTACACGAAGGTCAAAATCGAATACATCGATTCCGAGAGTATCACCGATAAAGGCACGGGTTGTCTCGAAGGCAAGGATGGCATTCTGGTGCCGGGCGGCTTCGGCGTGCGCGGTGTCGAGGGCAAAATCGCGGCGGTGAAATTCGCGCGTGAAAATCGCGTGCCGTATCTCGGCATTTGTTTAGGTTTGCAAATGGCGGTGATCGAATACGCGCGCGATGTGGTCGGCCTTAAAGATGCGAACAGCACCGAGTTCGATAAAAACTCGCCGTATCCCGTCGTTGCATTGATTACCGAGTGGGTCAATGCCGATGGCAAAACCGAAATGCGCGACGAAAATGCCGATCTCGGCGGAACGATGCGTCTCGGCTCGCAGGACTGTCATCTGGTCGAAGGTTCGCTGGCGAAAGCGACTTATGGGCGCGATGTCATTATCGAGCGTCATCGCCATCGTTATGAAGTGAACAACAATTACGTCGATCAATTGCAGAAAGCCGGTTTACGCATCGGCGGCTGGTCGGCTGACGACACGCTGGTCGAAATGGTCGAAATTCCCGATCACCCATTTTTTGTGGGGTGTCAGTTCCATCCCGAATTCACGTCGACACCACGCGATGGCCATCCGCTGTTCTCGGGCTTTATCAATGCGGCGGTTAAGCACGCCGCCGCTGTTAAAAACTGAGAAGACGGCAACAGCTGAGAGTGAGCATGAGTCAGAAAACCATTACTGTCGGTGCGCTGAAAATTTCGAACGAATTACCGTTTGTTTTGTTCGGCGGCATGAACGTGCTCGAATCGCGCGATCTGGCGATGCAAATCGCCGAAAAGTACGTAAAAGTCTGCGGCAAATTAAATATCCCTTACGTGTTCAAGGCGTCTTTCGATAAAGCCAATCGCTCGTCGATCACCTCGTTTCGCGGCCCCGGTCTCGATGCTGGTTTAAAAATATTCGAAGAAATCAAGAAAACGTTCAACGTGCCCGTCATTACCGATGTGCACGAGCCGCATCAGGCTCAGCCCGTCGCCGAAGTGTGCGACATCATCCAGCTGCCTGCATTTTTGTCGCGTCAAACCGATCTTGTCGTGGCGATGGCGAAAACCAAAGCGGCGATCAATATCAAGAAAGCGCAATTTCTCGCGCCGCAGGAAATGAAACACATTTTACGTAAATGCGCGGAGGCGGGTAACGATCGTCTGATTTTGTGCGAACGCGGTTCGTCGTTCGGTTACAACAATCTCGTGGTGGATATGCTCGGCTTCGGCATCATGAAGCAATTCGAATATCCGGTATTTTTCGATGTGACGCACGCATTGCAAATGCCTGGCGGTCGTGCCGATTCGGCAGGCGGGCGTCGTCAGCAAGTCGTTGAGCTGGGTCGCGCCGGTATGTCGCAGGGTTTGGCGGGGTTATTCCTCGAAGCGCATCCTGATCCCGATAATGCGAAATGCGACGGCCCCTGCGCACTGCCGCTCGATAAACTCGAGCCATTCCTGGCGCAAATGAAAGCGACCGATGATTTGGTGAAGGGATTTGTACCGCTCGATATTAAATAACTAACGCGTCGCTTCAGCGGCAAAATGATTTTGTTTGGAGAAAAGTGAATGGCGACTATCGCAGATACAGTTATTACGGATGTTAGGGCATTCGAAGTGTTGGATTCGCGCGGCAATCCGACCGTCATGGCGGAAGTGACTTTGTCGGATGGCAGTTTCGGCAGCGCGTGTGCACCATCGGGTGCATCGACCGGTTCGCGCGAAGCGCTCGAATTGCGCGATGGTGATAAGTCGCGCTATCTCGGCAAAGGCGTGTTGACCGCGGTGAAAAATATCAACACCACGATCGCGAATCTGCTGAAAGGCAAAGACGCGAACGATCAATACGCGCTCGATAAATTGATGATCGATGCCGATGGTACCGAAAACAAGGCCAAACTCGGCGCCAATGCGATTCTCGCGGTTTCTCTCGCTGCTGCAAAAGCGGCAGCTGTTTCGAAAAAAATTCCACTGTATCAACACATCGCCGAAATCAACGGCACACCGGGTCAATACAGCATGCCGGTGCCGATGATGAATATCATCAATGGCGGCGAGCACGCCGATAACAACGTCGATATTCAGGAATTCATGATTCAGCCGATCGCTGCGCCCACTTTCGCGGAGGCATTGCGTGCGGGTGCGGAAATTTTTCATTCGCTGAAAAAAGTTTTACACGCGCAGGGTTTGAATACGGCGGTGGGCGATGAGGGTGGCTTTGCACCGAATTTGCCATCGAACGAAGCGGCAATTTCCGTCATCGTCGAAGCCATCGAAAAAGCTGGCTATAAAGTCGGTAGCGAAATTACCTTCGCACTCGATTGCGCATCGAGCGAGTTCTACAAAAACGGAAAATACGATCTGGCAGGTGAAGGCAAAGTATTTACCTCGTCCGAGTTTGCCGATTATCTCGTTGGTCTCGCTGCGAAATATCCAATTCTGTCAATCGAAGACGGTATGGATGAAAGCGATTGGGATGGCTGGGCTGATCTCACCAAAAAAGGCGGTCAGAAAGTTCAGCTCGTCGGCGACGATTTGTTCGTGACCAACACGCGCATTCTGAAAGAAGGTATCGATAAGAAAATCGCTAACTCGATTCTGATCAAGTTCAATCAGATCGGCAGCCTCAGCGAAACGCTCGATGCCATTAAAATGGCGAAAGCCGCAGGTTATACCGCCGTCATTTCGCATCGTTCGGGTGAAACCGAAGACGCGACGATTGCCGATCTCGCGGTTGGCACCGCAGCGGGACAGATCAAAACCGGTTCGCTGTGCCGCTCGGATCGCGTGGCGAAGTACAACCGCTTGCTGCGTATCGAAGCAGAGTTGGGAGCGAAAGCACCTTACCGTGGTCGCGCGGAATTTAAAGCCTGATCTGTAGATATAGAGCGCCGTATGTGCAGTAGCGGCAAACTTATGCTAGGTTTGCCGCTATATCTTTAACGCTGTGATTTCACGAATTAAATAAATAACGATGCGTGTACTCAATATTGTCTTGGTGATTCTGTTGCTCGGTATGCAATACCGGCTGTGGCATGGTCCCGGCAGTTGGGCGCAGATCGCAGCGCTCAGAGACGATATCGAAAGGCAGCTGGAGCACAACGGTCATCTGGTGGCGCGCAATCAGATGCTTGCAGGTGAAGTGCTCAGTCTGAAATCCGGCTATGATGCCATCGAAGAACATGCGCGCAATGATCTCGGAATGATCAAACGCAGCGAAACCTTTTATCTCGTTGTCGATCAGTAATGGCTAATCGTTATAGTGCCGTTGTCCCTGCTGCCGGCGCGGGCAAGCGTTTCGGCAGTGCCACTCCCAAACAATATCTATCCCTGCATAACGCAACGATCATCGAACACAGCCTGCATTTGCTGCTGAGCATCGAGCGTCTGGAGCGCATCGTCGTGGCGGTGAATGCCGACGATAAACGCTGGCGCGATCTCGCGGTTTTTTCCGACCCGCGCATTGAGGTGACTAACGGCGGCGATGAGCGTTGCCATTCGGTATTGAATGGCTTGCGGCATCTGCAGCAGAAATATGGCGGTAGCGAGTGGGTGCTGGTGCACGATGTGGCGCGGCCATGCTGTTTGCGCAGCGATATCGAAAAACTGGTTCAGCAACTCGAGCATCATCCCGTCGGCGGCATTCTCGCCGTGCCGGCTAGCGATACGATCAAGCGCGTCGATTCCACCCGACAGATCGAGGAGACAGTCGATCGTTCATGGTTGTGGCAGGCACAGACGCCGCAATTGTTTCGCATGCGATTGTTGCTCGATGCACTCAATCATTGCATCGGTATGGGCATGGCGGTCACCGACGAAGCGCAGGCGATCGAGGCATTGGGCTGGCAGGCTCAGGTGGTCGAAGGCGCGCGCAGCAATATTAAAATTACGCGCCCGGAAGATCTGGCGCTCGCCGAATTCTTCCTGCAGCATCGATCGTTGCAGAATCATTAAGTGAGAGTCGGGAAAAGAGATGGCGATACGAATCGGTCATGGCTACGACGTCCACCGTTTCGGCCCGGGTGATTCCGTCACGCTGGGCGGCGTGCGCATTGCGCATACGCAGGGTGTCGTTGCGCATTCGGATGGTGATGTATTGCTGCATGCATTGTGCGACGCTTTATTGGGCGCCGCTGCGCTCGGCGATATCGGTCAGCATTTTCCGGATTCGGATGCGCAGTATCGCGGCATCGATAGCCGCAAATTGCTGCGCCACGTTTTCGAGCTGCTCGGAAAAAATAATTACACGCTCGGCAATGCCGATATGACGATCATTGCCGAGACACCGCGCGTGATGAAGCATGCGCAGGCCATGCGTGAAAATATTGCAGCTGATCTCGATTGCTCAGTCGGGCAAATCAATATCAAGGCGACCACCAGTGAAGCGCTGGGTTTCGTGGGGCGCAAGGAAGGTCTTGCAGCTCATGCAGTCGTGCTGCTGGAGTCGCGCAGTTAGTGGTTTCGGAGCTGAAGTGGCCGCGTGCGTTCGGCGATCCGCCGATTCGTGGTGTATTGCGCAAAACCCCCGCCGATTTTTTCGTCGAAGAGCAATTGGGCTTCGAGCCGGACGGCAAAGGCGAACATTGCTGGTTATGGGTTGAAAAGGAGAATTTGAATACCGCCGACGCTGCACAGAGACTGGCGCGTTTCTCCGGTCTGCGTGAGCGCGACATTTCCTATTCCGGTCTGAAGGATAAACGCGCTATCGCGCGCCAGTGGTTTTGTTTGCACCTGTTGAATCGCAACCTCGATTGGCAGCAATGGAGTGATCCTGCCCTGCGTATCTTGCGGGTCGAGCGCCATTCAAAAAAATTGCGGCGAGGCACGCATCGGAGCAATTATTTTGAAATCACTCTGCGCGATGTACAGGGCGATCTCAACGAACTGAATTCACGAATTGAATTAATTCGTGCGACAGGCGTGCCCAATTATTTTGGCGAGCAGCGCTTCGGTCGTGAAGGTCGGACACTGGAATTGGCGCGGCGTGCTGCGGAGCAGAAAAGCCGGTTGTCGCGCCAGCAGGCAAGTCTGTATTTTTCCGCGCTGCGTTCGTATTTATTCAATGAGGTGCTGGGATATCGCATCTCTCAGCACACATGGAATACACCGCTCGCGGGCGAAGTGTTTATGCTGAATCGCAGTAATAGTGTATTTCGCGAAGCGCTCAATGCAGCCCTGCTGGAGCGCTTTTCATCGGGCGATATCCATTTGTCGGGGCCGTTGCCGGGGCGTGAAAGTGGCGCGATGCCGATCGATGATGTGCTGTTGCTGGAGCAGAAAGTTCTGCGCGATCACCCAGTGTCCGTCAGTTATCTGGCCGCAGCCAATGTTGAAAGCGCGCGTCGCAGTTTGCGTCTGTTGCCCGAGAATTTGCGCGCAGAAGCAATCGCAGGTGATGCGTGGCGCTTTTCGTTCACCTTGGGTCGAGGCTGCTTCGCCACCAGTCTTATGCGAGAATTGGCGGGCTATTCGCTGCCGGCTGCGGAATAGCATTCACCTTGTTTATCTGAACGATCACGTCGATTGATTATTTCAACACAAGCTAACAGGACAGATCAGGAGTTCAGCTTGGGCCCAGAAAAACTGTCGGGAATCGGCATGACTTCCCAGCGTACGCGCGATCGCATGATGCAGCGATTGCGCGATCAGGGAATTCGCAATCTTGCCGTGCTCGATTTGATGCGAAGCACACCGCGCCATATTTTTCTCGACGAAGCGCTCGCGCAACGCGCCTACGAAGACAGCGCTTTGCCAATCGGTTACCAGCAGACTTTATCGCAACCCTACATCGTCGCACGCATGACGGAATTGTTATTCCAGAACGGTCCGCGCTCGCGCATTCTGGAAATCGGCACTGGCTCCGGATATCAGACAGCGATACTGGCCGGCATGCCTGGAGTCGAGCGCGTTTTCAGTATCGAGCGCATTCAGCCCCTGCAGGAAAAAGCGCGTGAAAGATTGCGATTGCTGAAAATTTACAATGTGGGTTTTCGTATGGCCGATGGTTCTCTGGGGTGGGCGGACCAGGGGCCTTTTGATGGAATTCTGGCGGCGGCAGCACCCCATGAAATTCCGCAGGAGCTGATTGCTCAACTGGCAGAAGGCGGGCGTCTGGTGATTCCGGTCGGTGACGATGGGGAGCAGCAACTGGTGGTGGTCGATCGTTTGGGCGAGGAGATAAAGCGAACGGTCATAGAGCCCGTCCGCTTCGTTCCCTTGCTGGGTGGAACAATAAAATATTAAGATTTTTTTGTTATAAAAAATATAAACATATAACTAGATTTAATTCAGGCTGTACTTCCTTTCAGATTTCCATAAATTAACTTCATAAAAATCATGAGCCTAACAGGGAAAGTTCATTGGCATTCTGTGTGAGTAATTTTGTCCCTGGTTCGGCTGAGCGTGCTATAGGGAATTGAATGGCCGCGCAGATTCATATATCGAGGCGTGACGATAAATGGAGCGAAATTAATAAAAAATAGATAAAAATCAAATGGTTATGATTTATCTCTCCGGTGTGGTCGGCTGCCGAAACGCTGTGAGTTTTGAAGAGCGAATTGATCCGGCGCATAAAGGCAGATTTTGTTTTGCGTTACTCCGCTCGCATCGAGGTTTCTTTTTTGCTGCCCGAGTTCGCGACATAGTGCGATTGTTAGCTCCTTTTGACGGGGCTCCGGAAATGATTTCGGAATACTGCAGTTAGGGTGATTTTGCGGCGTACAAAATGGTTGATTCTTGTCGCGAGATAGGCGAGCCTGTGACTCGCCGACTTATGTTCGATAGTAAAGCACTGAAAAAGCGATTAAAGCTTGCGATTTCATTGCCGAAATATAAAGACGGCAAAAAAGATAAAACAAACGCAGGTTGACGCTGTAGTTGCAGGGACGTCGGTGACTTGGGGTGTGGTCAATGTCACTGTTACGTATGTAGCCAAGACGCTAATGCTCAAAATAATAGAATCAGACTGTGAGGAAGGGCGAATATATGCAAATCGAAAGAGACGGTCAGTTTAGCGGCGGTGATTTCGATAGCCTTCCTGGAGTGGAAGAACTGGAATTCGGAGTCGATGCCGAGGAGGCAGGTGAGCTGGCCTCCGGCCCGGGCCTGCTGGACTCCGTTGACGATGGTGAAGCCGAAGCGACAGTAGCGGCGAAACCCGCGAAGGTTTACACCGGTCGTGTGAGTCAGACAGTAAGCCTGCAAAAAACGCTCGACGCCACCCAGCTCTATCTCAATGAAATCGGTTTTTCGCCACTGCTGACTCCTGAAGAGGAAGTGTATTACGCACGCCTCGCGATGAAGGGAGAAGAGGCCGGGCGCAAGCGCATGATCGAAAGCAACCTGCGTCTTGTCGTGAAAATCGCACGACGCTATGTCAATCGCGGTTTAACGCTTCTCGATTTGATCGAAGAAGGCAATCTGGGTTTGATCCGCGCCGTTGAAAAATTCGACCCCGAGCGCGGATTCCGCTTTTCAACCTACGCGACTTGGTGGATTCGTCAGACCATCGAGCGGGCGATCATGAATCAGACTCGCACGATTCGTTTGCCGATTCACGTCGTCAAAGAGCTCAATGTGTATTTACGCGCGGCCCGCGAGCTGACGCAGAAGCTCGATCACGAACCGTCCGCAGAAGAAATCGCCACGCTGCTCGACAAGCCGGTCGAGGATGTCAAACACATGCTCGGTTTAAATGAGCGGGTGACTTCAGTCGATACGCCGCTTGGGCCCGATTCGGATAAATCGTTACTCGATACGATTCCTGATTTGCAGGTTTCCGATCCTGCGGAGTTGTTGCAGGATGAAGACATGCGCGCGAGTATCGCCGAATGGCTCGGCGAGTTGACTGAAAAACAGCGCGAAGTCGTCGCGCGCCGTTTCGGTTTGCGCGGGTATGAAGCGAGCACTCTGGAAGAGGTCGGTCGTGAAATTGGTTTGACGCGTGAGCGCGTGCGTCAGATTCAGGTTGAGGCTCTTCGTCGCCTGCGCGATATTTTGGAGAAGCACGGCTTGACGGGTGAATCGGTCTTCAATTGATCAGCGGTTGAGTCACAGAGCCCTCGCCTTGGCGGGGGCTTCGCGTTTTTAGGTCCATAAAAACCTGTTCGCAACCATCCTGTTTCGAGATGTCCAGATTCATACTGCGGAATTGTGAGTAGAAAATGGCCGCGAGTTCGAGGGCCGGTAATTTTGCAACAATTGCGTAAATTCATGATGTGAGGGGAGAAACCCCGCGGTTTGGGTATCTAACGCCAACTTCCCGGCTTTCATCTTTGAATCTGGATTCGACAGGAGTTATGTGTTTATGCGATTCATAAAAATACTATCGACAGTTATCGTGTCTTGTGCGATCGCCTCGCAGTCCGTGCTGGCCGCTTTGCCTCCTCCTGATAGCGATGGGCGTCCCGTTTCGACCATTGCGCCGCTGCTAAAACAAGTGAGCCCCGCAGTCGTCAACATTTCCACGGTCGGCACCCAGACCGTGCACAATCCATTGCTCAGCGATCCGTTCTTCCGCCATTTCTTTCAGATTCCTCCCGGCGCTGAAATGCAGAAGCGCAAAACCCAGAGCGCGGGTTCGGGTGTGATCATCGATGCGGCGAATGGCACGGTGTTGACCAATCATCACGTCATCGATGGTGCGAACGAAATTACGGTGGGGCTCCAGGATGGTCGGACTCTGAAGGCGAAGTTGATCGGCTCGGATCCGGAGGTCGATATCGCCGTATTGAAAATCGATCCGGTGAGATTATTCGCATTGAAGCTTGCCGATTCGGATAACGCGCAGGTCGGCGATTTTGTTATCGCCATCGGCAATCCTTTCGGCCTCAATCATACCGTGACCACGGGTATCGTCAGCGGCTTGAATCGCAAGGGGCTGGGTATCGAGGGCTACGAAAACTTCATTCAAACCGACGCGTCGATCAATCCGGGTAATTCCGGAGGCGCGCTGGTGAATTTCAAGGGCGAATTAATCGGCATCAATACAGCGATCATCGCGCCGGGCGGTGGCAATGTCGGCATTGGCTTTGCGATTCCCGTCAGCATGGCGAAAAACAGCGCCGATCAGATTCTGAAGTTCGGCTCCGTCAAGCGTGGCCAGCTCGGTGTTGTGATTCAGGATTTGACCTCTGACCTGGCGCAGGCGTTTAACCTGGGCGAGGGGCAGCGCGGTGTCGTGGTGGCGCAGGTGCAGGCGGGATCGGCCGCAGCCAGGGCAGGTATCGAAGCGGGCGATGTCGTCATCAGCGTCGATGGCAAACCTGTCGAGAGCGCGGCTGAGCTTCGCAATGAAATTGGTTCGCATCGCATCGGCGATAAAGTCAGATTGACCCTGCTGCGCGATGGCAGCACAAAAACTGTCGAGGCGAAAATCGGTGAGCCGCAGGCGGATGTTGCGACCGCCGGCTCTGTCCATAAATTTCTCGCGGGCGCCAGGCTGGAAGCGCGTGGCGATAGTCATGGCATTCGGGTGATGGGAGTGGAACCCGGTTCGCCGGCGCAATCGGCCGGGCTGCAGCAGGGCGATGTCATCGTTGCGGCCAATCGCGTGAAGGTGCGTACGCTCGATGAGCTGACGAATGTTGCGAAGAGTTCGCCCAGTCGTCTGCTATTGCAAATCGTGCGGGGCGGCGCAGGGATGTTTCTCGTGCTGCAATAATTGCGTGCTCGTGGCACACTCGGCGCAGCAGCAGAACAATAACTAATTATGAGTTCACGAAGGATGCCGCTCCGGCATCCTTCAAAAAGGATTTTCTGGTGGCTCGTCACAGGAGTTTCACACGGTGTCTCTAATGTACGGCCTCCGAATTCCTATTGCCTGCCCCTCTCCCTATAATGCCCCGAGCCCGGGTATTGAGTGTGGGCGATGGAGAGTATGTGTCAACGCCATTGATTAACGAGAATTTGCTGCGCGCGCAGCAACGGTTTCTGCAGGTTGCAGAGCCATTATGGGTGCGGTTGTCGGCGGTTTCGATGCGGCGCTGGCAGATGCTGCTTGTTGCACTTCTCGCAGCGATCATCCTGGCCGACCTGGCGCGGCTGGTGTGGCTGGCGGTTCCGGCGAGCAAGTCCTCTGCCGTCTTGCAGACTCCCATCAACGTTGCAGTTTCCTCCGTCGCCAAAAGTGATTCTGCTGTCGATATCGAAAAGATGGCGAGCTGGCATTTATTTGGCGAGATTGGAGCGCAGCCGCAGCCTCAGGTCGCTATCGTTGCCGAAGAACATGCACAGGAAACCACACTGAATTTACAGCTGCTGGGAATTATCAGCGCCAGCGAACCGGCGATGGCGCGTGCATTCATCATGGCGGATGGGCGTCAGCAGCAATTCGCGATCGGCGAGCAATTGCCAGGCCCTGGAAAAGTCGTATTGAACAGGGTGCTGGTCGATCGCGCGCTCATCGATAACAACGGTCGCTACGAAACGTTATGGTTATACGATCCGAATGCGTCCACCTTGCGGACGCAGCAGGCGACGCCTGCAGCTCCGGCTTCTCCCAATACTGTCGATATGCGCGATAATGCCGGCGTCACGCAGCTTGCGCAGGGCTATCGCAATCAACTCTATAAAAATCCGGGCAGCCTCGCCGATGTCATACAGGTAGCGCCCGCCAGTGAGGGCGGCAAACTGATCGGCTATCGCATCAATCCCGGCCGCGATTCCGAGCAATTTGCAAGATTCGGTTTGAAGGCGGGCGATATCGTGACGGCGATCAATGATGTGAGGCTCGATGATCCTCAGCGCGCGCTTGAGCTGTACAACCTTCTGCGCACGCAGAGCGAGGCGTCCATTACGCTAAGTCGCGGCAGTGAAGAGCTCGTGCTGATGATATCGCTGCAGAGCGGCAATTAGATAAAACGACGAGATAAAAAGTCACCGAAATTAAGGAATCGAAGTGAGTAAATTGTTGCGGGTCTTATGCGCGCCCTTGATTGCAAGTTGTCTTTTCATCGCACCGATGACGTTGGCGGAAGAGCAAACCTTCACGATCAACTTCAAGGATACCGAACTTGAAGAGGTGGTGCGTTTCGTTGCGCAGGTGACCGAAAAAACGATTATCGTCGATCCGAAAGCCAAGGGTCGCGTGCAGGTCATTTCCTCGCAGCCGCTCACCAAGCCGCAGCTTTATGATTTGTTTCTGTCGATTCTCGATGTAAACGGTTTTACCGCGATCGAATCGGGCGGCGTCATAAAAATTTTGCCGTCGCGCGATGCAAAGTCGTCCGCGGCGCCGGTGGTGGGTTCTACGCAGCGCGACAACAGTGCGATCGTTACCGAAGTGATTCAGCTCAAAAATATTTCTGCTGCAACGTTGATTCCGGTGCTGCGTCCGCTCGCACCACAACAGGCGCACATGGCCGCATACGGTCCGAGCAACGCAATCATCATTTCGGACATGGCTTCCAATATCGCGAGTATTCGCGCGGTCATTGATCGCATCGATAAAGCCGCTATCGGTGAGACCGAAGTTATCAGGCTTGAACACGCCTCCGCGGAAGAGGTGGTGCGCATGCTCAATGAGCTGGAAAAAGGCGATTCGTCGAAGGCGCCGGGCGGGGATGTTGCGGGCAAGAATGTCACGCTCGTTGCCGATAAGCGCACCAATAGCGTTCTCGTCAGCGGTGACGATATGCAGCGTCAGCGCGTGCGTGTGTTGATTTCGCATCTCGACGGGCCGCTCGCGCAGAGCGGCAATGTCAAGGTGCATTACCTGCAATACGCGAAAGCGAAAGATCTCGCGGCCGTTTTGAATAAAGTCATGCAGAACGTTTCGCAATTGCAGCCCGGTCAGGCTGCGCAGGCGAATACGGGCAAAGGCAAGGCCTCGATCGAAGCCGACGAAGGTACCAATTCGCTGATCATCACCGCCGAGGCGGATGTAATGGCATCCCTCGCTGCGGTGATCGAACGACTCGATATTCGCCGTGCGCAGGTTCTGGTCGAAGCGATCATTGTGGAAATGACCGCCGACAAAACCAGCGAGCTGGGCATCCAGTGGATGTTCGCCAATGACAGCGGCGGTTTTGGCGGTTCTTCGCTGGGCGATGGATTGCTGGGTGGTGCCGCGGGTGCGGCGTTCGGCGTCGATGCGAGTTCGGGATCGGCCACGGCGACCAGCACTGATCCCCGCTATCTGCTGGGGAAAACCATCGCGGGTGCGGAAGGACAGCTATTTGGCATCGGGCGTCTCAGCGATAATTTCAGCTTCACTGCCGTGCTCAAGGCGCTGCAAAAAAACTCCGATGCAAATATTCTGTCGACGCCTTCGCTCCTCACGCTGGATAACGAAGAAGCCTCGATCGTTGTCGGTCAGGAAGTCCCGTTCAAAACCGGATCGTACACGCAGACCGGCGGTTCATCGGCCGTAAGCAGCCCGTTCCAGACAATTCAGCGTGAAAATGTCGGTCTTACATTGAAGGTAACCCCGCACATCAATGAAGGCGATTCGCTGGTGCTGGAGATCTCGCAGGAAGTGTCCAGTCTGAGCGGTGCAGCGGGGGATGTCGGCGCATCGGATGTCATCACCAACGAGCGCAAAATCGAAAGCAAGGTGCTGGCGGACAATGCGCAGACCATCGTATTGGGCGGCCTGATCAAGGACGATGTACAGCAGGGCATTCAGAAAGTGCCGCTGCTCGGTGATATTCCCGGCATCGGACGCTTGTTCCGCAGCAGTTCGTCCAAGCGTTTGAAAACCAATCTGATGGTATTTTTACGCCCCGTGATTGTTCGCGAAGGCCGTCAATTGACGGGGGCGACCGGCGAAAAATACCGTTATATCCGCAATGAGCAATTGAACACGCGCGAACGTGGAGTCGATTTCCTCAACAAGCGCGAATTGCCGCTGCTTCCCGAGTGGGAGGAGCAGCTGAAGAAAATTGAAGAAATGCAGCGTCAGAAACATAAGAGCGAGTTGCAGGATTCGGCACCTGCGGCAGTTGAATCCGCGACGCAGAATAATGCCGCGACTGCCCCCGGGGCGGAGCAGTGAACACCATGTTGCCGGCGGAGCCGCACAGCGCTGCAGGTGAATCGGCGAGCGACGGCGCGGTTGAGATGAAACGCGGGCGCCGGCAGTTGCCGTTTGCGTTTGCACAGAATCACGGCGTGTTGCTCGACCTCGATAGTGTCGCCAGTGGCGATTTGCCGTTGCAGGTATGGTATCGCCCCGGATTGAAAGCCGAGGTGATGATCGAGTTGCGGCGCGTGCTCGATACACCGCTGCAATGGCATTTGCTCACGCCCGAGCAATTCCAGCAGCATCTCAGCCAGGCATTTCAGCGCGGTAACAACGAAGCGGTGCAAATGGCCGAGGATATGGGCGCTGATATCGATCTCACCCGCCTCGCCGACGAAATTCCTGAAACGGGCGATTTGATGGATGCGGAAGACGATGCGCCCGTCATCCGTTTGATCAACGCGATTTTGTCGCAGGCCGTGCGCGAGAAAGCCTCCGATATTCATATCGAAACCTTCGAAGATAAATTGACCGTGCGTTATCGCGTCGACGGTGTGCTGACCGAAGTGCTGTCGCCTAAACGCATGCTGGCGCCATTGCTGGTTTCGCGTCTGAAAGTCATGGCGAAACTCGATATCGCGGAAAAGCGCGTGCCGCAGGACGGCCGCATCTCCATCAGGCTGGCGGGTCATGCGGTGGATATTCGTGTATCGACCATTCCCTCTGCGCACGGCGAGCGCGTGGTACTGCGTCTGCTCGATAAACAGGCGGGGCAACTGCATCTCGATCAGCTGCACATGAACGCGCAGGTGCTGAGCGGTTATCGCAGGGTGCTGCACACCGCGCACGGAATCGTATTGGTCACGGGCCCGACGGGTTCGGGTAAAACCACGACGTTGTATGCGGGACTTACCCATATCAACGATGCGAGCCGCAATATTTTAACGATCGAAGACCCGATCGAATATTTATTGCCGGGCATCGGGCAGACGCAGGTCAATACAAAAGTCGAAATGACGTTTGCGCGCGGTTTGCGCGCGATTTTGCGGCAGGACCCCGATGTGGTGATGGTCGGCGAAATTCGCGATGGCGAAACTGCACAGATTGCCGTGCAGGCAAGCTTGACCGGCCACCTGGTGCTTTCGACTTTGCACACGAATACGGCCATCGGTGCGATCACGCGCCTGCAGGATATGGGTATCGAGCCGTTCCTGTTGTCGTCGAGTCTGCTGGCGGTCATGGCGCAGCGTCTGGTGCGTCTGCTTTGCAACGAATGCAAGGAGCCATACACGCCCGATGCAGCCGAGTGCGAACTATTGCAGATGGAAAAAGAGAATTCCCCGCAGCTTTTCCATGCACGCGGTTGTCCGCTGTGCAACAAGAGCGGCTATCGCGGCCGCACCGGTATTTACGAATTTATCGAAATCGACGATCGCCTGCGCACGATGATTCACGAGCGTGCCAGCGAACAGCAGATGATTTCGTATGCGCGCACGCGCAGCCCCAGCATCGCGGAAGATGGTCGTCGCCGCATTCTTGCCGGTCAAACCACCGTTGAAGAAGTCTTGCGCGTAACGGCGGGTTAGGCGATGAGCGAGAGCATTTTTTAGATGGGTGCCTTCAATTTTCGCGCGCTCGATGCGGCGGGAAAAATCATCAAGGGCGTTATCGAAGCCGATTCCGAGCGTCAGGTGCGCACGCAATTGCGCGCGCGCGATCTGAAGCCTGTCGAAGTCGTTGCGGCGGCCGATAACGCCAGGGGAAAAGTGCTCAGCGGCTGGCGCAGTTTATTTCGTACCCGCATTAGTCAAACCGATCTCGCTCTGATTACTCGCCAGCTCGCGACGTTGATTCAATCGAATATGCCGCTCGACGAAGCGATCGCAGCGACGGCGCAACAGGCGCGGCGCGAAAAAATAAAAGCGCTGGTGCTGCAGGTACGTTCGCGCGTCGTCGAGGGCCACACGCTCGCGTATGCGCTCGGCGATTTTCCGCATGTATTCAACGAAATGTACCGCGCGATGGTGCGAGCTGGCGAAAGCGCGGGCTTTCTCGGTACCGTGATGGAGCGCCTCGCCGAATACACCGAAAATCGTCAGTACACGCAGCAGAAATTAAAAATGGCGATGATTTACCCGATCATTTTATTGGGTGTTGCGGTTGCCGTGATTTCGTTGCTGATGATCGTGGTGGTGCCGAAACTGGTCGGCCTGTTTGTGCACAGCAAGGCCGAGCTGCCGCTGCTGACCAAAATGCTTATTTCAGCGAGCCATTTCTTTTCGAATTATTTTGTATTTACCGTGCTGATAATCATCGCGCTGATTTTCATGGCGCGGCGATTGTTGCGCGATCCTGCCAGGCGGCGTTCATGGCACCGGATTTTATTGAAGATTCCCTTCGTTTCAGGATTGCTCGTGGCGATGGATACCGCGCGGTTCGCGTCCACGCTCAGTATTCTGACCACGAGCGGTGTGCCTTTGCTCGAAGGATTGCGTATCGCCGGCGAAGTGCTTACCAATATCGAATTGCGCGAGGCCAGCCGGCAGGTCGCAAATTCGGTGCAGGAGGGCAGCAGTCTGAATCGCGCACTCGCACAGACGGAAGTGTTTCCGCCGATGATGGTGCACATGGTGGCCAGCGGTGAGGCGAGCGGCGAGCTGGAAGCCATGCTCAATCGTTCCGCGATCAATCAGGAGCGCGAGCTCGAAATGACGCTGGGCAGCATGATGGCGATCGTCGAGCCGGTGATGGTCATCGTGATGGCGGTCTTCGTGATACTGATCGTGCTGGCGATCCTGTTGCCGATTATCCAGATGAACAAACTGGTCGGTTGAAAGTGGCGCAATGAAAATCTGACGCGCAGAGGTTGTGTGTGATGAGCGGGTTAAAGGTAATGAACGTGGTGCATGTCATGAAAATAAATCGTGGTTTCAGTCTCGTCGAAATTCTCGTGGTGCTGGTCATCATCGGTTTGCTGGTCAGCATCGTTGCGCCGAATGTGTTGCAGCGTGCCGATGAGGCGCGTGCGCAGAAAGTGCGTGCCGATTTTAAAAATATCGAGACGGCGCTGAAATTGTACAAGCTCGATAATTTCAATTACCCGACCACCGAGCAGGGCTTGTCCGCGCTCGTCGAAAAACCGGCGATGGACCCGATTCCGCGTAACTGGAAGCAGGGCGGTTATCTCGAAATGGCTCCGGAAGATCCGTGGGGCAATCCGTATAAATATCTGAGCCCGGCCGAATTCGGACATGGTGACTATGATGTCTATACGCTCGGTGCCGATGGAGTCACCGGCGGCGAAGATCAAAATGCGGATCTGGGAAATTGGCAGACCGATCAGAAAGCGCAGCAGTAGTTTGTGCGGCTGGCGAACGCGTTGACCGATCTTCGTAATTTCGCTCCCTGCGGTGAACGGGAACATCGCAGCGAGGGGTTTTCGCTGCTGGAAATACTGGTGGTGGTGTTCATCATCGGATTGGGCGTGGCCATCGTTGGCGTTGCGGTCGGCAATAACAGGCCGCAGGAGTTGCGCAATAATGCGCGCGACTTTGCCAACTTCACCGCGCTCGTCGAGGAAGAGGCCGTGCTGAGCCGCGAGTCATGGGGTGTGCAAATCTACCGCACGGCGATCAACGATGAGGGCGTCGATAAAATTGCCTATCGCTTTTTGCGTTTAACCGATCGCGGCTGGCTGCCCGATCATCCTCGCGATGTGCCTGCGGGCGGAGAATTCACCGATAACGTCGTTGCAGAACTTGAAGTTGATGGCGCCGAGCAATTGATCGAGCCATTGCCAAAGGGGGCGAATGCTGCAGAAAGTGCGGCGGCTTCTGAAAATAACAAATCTTCGGATGCGCAAGGAAAAATAGCCGCCGAAAAAAAATCTTCGATAAACACGCCGACGATATGGCTGGCTCCTGGTGGCGAGGTTACGCCGTTTGAGTTGCGGTTGCGCTTTTCCGGCGACGAACATGGCCCGGTCGTGCGCTCCGATGCGCTGGGGCGTATCGCACTTGAAATTAATGACGATGAAGAAGAACGGTAACATCGCTCGTGACCGATGGAGTCTGACCGCCTCTAACGGTTTTACGCTGGTGGAGGTGCTGGTTGCCGTTGCGATTGTCGCGCTGGCGGTGACGGGAATTCTTATCGCGATGATGCGGCAGATCGATGGCACCGCCTATTTGCGCGACAAAATGTTTGCGAGCTATGTCGCGCAGAATCAAATGGAACTCGCGCTGCTGGCCAACGCAAACACCAATCAACTGCCCGCCGACACATTGTCCGGCTCGGAGGAAATGGGCGGGCGCATGTGGTATTGGCGCGCGGAACCGAAGAGCGCGCAGCAGCCCGGGGTGACGCAGCTCATCATCACGGTTGCCGAAACCGAGGAGAAAGAGGCCAGTCCTGTCGCCTCACTCGATGTGTTAGTCGATATTTATCATCGGGCGGCGCAATGAGCGCGCGCGGTTTTACGCTGCTGGAAGTGCTGCTCGCGATGGCGATTACTGCCCTGGTTGCAGTGATGGGGTACGCGGGGTTGAGCGCTGCGATCAGTGCAGCGGAGCGGCACGGCGAAATGGTGCAGCGTCTCGGTGACGTGCAGACGGCGGTCGGCTGGATCGTGCGCGATTTGCGCCAGAGCGTGAAGCGGCCGGTTACCGATGCGCGCGATAATCTGCGACCGGCGATGATCGGCAGCAGCGATGACAGCGAGCAATTGCTGGAGCTGACGCGCAGCGGCTGGGACAATCCGCGCGGACAGCGTCGCAGCGCATTGCAGCGCGTGCATTACCGTCTCGATGCCGACGGGAATTTGTGGCGCGATCACTGGCTGGTGCTGGATCGCATCGACGATGAAGACCGGCTGCAACAGGTGAAGCTGCTGACCGGAGTGCTGGGCTTCAGAGTGCAGTTTCTGGGGCGGTCGGCAGAAAATGCCGACACCGGTGCAAATTCGAAACCATTGGGTGGCGACTGGGTGGAGGAGTGGCCGGTGAGTAAAAGCGATATGGAAACGCTGCCGCTGGCTGTGCAATTCGATATCGATATCGAAGGTATCGGCGTGATCCATCGCGTGGTGAGTCTGGCGAATGAGCAGCCCGCACCGTAATTCCCGATCGAGTGTCGCGCATCGTGCCCTGCGCGGGCAGAGCGGCGCTGCGCTGATCATTGCTTTATTGATTGTCGCGATGGTGGTGATGCTTGCCACTGCGCTCAGCAGCGATTTTCTGTTGATGTTTCGACGCGTGGAGAATCAGCTGTATAGCGAGCAGGCATACGCTTACATGCGCGGCGCAGAGGCATTATCGCGCGCAGCCCTGCTTTACGATCTGCAAAAGGACGACAAGACGCGCAACGATAATCTCGCCGAAGATTGGGCGCAGGCGCAGCAGTATCCAACCGATTACGGATGGATCGGTGGTCAGCTGGAAGATTTGCAGGGCCGGTTCAATTTGAATCTGCTGGCGAACCCGGCGGGCAGTGGCAGCGGTGGCGGCACGCCGGCGCCCGGAAATACGCTGGCGCAAACGCAGTTCATTCGCCTGCTGCTTGCATTGAATCTCGAAGAGCCGATAAGCCTCGATCAGGCGCAGGCGCTGACCGAAGCCATCGTTGACTGGATCGATGGCGATTCGGATGTCAGCGGGCTCAGCGGCGCCGAAAGCGAATACTATGAATCGGCAGAACCGATCGGACGGCCTGCGAATCGCGCCATGGCCGGCCCTTCGGAGCTGATGATGGTGCGGGGCATGACGCCGGAAATCTATCGCGCACTGGCGCCACTCGTCACTGTCTGGCCGGGTGTGACCACCGGCGCTGGTCACAGGATCAATATCAATACCGCGCCCGTCGAAGTGCTGCGCTCGTTGGGCGGAGCGGAGGGGCAGCCGCAGGGCTATCAGCCTTTGAGTGAGTCCGATGTGGAAATTTTGCTGGAAGCGCGCACGCCGCCGAGATACATAAAAGATATGGATGAGGTGAACAAGCTGCTCAATCCGGCGGGCGCAGATCAGAAAATCCGGACGGACAACTGGGATGTGGTCAGCGAATATTTCATGTTGAATACGGTGACCGATTTTCAGGGTCATCGCTACGCGATGCGCAGTATTCTGCATCGCACCAGTGAAGGTAAAAGAAAGGTCGAAGTCATCGCACGCACACTCGGTGACTGGTGATATGCGACCGAAGTTATCTGTGAAAACTCAATCGATGAACCAATCGTGAAAAATACCGTACTGCTTCATGTCGGCGACGACGAACAACTGAGCTGGTCCGCGACCGCTGCGGCATCGCTGCCTGACGATGCCGGCGATAAAAAATACGGCGATGCAAAAACGTTTGCAGCGGAAGCCGGCATGCGCGAAAGCGATCTCGTGCTCGTTGTACCGGCGCAGAAAGTTTCATTGCAGGAAGTCACCTTCGCGCCGCACGAACGTAAATTGCTGCGGCAGACGGTTCCGTATTCGCTGGAAGATCAATTGATCAACGATGTCGATACGCAGCATTTTGCGCTGGGGCCGATCGCTGCGGCTAAAGGTGATGCCGATGCACAGGTTTCGATCGCCATCGTCGACAGACAATGGCTCGGCGCATGGTTGCAGCAGTGCCGCGACGCAGGGCTCGATATCAAACGCGTGCTGCCCGAGCAGTTGTTATTGCCGTACCGCGAGCATTGCTGGACATTGCGCACCGAAGCTGCGCGCTGGGTCGTGCGCATCGGCCCTTATCGGGGTTTTGCGATGGAGCCCGATAATGCCGCGCTCGTGCTGCAATTGCTGCTCGATAGCGCGAATGCACTGCCGCAAAAACTGCTGGTTCAAACCGATATTTCCGTCGATGTTCTCGCCTCCCGCCTGCCCGAGCTTCTGCGCGGCTCGATTGAGGTGTTAGATGCGGAGGCAACGATTGATGCGCAGAATCCCGTCATCGATTTTCTGCAGGGAAGTTTTGCGCGCACGCTGCCCTGGCGGCGCTGGTGGCTGTCATGGCGCCGCGTCGCCATTGTCCTGGCGATAGCCATTGTTATTCATCTCATCGTCGGCGGCGTGCAGCACTATCGTCTCAACGGGCAGAATATCGCCCTGCGACAACAGATCGAAGAGGTGTATCGGACGGTGGAGCCGCGCGGTGTCGTCAACGATCCGGAATTACAGCTGCGCCGCAAGGTGCAGGCGCTGAAGAGCCATCAGGGTGGCGCCGTATTGCCGCTGCTGGAACAGGTCGGCGACGTGTTGAAAAGCGTCGACGGTGTCGCGGTGCAGAATCTCACGTATAGCGAGCGGCAGGGCGAGCTGCGTGTGAGTCTGGCCGCAAATGCTTTCAAGGATGTCGAAGCCGTGCGCGCGGCGATTGCAGGCAAGGGCCTGAACGCACAACTCGTCGGCAGCAATACCGATGGCAATAGAACACGGGCGCAGTTGCGTATTACTGAGCGAAAATAGAGAAGAAAGAAAAAGCGAGCGGAAATAATCATGTTGGAAAAACTGCAGCAACAATTGAGTCTGCGCGATCAGGCGATGCTCGCGTTACTCGCGGGAGCGCTCGCGCTGTATATGGTGTATCAGGTGTTATTGCACCCATTGGCCGCAGCGAATCAGCGACTCGAAAATCAGAATGTCGCTGCGCAGAAAACACTGGCGGCGGTCACGCAGATGGCGGCGGAGTTGCGCGCATTGCAACAAAGCGCAACTCAGAGTGACTCAGGTCAGAGTGAAAACCTCACGCAGGTGATCGACCGTACGGTGGCTGCACACCAGTTGCGCATGAGCCGCTTTCAGCCCGGCAGCAGCGGCGATGTGCAGGTGCGGCTCGATAATATGTCGTCAGATCAGGTGTTGCGCTGGCTCAATGAGCTGGAATCGGTGCAGAACGTGACGATTCGCGAGCTGGTGGTTGCGCCGGGTTCGGGACCGGGGCTCGTCAATGTATCGGCGCGCCTGTTTCGCCCCTGATTTTATGCGTTAGGAAAATATTTGCTGCGATGACAACTGCAATCGTTGAAGAGAAAGCTGAAAAAAAATTCTTATTCGATCACCGCTGGCGTCAGCGCGCGCTGATCGCTGCAGTTGCGTGGTTTCTGGTCTGTGTTTTCTATGGCGCGCCCGCCAGCCTGTTCAATTCATTGCTGCGTCAATTCGTGCCGCAGCTGCAGCTGCAAAATGTATCGGGCAGTTTCTGGAACGGCAGTGCTGCACAAGCTTTCTGGGTGCAGTCGCAGGCGGCGGGTCAGGAGCGCGTGATCGCGCTCGGCAGTTTCGAGTGGCATTTGCAGCCGTGGTCGTTGCTATGGCTGCACCCTTCTGCGCATATCGCAACGAATTATGGCGATCAGTTTATCGATATGCGACTGCGCGTTTCTCCTTTGGGTAAATTAACGCTAACTCAAACCGGTGCAGCTTTGCCGGCGGCGATGATTTCGAACTGGGTGCCGGTCGGGGCGCGCGGGCAAGTCGCCTTGAAACTGGAGCGCGCGGAGTTGTCGCGGACGCAAATTCATTCATTGCAGGGCGCGCTGCATTGGCAGCAGGCGCAATGGCAATGGAGCACGCAATGGCTCGCGCTCGGTGATTATCGCTGCGAATTGAGCGTGCCCGCAGCGCAGCAAATACATTGTGCACTGCAGGGACAGGGTGCATTCGCGCTCGATGGCGTCGTCGATGTGAATGCACAGGAGCGCCATTGGGCTCTGCAGTTGCAGGTGAAAATGGCGCCTTCGCTGCCGGAGGATTTTCGCCAGAGCGTGCAGGTGTTATTCGCGGGTCAGCCCGATGCACAGGGCAATTATTCCGTTAAGCGCGATGGGCGCTGGTGATCATGTTGCGAGCATCAAATAGGCCTCCCCTGCGTAGTAGGGAGGGTGGCTCGCGAAGCGAGACGGAGGGGTCATCTTTTAAAAATGACCCCCTCGCCCTGCGGGCACTCCCCTTTAGGACCTTTAGGTTCCTGTTTTATAGGGGGAGCCTTCCCTGTGTGATGGCAATATTTCTTTATGTGATTGCATCTGGCGCTCATGCCGGGTGGCACAGCGATCATCGCGCCATCATGGGCACGTCGATCAGCGTCGAGTTGTGGGCCGACGAAAATAAAATCGCGCAGACGGCTATCGAAGCTGTCATGCAGGAGATGATGCGCATCGACCGGGCGATGAGTCCCTATATCGAAACGAGCGAGCTCGCACTGATCAATCGCGAAGCCTCGCAGCACCCTGTGAAGATTTCCGTCGAGATGATGCACTTGTTGAAAACCTCGCTTCATTATTCCGAAGTGAGTCGCGGCGCATTCGATATCACCTTCGCATCGGTTGGCTATCTGTACGATTATCGCAATCACATCAAGCCCACCGATGCGCAGGTCGCAGAGCATTTGAATGCAATCGATTATCGCTCGATGAAACTCGATGAAAAAAACAGCACCGTGCATTTTCAGAAGGCCGGTATGCGCATCGATCTGGGCGGCATCGCCAAAGGTTACGCAGTCGATCGCGGCGCGGAAATTTTAATGGCGCGCGGTATTAAGCATGCGATTGTCACCGCGGGTGGCGACAGTCGCATTATCGGCGATCGCCGCGGCAGACCGTGGATTGTCGGCATCAAAAATCCGCGCGATGAAAATAAATCCGCCGTGGCGCTGCCGCTAACGGATACCGCGATTTCGACATCGGGTGATTACGAACGTTATTTCATGGATGGCGATCGCCGCGTGCATCACATCATCAATCCGAAAACCGGAAAATCGGCTACTGGAGTGCGCAGCGTGAGTGTGCTTGCACCGCGCGGTATCGATACTGACGCTTTAACCAAGCCGCTATTTATTCTCGGTGTGCAGCGCGGCATGGAAATCATCGATAAAATTCCCGGCGTCGATGCGATTGTTATCGACGATCAGGGGCAGATGTTTTATTCGAAAAACCTGGCGCCGCCTGCAGGGTAATTGCAACTTTATGCAAAAGTTTCAGGAGGCTTTATGCGATTTTTTATACCAGTGCTGCTGATGGTGCTTGGGGGCGTGTCCGCCGGGTATGCCGATGCACTGAGTGACATGAATAATGCGATGCGCGAAGGTCCCTGCGCGAAAGAGGCAGATGCATGCGCCGCCAAATGTCCGGATCTCGGGCCTAACGATATTCCATCAGTCCGCTGCAGAAAGCCTTGCCAGGATTTTAGATATTCCTGTGCGGCAAACATGGTTTTGCATAAAGCTGGCCGTCCTTATTGGGCGTGCTTTAGTACATCGGCGCGCAGGTATGTTGCGGTCGAAGCTGCAAGTGCTGAAGAGGCCAGCGGTAGTGTCGACGGCGGAAATGGTGACTGCAAAGCCATTCCCGACGATCAGATACCGGATTTCTTCACGCTGAAATTGAATGGAGGCCACGCCGCGCCGAAGCGGTGATTATTCCCCGCCCCACACCTGCACCAGCTCTTCCACGTTGATGTCGGGTAATGGCTTCGGCACACCGAGCGCGGAGCCGATGTAGATGTAGCCGATGATGTCCTCGTTCTCGCTCAGGTCGAGGCCAGCTTTGACCTGCGGGTCATAGCTGTAATCGCCGGTGCGCCAGATCGCGCCGAAGCCGAGCGCCTGAGCCGCGAGCAAAATACCGTGAGCGGCGCAGCCGGCGGAGAGGATCTGTTCGAGCCTGGGCACTTTCGGATGATCCTGAACACGTGCGATCACGGTGATGATGACCGGCGCACGCAGCGGCGCTTCATCGGCTTTTTTCAGTTCTTCGGGTGTCGCATCGGGCCGACGTGCGCGCAGGGCGTTCACGAATAACTCGCCGAGCCGATAGCGCGCCTTGCCGTCGATGAGCAGAAAGCGCCACGGGCGCAGGCGGCCATGATCGGGCGCGCGCGCGGCTGCGCCGAGAATTTGCAGCAGGGCCGCGCGATCGGGCCCCGGCTTGCTGAGTTTGGGTTCCGAGTTGCGGTGATTGAGCAGGGTCATTGCGTCCATTGGTACGACGATCTCCATGGTTTTGCAGGACGGAGCGATCATGGTGCGGAAAAATATCCGCGCCGGCAACCGCAACGCCGGCATCAATGTGAATTTGGGCTACATTTATTCACTATGCCTGCGCCAGCGAGGGCGGGTGTGCGACCGGACCGGTGTTCATCGGATGCTCCACCAGTATAGGCCGCTCACGTTCATTACTACGGCTGTTTCGACACAAAGACTGCGCCGCGAAAGACGGCACCGACGGTCTTTAATTTATTAAAACGATTTGAGATGTATTGATGGAGCTCCTTGCCCGCTGCCGTGATCTGGCCCTGCCGTTTTATGGAAATCTCCTGCAATCGGCTCAGCAGAGCTTGCGCGATCGTCTCTTCGAACAGGCCGAAAAAGGCAAGAGCAACGAAGAGCAGCGCTGTTATTTCGATGCGATTCAGCGCCTGAACGAATCCGCGCCCACCATGCAGCGTGCATTCAGTGCGCAATTGCAGCATGGCTACGATCAATTTTTGCTCGGACACGATGAAGACGAGATCGCGCCGCCGCTACGTCTCAACAAATTGAGTCTGGTGGCGCGCGAACAGCTCGAGGACGAGCTGGCTGTCTCGATGATCGTATCGCGTGCGAGCAGTCAGCATTCCGAAACGCTGTGGAAATTAAACCGCCGTCTCGCCGTATTGCGCGGCGGCAAGAAAGTCATGGACGACAGCAATCCCTTCGGCCCCGCCAAGGTGGGATTGGCCTTGCGTCAGGCGATGGGCGAGCTCGATGTCGAGCTCAAGGCGCGCATTTTTATTTACAAGCATCTCGGCAAATTATTGCTTGCGGTGTTCGGCAAGGTTTTCGATTCGCTCAATGCCACTCTGATCGATGGCGGTGTGCTGCCGAATTTGAAATTCGTGATCAATAAGGATGAGACGAGCGATCCGCCACCGCCGGTGGCACCGACACCCGCGTCCACAGTTGATGAAGGGCCGGAGCAGCGTCAGCTTTATAACTCGATCATCGAACAATTGCGCCAGCGCACCGCACAGGGCCCGCGCGTGGGTACTGTCAGCGGCATCAGCTACGGAGGTTTGCAGGCGGGGCGCGACGGTGCTGCAGAAAACTTCGTTCCGCTCGATTATGCGCTGGTGCTGACGGCGTTACAGCAGGCGCCGGAATTCAACGCGACTGCAGCGCTGCAGCGTCCGCTCGCGATCGATCGCGTCGAAGAAAAACTGTTTGCGCAATTGAAGCAGCAGGCCCGGCCCGATCAGCGCAATCAGCTCGCCCAGCGCGATGCCGATGCGGTCGATCTCGTCGGTATGGTGTTCCGTTTCATGCTCGACGACGGCAAGATTTCCGACGTGGTGAAATCGCTGCTGAGTCACTTGCACACGCCCTATCTGAAATTATCGTTGCTCGATAAAACCTTTCTCGAAAACCAGCAGCACCCCGCGCGCGTATTGCTCAACCGCATGGCGGAAACCGGCGCGCGCTGGGTCACCGACGATAAGGAGCGCGTGGTCCTGCCGAAATTGCGCAACATCGTCGAAACGATATTGCGCGGCTTTGTCGATGACATCGAACTGTTTTCGCGCCTGCTCGACGATTTCAATCGTTTTCGCGAAGGGCTCGACAAGCGCGCGGAAATGGCCGAGAAGCGCAATCGCTCGGCGCAGGAGGGGATCGAACGGCTGGCCGCAGCAAAACAGCGCGCGAGCACCGAAATCGCCGAGCGCATCAAGGGTTTTTCGATTCCCGAAACCATTCAGCAGTTATTGCAGAAGCCGTGGACCGATTTCCTGACGTTCAATTATCTGCGCAACGGCGAAGACAGTCTGTCGTGGAAGGCGGCGCTCAAGGTCGTCGACGGCGTGCTCTGGAGCGTGCAGGGCGACAGCACGCGCTCGCGCGATGAATTCCAGCGTTATCAGCAGCAGCTCGAACAATCGATCGCCGAAGGTTTGCGCACGATTGGTTACAGCAGCGAAGCGGGCGAGGAATTGTTGCTCGCATTGCGGCGCGCGCAGGAGCAGGCGTTCGAGGGTACGCCAGTCGCGCAGGCCGCAGCGGTGTCCGAGCCTGCAGCGTCCGTCCCGCCGGCTCCGGAGTCGCAAACCGTGGTCGGGTTTTCGGTGGAGGAAGAAGCGCTCGCCGACATGCTGCGTTCGAAAACCGAATTCGGCACGCTGTTTGAGTTCGATCGCCCCGGTCAGCGTTCGCAGCAGCTGAAACTCGCCTGGTTCAGCCGCGTCAGCGGGCATTATATGTTCGTCAATCCAGCGGGCATCAAACAGCTGGTCGAGACACTGCCCAATCTGGTGAGCGGTTTGCACGCGGGTACGATTCGCATCGTCCAGCCCGAAAAACGCAGCTTCATGGAGCGCGCCTTTATCGCGATTGCCAGCAAGCTCGGTTTCGCCAAAAGCTAGCGCGCTGCCCGTTTTCGTTACGGTGATTATCCATTTTCGCTCGACTCGTGCCGGAACCTCAGTCGCCGCGGATTAGTGCCTGCCGCTTGTTTTTCCAGCCTTGTACTGAAGGGGGGGCGTCAGTACCATAGCGCCTTTTCCGTTCCCGAATCTGTTTCCCGGAGATAGTGCATGTTTTCTGGCAGCATGGTCGCGCTGGTCACCCCCATGACCGCAAGCGGCGATCTCGATTGGCCCGCGCTCGATAATATTCTTGAATGGCACATCGCCGAGGGCACCAACGCCATCGTCGCCGTCGGCACCACCGGCGAGTCGGCTACGCTCGATGTCGAAGAACACTGCGCAGTGATCAAACGCACGGTCGCTGTCTGTCGCGGCCGCATTCCGGTCATCGCAGGTACCGGCGCCAATTGCACGCGCGAAGCCATCGAACTCACGCAGGCTGCCAAAGATGCCGGTGTCGATGCCTGTCTGCTGGTCACGCCGTATTACAACAAGCCGACGCAGGAAGGTTTGTATCTGCATTTCAAAGCCATCGCCGATGCGGTCGCGATTCCACAAATTCTTTACAACGTGCCGGGCCGCACCGCATGCGACATGCGCAACGAAACGGTCGAGCGTCTGGCGAAAATCGGCAACATCATCGGTATCAAGGATGCCACCGGCGATGTGCCGCGCGGTATCGATCTGATCCAGCGTTGCGGCGCGCAGTTCGATGTGATTTCGGGCGACGATGCCACCGCGCTCGATTTGATTCTGGCTGGGGGCAAAGGCGACATTTCGGTAACCGCGAACGTCGCACCGAAGCTGATGTCCCAAATGTGCGCGGCAGCATTGCGCGGCGATGCGGATAGCGCGCGCGCGATCAATGAAAAACTGATGCCGCTGCATCAGCAATTATTCGTCGAATCGAATCCGATTCCCGTGAAGTGGGCCGTCGCCCAGCTGGGCAAAATGAGTGACGGGGTTCGTCTGCCGCTCACAACGCTCAGCGAAAGCGCACAGCCTGTCGTGCGCGAAGCGATGCGCAGCGCCGGTTTGCTGTAAGGCAAATCCCGGAAAAATAACGCGTTATTCCACGCATCTGTAAGCTGGTTTCATGTTTTGCCAATTGAGTCGTCGATGAAAAAAACCGTCCTGATACCGCTGCTGACTGCAGTATCGATCGTTGTGAGCGGCTGTGGCTGGCTGTTTGGTGATAAAGGTGTATTTCGCGACCGCGGCGACGATTACCGTCGTGCACGCGTGGAAAAACCGCTGCAGATTCCGCCCGAGCTGGCGCAGCTCGAAGCCGATCAGGATTTTGCGATTCCGCCGATTGCAAACAATGCCGTGCTCGAAGGTAAATTCGAGGCACCACGTCCGGCATCGATCGATGGTGATCCGGGTGCCGAACAGGTGCGTATCCGCAATCTGAATAACATCAGCTGGATTCTCGTCGAAGCATCGCCCGGTGAAGTGTGGCCGCGCGTGCGCCAGTTTTTAAATGTGAATCAGCTTTATGTCACCCGCGCCGACGCCAACGACGGCGTTATCGAAACCGGCTGGCTGCAGCCGAAAGCCGACGGCGTTTCGCGCGAGCGTTATCGTTTCCGCATCGAGCAGGGCGTGCAGCGCGGATCGTCCGAAATTTATGTCTTGCAGGCGGGGGCGGTAGCCGGCGACAACTGGCCGGCGGCGTCGAGCGATTCCGCGCGCGAGGCGGAGATGATCAAGGCGCTCGCGCAATTCGTTGCCGATAACGGCAGCTCGGGCGCGGTATCGATGCTCGCGCAGCGCGGTATCGAATCGCGCGGCAAGGTGTTTTTGAACAAGCCGGCCGGTGAGCGCCCGCATTTGCGTCTCGAATTGCCGCTGGAGCGCGCCTGGTCGTCGCTGACACTGGCGTTGCCGAAGGCGGATTTTGCGATCGAAGATCAAAATCAGAGCGAGCACGAAATCCGGGTGCGCTTCACGCCGCCGGTCGATCCCAAGGATGAGCCCGGCCTGCTGGGTCGTTTCTGGTCGTGGATGTTCGACGCTGACGATGAGTTATTGAATCCCGAAACGGTCTATGTGCTGCGCCTGCAAACGGCAGCGAACAATACCGGTGAAGTGCGTATCGATCTGTCGCGGGAGGACGGCAAGCCACTCGATGCCGTCGTCGAAACCGAATTGCTCAACCGCATCAAAAACAAGCTGTCTTGATGCCGATCTGAATTCGCATTAAAGAATTTCTGAAGCGATATCGGTCGGAACATATTTAATTCTGCGCGTGGCGCAGTGAAGCAAATACTAGAGATTGTCGATTATGCAGAAACGTGAAGACCAATTCGTGAAACGCGAAGAGCTGTATACGGGTAAGGCCAAATCGGTATTTTCCACCGACGATGCCGACCGCTACGTGATGGTATTTCGCAACGATACATCCGCATTCGACGGCAAGAAAAAGGCACAGCTCGAACGCAAGGGCATGGTGAACAATAAATTCAACGCGTTCATCATGGAAAAACTCAAGGCAGCGGGAATTCCCTGTCACTTTGAAAAAGTGCTGTCGGATAATGAAGCGCTCGTCAAAAAGCTGCAGATGCTGCCGCTTGAATGCGTGGTGCGCAATATTGCCGCGGGTTCGATCTGCCGTCGTTACGGCCTTCAGGAGGGGCTGGAACTCGATCCGCCGACCTTCGAGCTGTTTTTGAAAAGCGATCCGCTCGGCGATCCCATCGTCAACGAATATCACGTGCGCTCGTTCGGCTGGGCCACCGAGGCACAGCTCGAACGCATGAAGGAACTCACGTTCAAAATCAACGATGTGCTCAAACCGTTATTTTTGAACGGCGATATGTTGCTCGTCGATTTCAAGCTGGAATTTGGCCTGTTCAATGGCGAGGTAATGCTCGGCGACGAGTTCTCCCCCGATGGCTGTCGCGTGTGGGATAAAAATACCCGCGAAAAGCTCGATAAAGACCGCTTCCGCCAGGATCTCGGTAATGTGGTTGAATCGTACGAATTGATCGGCCAGCGTTTGGGCGTCAGTTTCGATTGATGTTTTTCTCCCCTCGCTCCAGATGGGAGAGGGGATAAATCAGTCACGAGTTTAACAATGCAAACTCACAGCGAATTCAATAAATCCCGTGCGAGCCGCCCGTATTGGCTGCTGCTCGCACTGGCTTTATTTTTCGCTGCTCAAATCGTTTCCACCTCTCACTGGCACGATGCCGCTTCCAACACTCTCGATGGCGATTGCGCGCTCTGCGTGCTGTCGAGTGCGACGGGCGCTGCCATCGTTTCCGATACTTTCACTATCGCGAGTATCGTTTTCGCCATTTTTATCATTTCCCATGTCGCGCGCATTTTTGTTTTCCGCCGCGTGTGCAGCTACAACAGTCGTGCTCCTCCGCTTTAACTCCTGACGTTCTTCCCATCGTAATTTTTAGTACGCCGCTCGTTCGGCGTGAACGTTATTTCAGGAGTTTTTCATGAAAAGTTTTTTTGCACGGCGGTCGCCGCTATTTCCACTCAAATTATTTTCGCCCGGAAACATAGGGTTTGTGCTCATTGCGGGCAATTTATCGGCGGTGGCCCACGCGGAGCATGTCGATATCATCACGGTTACTTCGCTGCTCAACAAACCGCAGGATCAGAGCTCGGTTCCAGTCACGGTGATAACCGATGAAAATCTGCGGCGCCGTGCTGCGGGAACGATCGGCGCGACGCTCGATGGCAGCCCTGGCCTGACCAGCGCATCGTTTGGCCCCGGTGTCGGCCAGCCGGTGATTCGCGGGCAGAACGGTCCGCGCGTGATGACATTGCTCAACGGCACCGCGAGCGCAGATGCCGCCGCGGTGAGCGCCGATCACGCAGTCACCGTCGAGCCCATGCTCGCCGAGTCGATCGAAATACTGCGCGGCCCCGCGACATTGCTTTATGGCGGCGGCGCCATCGGTGGCATCGTCAATATTGTCGATAATCGCATTCCGCAAAAATTATCCGGCAAGGTTCATGGTGCTATCGAACAGCGCCATGACAGCGTCAACGATGGCAATACCAGCGTGGCCAGACTCGATGGCAGTGTGGGTCAGCTCGCCTATCACCTCGATGGTGTTTATCGCGAATGGAATAACGTCGATATTCCCGGGGTCGCATTCAATCGCCAATATATCGACCCGCAATTCAGCAGCGATGGTTTCACCGCAAATACCGACGGTCGCAATCACACGCTCAATGGCGGCCTGTCCTGGATTGCCGACGATGGGCATTTCGGATTCAGCGTCAGCGACATGCAAAATCATTACGGCATTCCACTCGACGATGAGGCCGAAGGCGATGCGATCAACGGCGTTCATATCGATATGAAACAAAAGCGCTACGATGTGGCCGCTGAAAAACGCGATATCAGCGACACCATCGATGCATTGCGCTGGCGTTTGACCCACAGTGATTATCGGCATCGGGAAATCGAAAACACGGGCGAGATCGGCACCATATTCACCGATGAGACCTGGGAAACCCGTTTCGAGCTCGCGCACGCTCCGCTGTCGGGCTGGAGCGGCGCATTCGGTCTGCAATTGAAGCGCAGCGATTTCGCTGCCGAAGGCGAGGAGAGTTTTATTCCCGAATCGATCGCTGAATCCGCTGGATTATTTGCGCTCGAAAGTTACCGGCGCGGCGCCGTCATTTATCAGCTCGGTGCGCGCTACGGTCGCGACAGTCTCGATCCGAAAAACCACCCTGGTCCGGAGGGGGCAGCGGCGAACGCAAATGTTCCTTCGAAAAAGGATTTCAACAGTTTCAGCGGTTCGGCATCGGCATCGTGGACGATGAGTGAAACCTGGCGTCTGGGTGTCGCCTTATCGCGTTCGCAGCGGGCGCCCACTGTCGAGGAGTTGTATTCGAATGCGACGAGTGAATTCGGCGACCTGATCGAGCACGAAGCGACACATGCGATCGAAGTGGGCGCTGCCGATCTGAAACAGGAAACAGCGCGCAACGTCGACGTGACTTTGCATTATCAGAGCGAGCGTGCACATGGCTACGTCACGGTATTCCGCAATGATTTCCACGATTTCATCGCGCTGACCGATACGGGGGTCGAGCAACATGGAACGCCGATTCTGGCGTACGCGCAGCGCGATGCCCGTTTCACCGGTATCGAATTCGAAATGGAATTGCCGATCGTCGAAAACAGATCGGGAGTCTGGAGCGTCGATGTCTATGGCGACCGCATACGCGGCGAATTCGTCGGCAATAATGCCGATGGCGATAATGACGATATCCCGCGTTTGCCACCGTTGCGGATCGGTGCGCGTTTGAATGTCGAGCGCGGGTCGTTTTCCGCGTATGCCGGCATATTGCATGCGGCGAAGCAAAATCATTCCGGCGCATTCGAAACGCAAACCGATGGTTACAATCGTATTGATGCGGGGTTGAGCTATCAGCTCAAGGCTGGCGATGATTTCGGTGCGCTCCTGTTCCTGCGCGCAACCAACCTCACCGATCGAACGATTCGCAACAGTGTGTCGCTGTTGAAAGATGTCGCGCCTGAGCCAGGCCGTTCGATCGAAACGGGCGTGCGGTTTACGTTTTGATCGCACGGAATGCAGGGGCGGACCTGCGTGTCCGCCCCTGCAAATAAATTCATCGCCGCAATCCGTCATTCGCAGCGTCCGTCAGCCCAAAAACCGAATCGGGTATAATGCCGCCTTTCCAAAAATCGAAGGCCTCACCATGATTATCAAACCCCGCGTGCGCGGTTTCATGTGCGTTACCACCCATCCCGTCGGCTGTGCCGTCAACGTGAAGCAGCAAATCGATTATGTGAAAAACCGCGGGCCGATTGCCAATGGCCCGAAGCGGGTGCTCGTGCTCGGTGCGTCGACGGGTTATGGCCTCGCCTCGCGTATCACCGCGGCCTTCGGTTCTGGCGCATCCACGCTCGGTGTGTTCTTTGAACGCGAAGGCGCGGAAGACAAACCCGGCACGGCTGGCTGGTATAACTCGGCGGCATTCCATCAATTCGCCGAAGCCGAAGGTCTGTATGCGAAAAGCATCAACGGCGACGCGTTTTCCGATGACATAAAACGCAAAACGATCGAAGCCATCAGAGCCGATCTGGGGCAGGTCGATCTCGTTGTTTACAGTCTCGCCGCACCGCGCCGCACGCATCCGGTGACGGGCGCTGTGCACAATTCGACGCTGAAGCCCATCGGCAAGGATGTGGTGCAGCGCGGTATCGATACCGATAAACAGGTGCTCAAGGAAATTACTCTGACTGCCGCGTCGCAGGAAGAAATCGATAACACCGTCGCGGTGATGGGCGGTGAAGACTGGCAGATGTGGATCGATGCGCTCGATGCGGCAGGCGTATTGGCTGCGGGCGCGAAGACCACTGCATTCACTTATGTCGGTGAAAAAGTTACATGGGATATTTACTGGCACGGCACCATCGGCGCGGCGAAAAAAGATTTGGATAAGCGCGTGATCGATATTCGCAAAAAACTTGCGACAAAAGGTGGCGATGCACGCGTGTCCGTATTGAAGGCCGTGGTGACGCAGGCGAGTTCGGCAATTCCGATCATGCCGCTGTATTTGTCGCTGTTGTTTAAAGTGATGAAGGCTGATGGCACGCACGAAGGCTGCATCGAGCAGGTCGACGGTCTGTTTCGCGATAGCCTGTACAACGCCAATCCCGTCCTCGACAGCGATAGCCGTTTGCGCGCCGACGGCAAGGAAATGCGTCCCGAAGTGCAAAACAAGGTGCTTGAATTGTGGCCGCAAGTCACCAACGAAAATCTCAACGACATCAGCGATTTCGCGGGATACAAGCAGGAGTTTCTGCGCCTGTTCGGCTTTGAAATCGAAGGTGTCGATTACGATGCCGATGTGAATCCGGTCGTGCCGATCAAAAATTTGGTTTAAATAATTCCCTCTCCCCAAATGGGAGAGGGGAATTAATCAAAAGAGCGTTTAGCAATGACCAAATTTCGGCAAACTGAGATTGAGCATTACCAGTGTGTCGAAATTTCTCCGCTGGTGCGCCGTATCACCGCGGGCAACAGCGGCGTGATGACGGGGCCCGGAACTAACAGTTACATCGTGGGGCGCGAGCAGCTTGCGCTGATCGATCCGGGTCCGCTCGATAGACGACATATCGAGGCATTGCTGAAAGCGTGTGGCAATCGTCTGCGCTGGATTATCGCGACGCACACGCATCGCGATCACTCACCGGCAGCGGCAATCATTCATGCCGAAACCGGTGCGGAAGTGCTCGGCAATGTCATCGCCGACGACGGCAAGCAGGACACCACTTTCCGCCCCGTGCGTTCGTTACGGCACGACGATATTCTCGCCACGCATGAATTCCGCCTGCGCACACTGTTGACGCCCGGCCATGTCGGCAATCATGTGTGCCTGTTGCTCGAAGATGAAGGATTGCTGTTCACGGGCGATCACATCATGGAGGGCACCACGGTGGTCATCATTCCACCGAGCGGCGATATGAGCGAATACATCGCCTCGTTGCGCATGCTGGCGGATTATTCCATCGAAGCGATTGCGCCTGCGCACGGTAAATTGATTTTCGAACCGCAGCGCGAGCTGGAGCGTCTGATTCGGCACCGTTTATTTCGCGAAATGAAAGTGATTGCGGCGATGCGAAAACTGCAGCGTGGTTCACTCGATGAAATCACACCGCCGGCCTACGACGATGTAAAGCCGCAACTGCATCCCATCGCGCGCTACTCGTTATGGGCACATCTCATCAAACTGCAGCGCGAGGGGCGCGTCGTGGAGACTGCAGGCGAGTGGCGGTGGCTGGAGTAAGGGCTTCAGAAGCGGTAAACGCATTTGACGCGCCAGTTGCGATCATCCTGAGTGATGCCTTCGCGCGTGACGCCCGGGTCCATGTACGCATCGAGCCCCACGGGATCTGCATATTTCCGGTCGAAGACATTGTAAATACCGAAGGCTGCATCCCACGGCTGGCCGGCCGGTGCATAGATAAAATTCAGATTGGCGATGGCGTAGCCGCCGAGCGTGGTATTGATTTCGGTACGGCGCCGACTGGTCGCCTGCGCTTCGAAACCGATACTCCAGTCCGTGGAAAAAATCGGTGCCGCGACGTTGAGTTTGAATAAATGTTTCGGCGCGTTCGCGGGCCGCTCGCCGGACAATTCAGGATATTGAAGGCTGTAGCTGAGCCGCATGGAAGCTTTACCCGGCCAGGTGCGATAAAGCTCGAATTCGGCGCCACGGCCTTCGATGGTCGACAGGTTCCGGTTAACACCATCGACATCGGCGGCGATGATATCGTTCGCCCGATAGTGATACGCAGAAACGGTCAATTGCGTGCGCGCATCGATCGCGTATTCCCAGATGCCTTCGAGCGAGCGAATGAACTCATCGTTCAGTTCGGTGTTGCCGCTCTGTACCGAGGCCAGCGCATAATATTTCTCGAAAGTGCTGGGCTCGCGATAGGCGCCGGCATATAAAACCTTGAACGTACCCGCGTTCGCTGTGTGCTGCACCAGCCCCACGCGCGGACTCCAGCGCAAATTGTCTTCCGTGGTGTGATCGAGGCGCGCACCCAGCGTCAGCCGGGTTTTTGCGGCGAGTAAAATTTCATCCTGCGCATACACGCTGAATTTGGTGGTGCTGTGACGCGTGTCGAGACAGGGTTCGCTGCTGTAACCGTGACAGCCGTAGCCGATATCGTCGTTGCGCAGATCCTGCTGATAATTATCGATGAACTCGGCGCCTGCCATGAGCTGATGACCCGCGCGGCGATGCGATTGCACGCGCATTTCGGTGCCCCACCACTTGCCGCGTGCGCGATCGCGGTTGTGCACGTAATCCATCTCGTCATATAGGTACGGAAAAATGCCATCGTACGCATAGGCGCCGGTGTAAATGCGCGTAAACACGGTGGTCGTGGCATCCAGCCAGGCGGTGTGTCCGATTTGCGCGAGCGTTTCGGAATCGTCCTCGCGATGCGAGGGATCGTCGAACAATGTGCCATACGAGCCGGTGGGCACGGTCTTTTTGCGCTGGCCGTGAATGAGCTCGGCATGCCAGCCGCCGTAATTGAATCGAGCAAAAAACTGACGACGGCGCTCATCGTCATGGCGTGTGGTGACATCGTTCGTCACCGGAGCAAGATCGAAAAATTCGAGCGCCTCACCGTGAGCGTTAGATGCCGTCGCTGAAATCAGATATTCGATGCCGGCACTGCTGATACCACCGACGCTGGCGCGCCCGCCATAGCTTTCACCCGAACCCGCACCCACGGCAATTTCCTCACCGCGCAGCGCGATACCGCCGCGCGTGATGATATTGATGACGCCGCCCATGGCATCGCCGCCGACGACAGAGGCACTTGGGCCGCGCACGACTTCGATGCGGTCGATGAGATCGACATCGAGCGGAAATTCCCCGCCGAGCAGAACGCTGTCGTAAATATTTTCAGACGCGCTGATCCCGTCGACAAGAATATTCAGACGCGGCTTGGGATCGCCCGCAGGTGAAAGACCGCGCACGCCAGCGTAGGTATAGGTGCGGTCGTATGTCACGTTGAAGCCGCGCAGCGAACGCAGTGCGTCGGCGAGCGTGCGCCAGCCGTAAGCGCGTATATCGTGCGCGGTGAGAATCGAAACCGAGGCGGGAAGGTCGGCAATGCGCCCCGCGAACTGCGGTGTGGAAATCACTTCGATCGCCATCAGCTCTTCGAGCGAGAGCGCGGTTAAATCATCCTCGTGCGCTGGGGCGGCAGACGCGGGCAGTGCGAGCAGTGTCGTCGATAGAAGCAGCGTTGCCGATAAGGATCGCGAAGGTGCGAGCGGTGCGACTGCGGTGAAAAATTGCGGAGACTTCGACATTAACGCGTCCTCACTGCCAGTTGCAGGACTTGTGATGGCAGCGAAATGCCGCTGCGTTTCATCGCTTCGAGATTGATTTCAAAACGCAGGCGGTCGTCGATCACCGTAATACCGATCATGCCGCCGCGATCGATGAATCCGGCTTCGCCGATGGTGAGCACGGCGCGCTCCTGAATTTGACTGAGTGCGAATGGAATCTGCGGAGCGTCGGTCACGATGATTTCGCAGGTGGTCATATCGTGGGCGGACGCCGTTTTTGTCGTCAGCACATGTTGTCCCGCGCGGCGCTGCTCCAGCGATTGCAGCGCAGTCGTAAGACCTGGCGACGCATCGATCGCACAAAGGCGCAAGCTGGCATCGGCGGGCAGCGTGTCGGGCCACTTGGTGAACTTCAGCAAATTGAAAATCATGGCGGTGCGCACGGCTGCCTCATCGGGCGAGCCGGCGGTCGCGGGCAGACCGGCCGCGAGCAGCAGACAGGGCAGGATGGCGCGCAGTCGCAGCGAGAATCGGCAAAAAGCGATCGATAAATGGCGGAAGATACTGGGCATGCGAATACAGCTGTCTGCTGGCGCAGACGTCGACGGCCTCGAAGACCTTCCGTGGGATGAATCGGATACGAAATTTCGTGTGAAACGGCTTACAGTGTAAAAGAAATCGCAAAAATAATTGTCATTTTTCTTGCGATATCCAAAGCAATCAATCGGCGGAAATAATATCCAGTACGTAGCGATTGCGACCTGCCTGTTTGGCTTTATACAGCGCGGCATCGGCGAGTGCGATCAACTGGGTACTGGTGAGACGCGGCTGTGGGGCGAATGCGATACCGATGCTGGTCGATATCGATAGGGTGTGATTTTCAAATGGCACAGGAGTGCGCACCATGCCAAGAATTTTTTCGGCAACCGCGATTGCATTGGCCGGTGCTTTTACATCTTCTAGCAGGATGCAGAACTCATCGCCGCCGAGACGGCCGACAATATCGGATTGTCTTACCGATTGCCGCAAATACTGCGCAAATGCTTTTAACAATGTATCGCCGGCAGCGTGGCCATACGTGTCGTTGATATTTTTGAAGCGGTCGACATCGAGATAGAGCACGGCGATATTCGCATCGGTGCGCGCGTGACGAATCAGGGCGAGATTTAATGATTCGGTGAACGATGCACGATTCGACAGCCCTGTCAGTTCGTCGCGCGATGCGCGCGATTGCCACGCAATTTCCTGTTCCTTGCGCTCGGTGATATCCCAGGCAATCAGATAGAAACCATTGGGTTTGCCGTCGGCATCGAATTGTGGAATGTGTCGGCATTCCTGATGCCGTGCGCCGATGGCGGTGGGAACGGTGCGTTCGTAAACTACGGGTTCGCCGGCGAGCGCTTTATCGATAAACGGTTTGCTGTGCGGATAATTTTCTTCGCCGATACATTCTCTCAGGCTGCGGCCGATGATCTGGTCGAGCGGCTTGGCGTAAATTGTTTCGTATTCGTCATTGCAGTAGACAAAATGCTCCTGCATATCGATGAGGGAGACCAGAGCGGGTATTGCGTTGGTCATTGCATAAAGCGTTTCACGCTGGTTCATCAATAATGTTTCCGCGTGCTTGCGTTCGCTGATATCGCGCAGGAAACAGGGGAATTCGATACTGTCGCCTTCGCGCAGGACGGAAATCGTCAGCTCGATGGGAATTTCATGGCCATCGCGATGCAGTGCCTGCAATTCGACGCGCCTGTTCAGCAAAGGGCCTTCGCCCGTTTCCAGAAAATGCGCGAGGCCTTTGCGATGTGCTTCCCGCAAGCGTTCGGGAAGGATCATTTCGCCGAGCGATTTTCCGATCACATCTTCCTTTGTCCAGCCGAAAGTGCTGGCAGCGAGCGCATTCCATTCGGAAACACGACCCTGCGCATCGATGCTGATAAACGCCTCGTGCGACGATTCGAGAATGGCCTGCGTGCGCGCGCGCTGTGCCAGCAATTTCTTTTCGTATTCTTCGCGGCGTTGCAGTTCGCGCTTGAGCGTATTGAGCGTGATGCTGCGCTCGCTCAGCAGCGTTTGATTTTTCTGGAATTGCATCTGGTTGCCGAGCGCTGCGCCGAGCGCGCCGCCCATCAATTGCAGTGTCTGCACGGCGTTATCGTCGAAAGCGTTCGGTCTGTCGGCGACAATTTTGAGAACGCCCACCGGCTCGCCGGCGCGCAGTAACGGTGTGACGATCATCGTCGCCGCACCGACCTTTGCACATGCCTCCTTGTCGACGCGTGGATCATCGCTAGTATCGGCGGAAATCATCACTTCGTTTTTTTCGATGCACAGGCCGGAGAGGCTGCCGCGCTGCGGAATTCGTAAACCGACGAATTGCGCGATCGAACCACTCGCCGCGATATAGACCATATCGTTTTCTTCGATCATCTCTATCACCACGCCGGTGGTTGGCGCGATTGCCATCATGCGCTGTACGAGATTTTTCGTGAAAATATCGATGTTCAATTGCGCTTCGGCGAGACTGGTTTGAATCTGGATCACCTGATTGAGGCGAGCCGATTGCTGTTGCAGGCGCGACAAGGCTTCGGTGCGCAGCGTGACCTCATCGGCGAGATTTCTATTGAGGACGGTCAATGCGCTGCGCGCCGCGCGCTCGGCTCGAATCGAGCGTCCCATGAGAATGAAAATAAAGACGAATAAAATCAGATCGAGTGCAGTAATGGCGATGAGCGAAAAGTTGGACCAGCGCTGCAGCGATTGAACGCGTCGCAGCCGCGCATCGCTGTACGCGCGCTCCGCTGCGCCGATATCGCCGATGACACTGCGCAGTCGATCCATTAAAAAGCGGCCGTGCTCGGAGGCTTCGACGTCGTACCAGATGCCATTGCCACGTTGCGCGATACGCATTTGCTGAAAGGCCTTTTCCTGTTTATCGAGTTCGAGCAATTCCGCAAAGCGTTCGATTTGTGCGGGATCATTCCGCAATTGCTGCTGCAGTTTCGGTAACAGCGCCTCGATGGCGACGCGGCCGGTTTCGTAGGGCTCCAGAAACGAAGAGCGGCCGGTCAGCATATAACCGCGCTGACCGGTTTCTGCGTCTTTATAAGCGGAGAGTAATTCTTCGAAGGCTTCGCGAATGGCCGAGGCTTCATCGGCATCGGCGCGCAGAATGGCGATGCGGTTGGAAAGCAGCAACGGCACCAGCGCATTGATGATGAGGACGGCGAGGCTGATATAGAAACCGAGACGAAGCTTTCTCAACATGAGCTCTTATCCGCGCAGGCCGTTCTATTTATAACCAGAGGCTGCGATATCCCCTCTTTTTAGTCAGGATCGGCCAAAAGGTAAAGGTGAACGGGTCACAAGATGCATTTGCTGCGTAGGCGTACTCGATTCCCCGATCGACCGGCCGCACAGTGCGCGCGCTGGATAAGGGGAGGCGGAGAAAAAAGGGAGTAGAGAAACAAAGGAGTGTAGAAACTAGAAGCCCAGAAGCGAAATGGGCGGAAATGAAAAAGGGCTGCATTTCTGCAGCCCTTTTTGATTTGGCTCCGCCTGCTGGGCTCGAACCAGCGACCCAATGATTAACAGTCATTTGCTCTACCGACTGAGCTAAGGCGGAAGGAAACTCGGTGAGGCGCGCATAGTAAAGCCCGATCCCAGCTCAGTCAACTGCTTTTTTGTAGCGCTAAGCCGATGAATCCATAGGCAAATTGCCGTGTCTGCGGGCGTTCCGGCCGGCCCCGCAGGAGCGGCGGCGAGCGTTCCCTCCGGCCTCTCTCCTTGCAGAAAAGGCAGCCAGCCCCAATAGTGGCGATCTGTTGAAGGTTTGGGAGTGGTTCGTCATGCGTCCGTTCAAAGTGGCTTCGCCGTATCAGCCTGCGGGCGATCAGCCGGCTGCGATTCGCGAGCTGGTGGAGGGCATTCGTGCAGGCCTCATGGCGCAGACGCTGCTCGGCGTGACGGGTTCGGGCAAGACGTTTACGGTTGCGAATGTGGTGGAGGAAATTCAGCGCCCGACCATCGTGATGGCGCCGAACAAAACGCTCGCCGCACAGCTTTACGGCGAATTCAAAGAGTTTTTTCCCAATAACGCTGTCGAGTATTTCGTTTCCTACTACGACTATTACCAGCCCGAAGCCTATGTGCCGTCTTCCGATACCTATATCGAGAAGGATGCGTCGATCAACGATCACATCGAGCAGATGCGGCTGTCGGCGACGAAGGCGCTGATGGAGCGCGAAGATGCGATCATCGTGGCGACCGTTTCCGCAATCTATGGTTTGGGCGATCCCGATCAGTATTTCAAAATGGTGTTGCACATGGATCGCGGCCAGCCCGTCGAGCAGCGCGCGATTCTGCGCAGGCTCGCCGAGATGCAGTACACGCGCAACGATCAGGCCTTCGGGCGCGGCACTTACCGTGTGCGCGGCGACATCATCGATATCTATCCCGCCGAATCCGAACGCGATGCCGTGCGTGTCGAGCTGTTCGACGACAATATCGAAAATATTTCGACGTTCGATCCGCTCACCGGTGAAATTATCGCGAAACTGCCGCGTTATACCGTGTTTCCGAAGTCGCACTATGTCACGCCGCGCGAAACCCTGTTGCAAGCGGTCGATTACATCGAAGAGGAATTGCGCGAACGTCTCAAATATTTAAAAGAGCATAACAAACTCGTCGAAGCGCAGCGTCTGGAGCAGCGCACACGTTTCGATATGGAAATGATCCGCGAGCTGGGTTATTGCAACGGTATCGAAAATTATTCACGTTATTTATCGGGCCGTGCGCCAGGCGAACCGCCGCCGACGTTGTTCGATTATCTGCCGCCGAATGCGCTGGTCGTCGTCGATGAATCGCACGTATCGGTTCCTCAGATCGGTGCGATGTACAAGGGCGATCGCTCGCGCAAGGAAACGCTCGTCGAATACGGCTTCCGCTTACCTTCGGCGTTAGATAATCGCCCGCTGCGTTTTGAGGAATGGGAGCGGCTCGTGCCACAGCTGATTTTCGTGTCGGCAACGCCCGGCCCGTATGAAGGTGAAAAAGCGGCGCGCATCGTCGAGCAGGTCGTGCGACCGACGGGTCTGGTCGATCCACAAGTTGAGGTGCGTCCGGCGCGCACGCAGGTCGACGATTTGCTGTCGGAAATTCACAGGCGCGTGGCTGTCAACGAGCGTGTATTGGTCACCACCTTGACCAAGCGCATGGCTGAGGATCTCACCGAATACCTCGGCGATCACAATGTGAAAGTGCGCTATCTGCATTCGGATATCGAAACCGTCGAGCGCGTGGAAATCATTCGCGATTTGCGCCTGGGCAATTTCGATGTGCTGGTCGGTATCAACCTGTTGCGCGAAGGTCTCGATATGCCCGAGGTGTCGCTCGTGGCGATTCTCGATGCGGACAAGGAAGGCTTTTTGCGATCGGAGCGCTCGCTCATTCAAACCATCGGCCGCGCCGCACGCAATCTGAATGGCCGGGCGATCCTTTACGCCGATAAAGTCACCGGCTCGATGCAGCGAGCCATCGACGAAACCAATCGCCGCCGTGAAAAACAGCAGGCCTTCAACGAACAGCATGGCATCGTGCCGAAGGGCGTGAAGAAAAATATCACCGATATCCTGGAAGCTGCGCATGCGCCGGGTTCGCGCGGTAAACGAGGTGCCGCGAAAGCGCGCAAAGTGGCAGAGCCGGGCGCACGTTACGGCAATTCGATCGCGGATATGACGCCGCAGCAGCGTCAGAAAGAGATCAGACGGCTCGAACAGAAAATGCACGAGCATGCGAAAAATCTCGAATTCGAAGAAGCCGCCCAGGTGCGCGATGAGCTGGCGGCGCTTAAATACGAGGCACTGACGTGATCGTAGGGGCGCTGCTTGCTGCGCCCGTATCGCGATCGATAAATGGGCACAGGCGATGTTCGCATCATGGGCGCAGCAAGCGGCGCCCCTACAGTAATCCACCGCATAAAAATGTATCGGCTTTGCTAATAAGAGCCGAGCGCTTAAAATCGCCGCCAATTTCGAGCAGTTTTTTAAAGAGCAATTTATTTTTTAACGAAAGTCGTAGAGGAGTTCCACCATGGCTGAAGCCTATATCGTCGACGCGTTGCGTAGTCCCGTTGGTCGGCGCAAAGGTAGTCTCTCGCAAATTCACGGCGCCGATCTCGGTGCGCGTGCGATCAAGGCGCTGGTGGCACGCAACGGCATTCCTGCCGATGATTACGAGGATGTGATCTGGGGCTGTCTCGATCAGGTCGGCCCGCTCGCTGCCAATGTGGCGCGCACGACCGCGCTCGTGGCCGGTTTGCCCGAGCACGTGCCGGGCGTGACCATCGAGCGCCAATGCGGTTCGTCGCAACAGGCCGTGCATTTTGCCGCGCAGGCCGTAATGTCGGGCACGCAGGATGTGCTCATCGCCGGCGGCGTGCAGACGATGACGCAAATTCCAATTCAATCGTCGATTCATTTCGCGAGCGAGCGCGGTCTGGCCGAGCCCTATCTGGGCTCGGTTGGTTGGCGCGAGCGGTATGGCGATCAGGAAATTTCGCAATTTCGCGGCGCCGAATTAATCGCGGAGAAATGGAATATTTCACGTCGCGATATGGAAGAGTTTGCGCTCGAAAGTCATCGTCGCGCGATCAATGCCATCGACAATGGCTATTTCGATAAAGAAGTTCTGGCGATGCCGGAGCTGAAAATGGATGAAACGGCGCGCCGCGATACGTCGCTGGAAAAAATGGCGACGCTCGAACCGATTCGCCCGAATGGTCGCATCACTGCAGGCGTATCGAGCCAGGTGAGCGATGGCGCGTCGGCGATGCTCATCGTGTCGGAAAAGGCGCTCAAGCGTTACAACCTGACACCGCGCGCCCGCATTCATTCGATGCATGTGCATGGCGCCGATCCGGTATTCATGCTGACCGCACCCATTCCCGCTACCGCAGCCGCATTGAAAAAGGCGGGTATGAGCTGGAACGATATCGATCTCGTCGAAATCAATGAAGCGTTTGCGTCGGTGGTGATTGCGTGGTTCAAGGAAACGGGTTACTCGCCGGAGAAAACCAATGTCAACGGCGGCGCGATTGCGCTGGGTCATCCGCTCGGGGCCACGGGCACCAAATTGATGACGACGTTGCTGCACGAACTGGAGCGCCGCAATTTGCGTTACGGCATGCAGACGATGTGCGAAGGTGGCGGTGTTGCGAACGTGACGATTATCGAACGTTTATGACATGAGTCTCCCCTTTTATTAAAGGGGAGAAGAGCCTAAGGGGATTTTTACAACCGGGTTTAAATCCCCTAACCCTCTTTTGCAAAGGGGGAAATAAAATCGGTCGCGCAGCTGCGCGTGTCATCCCACAGTGCTTTGCACAGCGCGTATTTATCATTCCAGTCACCCTTCAATATCCATTCGGCTAGCGATGCAGCGACGTCGGGATATTGCACGGACATTACGCGACGTTCGCCTTCGAGCCAGTTTTTCAGCGTTGCGTAATCGATGATATCGGTTGCGCTGCCCCAGCCTAATTGTTGCAGGGAAAATGCATTGGACATTTGTTCCATCTGCCCCTTCACGGGTTTGACGAGCGTGGGGATCCCCATATGAATACATTCGCCGACCAGCTCAAAGCCTGCGTTACAAAACACGGCTTGTGCGTGACACAAGTCGTCGCGAAAGCCGTGCAGATTCGTGCGTCGCAAGCTGACATTACCCGCTTCGCGATCGCTGAGGTCGGGTGAGTACTGAACGAAATGCAAATGGTCGAAGCGTTGCAGCAATTGCGTGACGACTTGCTGATTTTCAAACGGCAGATAAATCAGGATGTGCGCCACACGACCAGGCTTGTGTCGCAGTTGTGGGTCGATGATCGGCGGCAAAATTTCATTATCGAAATGATGCCAGTGCAATCCGATCGGAATATCGACCGGCGCAAAATATTTCATCACGATATTGCTGGCAGCGGTATCGCCCCGGCGTGGAATATTCGCGCGGAACGCATACTGATGGCCGATGCCCATGCAGGTTTTATTCGATAGCTTTGCCGCCCACGCGGTAACGGGTTCGAAATCACTCACGATCAAATCGTAGGGCGAGAGATCGAGCGTGCGCACATCGCGAATGAATTCGCCCGGGTGCGAGCTCAGAATAGTCGGTGCCATCAAAACTGCGCCGTTTTCCTGAATCATGGTCAAGCCGGTGCGATATTCGAAATCGCCAAAACATTCCATATCGAATAAACGATCGCGTTCGCGCCCGGAAAATAAATAGGTGACATCGGCGCCGCGCGCCTGTAAATGCGCAGCCATTTTGCGCGAGCGGCTGATATGTCCGTTGCCGGTTCCCTGTACACCGTAGAGAATTTTCATCTCATGAACGCTCAGGAGTTATTTGAAAGCGGGTTCAGCAAGTAAGGGGGCTATCAAAGGGGCAGTTACGAGAAGTTGCTGATAACGAACCAGGCGATGCCGCTGCCGAGCAGGGCACCGGCCAGAATGTCGGTGGGAAAATGCACGCCGAGCACGACGCGCGATACGCCGACAGCGCTCGCCCACAAATACAAGGGCAATGTCATTGTTGCATAGGTTTCGCTGACCAGCCCCGCGAGAACAAATGCGCCGCAGGTGTGGCCCGATGGAAAGCTGAAACGGTCCGATGCGGTGATGACACTGCGAAAGCTTGGCACGATTTCCGGTGGGCGCCTGCGCTGAAAACCATTTTTGAGAATCCAGTACACGGGGCGTTCGATGCAGAAGGCGATTGCGGTGATCACGAATAATCGAGGGCCGTTGGTGCTGTCGAGTAACCACAACAGGGCTGGCAGGAGGATTTGCAGCAAACCATCGCCGCTGCGCGAACAGGCGCGTGCCGCCGCTATCCAGATTTGCCGATGACGTCTGTGCATAAACCAGAGCAGCATCTGCAATTCATACTGATAGATGCCGTGTTGATAGAAATTATGTAACCAGCGCGTTCTATTCATCATGACTACAGCGTCGCGCTGTGCCATTGCAATCGCGTTACATAATTGTGACGGTTTGGTGAATCGGGCGATTGGGTGAATGGGGCGTGCCGGTTTGGTGAAAAGCGCGCCGATTCAAAGGTGCTGCCAGGCTGGGCTCCCGCCTGCGCGGGAGTGACAGTGTTAGATGATTATTTTTTGATATAGAGAACGTAACCGTCGATTTTCGGGTATTTATCGCTGGTCCAGTCAATCAGCTCGCCACCGAATTTCTTCTCGCATTTTGCGGCCAGTTCAAAGAAAGGCGAGCGGCCCGGATCGACGATAACGATACGTTTGGCGCCGGCATTCAGCGAACGTTTGATGACGTTATAAAGCGGTTTTACCAGTTCATCCCAGAAGCAGATATCGGTGCCGACGACCGTATGCACATTGTCGAGCACCTTGCCTTTTACCGATTTGAAATCGCCGTGGTGCGTTTTGATGCCGACGTCGTTCAGATCGGCGTGCGCGTGCAGATATGGAAATACCGCATCATCCGCATCGACTGCAGTGACTTTCGAATTGAATGTTTTTGCACAATAAATTCCGCTGAGCCCCCAGCCGCATCCCACATCGATGACGTGTTTGCGTTTAGGCAGCGGATGTTGTTCGAGAAAATCCATTAACAGATCGGCGGATGGCCAATGCTTGTGACCATGAATCGAAGCGACATGGCCTTCACGCTTCAACTTGGTCATTGCGGGATGGCTTGCCGTCATGCGTTTGATTTTGAAACGCGAAAATTGTTTTGGGGAGGCCACGACGCTGCTCCGGTTATGTGTGAAGAAAGCTGCGCAATTCTAGCGGATTTATCCTGTCGATGCGCAATAACTATCAACCCGATAGGGCGGGCAAGTCTTCGTTGCTTCGCAGCGGTTGAATCGGTAGGCTGCGTTGTGTCTGTGTTTTGTATTACAGCGCTGCATTATTCATTGAAGCGATGATGTATTTCCATTGAACGAAGAAACACAAAAACAAGAAGGCTGAGGAAAAACCAACATGGCAAAATTGCTGGTCACCGGTGGTGCGGGTTTTATCGGTGCGAATTTCGTACATTATTATGTGCAGCATTATCCGGCGGCAGAAATCATTGTGCTCGATGCACTCACCTATGCAGGCAACCGCCACAACCTCGACAGTATCTGTGGTGTCGATGGCCGCTCGGGCGACCGCGTGCAACTGGTGGTCGGCGATATCTGCGATAGCGTATTGGTCGAACGTTTGCTGCGCGAGCACGGCATCGATACGCTCGTGCATTTCGCTGCGGAGAGCCATGTCGACCGTTCGATCACCGGCCCCGACGCTTTTGTCACCACCAATGTCATCGGCACGCACAGTCTGCTCAAGGCGGCGCGCGCAGTATGGTTGAGCGGCAGTGGCACGCCACATCGCTTCCATCATATTTCCACGGACGAGGTATTCGGTTCACTTGCGCCGGATGCGCCAGCGTTTCGCGAAGAAAATCAATATCAGCCGAACAGTCCTTACTCGGCGAGCAAGGCCGGATCGGATCATCTCGTGCGCGCCTATCATCACACCTATGGTTTGCAGGTGACCACGAGCAACTGCTCGAATAATTACGGTCCGTACCACTTTCCCGAAAAGCTGATTCCGCTCTGCATCACCAATTTATTGCAGGGCAGGGCGCTGCCTATTTATGGCAACGGCCGCAATATTCGCGACTGGCTGTATGTCGAGGATCATGCGTATGGCATCGATCTGATTCTGCAGAAAGGTGTGGTCGGTGAAACCTATAATATCGGCGGCAATAACGAGTGGACGAATATCGATGTCGTCAACGAATTATGCGAGCTGATCGATGCTGAATTCTCCGCAGATCAGCAATGGTCCCAACACTTTCCTGCAGCGCTGGCTGCACAGGGAAAACCGAGCAGAGAGGCGATTACATTTGTCACCGATCGGCCCGGCCACGATCTGCGTTATGCGATCGATGCGACCAAAGCGCAGCACGAGCTGGGTTTTCTGCCGCGTGAATCGTTTGAAACGGGGCTGCGCAAAACCGTGCGCTGGTATCTGGAAAATTCTGCATGGTGGCGTTCGGTCATGGACGGTACTTATCGGACATAGCGCAAGCATTGCATTTCTAACCCAGATGTAATGAACCTCGCGGAATTTGCCGAATACAATGCTGCGCGTCGATGCAATCATTGCAGCGATATTTTCAGACTCACATCGTTGAGCGTGTGCATCGTGGAATGCATATGTTCACGAATATGCAATCGGTGAGCGTGTATCCGGAACCAGGAGAGCAGCGATGAAATTGTCTTTTCCGATGCCACATATGTTGCGGCTCAAAGCGACGATGCAACCGTGGGAGGCGAGGGTGACGGGCGCGGATCAGACGCGTATGGCCAGGCGCGCCGATGAGCTCGGTTACGACATGATTTATGTGCCCGAGCATTTCATCATTCCGCGCAACCATGTCGAATTGTCGGGCCCGCATTATTTCCATTCGCAAGCCGCGCAGGGTTATTTTCTGGGGGCAACGCAACGCATTCGCGTCGGCACGGCAATCACCATCCTGCCGCTGCAGCATCCCATCGTGATGGCGAAGGCATTGTCGACACTCGACTGGCTCAGCAACGGGCGTGTCGAAGTCACTTTCGGTGTGGGCTGGCTGGAAGGTGAATTCGAGTTGCTCGGCGTGCCGTTTCGCGAGCGTGGCCGCATGGCCGACGAATATCTCGAAGCGATGATCGAATTATGGACGCAGGAATCGCCGAGTTACGAAGGTAAATATGTTTCCTTCAAGGATGTGGCATTCGAACCGAAACCCGTGCAAAAGCCGTATATGCCGATCTGGATGGGTGGAGATTCCGATGCCGCACTCAAGCGCATCGCTAAATATGCGTCCGGCTGGAGTACGTTTTTAACGAAATCGGAAGATATTCCGGCGCGTATCGATTTCATCAAATCGCAGTCGACCTACAAGGGCGGCCCGCTGGAAGTGATGCGCGGCATTGCGACCGAGCGCGTTGGCGAAGGGCATAAGGTCAACGCAGAATTAAATGCGAAAACGCAGTTGAGCAGTCAGCAAATCGTGGATCAGCTGAATCGATTGAAAGAGCTGGGCGTCACCATCAGCGGCGTTCCAATTCCGCCGGTAAAGGATATGGAAGCCTATCTGGATTACGCGCAATGGATCATCGAGGAAGTCAAACCCAGAGTGCAGTAATCGAAGAATATAAAAAAAGAAAGGCCGGCGCTGTAAAAAGTGCCGGCCTTTCTTTTATGAAAAAATCTGAAGGCTTCTCGCTGAAACTTTTAGATTCTGCCAAGCACGGCATCACGCGTGCTTTCAGCGACATCGGCGACTTCCTTGATTTTCTCGTCGGGCACGTTGAATTCTTTCAGGGTCGCGCCAAGAATTTCGATAATGGCATCGACATGCGCATCGTTAAGCCCGCGGGCAACCAGATGCTCGTGACCATCCTTCATATTTTTGCCGGTATATTTATTGGGGCCGCCGAATGCAAAGGTCAAAAAAGCCTTTTGCTTTCTGGCCTGCTGCTGCATATCCGTGCCCACAAAAAACTCATTGACACGATCGTCGGCCAGAACTTTTTTGTAAAAGACATCGACGACGGCATCCAGGGCTTTGGCACCACCTAAATCATTAAAAAGACTCATGCGTAATTCCTCGCTAGTGGGGATGTGATTTGGATCAGTGTTTGGTTGTCTAAATCATGTAATTTAAATACATCTTAAAGCAAAGGAGCTAAAATTCAACCGTCCCGGTTAAAATTATGTCTGTGTGAAGTACCTATATTGATCTGGCTCAATAAATCGCTATGAAACTGAGTCTCTACACCGATTATTCGCTGCGTGTGCTCCTTTATCTGGGTGCGAACGTCGGGCGTCGCACCACGATGGCGGAAATCGCCGAAAGCTACGCTATTTCGCACGAGCACCTGCGCAAGGTCGTGCATCTGCTCGGCAAGCTCGGCTATATCGAAACCTTTCGCGGCAAGAGCGGCGGTTTTGAATTGAAGCGGGATCCTGCACAGATCAATATCGGGGAAGTCATCGAAGCCACCGAGCTGCGTCAGCCCGTGATCGATTGTGCTTCCCAGCCCTGTATCCTCGCGCCCGCGTGCGCGTTGCAGTCGATACTGGGCAGGGCGGAACAGGCATTTTTCGACACGCTGAAAATGTATTCGCTGGCCGATATTCTGAAAAACCGGCGCACGCGCGACATACTGTTGCGGCAGATCGATTGATAATCGCCGATGTCGTCCGCGATCCGCTCTCCTCATTGATAATGATTTCGATATTTCTCCCGCAGCGGCACCTTGTGTAATTTGCCCGTTGCCGTATGCGGTAATTCATCGATGGCGACGATATCGTCCGGCAGCCACCATTTCGCGACGTGTTCGGCCAGGTGAGCGATGATCGCCGATTTATCCAGCGCGACATTTTCTTCGAGCACAACGATAAGCAGCGGACGCTCGTCCCATTTTTTGTGTGGCACGCCGATCACGCAGGCTTCGCGCACGCTGTCATGGCTGAGCGCGGCGTTTTCCAGTGCAATCGAGCTGATCCATTCGCCGCCCGATTTAACCACATCTTTTTTTCGATCGACGATGCGTAGATAACCGGCGTCATCGATCGTCGCGACATCGCCGGTATCGAACCAGCCATCGATGGTTGCGTCTTCTTCTGCGTGTGCGTCGCTGGAGCCGAAGTAACGTTGCATGATCCACGGGCCGCGCACGCGCAATTGCCCCGATTGTTGGCCGTCGTGCGGTAATGGCCGATCGTTATCGTCGAAAATTTCGATTTCGACACCGTAGATGGGGCGGCCCGCCGAGGTTTGAACGCGATTGCGCTGCTCGATCGGCATTGTTTCCAGATCGTGCGGGCGTGTGCCGAAAGTGGCGAGCGGGCTCGTTTCGGTCATGCCCCAGAGCGGCATCAGATAGGTGTCGTGTTTATCGCGCAGCGTTTCGACGAGCACGAGCGGCGTGGCCGCGCCGCCCTGCGCAACCGTAAGTCCGGGCGGTAACCGGCGTCCGATTCTGTCGAGGTATTGCAGCAGCGTCAGCCATACGGTCGGCACGCCGAGCGCAAGATTCACATTTTCCGTTTCGATCAATTCAAATAATGAAGCGCCATCGAGTTGTGCGCCTGGCAGCACCAGTTTCGCGCCGGCCATCAATCCGGAATACGGCAGCCCCCACGCCGATACGTGATACATCGGCACCACCGGCATCACGATGCTGTGACGCGACAAATTCAACGCATTGGGCGTGCTGCTGGCGAGTGCATGAATGACTGTCGAGCGATGCGAATAAAGCACGCCTTTGGGATTTCCCGTCGTGCCCGATGTGTAACAAAGGCAGGCTGCCGCGTTTTCGTCGAACACAGGCCAATCGAAGAAATGGGGGTGATCGAATGCTTCATCGCCATGTTCGAGCAGTGTTTCATAGTGCTCGAGCAGCGTTTCGTAGCAGATAAATTCGAAGCCGGCATCGGCAGGGGCGTCGTTCTGCGCGCACAGCAGAATGATTTTTTTCACCGTCGGCAATTTCTCTTTCAGCTCGTTGAGTAACGGCACGAAAGTCCGATCGACAAACAGAAAATCATCCGCGGCGTGATTGATGATGTATTCGATCTGCGGTGCGAATAAACGCGGATTGACGGTGTGGACGATGGCGCCGAGCCCGGATATCGCGTAATACAGCTCGATGTGGCGATAGCCGTTCCACGCCAGAGTGCCGACGCGATCGCCTTCCCTTACGCCCAGTGCCTGCAGGGCATGCGCAAGCCGACAGGTGCGACGGTAGCAATCGGCAAAGGTATAGCGATGAATATCACCTTCGATGCGACGGCTGACGATTTCGGTCTGCGGAAAGAGCTGCGCTGCCTGTCGAATGATCGATGAGATCAGCAACGGTTGTTGCATCATATTACCGAGCATGTGCGTCGACTCCGGTTGTGCGTGGGTTTCAGGGAAGCACGAGATTTATAAAAACACAGCAAAAATCGGCCCGAAACGGCTGGTGACGGTATAAATAAATATCAGGTGGGATAGAATTTCGCGCAGTAGCGATTTTTCGAATAAGCCGCCCGCCACGCTAGCATTCAAACGATTATTGCCGGATAACTAATGGAAGCCACGACCCGACGCGATCAAATCAAACTTCATCCAGGCTGGCTTGCCGTGCTCGGCGATGAATTTGAAAAGGATTACATGAAGCAGTTGAAAGCGTTTTTGCTTGTCGAAAAAACGGCGGGGAAGATTATTTATCCCGCGGGTGAAAACTGGTTCAACGCGCTCAATACGACGCCCTTCGATAAGGTCAAGGTGGTCATTCTTGGTCAGGATCCCTACCACGGCCCCGGTCAGGCGCATGGTTTATGTTTTTCGGTACTGCCCGGCGTGCCGGCACCGCCCTCATTGCAGAATATGTTCAAGGAATTGCAGGTGGATTGCGGTATTCCGATCAGCAGGCATGGTTATCTGCAATCGTGGGCGGAGCAGGGGGTGCTGTTGCTGAATGCGGTGCTCACCGTCGAGCAAGGCAGAGCGAATGCGCATCAGGGACGCGGCTGGGAAAGCTTCACCGATAAATGCATCGAGCATCTGAATCGCGATCGCGAGCATCTCGTGTTTTTATTGTGGGGCAGTTACGCGCAGAAAAAAGGCCAGTTGATCGATCGCAAAAAACATCTCGTCTTGCAGGCGCCGCATCCGTCGCCGTTGTCGGCCCATCGTGGATTTCTGGGTTGTCGCCATTTTTCGAAAGCGAATGAGTATTTAAGGCAGCACGGCGAAGTGCCGATCGATTGGGCGTTGCCGCAGTAAAGACCTGGTACGGGAGGGGTGGGGCCGGGGGGAGATAGTGCTGGGAGAGATGGTGCAGGAGAGAATGCCGCTCCCGATCGGAACACCGGGAGCGGCAATCGACGAACTACGCTCTGCGTTTGCGCGCCACGCCGGCCAGACCGATCAATCCCGTTCCGAACAGCCACGCCGCCGCAGGCACTGGTACCGCGCTCACGGTGCGCGTGAAGCCGCAGTTTGCTTCTCCTGAGACGCAGGTTCAAAAAGGCAAAGTTTTAAACGGCTGAGTTTTTATCGATGTCGGCTGGGGGACTGCATTAACCCTGGCTGGAAACCCTGCGGGCAAAATGCATTCCCATGCCATAAAGTCTTTATTTTTCAGTTGCTTATCGATTTTTTGAAGGGTGCAGTGGCGGGGCGGTTGTAAAGAAGGTCGACGATGTGGAAGTGAGGTCGGAGCAAAATTACTGCAGAAGCGCCATCGCCGCTTCCATTTCGGCGGAAAGATCTTCCACTTCCATGGTGTTGATTTCGGGTTCGAGTCCCAGGCGCTCGAAGGCGCTGATTTCGCTCCAGTCCATGGTCGTGAACGGATGTCCGGTGCCGATATAGCTTTGCAGGTTCGCAACCATCACCACATCGGCGTAGTCGACGCGATTGATCTCGCGCGCGAAATTCAGATGTTCTTCGGGAACGAGGACTAATTCGTCGGGAAAATCCCACGCTTCGAGAATTTTGCGGCCGAGCACGGGATGCAGCGTGCGAATCAGTTCGTCGAGCGCGGCGGGATCCTTGAGCAGGCGGCGATTGTCTTCGGCGTAGGTGAGAATCGGCAGCACGCCGATCTGGTGCACAACGCCCGCCAGGGTGGCCTGATCCGGTTTCAGTTTGGTGTAGTGACGCGCGAGCACGTGCGCGATGCCCGAAACCTCGGTGCTGTGCGACCAGACTTCGCGCATGCGCTGATCGATGACATCGGACGTGGCCTGAAACATCTGCTGCATGGCCAGGCTGGTCGCGAGATTGGTGGTGTAATTGATGCCGAGCCGGCTCACGGCCATCTTCAAATCTTCGATAGGGCGAGACGCGCGCAATAGCGGGCTATTGGTGACTTTGATGATGCGCGCCGAAATGGCGGGGTCGTTCTCGATCACCCGGGCGAGCGTGGCGACATCGACCTCCGGGTTTGATGAAACTTCGCGTACCTTGAGCGCGACCTCGGGAAGTGTCGGCAATACCAGTTGATCGTTTTCGAGGGCGTGCAGCAATTCGTTGCTGATCTGCTCGATCGTTTCGCTCATTGTCGGTTTCCGGCAGTTATTCTGGGGCGTTAAACGCGACCTGGCGGCCAGCGCGTTTGTCTCGTACTCGATTGATCGTGCACTTATTTAACGTGCGCAGGTGCTTAAGTCGTATTCAAATACCTGAAGGTATAAGTGCCTTAAGGTATAGCATACGGCAGCGTCAGCGTTCGTACTTCGGTCGAGCCGATGTGCAGCGGTGCCGACGAATCCACACTGTCATCGGCGATAACCGCGAGCGCTTCCACGATACGTGGGGCCATAGTGATGACGCTATCGACAACGGCGCCAACCGCTTTTCCATTCGCGCCGGCGATATCGCTGCCGGGCGCGGGTACGGAGCCTTCGAGACCGAGACGCACGATATGGCGTTTCACCTGACCGCGATAGTGCGTGCGCGCGACGATTTCCTGACCGGTATAGCAGCCTTTTCTGAAATTGATCGCGCCCGTCTCGTGATAATTGAGCATATGCGGCAGGAACGTTTCAGTTGTCGCGGCGGAAATTTCGGCGTTGCCGGCACGGATTTGCAGCCAGCGCCAGTAACGCGAGCCGACCGCCGTCGATTGCGAAACACAGTGCGACCAGAGTCCGGCGACCGAGTCGGACGGGCCCCAGTATTCGAATTGTGTACCGTTGTCATCGCATTGCAGCAGTAATCCTCCACCGTGGCTAACGGTGCCGTGCTGTCGCGATGGCAGTGCGCCGATCAGTTCGCGTAGTGCTGCGCTGATACTCGGGCCGCGCAGGCCGATGCCGATAAGCGATTCCGCCGCCGCAAGTTTTGCTTTCGAAAAGACGATGTACTTGCCGAAAGTGCGCGCCGCGATATCGAGCAAATCGCTGCGCATGCGCAGCCAGAAGCACTCGGTTTGCGGCCGCAGCAATTGGAAACTGGTAACGACGCGGCCTTTGACCGTGCAATACGCTCCCGGCGAGCTGAGTGTGGAATTGACTTCAGCGGCGCTGCAAGTGATCTGGCCCTGCAGAAATTTTTCCGCCTCGGGGCCGCGTACTTCGAGCAGCGCGTAATGGCTCAGCGGCACGAGGACGTTCTGTCCGTCGAGACTTTCGAGCGACGCGGGTTCCGCCGCGAAAACACAGTCGTCATCGCCGGGCGCAGCGCCAATCGATTGCAGAAATGAGAGTATGGCTGGATTCATCGAAGTTACTCTGATTGAAAAGCGCGGGAACGGTTGGGTCGCTGGGCGAGTTGGCATATTCTACGCACCCGTTCCCGCAAAGAGACAAGTTCAATGGAAGCTGGCCACCTGACCGACGCCGATTATAAACGCCTGTACTGGGCGAGCCGCCGCGGCATGCTGGAGCTGGACCTCGTGCTGATGCCTTTCGCGGAGGGACCGCTGCGCGAACTCGATGCGGTCTATCAGCAGCGCTATATCGATTTGCTCGATAGCGAAGACACGGAATTATTCGCGTGGTTTTTACAGCGCCAGCGCCCACAGGACCCGGAGTTAGCTGCAATTGTCGATATCATTCTCGCCTACGCCAAACGCACTGCGCGTTGAAATCAGGTCGTCGAATCATGTTTTCGCGGTGCTCTCGGTTGTCGCGTTAATAGCAACCGCTGCAATTTTTCACGCGCAATTGTCGTGGCCGCTGCGTTTTTCATTCATCGGGCTTATCGGTGCCTACACGGGTTATTGCTGGCGCGTACAGAAACGTCAGCGCGGAATGCTGCAATGGCATTCGGGGTGGAGCTGGATCGATGACAAAAATGTGAAACGCACATTGCAATTGCGTCATGCTACGGTTTGGCCGGGTCTGATTGCGTTGCGGTTTTACGATGCCGGGCGCAAGCGCCACATTGCGTTTACGCTGTTACCCGATAGTTTTGTTTCGACCGATGATGCGCGGCGTCTGCGCGTACATCTGCGTCACTTCCCCGTATTCGATTCTTCCCCGAAAAAAATCACCGGCTGATTGTTTCGATTTTGCTCCGTTTTTTTTGCGGGCGCGTTGATCTTCAGGGCTATTTTATTTTTTGAGGTAGGTGTGTTTTTACACCCCGGACTGTTTGTTTCCGCCATGGTTGTGCGGAATCAGGATCGTATCGCCAGCTTCGCTGGAAATCTCGGGATAATCGAGCGTGTAATGCAGGCCGCGGCTTTCCTTGCGTTCGCGCGCCGAGCGAATGATCAGTTCGGCGACGAGCGCCAGATTGCGCAGCTCAAGTAAATCGTTAGTCACTTTGTAATTGCTGTAATACTCGGCGATTTCCTGCTGCAACAATTCGGCGCGATGCAGTGCGCGCTGCAGGCGTTTATTCGTGCGTACGATACCGACGTAATCCCACATCGCGCGGCGCAATTCGTCCCAGTTGTGCGAAATCACCACGTCCTCGTCGGAATCGGTGACCTGCGATGCGTCCCACGGCGGAACTTCGATAGAGGTGCCGGCGAGCGGTAATTTTTTTGCGATCGAAGCCGCAGCGGCGCGACCGTAGACGATACATTCGAGCAGTGAATTGCTCGCCATCCGATTGGCGCCGTGCAAACCGGTGAACGAGGTTTCGCCGATGCAATACAGATTGGGCACGTCGGTGCGGCCTTCGAAATCCACCACCACACCGCCGCAGGTGTAATGCGCGGCGGGAACGACGGGAATCGGATCGCGCGTGATATCGATGCCGAGTTCGAGGCAGCGCGCTTTCACGGTGGGGAAGTGATGCAGAATGAAATCGGGCGATTTGTGGCTGATATCGAGATACACGCAGTCGATACCGAGTCGCTTCATCTCATGGTCGATCGCGCGCGCGACGATATCGCGCGGTGCGAGTTCGCCGCGCGGATCGAAACGCTCCATGAAGCGCTCACCATTCGGCAGCAATAATTTTCCGCCTTCGCCGCGAATCGCTTCGGTAATCAAAAACGATTTTGCTTTGGGGTGATAAAGACAGGTCGGATGAAACTGATTGAATTCGAGATTCGCCGTGCGGCAGCCTGCGCGCCACGCCATCGCGATGCCGTCGCCAGTGGCGCCGTCGGGGTTGGTCGTATAGAGATAAACCTTGCTGGCGCCGCCGGTGGCGAGAATGGTGAATTCGGCCTGAAACACTTCGACCTGGCCGTCGTCGCGATTCAATACATAGGCGCCGTGGCAGCGGCCGTCGCGCATGATCAGATCGACGGCGACGCGTTGCGTGAATATTTCGATATTCGGCGTATTTAATGCGCGCGCGGTGAGCGTTTCCGACACTTCGCGGCCGGTGGCGTCGGCGCTGTGAATGATGCGGCGATGACTGTGGCCGCCTTCGCGCGTGAGATGGAAGTCGCTGCCTTTGATGCGATCGAATTCGACGCCCTGTTCGACCAGCCATTCGATGCTTTCGCGGCTGTGTTCAACGGTGAAACGCACGGCATCCGGATGACAGAGACCGGCGCCGGCATCGAGGGTGTCGCTGATATGCGCTTCGACGGTGTCGTTCTCATCGATGACCGCAGCGATGCCACCCTGCGCCCACCAGGTCGACCCCTGATTGACATCGCCTTTACAGATCACGGCAACGCGCGCGTGAGGCGCCAGTCGCAATGCCGCGGTGAGACCGGCGGCGCCGGTGCCGATAATAAGCACGTCGTGACGTTTGTTGTTACTCATCGTAAATGAATGCTCAATTTGGTTACCGCTGCTTCCAACACGGGTAGTCGTCGAAGCGCGTTGCCGGGCGTCGCACGCATCAGTCAGCGTTTAAGTCTATAAAACTCCGAGCCAGTAAACTGCCGGGCGGTCATTGTTGTCTGTCAATTGTTGCCTGTCATTGGAGTGGCGCGGTGCTGGCGAGCGGGTCGGTGTTGCTCCGTGATGGGGCCGTCTATATTATCCCTTGCGCCCGCGCGTTGCCGCATGGGTGGTGTGAACCTTTTACGCGGCGCGCAATCATACCCGGCTTTGCGCAATTCGCGCACGAGCCTGAATTTCCGGCGCCCGAACTTCTGGAAAGAACAATGGTCTACTCACCAGCTATGCGCGATGTCACTTCGAAGAGGCGCGATTTCACCACGATGCGCAGCTCGAACAATGAAGCGCGATATGAACGGCGGGGGCCCGGATGATAGGGCCCGATCTCACCGATCAGCAATTGGTCGCCCGTGTGCAGAAGGGCGATAAAAAAGCGTTCGATCTGCTGGTGCTGAAGTATCAGCACAAAATTATGAGCCTGATCTCGCGCTACCTGCGCAACTCCGACGAAGTGCAGGATGTGGCGCAGGAGGCGTTCATCAAGGCCTATCGGGCGCTGCCGAATTTTCGTGGCGACAGTGCCTTTTATACGTGGATGTATCGCATCGCGATCAACACGGCAAAAAATTATCTGGTGGCGCGGCAGCGTCGTCCGCCAACCGTCGATGTCGATATCGATGATGCCGAGCACTTCGAGGGCGATTTCGATCTGAAGGATATCGAGAACCCGGAAAATATTCTGTTTGGCGGCGAATTGAAGGAAGTGGTCGAGCGCGCCATTCAGGCATTGCCGGACGAGTTGCGCAGGGCGGTGTCATTGCGCGAATTCGATGGTCTCAGTTATGAGGATATTGCGATCGCGATGGACTGCCCGGTCGGCACGGTGCGCAGCCGGATTTTCCGCGCGCGCGAGGCGATCGATCGGCAGGTCAGGGCGCAGATGAATGGCGAGCCGGTTGGTTAGCAGTGCGCCAGAAATTAGCTAGTGCGCGCGCGATGCGCTGGTGCGTGAATGAAGTGCGCGGCGGATGAAGGTTGAGTTCAAGAATTCTTTTCTGAGATGGGTGATCGTATGAGCGATGTGAGTGGCGGGCCGCAAAGCAAATTGCGCGAATCGATTTCCGCGCTGATCGATGGCGAAGCCGACGAGCTGGAATTGCGTCGCATACTGGCGAATGCCGATGCGCAGGAGGTTCGCGAGTCATGGCGCAACTATCATTTGCAGCGCGATATGCTCAGCGGCGCCGACATGCGTTTCGCGCATATCGACATCTCTCTCGGCATTCAATCGGTGCTGGCCGATGAGGCGTTACCCGCAGCTGCCGGTTCTCGCTGGTGGCGTCCATTCGCGAGCGTAGCGGTTGCGGCTTCGGTGGCTGCTGTCGTTGTCGTCGGTGCACGCGGTCTGAATTCAGTCAGTGGCGACGCCGCTATTGCACAGTCGAATGTCAGTGCCGCCGGCGTCTTCCCGGTGGGCTCGTTCTCCTCGCCCGTCAGCAATGTGGCCGTTGGCGCAGCGATGATGTCCTCTCCCGGGTTTGTCCAGCCCGCGGCCCTGGATCCCGATCAGTTTGCGCGGCAGCGTCTGCAGCAATATCTGTTGCGCCATACCGAGCGCGCAGCGATGAACAATGGTCAGGGCGTTATCAGTTTCTCGAAGGTTTCCGAACTCGGCGATGAGCAATAGCGTATTCAAACTGCAGCAAATACGCCGACTTTTGTCGGCGTGTTTGTTTATGGTGATGCAGTTTTTGGCGATGTCCTTTGTCTTGTTTGTCATTGCCGGGGCACCCGCCCCCGCGTGGGCAGGTGATAAAGGGGCAGCAGAAAGCAGCGACAGCGCGGTGTGGCTCAATCGACTCGCGCGCGTGGATGAATTGAATTTTCGCGGTGTCCTGACATACACGCGTGGCGACCATCAGGAATCGCTGCGGGTGACGCACGGCATTTACAACGGTGAAGTTTATGAACGCCTGGAGCATCTCGATGGTGAGCATCGCGAGGTGATTCGTCACGGCGATCAGTTGACGTGCATTCAATTGGGCGAGCGGCTCGAGCGTCTGCTGCATCGCCATGTCCTGAAGGCGGGCCTGGCGGATCTGGAGGCTTATTACGCGATCAGCGTGGGCGACGAAAGCCGTATCGCCAACCGTCGCGCCATAGCGCTGAATGTCAGGGCGCGCGATGAGTTTCGCTACAGCTATCGCCTCGCGCTCGATTACGACACCGGCCTGCTGCTGCGTTTCGAGTCGCTCAATCAGGTCGATCAGGTACTGGAGCGGGTGCAGTTTGTCGATGTGCAGATCGGCGAGCCGTTAAAAAAGGAATGGCTGGCAGATGCGGTCACGGCAGCCAAAGGAAATGCCCGCGACCCGATGCCGATCGAGCGTGTGGTCGAAGAGACGCAGATGGCGTGGAAGCCGCGCTGGCTACCGCCGGGATTCGCGCTGGCGCTGGCGCCTCACCGTATCGCCGAGGAGGTTCTCACGTATTCCGACGGGCTGGCGGCGTTTTCGGTTTTTGTCGAAGCCGCCGACGAGCCGCTGCCAGAGCGCGAGGGCAGTGCACTGCAGGGCGCGACGGTGGCGTACATGCGGCCGTTTCAGGTATCCGGAAAGCCGCATCTGATTCTGGTGGTCGGCGAAATACCGTCTGAAACCGCCAGGCGCGTGGCGAATTCGGTCGAGTGGGACAGGAACGCGGCGTCGCGTTAGGGCCGGCCGTTTCATGGTGCTGCGCGCAGCTTTTGCGCTACAATGCCGGCCCTGCACGCGCCGTGGTTCATCCAAATACGGTGCACGCATGCCGAACGGTTCCCGTTCTTTCCATTCCCGCTGCTGATTGCATTTCCTGTGAGCACCTTTGACCCGTGAGTAATCTGGATCACATTCGCAACTTTTCCATCATCGCCCACATCGACCACGGTAAATCCACGCTGGCGGATCGGTTCATTCAATTGTGCGGCGGTCTTGAGGCACGTGAAATGGAGGCGCAGGTTCTCGACTCGATGGATATCGAGCGCGAGCGCGGCATCACCATCAAGGCGCACAGCGTTACGCTGCATTACAAGGCGAAAGACGGCAAAACATATCAGCTCAATTTCATCGATACGCCCGGCCACGTCGATTTCAGTTACGAAGTCTCGCGCTCGCTGGCGGCGTGTGAGGGAGCGCTGCTTGTCGTCGATGCCGCGCAGGGCGTCGAAGCGCAATCGGTCGCGAATTGCTATACCGCAATCGAGCAGGGACTCGAAGTCATTCCCGTGCTCAATAAAATGGATTTGCCGCAGGCCGATCCCGACAAGGTTAAAAAGGAAATCGAAGAAATCATCGGTGTCGATGCCTCGCACGCGACGCCCATCAGCGCGAAATCGGGGCTCGGCATCGAGGATTTGCTCGAACAGCTGGTCGCACTGATTCCGCCGCCAGCGGGCGAGCTCGACGAGCCATTGCAGGCGCTCATTATCGATTCGTGGTTCGATAATTATCTCGGCGTCGTTTCGCTGGTGCGCGTCAAAAATGGCCGCATAAAAAAGGGCGACAAAATCATTACCAAATCGATCGGCAAGGCGCAGCTGGTCGACAGCGTCGGCGTGTTCACGCCAAAGCATACGGAAACCGGCGATCTCAAGGCGGGCGAAGTGGGTTTCATCATCGCCGGCATCAAGGATATTCACGGTGCTCCCGTCGGCGACACCATCACGCATGCGAGCACGCCGAACGTCGAAGCACTGCCGGGTTTCAAGAAGATCAAACCGCAGGTATACGCGGGTTTGTTCACGATTTCGTCGGAGGACTACGAATCGTTTCGCGATGCGCTGGCGAAACTGACACTCAATGATTCGTCATTATTTTACGAACCCGAAAGTTCGGATGCGCTCGGGTTTGGTTTCCGCTGCGGTTTTCTCGGCATGCTGCACATGGAAATCATTCAGGAGCGATTGGAGCGCGAATACGATCTCGATCTGATTACTACCGCGCCGACGGTAATTTACGAAGTGGTGAAAACCAGCGGCGAAATCATTCAGGTCGACAACCCTTCGAAGTTACCCGATCCCGGTGAAATCGACGAAATGCGCGAGCCGATCGCGACGGCCAATATTCTCGTGCCGCAGGAGTATCTCGGCAATGTGATGACATTGTGCGTCGAGCGGCGCGGTGTGCAGAAAGATATGTTGTTTCTCGGCCATCAGGTATCGCTGACTTTCGAATTGCCGATGGCTGAAGTCGTGCTCGATTTCTTCGATCGCCTGAAATCGGTCAGTCGCGGTTTTGCTTCGCTCGATTATTCGTTCTCGCATTTCCAGCCGGCCCGGCTCGCGCGTCTCGATATTTTGATCAACGGCGAGAAAGTCGATGCGCTCGCGATTATCGTGCATAAAGAACAGGCACCGTATCGCGGCCGTGCACTCGTCGAAAAAATGCAGGAATTGATTCCGCGTCAGATGTTCGATGTCGCGATTCAAGCGGCGCTCGGTGGCCAGATCATTGCGCGTTCGACGGTGAAGGCATTACGCAAAAATGTGCTGGCAAAATGCTATGGTGGCGACGTATCGCGCAAGAAAAAGCTGCTGGAAAAACAAAAAGCGGGCAAAAAACGCATGAAACAGGTCGGCAGTGTGGAAATTCCACAGAGCGCGTTTTTGGCTGTACTGAAAGTCGATAGCTGAGTCGATACGAAATCTAAAAATAACGGCTGTAGGTCAATAAACGGGAAGCGCATCAATGATGGTCAATACCAATACCCTGCTGCTGGTTTTAGTGGCTGTCACGGTCATCGTCTGGTTGTTGCAGGAATTGATTGGTCGCCGCCAGCAGCAATGGGCCGTCGCCGAACATGTCCGTTTCGGCAAATCCGATCAGGATGCGGGAGGCGAGCCAGCCTGGTCTGACTGGTTATTCAAAATCATTCTGGTGCTGTGGATATTCTGGCTGGTGCGCGTCGTTACACAAAAGGATGGCGATTTCGCGCTCGTCCTCGTTATGTTGACGCTGCTCTCTGGCGTTATCGGCGCACTCGATCGCTTCTGGTTCGAACGTCGCCGTCGTGCGCTGAGCAACAATCTGCACAGCGATAGCGAAGCACTGGTGGCGCAGCGGCCCATCGCGGAGTACGCACGCTCGTTTTTCCCGGTGCTGGGTGCGGTGCTCGTATTGCGTTCGTTCATCGCCGAGCCATTCCAGATCCCGTCGGCATCGATGGTCCCCACCCTGCAGGTCGGCGATTACATCCTTGTTAACAAATTCAGCTATGGCTTACGTCTACCCGTGCTGAAGACAAAGATTCTCGATGTCGGTGAACCCAGGCGCGGCGACGTCATCGTCTTTTTTCCACCGCATAAAAATGTGTACTTCATCAAGCGATTGATCGGCTTGCCGGGCGATCACATCCAGTATCGCCACAAAGTGCTATACATAAATGGCGAAAAAGCCGATCAGACCTATCTGGCGACCCTGCCGCAACTGCCCTCCGTGGAATTTGCGTCGGAAAAGCTGGGAGCGGTCGAGCACAGCATTTACAAGACGGTCGACAGCTATCATCCCGCAGCGGACGAAGTCGATATCGTGGTTCAGCCCGGCCACTATTTCATGATGGGTGACAACCGCGATAACAGCGCCGATTCGCGTTTCTGGGGGCAGGTTCCGGAAGAGAACATCGTCGGCAAGGCCTTCGCGGTTTGGATGCACTGGGAGTCGCTGTTTTCCATTCCGAGCTTCGATCGCGTCGGCGCCATCAAATAAACTGGCAGGGGAAATAAAGAATGCAATTGCGCAAACAACAGATGGGTATGGGAACGCTCGGCTGGCTGATCGTGCTCGCCATTGCGTCGTTTGCGTTGACTTGCTTCTTTAGAATTGGCCCTGTGTATTTAGAGTATTGGCAAACCAAAAAAGCATTGGATCTGGTGCTGGTTGGACCGCAGGCATCGGGGAAAGGACGAGCCGAATTAATTTCCTCCATTCAAAAGCAGCTTGATGTAAGCCGCATCGAATCCATCGAAACGAAAAATATCAAATTTGTCGAAAACAAGGCCGGTCGTGAAGTTAATGCGAATTACGAAAAGCGCGTGCCGTTGATCGCTAATCTCGATGTCGTGGTTAAATTCGACAAGCTCGTTTATAAGTTGTCCTCGTCCGAATGAGTTTCATCGACGCCAAGGCCGTATTGTTTCGGCGTCTAGGTTATTCCTTTCAAAACACAGCGCTTGCCGAGCGGGCGCTTACGCATCGCAGTCATGGTTCCTCGCATAACGAACGCCTGGAGTTTCTGGGCGATGCCATCGTCAATTTCGTTATTGCCGAAGCCTTGTTCCAGCGTTTTCCCGACACTCGCGAGGGCGAACTCACACGCATGCGCGCGACGTTGATTCGCACCGAAACGCTTGCGGCGATTGCGCGCGAATTCGAATTGGGCGAATACCTTCGGCTCGGCTCCGGGGAAATGAAAAGCGGTGGCAAGCGGCGCGATTCGATTCTGGCCGATACGTTGGAAGCGCTTATCGGTGCGATTTATCTCGATGCGGGTATCGACGCCTGCAAACGCTGTGTCGAGGCATGGTTCGAAACGCGTTTGCAGCAGGTGATGCCCGGCGAAATCAACAAGGATCCGAAAACCCGTCTGCAGGAGTGGCTGCAGGCGCGTGGTCGCGCATTGCCGGTGTACACGCTGGCAGCGACGCACGGCGAGGAGCACAATCAGCAATTCGATATGGTTTGTACGGTTCCCTCGGTAACGAAACCGTTCAGCGGCAGCGGCACGAATCGACGTGCGGCTGAGCAAGCGGCGGCGCAGCAGGCGTTGTCGTTCCTTTTAGAGCAGGAATAAATTGGTTAGCACAGGAATAAACTGTTGAAGCAGGAAGAAACTGGAGCCGCAGTAATGAGCACATCCGACAATGGTGATTCCGGCGAAAATACCAATACCCGTTGCGGCTATGTCGCCCTCGTGGGACGACCCAATGTCGGCAAATCGACGCTGCTCAACCATCTGCTCGGACAGAAAATCAGTATCACCTCGCGCAAGCCGCAAACCACGCGTCATCGTGTGCTCGGCATTAAAACCGACGGCGATTCGCAGATTATTTATGTCGATACACCGGGCCTGCATCGCGTCGAGCCAAAAGCGATCAATCGCTATATGAATCGCGAAGCGAGTCAGGCGATCTTCGATGTCGATCTGGTCGTATTCGTCGTCGATCGCCTGCGCTGGACCGACGAAGACGAGCTGGTGCTGGAAAAGCTGCGTGCGGCAAAATGCCCCGTCATTCTCGCGATCAATAAGGTCGATTTGATCGAGAACAAGAGCGAACTATTGCCTGCATTACAGCAGTACGCGCAGAAATTTTCGTTCGCGGAAATTTTTCCGCTGTCGGCGTTGCGCGGCCATAATCTTGCGGAACTCGAAGCAACGATCAGCAAGCATCTGCCTGAAAACCCGCATTTCTTTCCCGAAGATCAGATCACCGATCGCAGCGAACGTTTTCTCGCGGCGGAGCTTGTGCGCGAAAAAGTGATGCGCCAGCTCGGCGAGGAAGTGCCTTACGAGGTCACCGTTGAAATCGAAACGTTCAGGCGCGAAGGAAAAATTCTGCATATCGATGCGCTCATTCTGGTCGAGCGCGACGGTCAGAAAAAAATTGTCATCGGCACGGGCGGCGAACGTATCCGTCAGATCGGCGAGGAAGCGCGCAAGGATATGCAGAAATTATTCGGCAGCAAGATCATGCTCAAGCTGTGGGTGAAAGTAAAAGCGGGCTGGTCGGATGACGAACGTGCGCTGCGCAGCCTCGGGTACAGCGACTAGACCGCTGCCGACGGATTCTGCATGCACGCAGCCTATATTCTTCATGCGCGCGACTATCGCGATACCAGTCTGATCGTCGATGTGTTCACCTCGCAGGGGGAAAGGCTCTCCGCAATCGCGCGCGGTGCGCGCAGTCAGCGTCGAGGTATCAGCCAGCGTTCCCTGTTGCAGCCGTTTCAACCGGTCTGGGTTGAGTTCGGCGGCGCGGGAGAACTCAAACTGTTGAAGCAGATCGAGTCGCGAGCGGGTGCCGTGCCATTACAGCGGCAGGGATTGTTCAGCGGTTTTTATCTCAATGAATTACTTTGCCGGTTACTGCATCGCGACGATCCGCATCCCGATCTATTTCCCGAATACGAAAATGTTTTGCCGCAATTGCTGACGCTCGATCGGCTCGATATTGCACTGCGTCATTTTGAGCTGCGATTGCTGGAAGAGCTCGGGTATGGACTCGATTTGACCACCGATGCCGCAGGGCAACCCATCGATGCGCGGATGCATTATCGTTTCGATCCCGGTCAGGGGTTGAATGTCACGGCAGGGTCATCGGCCGCATTGAGCGGCCGCGCATTGTGTGAATTCGTAGCGGGCAATTACAGCGCCGAAGCGCGCCGTACATTGAAAGGCTTGTGCCGTGCGGCGTTACAGCCGCATCTCGGCGATAAACCGCTGCGCAGCCGCTCGCTGTTTGTGGTCGAAAAATAAAAAATCAACACACGGTATCTTCGAACAGAATGTCGAGATCGTGACTGTCGTTCCAGTTCAATAATTCCTGAATGGCGTCGAGCAGTTCGGTGGTCGCGGCATGAATATCGGCGGCGCTCGCCGATCTTTTCAGCAGATCTTCCAGCTGATAGCTGCATTTCTGCAAATGCGGCACGCCGGTGTAGCAACAGGCGCCATGTAGCTTGTGCACCTCATGCAGCAGCGCTGCATAATCTTTCGCCTGCAGCGTGGTTTCGATGGAGCGAAAGGATGTGTTGAGGTCGCGCAGCAAATCGCACAGGAATTCCTTGGCCAGTTCGGCTTTGTTGCGCGCGCGCGACAGACAAAGTTCGATGCGCACAGGCTTTGAAATTTCGTTATCGGCTTTTTGTGTGCAGGAATCGAGTAATTGCTGAAGCTGATCATCGGTAATGGGCTTGATCAGGCAGTCGTCAAATCCGCTGGCGAATAATTGCGATTGTTCTTCGCGCAGTAAATGGGCCGTGAGCGCGGCAATACGCGTATGCCGGTTGAGATTATCGCCTGCGCGAATCAGCTGAGCGACTTGCGGGCCACTCAGCTCGGGCATTTGAATATCGAGCAGAATTAAATCGAAGCGTTGTTGCGCACACAGCTCTAGCGCCTGATAACCCGTGGTCGCGAGGGTTGCCGACACGTTCAGTTCCTCAAGCAGTAGCGCGATCAGCTTCAGATTGGTGGCGTTGTCGTCGACAGCCAGTACGCGCAGCGTATGCTGGGCGACGGCTGCAATGGGCGGGGGCAGAACTGCCGGCTGCAATAACGCGGCGCAGAGTGCATCGTAGACCTGCACGTGGTGAATCGGTTTGGGCAGCACATGCGCCGCATCGATTCCCTTCGTCGACAGTGGCGCACCGCGCGGTTGCAATAACCAGCGGGGAACCGATATTGCGTCGGTAAATTCCGGTATCGCCTCCCCGAACGCGGGATTGATGAGCCAGCCATCGCAGCGCACCTGCGCCGCTTCGGCGGGCCATTTGTCGAAAGCGATGATGACGATGCGCCAGCTTTCGAATAATTGTCGCAGCGCCGCCTGCGAAAGCGGGTTGGGATCATAGAGCGATAATTTCATGCCTGCGAGCTGATCGAAGCGACGAATCTGCAGTGGATTTTGTTGCGTCAGCAAACGCAGCGAGAACCAGAACACCGAACCCTGGCCGATCTGACTTTCGACACCGATTTCGCCACCCATTTGTTCGATCAGACGTTTGCTGATGGCAAGTCCCAATCCGCTTCCGCCAAATTCCCGCGATGCCGTGGCATCGATTTGCGCGAAGGCGTTGAAGAGATGTGGTTGCTGCTGAGGATCGATGCCGATTCCGGTATCGATAACGCTGAGTTTAATCGGCGCGGGCGCGTCGGTATGTTCACTCAACTCGACTTTGACGGTGATATAGCCCTGTTGCGTAAACTTGATGGCGTTGCTGATCAAGTTGGTGAGCACCTGTCGCAGCCGCAGGGGATCGCCGATCAGCGCATGCGGCGCGGTGTTGTCGTACAGCAAAATTAAATCGAGTTTTTTTTCAGTGGCACTGGGCGCCAGTATCGCCAGGGTGTCCTCGATGAGTTCGCGCAAGTCGAAAGGCGCCGAATCGAGCGTGAGCTTTCCCGCTTCGATTTTCGAAAAATCGAGGATGTCGTTGATGATGCTGAGCAGATTTTCTGCGGAGTAACGAATCGTTTCGAGATAGTCGCGCTGGCGTACATCGAGCACGGTTTTCAGCAGCAGCTTGGTGAAGCCGATAATGCCGTTCAGCGGCGTACGCAATTCGTGACTGGTGTTGGCGAGAAATTCGGATTTCATGCGCGATGCGGCAATGGCCTCGCGTCGCGCCAGATCCAGCTCGATATTCTGCACTTCGACGGTTTCTAACGATTCGCGTAAGTCGCGGTTGGTCTGTTCGAGGTTGCGTTGCAATTCGATCGCGCCATTCTGGATGGCGGCGGCCATACGATTGATATCGGTTGCCAGCGATTGCAGCATGCCATCGCGCACCTGCACGGGCGAGTTGAAGTCGCCCTGCTCGATACGCTGTATGCCCTGTTGCAGGGCGGCTACCGTGCGGTCGAGTCTGCGGCTCGATAACACGGCGATGGTGGCGGCACCGAAAAATGCCAGCGCCACAATTAAACCGCTGACGAATAATGAACGATACGTTTCGACCAGATTCGGTTCGCGCGAATAATCGATAACGACCCAGCCGAGCGGTGCCGGGTCGTCGGCGTCGAGATCGCCCAGTGTCGCGGTGAAGGCACTCAGGGAATTGATGGGTGCGACGAAGCGCAGGCTTTGTTCGAAGCTGACTGTCAGCTGGCGCGTCCCCAGATTGAGTGTGTCGACATCGTAAAGCTGGGGGCCGACACGTTTGAGCAGGCGTCGATCGCGATCGTAAATGGCGACGGTGCTGACGCCTGGCTCTTCGAGCGCGAGAGCGACAACATTCTGCAGTGTGCGGGCATCACCGCTCAGGATTCCCTGACGCGCCGCGTTGGCGACCTGCACTGAGCTGGCGTTGCCGCGATCGTGCAGCAGCCGCTCCACATCCTGCAGGCGGCTGTGCCCCAAATAAATACCGAGCCCGAGCGCAACGATGAGCGAGGGAACCAGTGCGGTCGAAATAATGAGTACTTTAAGACTGCGGTTTTGCATCGGGCGATGCCGCGCTTTCGTTATGAGTCGCCCGCATTATCCGATTGCGGCGTATTAAATGCCAATATGCGAACCGCCGCATGAACAATGTTATGATCCGGCGTCCATCGTGTACTGAATCGATGAGCGATATTTGCCTCATCGCGCAGCAGGATCAATGCATGTCGTTTCCTCCCCTCAATGATTTTCCCACCATAGAAGACTGCATCGGCTCGACACCGCTCGTGCGCTTGCAGCGGTTGCCCGGCAATACGCAGAACACCGTGCTGGTCAAGCTCGAAGGCAATAATCCCGCCGGTTCGGTGAAGGACCGACCCGCGATGAGCATGATTCGCCGCGCCGAGACGCGCGGTGAAATTCAGCCCGGCGATACGTTGATCGAAGCCACCAGCGGCAACACCGGTATCGCGCTGGCGATGGCGGCAGCGATTCGCGGCTATCGCATGATTCTGATCATGCCGGGACATATGAGTGCCGAGCGCAAGCTGGCAATGGCCGCGTACGGGGCGCAATTGATTTCGGTGACGAAAGAAGAGGGCATGGAGGGCGCGCGCGATCTCGCACTCAGGATGCAGGCCGAAGGCAGGGGCAAGGTGCTCGATCAATTCGCGAATGACGATAATCCGCTCGCGCATTACGAAGGAACCGGTCCCGAAATCTGGCGTCAGACGCGAGGACGCATTACGCATTTCGTGGCGTCGATGGGCACCACCGGCACCATCATGGGGAATTCGCGTTATTTGAAAGCGCAGAATCCCGCGATTCAAATTGTCGGCCTGCAACCCACCGATGGTTCCGCGATTCCCGGTATTCGCCGCTGGCCCGATGCGTATTTGCCAAAAATCTTCGAGCGCGAGCGCGTCGACCGCATTATCGATATGACTCAGGACGAGGCGGAAACAACGATGCGCGAACTCGCGGCGCGCGAAGGAATTTTGTGCGGCGTGTCGTCGGGAGGCGCGGTCGCGGGAGCGCTGCAGCTGTCGCGTGAGATCGATGCGGCGCGTCTTGCGAATCCGCAGATTGAAAGCGCGATTATCGTCGCCATTATCTGCGATCGCGGTGATCGCTATTTGTCGACGGGCGTATTTGATGCTGCGTTGAATTAATTTTTTTGGCCTCCCCTACAAAGTAGGGGAGGTGTCGCGTAAGCGACGGAGGGGTTGTTTTTAAATATAACCCCCTCGCCCTTCGGGCACTCCCCCTATTGCATAGGGGGAGCCAAATTTGTGCAGTAAATTTGCACACGCAAGATTTTCGGAAAAAATAATATGGTAAAGGTTCGCGAAGAACACCCGGAGAAAGCTGACGGCAGTGTCGATCTCGAACGCTGGGTGCAGCGCTTATCCGTGCCCGATACGGTTAGTCGCGGGGCATTGCTGCGCGCGTGCGGTGTTGCGCGCGCCGCTGACGAGCGCATGCAGTCGACGCCCGAATTATCGTGGGGCGAGGGGACGTCATGTCTGCGCACGGGCCTGGAAATGGCGGAAATTCTCGCCGACCTGCACGTCGATCAGGATGGCCTCGTCGCCGCAATTCTCTATCGCGCCGTGCGCGAGGAAAAAATCCCCAATGCGCTCATCGCGGATCAGTTTGGCGAACCCATCGCGAAATTGATCGACGGTGTCCTGCGCATGGCCGCGATCAGCCGCGTCAGGATGAACGAGCGCGGCCCCGTGCTCGGTCAGGTGGAGGAGCAGAGCGACACCGTACGCAAAATGCTCGTCGCGCTCGTCGACGATGTACGCGTTGCGCTCATCAAACTCGCCGAACGTACCTGCGCCATTCGTTCGGTCAGGGACGAATCGACGCGCCGCGAACGCATCGCCCGCGAAATTGCGGATATTTACGCGCCGCTCGCGCATCGTCTCGGCATCGGTCACATCAAGTGGGAGCTCGAGGATTTATCGTTCCGTTACCTGCAGCCCGACTCGTATAAAAAAATCGCGAAATTGCTCGATGAGAAACGGCTCGACCGCCAGCACTATATCGAGGATGTGATTGCCGAATTACGCGCGGCGATGGAGCGCTCGGGTATTCATGGCGAATTTTCCGGCCGCGCGAAACATATTTATTCGATCTGGCGAAAAATGCAGCGTAAAGGGATCGGCTTTTCGCAGGTCTACGATATTCGCGCGGTGCGCGTACTCGTGCCGGAAATCAGGGATTGCTATGCGGCACTCGGTCTGGTGCATGGTTTGTGGCGCAATGTGCCGAATGAATTCGACGATTACATCGCGAACCCGAAAGACAACGGTTATCGCTCGCTGCACACCGCCGTCATCGGCCCGCAGGGCAAGGTGCTGGAGGTGCAGATCCGCACCTTCGAAATGCACGAGGAAGCCGAGCTCGGCGTCTGCGCGCACTGGCGTTACAAAGGCGCGGACAGCGAGCGCAAAAAAGTCGGCAGCTACGAAGATAAAATTGCGTGGTTGCGTCAGGTGCTCGAATGGCACGAGGAAACCGGCGGCAGCGCGGTCGATCTGAGCGAACAGTTCACACCCGACCAGGATCGCGTATACGTGTTCACGCCCGATGGTCATGTCGTCAATCTCGCCTACGGTTCGACGCCAATCGATTTTGCGTATCACATTCACACCGAAGTGGGGCATCGCTGCCGCGGTGCGAAAGTGAATGGCCGCATCGTGCCGCTCACCTACACGCTGCAGACGGGCGAGCAGGTCGAGATTCTCACCGGCAAGGAAAACGCACCGCGCCGCGACTGGTTGCAGCCGAATCTCGGTTACATCAAAAGTGCGCGGACCCGTACCAAAGTGCAGGCATGGTTTCGTCAGCAGGCGCGCGAGGACAATATCACCGCAGGTCGCAATCTGATCGAGAAGGAATTCAAGCGCCTCGCGCTGACGAGTCTGGATTACAAGGCCGTTGCCGAGCGCGTGCGTTTTACGACGGTCGATGAAATGTACGCTGCGGTCGGCGTCGGCAACATCAGCGCAACGCAGGTATTGAGCGCCGCGCAATCGCTGTTGCGCAGCGAAGATCGCGTCGCCTCGGAATTGAAGTTGCGCCGCCGCGCGCCGAGCGATACGAAAAGCCAGATTCAGATTCGCGGTGTCGGCAATTTGCTGACGCATATGGCGGGTTGCTGCAAGCCGGTGCCAGGCGATGCCATTCTCGGTTACATCACGGTCGGTCGCGGGGTAAGCGTGCATCGGCAGGACTGCAGCAAGATCCTGCAGCTGCAATATGCCGAACCCGAACGCATCATCGAAGTGTCGTGGGGCGACGAGCTGACAACCTACCCCGTCGATATCGCTGTGCTCGCGCACGATCGTCAGGGTTTGTTGCGCGATATCACGCAATTGCTCGCCGCGGAGCGCATCAATGTGCTGTCGATGAATACGCAATCGGATGTCGCCAGCAATACGGCGACGATGCGTTTCACCATCGAGATTACGGGTATCGAAATGCTGTCGGCGCTGCTCGCAAAACTGAATACATTGCGCAATATTATTTCCGCTACGAGAGTGAGCGAGGGGAGCGTGTGATGCACACCATCAGCGATCTGCTCGAAGTGATGACACGCCTGCGCGATCCCGAGCGCGGTTGTCCATGGGATCTGCAGCAGGATTTTGCGAGTATCGCTCCGCATACGCTCGAAGAATGTTATGAGCTGGTCGATGCCATCGAGCGCGGCGATTATCCTCAGATTCGCGATGAACTCGGCGATGTGTTGTTTCAGGTAATTTTCTACGCACAGCTCGGTCGTGAGCAGGGCCGATTCGATTTTGCCGATATCGTGCACAATATCGTCGAAAAACTGTTGCGCCGGCATCCGCATGTCTTTCCCGGCGGCGCGCTCGATGACGAGGTGCGAGCCTCACCTGCGTCCGAAAGAATTGCGGTCGAGCAGGTCGGCGTGAATTGGGAGCGCATCAAACAGGCGGAGCGCGCCGATAAAAATCAGACCGGCATCCTCGATGATGTGCCCGTCGCGCTGCCGGCATTATCGCGCGCGATGAAATTGCAGAAGCGCGCGGCGCGTGTCGGTTTCGACTGGAGCGACTGGCGCGATGTGCTCGGCAAACTCGACGAGGAAAAAAATGAATTGCAGGAAGCGATCGCCGAGGACAATGCCGATCACATCGCCGAAGAGATGGGCGATCTGTTATTTGCGTGCGTGAACCTCGCGCGCTTTCTGAAAGTCGATCCCGAATCCGCGCTGCGCGCCAGCAATCGTAAATTCGAGCAGCGTTTCGGCTATATCGAGCGCGCACTCGCGGCGCAGGGTCGCGGTGTGGAGCAGGCCAGTCTCGCTGAAATGGAGGCGTTGTGGGTCGAAGCCAAGCGCCGGAATGCGCGCGACCAGAGTGCGCGTGAATAACCGGAGTGCGCATAAATAATCCGGCGCACAACGCATCGATTGTCGCGCCGGCCGATGGCTATGGGCTGGACACTCAAAGGCCGGGTGTGTAAGGTGTGGCGCCCTTCGCTTGCGATGAGTCAGAAGGGACGCCAGGATTTATTGGCAGCGATGCCAGCATTTTTTCAGTTTTGCCAATCCAGTTTCGGCAAGCATCTCGGCAGTCATGTTCTGCCACAGCAGGAGCCTCTTTCATGCGCATTATTCTGTTGGGACCACCCGGTGCGGGCAAGGGCACGCAAGCCCAGTTCATCATGCAGCGTTACGGCATTCCGCAAATCTCCACAGGTGATATGTTGCGCGCCGCCGTCAAGGCCGGCACCGAACTCGGTCTGAAAGCAAAGGCGGTCATGGATGCGGGCGGACTGGTATCCGATGAGCTGATTATCGGTCTCGTCAAGGAGCGCATCGCCAGACCCGATTGCGAAAAAGGTTTTCTGTTCGATGGTTTCCCGCGCACGATTCCGCAGGCCGAAGCCATCAGCCATTCAAACATTCCGCTCGATCATGTCGTCGAAATCCAGGTCGACGACGAGGAAATCGTCAAGCGTATGAGCGGTCGCTGGGTTCACGAAGCCTCGGGTCGCGTGTATCACAGCACCAATAATCCGCCCAGGCGCGCGGGTTTCGACGATGCGACCGGCGAACCGCTGATGCAGCGTGTCGACGATAAGGAAGAAACCGTGCGCAAGCGTCTGCAGGTCTATCACGAGCAGACCAAACCGCTCGTCGATTATTACGCGAAACTCTCGACGACGCCGGGTGCGCCGCGCCTGCATCGCATCGCGGGTATCGGCTCGGTCGAGCAGATTCGCGACAAAATTTTTGCGACGCTCGATAGTTGAGCTTCGCCATCTCCTGAAAGGCCCCGTTGATGCGGGGCTTTTTTTTACCCGGATTTTTTGTGTGCCGCTCTATCCGATAGCGCGGCCGATCCGTTCCGCTAAAATATTCTGGCCGTAATTGCGTATCATGGCGCCACCCGAATAATTCGTCCGGAAAATATATGCCGCACAAATCCGCCGTCATCCTGATGAATCTCGGTACGCCGAGTGCGCCGACAGTTTCTGCGATCCGGCGTTATCTGCGCGAATTTCTCAGCGATAAACGTGTGGTGGAAATTCCCCGTCTGATCTGGTTGCCGGTTTTGTACGGCATCATTCTGCCTTTTCGACCCCGCCGTACCGCCGCGGCCTATCAGTTACTCTGGCGCGAGCACGGCGATTCGCCACTGCGCGCGATCAGCGCACGGCAGCTCGATGCGATCACAAATCACTGGCGCGGGCGCAATGATCGCGAGATTCAATTTCGACTCGCGATGACGTATGGCGAGCCATCGCTGACGAATATTGTCGATGAACTGTGCGCGCAGGGTATCGAGCATATTCTGGTATTGCCGCTGTACCCGCAGTTTTCCGCCACCACTACGGGTGCAGTTTACGATCGCGTTGCAGCATTGTTTCAAACGCGGCGCAATATCCCGTCGATCAGTGTATTGAAACAATACTTCGATCACCCGCTGTATATCGCCGCGCTTGCGCAATCGGTACGTGCGCACTGGGAAGCACACGGTCGCGCGCAACATTTGCTGATGTCGTTTCACGGCATTCCGCGCCGCAATGTCGATCTCGGTGATCCGTATCGCGCGCAGTGCGAAGCCACGGCGAAATCGCTCGCGCAGGCGCTCGGTTTGCGTGCGGAAGAATGGTCGCTGTCATTTCAGTCGCGACTCGGACGTGCGGAGTGGCTGCAGCCATACACGAGTGCGGTCATGCAGGCATTGGGCGAAGTGAAAACGGCAAGCGTGGACGTTATCTGTCCCGCATTCGCAACGGATTGTTTGGAAACGCTCGAAGAGATCGCAATCGAAAACCGGGAAATTTTTCAGCGCGCGGGTGGCGGCGAGTTTCGTTACATTCCGTGCCTGAACGCGAGTGCCGCGCACATCGAATTATTGGTGCAGCTCGTCGCCGACAACCTGCCGCAATAGTTTTTTTGTCTCGAGATTTAATTTTTTTGCATTTTTGAGCAAAAAAATTATCGAATTCATATACTTTTTTTTGCGTAGTTTATTTTTTGTGCTACTGTCAGAGCGTCGTATTAAAAAATAGTCTTTGTTGAGGAGACACAAAAATGGCAAGACCAAAACTGAAAAGTCGTGCAGCAGCCAAGAAGCGCGTTGCAAAACGCAAAACCGCAGCGGCATCCACACCCGCAGCGCTCGAAAAAACACTGGCGAGAAAATCCAAGAAGGATCTGGCCGCAGCAGTCGCTGCATTCAAAGCCAAGTGGTCCAAAAAGCGCGATGCCGCCGATGCCAGGAAATTGAAAGCGGCAGAGAAGAAGGAAGAAGCGAAACGCAAGGCAGCCGCCCGTAAAGAAGCGGCCAAACAGAAAAAGGCCGAGAAGCGCGCAGCCGCAAAAGCCAAGCTGACCGCACGCCGGGATGCTGCGAAGGCGAAAAAACTCGCCTCGAAGCAGGCGAGAGCAGCCGCTAAAGCCGCTCGCAAATCGGCGCCAAAAAAAGCGGCAGCCAAAAAGGCGCCGGCGCGCAAGACAGCAGCGAAGAGACCCGCTGCGAAAAAGACCGCCGCTAAAAAATCAGTCGCGAAAAAATCCGCAGTGAAGCGCGCGGGTCGCCCGCGTAAGCCAGCGGCTAGGAAGGCAGCGCCGGCGAAAGCAGGTGCCAAGCGTCGCGTCGGTCGTCCCAAAAAGAAATAAACGTATCTGATGTGCGCTGAAAAACCCGCCGTGGTTCGCCCGGCGGGTTTTTTTATTGTCCGCGAATCACAGATTAAGCGTCGGGAGGCAATTGCGTTAAATCGTGAGCGCGATTGAAGTTACGAAAGCATTCGGCCTGATCACTGAAATCGACACGTGTCGCAGAGAGCGTTGCGAACCAATGCCGTACCGCAAAATCGTTACCGCGCATGAAGACGGCGAGGTTATCGCGCAGCTGCGTGCGCATCAGCGCATACAGATAATGATTGTCATGACCGCTGCACGCATAGGCGAGTTCGCAGGCCTCTCGCGCAGCGGCTACGCACAAACGATCGACCAGTTGCGGCGATACCCGTGGGTTGTCGCACGGGACGATCAGCGTCCAGCCGGTCGCGCTGTAATTCAGCGCGGCGAGAATTCCCGCCAGTGGACCGTACCGCTCCACGGTTGCATCGGCAATCAATGGCAGACCGAAATGCGAAAACCCGGCAGTTGCATTCGTATTGATGGCGATGTGTTCAAGCTGTGCCTGCAGGCTCTCGATGATGTGAGCCGCGAACGGTTTGCCGCGCCATTCCAGCAATGCCTTGTCGCTGCCCATGCGCGAGCTGGCACCGCCCGCAAGAATGACGGCGGTGACATCGCGATGAGGCTCAGGGCTGGGGAGGGACATACGAAATTCTCGACCGTGGCTGAATTGTGCGCATTGAAATAAAGAGTGTGAAACTGTGGAACCGGGTATGGAAATTGTAGCCGCGCGCGGGTGTCCTCGTTAACATGCGCGGCTTCGCCACGCCATTTATGACTGCTCATGCCGCGTCTGCTTGCCATCGATACATCCACCGAAGCGTGTTCCGTCGCGTTGTATGACGGTGCGCATATGCGCGAACAAATCGTCGACGCGCCGCGCGAGCATGTGCAGCGCATCCTGCCGATGATCGATGCCGTGCTCGCAGACAATGCGTGGACACTGCGCGACCTGGATGCGATTGCCTTCGCGCGCGGCCCCGGTTCGTTCACCGGTCTGCGTATCTGTCTCGGCGTCGTGCAGGGGCTTGCCTACGGTGCGAACTTGCCGGTGCTGCCTGTGTCTACACTCGCGGCCATCGCGCAGACGGCGGTCGATTCGCAAGCCATCGATGCGGACAATTATTTATGCACTGCGATCGATGCGCGCATGGATGAAATTTATTGCGGCTGGTTTCGTGCGGGAAGCGACGGGCTTGTCGTCGCGACCAGTCAGGAATCTGTCTGTAAACCGGAAGCAATGCCGCTGATCGATATTTCCGCAACCACGATCTGGCATGGCGTGGGTACGGGCTGGCGTTATGGCGAACGTCTGCCGCTCTCTCCGCGCGGACTGACCTGCGCACATTTATTACCGCGGGCGAGCGCGGTCGCGAAGCTTGCCGCTGTCGAGTGGGATCGCGGTGTGCGCCTGTCCGCGAGCGAGGCGCAGCCGGTGTATTTACGCAATGAAGTGGCGTGGGTGAAAGATCCGCGATGGGCGGCCCCCGATCATTGAACGCGGTTATTCGTTTCGACATTTATCGATAAAAATATCGATAAAAAATATTGGATGTCAGCATGAGTGATTTGTGGCAGGTAGTGTTGTTGGGAGTGATCGAAGGCATCACGGAGTTTCTGCCGATTTCGAGTACCGGCCATTTACTCATCGCCGAGAAGCTCGGGCTCGGTATGCGCTCCGATGTGTTCAATGTGGTGATTCAGGCGGGAGCCATTCTCGCTGTCACGGTCATCTACTGGCAGAAATTGTGGCGTCTCGCGGTGAACTGGCATGACGCGGAAAATCGCGATTATGTGTTCAAACTGGCGGTCGCATTTTTCATCACTGCGGTGGGCGGTTACATCATCACCGTGCTGGGCTTCGAATTGCCGGAAGAGGTGGGGCCGATCGCCTGGGCATTGATTATTGGTGGCGTATGGATGATCGCGGCCGAGCAGCTTGCCGCGCGCAGACCCGAGAGCGAGACAATTACCTGGAAGGTCGCTATTGCGGTTGGACTGGCGCAACTGGTCGCTGCGGTTTTTCCCGGCACTTCGCGATCGGCGGCAACGATTTTTGCGGCATTGCTGCTCGGCACCAATAATCGCGCGGCCGCGACGGAATTCGCGTTCCTCATCGGCATTCCGACCATGTTCGCGGCGAGCGGCAAACTGCTCTTCGATGTGGCCCGCGAGGGCGGAGCCGCCGATGAAGACTGGGAGGCGCTCGGTATCGCCTTCGTGGTATCGACAATCACGGCGTTTGTCGCGGTGAAATGGTTGCTCAATTACATTCAAACCCATCGGTTCACGCCGTTTGCGATTTATCGCATCGTCGTCGGCGCCGCCTTGCTGCTGCTTTTGCCTGCGGGTGCCTGATCGCTGTTGCGCCGAATGCCGCAGCGATCGATCGGCCGCTGATAGCAAAAGACCGTATAAGGCCCGCCGAAAAGCCGGTGCTATACTTTCCGCCACCTTTCCCTAGCGGCTGATCAGGTTTCCAGCGTGCAAATCGGTTTCAACTCTGTATCGACGCTGCCGGCCCCCGTCTATCGACGCGATGAGCTGGACGAGCGCCGTTATCAGCAGCGCGATCAGGTCAGCCAGCAACCGCCGCAACAGCAGGCGACCGGCGAAGTCACGCGTATCCGCACGCGCGCGAGCGTCGCCGCCCAGCGCGCGGAAAGTCAGGCTCCGCGATTCGACGATCTGCCCGCCCGCGGTCGCACCGCGCTGACGGCATACAGCAGCAATGGCCCGAGTATCGAAGAACGCCTCGGTGTCGAGCTGGTCGGGGTCGATCTATACGTATAATGCGCTCTCGCATTTTCCGGATCGGCTCATGTCTGCATCTCCCTCATTTTCATCTCCTTTGCCCTCATCCCGGCGCATCGCTTTCATCGGTCTCGGCGTGATGGGTTATGCCATGGCCGGCCATCTGCAGCGTGCAGGTCACCGCGTCACCGTATTCAATCGCAGCGCGGAAAAAGCCGAAGCCTGGGTTGGCGAATTCGGCGGCGAGCGCGCCGCTACTCCCGCACTTGCCGCAGCGAACGCGGACGCCGTGATGCTCTGCGTGGGCCGCGACGACGATGTGCGCGAGGTGACATTCGGTGCGAACGGCATTGCACAATCGCTGCGCGCGAAGGGTGTGGTCATCGATCACACCACCACTTCGGCGCAATTGCCGCGCGAACTGGCGACACGCTTCGCGGAAAAGTCGATCGCCTTTCTCGATGCGCCGATATCGGGCGGCCAGATCGGCGCGCAGCGCGGACAGCTAACGATCATGGTAGGCGGCGATCAGTCCGCACTCGCGCGCGTGGAGCCGCTGCTCCGGTGTTATGGCCGCTGCGTCGAACATCTCGGCGAAAGCGGCGCTGGTCAGCTCGCGAAAATGGCCAATCAGATTTGTATCGCGGGACTCGTGCAGGGTTTAGCGGAAGCGATTCATTTCGCACGTAATGCCAATCTCGATATCGAAACCCTGATCGGTGTCATCAGCCAGGGCGCGGCGCAATCGTGGCAGATGCAAAACCGCTACAGGACGATGGCGGCCGGCGAATACAATCACGGCTTCGCAGTCGACTGGATGCGCAAGGATCTGGGTTACACGCTCGACGAAGCGCGTCGCAACGGCAGTTCACTGCCCGTCACTGCGCTGGTCGATCAGTTCTATGGCGAAGTGCAGGCGCTGGGTGGCGGGCGCTGGGATACGTCAAGTTTGCTCGCGCGCCTCGAAGTTTTGCGCACGCGCACCGGCGAGCACGATCCCGCCGATAAATACGATCTCGCCAATGAAAAAGCGGCGACAAACAAATTGAGTGGAGACGGGGTGTGAGCGGGCAACACGAATTACTCAACGATTTGCTGAGCTTCCTGCGCGATTCGCCGACCCCGTTTCACGCGGTGGCCAATCTCGTCGCATTGTTGCAGCGCAATGGTTTCCAGACGATCCGCGAAAGCGATGCGTGGAATCTGGCGCCGGGCGGACGCTATATCGTCACGCGCAACGATTCGTCGCTGCTCGCCTTCGTGCTCGGCGCCGACGATGTCGTCGATACCGGCATTCATCTCGCGGGCGCGCACACCGATTCGCCCTGTCTCAAAATCAAACCGAATCCGGAGCTGCAGCGTCAGGGCTATCTGCAGCTGGGCGTCGAAGTTTACGGCGGCGTCTTGCTGGCGCCGTGGTTCGACCGCGACCTTTCATTGGCCGGCCGCGTGAGTTATCTCACGCAGGATGGAAAGCTCGCGAGTGCGCTTGTCGATTTCGAAAAGCCCGTTGCGATCATTCCGAGCCTGGCGATCCATCTCGATCGCGACGTCAATTCAAACCGGTCCATCAATGCGCAAACGCAATTGCCGCCCGTGCTGATGGTGGTAAGGGAAAATGATCAGACGGATTTTCGCGCGCTCTTGCGTGAGCAGCTGCATAAGCAACACGGCATCGAGATACGTGAAATACTCGATTACGAAATCAGCTGCTACGACGCGCAGCCGCCCGCGCTGGTCGGTATTGCGGAGGAATTCATCGCGAGCGCGCGTATCGACAATCTGCTGTCGTGTTTTGTCGCCGTGCGGGCCCTGATAAATGCCAATACAGACAGCGCGAACGGCGAGCGCAGCGCGATGGTCATGTGCAGCGATCACGAGGAAGTCGGCAGCGCCTCGGTCGCCGGCGCGCAGGGAACCTTATTGCAGGCGGTGTTGCGCCGCATCGCGGGCTCCTGTGATGAACGCTATGCGCGCATGATCGATAAATCCCTGCTGATTTCGTGCGACAACGCGCATGGCATTCATCCGAATTTCGCCGACAAACATGACGCGAACCACGGCCCGCTTCTTAATCGCGGACCGGTCATCAAAATCAACGCAAATCAGCGTTACGCCACCAATAGCGAAACTGCCGCGTATTTTCGTCAGCTCTGCGCAAAGGCGGGCGTACCCGTGCAGAGTTTCGTCGTGCGCAGCGATATGGCGTGCGGCAGTACGATCGGCCCTATCGTCGCGACGGAAACCGGCATCAGCACGGTCGATGTCGGTGTGCCGCAATGGGCGATGCATTCGATTCGCGAAACCGCAGGCAGCCGGGACTGCGAATATCTGTACGGGGCGCTGCGGCAGTTTTTCCGGCAGTGACGTTTCCCTCCATCAACCGGCGCGGCAGATTCATCGAAATGGAGAAGCAGGCCCTGATCTGTTGACGGTTGCAAATTCTTCGTTGACTGCGGCGGCGCGGAAACCTAAGTTAAAGGTACAAGGGGAGTAGCTCATCACTGGCCTATCGTCAGTACGGTAACTGCATCGCCATGCAGTCACCCGGTAGCCAGGTAACCTTTGCGGAATCGGGTGGTTCACCACGAATTCCACGGATGTTGCGAGCAAGACCTTGCCGGATGGCCAGGTGCTTGTTCGTCATTTTCAGCAAGTTTTCCATAGCGTTTTTCCGCTGACTTTGTGCGAATCGCAAGCGGCCTGGCTTCGGACAGGGCTGTTTCATTTTGCTTTGCGAGGTCGCTATGGAAGCAGGCAGCATCGGCAATTTCTGGTTGTGGCTGAGTTTTTTCTCGATTGTATCGGTGATGCTGATCATCGATCTGTTCGTGCTCAAAGGCGGCAAGGCGCATAGGGTTTCGCTGCGGGAGGCGGCGTGCTGGTCGGCGGTCTGGATTAGCATTTCGCTGCTGTTCAATATCGCACTGTGGTGGTATTTGAATCGACAGTTCGGCGCCGAAATCGCCAACGAGCGCGGGCTGGAATTTCTCACCGGTTATCTCATCGAAAAATCGCTTGCAGTCGATAATATTTTTATCTGGCTGACGATATTCAATTATTTCGCAGTGCCGCCCGAGCTACAGCGTCGCGTGCTGATCTATGGTGTCGTCGGTGCGATCGCGATGCGCGCCGCGATGATTTTTCTGGGTAGCTGGGTGATAACGCATTTTCACTGGGTGCTTTATATTTTCGGCGCATTTTTGCTCGTCACCGGCTTCAAAATGATGTGGATGTCCGAACACAAGCCGGATCTGGAGAAAAATCCGATAGTGCTCTGGATTCGCAAACATTATCCGGTCACCGAAAATTTTGAAGGGGATAAATTTTTAACGATGCGCAAGGGAGTGCGCTATGCGACGCCGCTATTGCTGGTGCTGATACTGGTCGAATTTACCGATGTGATATTTGCAATGGACAGCATTCCCGCCATTTTCGCCATCACTACCGATCCTTTTATCGTGCTCACATCGAACATATTCGCGATCCTCGGTCTGCGCGCGATGTTTTTCCTGCTGACGAATTTCGCCGATCGTTTTCCGCTGCTCAAATATGGCCTGGCATTTGTCCTGATTTTTATCGGCATCAAAATGCTGTTGATCGATATCTACAAGATTCCGATTGCGCTGTCGCTGCTGATCGTCGCGCTGACGCTGGCGGGTTCGATGATCGCGAGCGTGGTGATGACGCGCTCGAAGGATGCGTGAGGTCAGCGTCGAGACAGGCGCAGCCGTATCGCAAGTCGAATGCAGCGTTGCAGAAAGACGGGCGAGCGCGTTCAGGGTGAAAGATTCCCGGTAAATCTGTTATCGTTCGCGCTCGTAAAAGCACGCATCGATCTCCCAAAGCAGCAGCGAATTAAGCGAAACAGCAATGAAAAAGCAGCGCGTTCTCACCGGTATCACCACCACGGGCACACCGCATCTCGGCAACTATGTAGGCGCCATTCGCCCTGCGATCCGGGCGAGTCGCGATGGCAGTCTCGATTCGTTTTTCTTTCTTGCCGATTATCACGCGCTGATCAAATGTCAGGATCCCGAGCTCGTGCGCAAATCGACCAAAGAGATCGCGGCGACCTGGCTCGCGCTCGGTCTCGATACCGATACCACGACGTTCTATCGCCAGTCCGATGTGCCGGAAATTACCGAGCTGACCTGGATTCTCACCTGCGTCACCGCGAAGGGTTTGATGAATCGCTCGCATGCGTATAAGGATTCGGTGCAGAAAAATGAAGAATCAGGAGAGGATCCCGATTATGCGATCACGATGGGATTGTTCTCGTATCCGATTCTGATGGCCGCCGATATTCTGATGTTCAATGCGCACAAAATTCCGGTGGGTCGCGATCAGATTCAGCACATCGAAATGGCGCGCGATATCGGCCAGCGCTTCAATCATATTTACGGGGAATTGTTCGTGTTGCCCGAAGCGCAGATTGAAGGCAACGTGGCGGTGCTCGGCGGGCTCGATGGCCGCAAGATGAGTAAAAGCTATGGCAATACGATTCCTTTATTTTCGTCCGAAAAAGAACTGCAGAAGCTCATCAATAAAGTGAAAACCAATTTGCTTGAACCGGGTCAGCCGAAGGATCCGGGCGATTCGACGGTGTTTCAGATCTGGCAGGCTTTCGCAACACCCGAACAGACGCAATATATGCGCGATCAATTCGCAGCGGGCATTGCATGGGGGCAGGCGAAGAAAGAATTGTTCGGTTTAATCAATGAAGAGTTGCTGTCCGCACGTTTGCGTTACGAAGAGTTGCTTGCCAATCCCGATCATATTGAAGCAGTCCTGAAAAAAGGCGCAGAGAAAGCGCGAGCCGAGGCCTCGTCACTGTTGGCTAAGGCGCGGCGCGCGGTGGGCATCGTGCCGATCGTCTAAAGCGGCTCACGGTCGTTCCCGCGCAGGCGGGAATGACGATTCCGAAATTGTTCAGAGAAAACCGAGACGAAAAAAAGCCGCCCGGAGGCGGCGTCAATTTTCTTTCTAGGGAGAGAACCTGAGCATCACTGTTAGCTGCGCTGCGCAGCTGCCATGAACTCACTATAGCAACGGTTCTGATGACTGCCCGGCGTATTCAGGTTTTTGTGAGTCCCTGCACGGAAATGCTGTGATGCTGCCAGCAGCGAATCTCCAATGTTCTCTGGTCAAACTGATACCAGACATCCATTCCCGATGATGCGAATGATTTGCCGAGACAAGCATGACGTCGCTCCTTCTGTTTTCCGGCATGACGCTCGCGGCCTGCCTCGCGCCCGGTCCCAATGTCATGCTCGTGATCGGTTTCGCTCTCCGGCAGGGGATGATGCCTGCGCTGCGGGCAATCATCGGCATCTCGCTGATCAATATTCTGTTTCTGGCACTGGCCGCGCTGGGGCTGGTGGCTCTCGTCATCGCTTCCGCGCCGCTATTCACGGCGGTCCGCTACTGCGGCGCGGCCTATCTCATCTATCTGGGCTGCCGCATGCTGCGCGCGGGATCGGCTTCGCAGACAGGCGCAGTGGAGGAGATGCCGTTGCGCGCGCCGATGCTGCAGGGTGTGCTGACTCATCTGGCCAATCCGAAGGGCGTACTGTACTGGGCGGCGCTGCTGCCGCAATTTCTCGACCCGAATCCCGATGCGGCGTATTCGGTCGCGTGGCAGATCGCGCTGTTCGGCGCCATCGCCACCGTCATCGATTTCGCGGCGATGTATGCCTACGCGTTGCTGTTCGTATCGGCGAGCCGATGCCTGCGCAGCGCGCGTTATTTTCACTGGGTCGAAGCAGCCGCAGGTGTGGTTTTTATTGTTTCGGGAATACTGCTCGGCGCGCAGCGTTTCTAGCGGTATTGCGAGCGATCAATTCAAGCGGGGGATGTGTACGACACAGCGACGATATAGAGCTCCCGTTCGCCGGCGGGGCTCTGGAAAATAATATCGTCGTCGACGCGCTTGCCGAGCAGTGCGCGTGCGAGCGGCGAATCCATGCTCAATTTATTCTGCTTCAGATCGAATTCATCGGGACCGACGATGCGATACGTTTGTTCGCCGCCATCTTCGTCCTCGACAGTCACCCACGCACCGAAGAAAACTTTTTCGTGATCGTCTGGCAGCGCATCCACCACTTCGAGTTCATCGATGCGTTTCGTTAAAAAGCGCACGCGCGAATCGATTTCGCGCAGGCGACGCTTGCCGTAAATATAATCGCCATTTTCCGAGCGGTCGCCATTCTTTGCCGCTTCGTGCACGACGGCGGTGACCTGCGGGCGTTCCACTTTCCAGAGCTGATGCAATTCCGCGCGCAAAGTCTGCATACCTTCGGGAGTGATATAGCGCGAACCGCGGCGCTGCGGCGGACGATAACGGCTCATTGGATACGAAGACTCCTCGCTGAATGAGATGAACAGGATCGAATGAAGTAATATGTTAAACATATTCACGAACGGTATTTGAATTTCTCGACGATGCGACATTATTTCCCGATTTATTTTTTGATCGTGCTCATGAATTTCAGCGTTGGGATTCAGGCGGATCCTTTGATCGAGCTGCGTGGCCAGCCCGGGCAGGGTGGTCTGGTGTATGGACGCGCCGTCAGTGGTTCACGCATTCGGCTCGACGATAAGGCGGTGCGCACCACTCCGAATGGCGAATTCGTTATCGGCTTCGATCGCGATGCGCCATCGACCGCACAACTTGTTATCGAGCGCGATGGCCGCAAGGAAACTCGCACGCTAAAGGTGTCGCAACGCAAATACGATATTCAGCGCGTGACCGGCGTGCCGCAGCGCACAGTCGCACCGCCGCCCGAAGAGCTTGAGCGAATCGCGCGCGAGCAAAAGCTGGTCGAAGCGGCGCGGGCGGTCAACAGTGATCGCACGGAATTTCTCGGTCCATTCGAGTGGCCATTGCTGGGGCGGATCAGCGGTGTTTACGGCAGCCAGCGCTTTTACAATGGTGAGCCGCGCAGGCCGCATTTCGGTGTCGATGTCGCGGCACCGATCGGTACGCCCGTCCGCGCGCCGGCCGCAGCGACGGTAACACTGGCCGAGCCCGATCTGTTTTTTTCGGGCGGAACGCTGATCATGGATCACGGCTACGGAGTATCATCCACCTTCATGCACTTGAGCCGGCTGCTCGTGAAAACCGGAGATACCGTGCAGGCCGGGCAGGTGGTGGGCGAAGTCGGCGCCACCGGTCGGGCATCCGGGCCGCACCTGGACTGGCGCATCAACTGGTTCGGTGTGCGCATCGATCCGCAATTGATCGTCGCGGCGATGCCCTCAATTTCTTCCCCCTCCCATCAGAGCGGGGAATAGCTGATCAAACTTTTTTATGACGAGTTTTATAGAGGCGAGAGAGCTAATGCTGGATAAAAAACTGCTCGGTATTCTGGTCTGCCCCGTGAGCAAGGCGCCGCTCGATTACGACGAAGCGAAGCAGGAGCTGATCTGCCGCGCGAGCGGTCTGGCCTATCCGGTTCGCGACGGTATCCCTGTCATGCTCGAAAGCGAAGCCCGCCAACTGACCGCCGATGAAAAGCTCGGTAAATAGAGCCGGTTTTCTCCCTCCTTCCCAAATGGGAGAGGGAATACAGGCGACATAGAGGTTTTCGCGACAATTCCCTTATACTGCGCGGCCTTATCATCAATCTATCCATGACGCGAGCGCCCGGCGGCGCACGCCAGATCGGTCCTCAACGGTGTGCACACAATGAAGAGCGCAGAAATCCGCGAAGCCTTTTTACGGTTTTTCGAAAGCAAGGGGCACACCCGCGTCGCCAGCAGTTCGCTCGTTCCACACGAAGATCCCACATTGCTTTTCACCAATGCGGGCATGAATCAATTCAAGGATGTCTTTCTCGGTTTCGACAAGCGTCCGTATACGCGCGCAACCACCTCGCAGAAATGTGTGCGCGCCGGCGGCAAACACAACGATCTGGAAAATGTCGGCTACACCGCGCGCCACCACACCTTTTTCGAAATGCTCGGCAATTTTTCGTTCGGCGATTACTTCAAGCGCGATGCGATCGCGTATGCGTGGGAATTTCTAACGTCGAAGCAATGGCTCAATCTGCCGAGCGAAAAATTGTGGGTCACCGTTTACGCCGAAGACGACGAAGCCTACGACATCTGGAATAAAGAAGTCGGCGTGCCGGCCGAGCGTCTGATTCGCATCGGCGACAACAAGGGTTCGCGTTATGCATCCGATAATTTCTGGATGATGGGCGACACTGGGCCGTGCGGTCCGTGCACCGAAATTTTCTACGATCACGGCGAAGGCATCTGGGGCGGCCCACCCGGCTCGCCCGAAGAAGACGGCGATCGTTACATCGAAATCTGGAACAACGTGTTCATGCAGTTCAATCGCGATGAGCAGGGCGTGATGCATAAATTGCCGAAGCCGAGTGTCGATACCGGCATGGGCCTCGAACGTATTTCCGCTGTGCTGCAACACGTGCATGCGAATTACGAAATCGATTTATTTCAGACATTGATTGCTGCCGCTGCGCGCGAAACTCACACGACCGATTTAAATAGTCCATCGCTAAAAGTATTGGCCGATCATATTCGCGCCTGTTCGTTTCTGATTGCCGACGGCGTGATTCCGAGCAACGAAGGCCGCGGTTATGTATTGCGCCGCATCATCCGCCGCGCGATTCGTCACGGTTACAAACTCGGTGCGCGCAATGCATTTTTCTTCAGGCTCGTACCCGATCTCGTTGCGGAAATGGGCGATGCGTATGCCGAATTAAAAGAAGCGGAAGCGCGTATTGCTGAAGTGTTGCGACTTGAAGAAGAGCGCTTCTTCGAAACCATCGAAAACGGCATGCAAATTCTTGACGGTGCGCTCGCGGAGCTCATCAACACGAAGCGCGATACTCTCGACGGTGAGACTGCGTTCAAGTTGCATGACACCTATGGCTTCCCGCTGGATTTAACCGCCGACGTTTGCCGCGAGCGCGACGTGAAAGTCGACACCGATGGTTTCGATGCGGCGATGGCGCGCCAACGCGAAATGGCGCGCGGTGCGGGCAAATTCAAAATGGCACTCGGCCTCGAATATTCCGGTGTTGCCACTCAATTTCACGGTTACGAAAAACTCGAAGTCGCCGGTGCGAAAATCACGGCGCTGTATCGCGACGGCACTTCGGTACAGGAATTGCGCGACGGTGAAATTGGCGTGGTCGTGCTCGATAACACGCCGTTTTATGCGGAGTCGGGCGGTCAGGTCGGCGATAGCGGTGAATTGATCGCGGGCAATGTGTGCACGACGATTTTCAATGTCGAAGACACGCAAAAAATTCAGGCCGATGTGTTCGGTCATCACGGTGAATTGCGTTCGGGTTCGTTGCGCGTTGGCGATACCGTCACTGCGCGCGTCGATACCGAGCGTCGTGCGAGCACGGTGCGCAATCACTCTGCAACTCACTTGATGCATAAAGCGTTGCGCGAAGTGCTCGGCGCGCATGTGCAGCAGAAGGGTTCGCTCGTCGATTCCGAAAAAACACGTTTCGACTTTGCGCACAACGCACCGCTCACCAAAGACGAAATTCGCAACATCGAGTATCTGGTCAATCGCGAAGTGCTCGCGAACCTGGCAACGCAGGCGCGTGTGATGCCGATTGCCGAAGCACAGAAAACCGGCGCGATGATGTTGTTCGGCGAAAAATACGGCGATGAGGTGCGCGTGCTCAATATCGGTAGCTCGGCGGAGTTGTGCGGTGGTACGCACGTGTTGCGTACGGGCGATATCGGGTTGTTCAAAATTATTGCTGAGAGCGGCGTTGCGGCGGGTGTGCGCCGTATCGAAGCGACCACCGGTATCGGCGCGCTGGCGTTGGTACACAAACAGGAAAATGTATTGAACGAGGTCGCCGCTGCGCTTAAATCCGCGCCCGATGAAATTCCGCAACGCGTCGCGCAGGTGCTCGATAACGTCAGAACGCTTGAAAAAGATCTGGCCCAGATAAAAAGTAAACTCGCGAGCGCGGCGGGCAGCGATCTCGCAGCGCAGACGAAAACTGTCAGCGGCGTGCAGGTGCTCGCCGCGCGACTCGATGGCGCCGATGCCAAATCGCTGCGCGATACGCTCGATCAATTGAAGAATAAACTCGGCTCGGCGGTAATTCTGCTCGGCGCGGTCGACGGCGACAAAGTAATACTGGCCGCGGGCGTGACCAAGGATTTGACCGGACGTTTCAAAGCCGGTGAATTGCTCGCGCAGGCTGCGGCGGCGGTGGGCGGCAAGGGCGGCGGTCGTCCGGATCTGGCACAGGGTGGCGGCACCAATCCCGCGGCATTGCCTCAGGCGCTGGCTTTAGCGGAAAACTATGTAGCCGGGCGTTGATTTGAAGCGGTTTCATTTCGTGCTGTTTTGGTGTTTAATTCCGCGTCTTTTTCTTAACCCTGCATCTGTATATATCCGTTTGGATGTATGCAGATTTTGCGGCGAAGGCTGCGTTCACGAGAGCGTCTTAATACGATGAGTTTGATCGTGCAAAAATTTGGCGGCACCTCGGTCGGTTCGATCGAGCGTATTCAGCAGGTTGCCGCCAAAGTCGCCAGATTCCGCGATCAGGGCCACGATATCGTCGTGGTCGTATCGGCCATGAGCGGTGAAACCAATCGTCTCATTGGCCTGGCCAGAAATATTCAGGATCAACCCACGCCGCGCGAACTCGATGTGCTCGTTTCCACCGGCGAACAGGTGACGATTGCATTGCTCTGCATGGCGCTGCACAAACTCGGTTACACCGCAAAATCGTATACCGGCGCGCAGGTGCGTATCGTCACTGACGATGCTTTTACGAAGGCGCGCATCAAGGAGATCGACGACGCAAATATTCGTGCAGACCTCGCGCGCGGCACCATTGTTGTCGTGGCGGGTTTTCAGGGCATCGACGAAAACGGCAATATCACTACGCTCGGGCGCGGCGGTTCGGATACCACGGGCGTTGCGCTCGCAGCTGCGCTCAAAGCCGATGAATGTCAGATCTACACCGATGTCGACGGCGTCTACACCACCGACCCGCGTGTGGTCGACACCGCGCGCCGTCTCGACAAAATCACTTTCGAGGAAATGCTTGAGCTCGCGAGTCTGGGCTCGAAGGTTTTACAAATCCGCTCGGTCGAGTTTGCCGGTAAATACAACGTGCCGCTTCGCGTGCTGCACAGTTTCCAGGACGGCCCCGGCACATTGATTACTCTCGAGGACAATTCCACTATGGAAAATCCAGCAATTTCTGGTGTTGCCTTCAATCGCGACGAAGCCAAGCTGACCATCGTCGGTGTGCCCGATACGCCCGGCGTCGCCTACCAGATTCTCGGCCCGATCGGTGAGGCGAATATCGAAGTCGATGTGATCGTGCAGAATGTCGGACAGGACAACACCACCGATTTCACCTTCACCGTACATCGCAACGAATTGGCAAAGGCGGAAGCGATTCTGCGAGAGACTGCGAAAAAGCTCGGCGCGCGCGACGTGAAGACAGATGCAAAAATCTGCAAGGTTTCCATCGTCGGTGTCGGCATGCGTTCGCACGCGGGCGTCGCCAGCAAAACCTTCAAGGCGCTGGCCGATGTAGGTATCAATATTCAAATGATTACAACTTCCGAGATAAAAATTTCCGTCGTCATCGATGAGAAATTCATGGAGCTTGCCGTGCGCGCATTGCACTCGGCGTTTGAGTTGGACCTGCCGGCAGCGCAATGAAGAGCTAATAAGAGCAGGCCAAAAAAGGTGGTACGGCTGTGCTAGGGGGCATGGCTTTTATAGACCGGGGTAGAGTGGCGATTTAGAAGGGATCGGATTGCCGCTTTAAGAGGTAGGAAATGCTTATTTTAACCCGCCGTATTGGCGAGACTTTGGTGGTCGGCGACGATGTCACCGTAACCGTGCTCGGAGTGAAAGGAAATCAGGTACGGCTCGGTGTCAATGCACCCAAAGAAGTGGCTGTGCATCGCGAAGAAATTTATCAGCGTATTCAGCGCGAAAAGCAGGATAAAGATACTTTTCAGAGCTGAAACCGAGTAAATTCGAAGGCGGATTTTCAACTGTAATTCGCGGTCGTCTGTGATATCATGCCGGCCGCAAATTTAACCGGTTGCTCTTCATTTTTTATCGAGCGCCGTTATTTGAGCGACGTAGTTGTCGTTCGACACAGTTTACGGAGAGGTGGCCGAGAGGCCGAAGGCGCTCCCCTGCTAAGGGAGTATCGGGTC